>NZ_VTDM01000020.1 GCF_015627105.1 Acinetobacter baretiae | reverse complement strand
AGGCATAAAAAAAGCACCTTTCGGTGCATGGATTGATTTGGTTGTAAAACTAAAACTGCTGTTTAAATGTAGTTGAGATTCGCCACACTGCACCGCCTAAGCATGTAGGCGTATAGCTTGTATCTGTTTTCACTCGAACTGTGCCATCAAGTGGCGATTCCCATAAAAAAGAATCTGCCCCTTTATGGTCATCAAAGAATGCTTTAATCGCTAAGATTTCATCTTTTAACGCAGTTCGTTGATAGTTCCACTGTCCTTTTCGGTTGTTGATGCCAATAGATGTATGTTGCTCATACCCATCACCAAGTACGTTAGACACCACGTTAAAACTTTGAGTATTTGAGTTGCCATCTAAGTCAGATTTGAATGTGAATTGTCTGTTGCTCATTAGGATAATAAGCCCCCTTGACGTTTTTCATCACGTATTACTTTTTGTATCGCATCATGAATAATTTGATTTAAATTTGGCGTTTCCAAATTAATTGAATGCAATGCTAAAAATTCATCATGACTGAGAATAACTATCTCTTTGTTATCTTTCTCAATAATCCAGTCGCCAAAGTGGATTTCTGCATTGAAGTCATTACGTCTATAAGAGATGGTTATCTGTTGTGGTTTACAGGTTCCAACATAGCTGATCTGGCCACCAAGTAGACTTAACACTTCATCATCATTACCAACTACTCCAACTGCGTTCTTGAATTGAATTGCTTTCATAATATTCTCCAGATAATAAAAAAGGCTACTTACTCAGTAGCCCTCCTTGACGTTGTTCTTGTTGAATGATCGTTCTTACCGTATTACCAATCATTTGACCTAGTTGTTTTTGGTTGTCTGTACTAGCACCAGATGTTGTTACACCTGAGTCTGTTACATTCACTTCAATATTCACATTGCCTTGTGGTTGACCATTACTACTCAACTGGCTTGCAATACTTGCAGATCCACCAACTACACCGCCATCAGAATAGCCTTTAATACCCTTCCGAATGCCTTCGACTGTTGAAACACCACCAAGCCGTGCAACATCGGCTTGTGAGAATACAACTTCACCTTTGTGCACAACACCTGCAGGTTCAAATACACCACCATCACCTGTGTAACCACCATCTGAAAATCCTGCGATAGTTTGGGCAGCGATAAGGCCTACTGATGCATAACCCATAGCACGGATCAAAGTTGCTGCTGGCAAACCAAAAATACCTGTTTGGGCTGTTGTTGCACCTGCTGCCAACTCAGTATTAATAATTTGCTGACCAATAGCCATTGCCTTTTGTGCTAAGAACATTGCCTTGTATTCTTTGGAGTTTTCTCCTCTTGCCTGCTTAACCATATCAGTCATAGAGCCCCACACTTCCGATGCTTGGCTTGTAAGTTGACTATATAATTGTAGTTGACTTTGGGTTTGAGCAATCCTTAAGCTATCTTCTTGGTTAGCATATTTTTGTGTGATTGCAAGTTTTTGTGCTGAATATGCTTCATCAGCCTCAAGTAACAACTTATATCTTTCGTTTGCATCTGCTATTTCATACTTACCGTTTTTATCCTGGCTGTTAATTTTACGGGTACTGCTATTGTGATCATCAGAAGCTGCACTCAATTCACTACTATATTGATTTTGCATGTTCCACATAGCTAGTGATTGTGGTGTCATTGCACCTCTAACTTGTGCTTGTGCTTCTATAGAACCTGCTTGAGCCTTACCGAGTTGATCATTTATTGCTGTCTGAAGCTCTTGCACTTTTAATGCTTGAGTTTTCCTAAAGGTATCAATCTCATATGATGCCTGCTCATCAATACCACGTTTAGCAATAGTTTTTTGCTGTTCACTAAGGTCTGTAGATGCATCAATAATCGCTTTTTTAACCTCAGCATCTTTAGCTATTCTTTGCTCACCAACCCAAGCCCAACCATTGACTTGTTGATCAAATTGAAGTTTTGAAAGTTGTGTTTGAGCTTGGAACTGATCTTCTGATTGTTTCAGCTTTTCAGCTTGTTCAGAACCTGTGTAGGTTAAGCGGATATCACGAAGTTCTTTTTCATGATCTTGTTGTAGCTTTTGATCCTTAGTATAAAACTTTTCAGCAAGCTGGAGTTTAATTTGATAGAGCTTATCTTCATCTGCACCGAGTTTACTAATATCAAGGTCACTTGAATCACCATTTGTATTAACTATATTTGCTAACTGATTTCTATAGTTTTGCTCCTTTGCTTTTGCACTCTCTGCTTTACTAACACCAATTTTATTACCGCTATAATCCCATCTAACATAATTGGTGCCAATAACCTTAGATAATTCAGATTGACTCAATGAATCATTAGTTAGAGCATTTTTAGTTCTCTGGTATGATTTGTTCGTTGTAATTTCACGAACTGCAAATTTCGCTTGTGCATCAATAGCACTCTGATTGTTTTTAATCGTACCATCATCATTCAACAGGTCTTTTGAACGTAACTCACGTATAAGATCAGTTGCTCTATCTCCTTGATATGAGAACATGCCAACATTTGTTTTTTTATTGTTTGCATCAATATGAGAACCAAATAAATATTTATCATTAAAGTCATTCTCACGACCAACTTGAGCAGCCATTGCGAGTGCTTGGTTTTTTCCTAGACCAGCTTTTAAAAATGCTTGATATATTTGATAGCCTCTAGCAAGTTGCTCATTTGCACTAAGATCAAGAGCTAATTGACGCTCTTTTTCTTTTGTCTGCTCCTTAATCGCCTTACTATTGTCTTCTTGTTGATTTTTCAAATCTTCTTGAAGATTGAACTGATTATCAGAAATGCTTTTCTGCTCTTTCGTGAGTATTTGAGTAAATGGGATTTTATTGTCTTCACGCCACTTCACAATAAACTCTACATAACGAGCACCACGCTCAGTACCACCATTTAACCTTTCAGTATTTAACTGATATTGTGTTTTGAGATTCTGAGTATCTGTTAGCTTTTGCATATCCCGAATCTTTTGATTATACATCTCTTGGCTTGCAGCTGCTTTTTGTGTAGATTCTGATGTTTTATCCATACCAGAGCCAACACTATCAAGCTTTCCTTTTACATCGAGCAACGCCTTACTTGTATCAACATAACTATCATATAACTCACCTAAGCGACTGATTTGCTCAGGTGTTACTGTCTGAATTTTATTTAACTGCTTAAATGCCTCAGCCTTGCTTATAACACCTTGACGCACTTTATTTGAGATATCTACAACTTGCCAATTTGCTTTATTACTGTTTTGTATATCAATGACCTGAGCATTATATTGACTAGACAGCTCTTTCATTTTCTTAGCTAAATCAGCATATGTTGCTGAAAGATCCTCAATTGCACCTCTTTTTTGTGCTCCTTGAAGTTTTAACAAATCTTCTGTGCTTTGTCGTGCATATTTTGAGTTTTCAATTAATGCTTGTGTTGATCGATCTGTGCTATCACGCATAAGTAAATAAGCTGCAGCAGTAGCTGCTACTGTTACACCCAAACCAACAGGTCCACCAATGATGCCAAGTAAAGAACGACCAACTGCCAAACTTGTCATCTTAGCTGCATTGTTAGCAAGTACAGCTCGTGTTTCAGTATTCCAAGCAACAATACTTCCTGCCATTGAGATAGTTTGCTTTACAATTTGGGTGGTGATTAAGCCCATTAAAGTGGCGATACCAAGTGAAGCAAATGTACTAAAATTATTTGCAATCAATTGAATACCATCGGCTAAAGCTTTGGCGCTTCCATTCGCTTTGCCTGCTTCACCCACAAACTTTGTCACTTCATTATTCAAGATAGTAAATGACTGTCCAATGGTTGGATCTGTTTTAGAAAATAAGGTATCGACTGAACCTTTGGCTTTATCTAGTGCCTTAACAAGAGCTTCGGAAGTAATAGATCCTGTTGCTGCTACAGTTTTTAATTGGCCAACTGTAATCCCCATCCCCTGTGCAATTGCTTTGGCGAGTGCTGGCGTTTGTTCCATCACAGAATTTAATTCTTCACCACGTAAAGCACCTGCAGATAATGCTTGGTTAAATTGAATTAAGGCTGCTTCTGCTGATGCTGTTGTTGCACCTGAAATGGCCACTGCTTTTGATACAGTCTCAGTAAGCCTTGCAGTTTGTTGCATGTTTAAACCAAGTGTTTTAGCATTGTTGGCAAAGCCTTGATAAACCTGTGCTGCACTTTCCCATGATTGGCGTGTACTTTGAGCAATTTTAAAAGTATCGCTCATAGCTTGACTAAGTTCAATTTGGGATTTAGTGACAAGCTTTAATCTATTTTGAAGATTGGTGTAAGCATCAGACTTATTAATTGCCTCTGAAATTGAAAGATACCCACCCATGATGACAGCAAGTTTTTTAGCTGAAGTTGCAAGTACATCAACATTTTGAGTTGATTTATTCGCATTATCACCAAAGCTTTTAACTGACTTACTTGCATCATTACCACTTCTAGTTGTTTGATTTAAAGCAGCAGCTAAAGCTTCCGCATTTTTTTGGGCATTTTCACCACTAATTTCAATAACCAAACGGCTTTTAGCTTCTGCCATGAGTTGTATCTCCAAATTTTAGGCAATAAAAAACCCACCGTTTGGTGGGTTTTATTAATCATGTAATATAGTTTAGTCATCTTTCATGACTTTAACGCATCTTAAGTACTTCTGATTTGCAAACTCATTAACAGCATTTTTCTTCGCTTCCTCTGTTTCCCATCTCGGCTCAGCATATGCACTATAGACGATATTTCTATAGTAATCTTTTAACGAATCTCTAATATTGGGAAAGTCATTAATAAAGTGAATATCATTAGAAATACTCCCATCTGTTTGACGCGATTCCATAATTGTACGGGCAAAGTCTGCCATGCCACTACAAAATTTATCAATACGTTCCTCGTCTACTTTTGTTCCAGCGAAAGCACTACTAACCGTAAGAGAAATTAAACACCCTAAAATTATTTTTTTCATATTCACTCCTAATTATTAAAGCAAATATAATTTATTGGGCAATAAAAAACCACCCATAAAGGGTGGCTGTTAAGATAATTTTAAATTACCAAGACTGTGCATTAAACCATTTAGGATTCACGCCCATTCTTATACCTGTTGAAAAATTAATGGTTCGGCAATATCCATCAATCAAAGGCAACCCTTGTTTTGTTTGATAATTAAGGTCAATGCTGACTTCCCTTGCTAATTCGTTAGATCGAATGATATATCTAGCATAATCTCTCATATCACGTGGACACATTAACTCTAAAGCTTTCCATAGATCATTCATCATGCCATTTTGACTCAGAATCGCTTCAATTAAGCTTCTGATCTTTTCGTACATTTCATTTTCTTCAAATTTCGGGGCTTGTTCCACTTTACTTTTAATTACCATTTCTTCTAAATATTTCACGGCATCTTCAAAGTGAATAGCCAATAATTCAGAGTAACGTGGAATTTTAAAATGGCGGTTATGACGTGACCACATTTCAGCATAAATCTTTCTTTCGCCTTTAGAGCGTCTGTCTACAATTTCATGTAATAGAGCTTGTTGTTCAGGTGAAATACTTTTTCTATCGTTCATTTGCCACTGCATAACCATAGCATCATAAGCACGAATTACAGTTAAATGAAACTTTGCAGAAATCCACATTGCGTAAGCATAAACAATTTCTTTAACAACGTATGTACCTCGATTTTTACCACCATTGATTGATTTAATTGCACTCTGCAAATTTGCAGAGTGGTTTTCTGATTCAATCTCAGCTACCAAATCTTTTGTTTGCTTGTTGCGAACAAAGAATGCAGGTTGATGTTTTTCAGCACCGCCACTTGCCTTATGCAAATCATGTAAACAATAACGTCCATCTTCATCTTGACGAATTGAAAAGTCGCCAATTGCTAAAGGTTGAGTATTTGTGCTGACTCGGTTTTGTGTTAAATTAGACATGTTGTTTTTCCTTACAGATTGCGACTTCATCAAAGCTCCGTACCGTCCAAAGTCAGGAGCTTTTTTGTTGTCTGTTAATTTCATGCTTTCGCACTCTCTTTTCGTTTTTCTTCAAGAATTTTGATTACTTCAAATGAGAAATTGCGATAGTTTTCTTTTGCTCTTTCATTCAACCAATCGACGAGGTCTTTTGGCATGCGAATAGATGTTGTCTTTACATTATTCTCTTGCATAATCTATACTCAAATTTAGCTAAATTACTCCAACTTATTTTGGAATAACTTAATACTAAACCATATTATTAGATAATTTCAAGTAATTTATTATGAATTATTCAAAACCCCTACATGTTGCACTTAGAGAAGCACGTCTAAATATTGGAGTCAGTCAGAAAGAATTATCTGAAATGACAGGGATAACTCGTGCCTTGATATCTAAATATGAGAGCGGAGTATCAAAGCCTAGAGCTGAGACTATTCAGCGCCTATCCGTTGCTTTGAAAACGGATTTATCTAATTTGTTGCAATCTACTGAAAATCACATTCCTTTTATTCAGATAGGATATAGACATACAAATATTGATGATAAGTTTTTTACAACTACAATAGATTGCTTAAGAGAAAATAATATTCACTTAAACACACTTTTTGCATACGTTTCTTCTGGCTACTCTATGTCACCAACAATTATTGACAATGATAAACTCCTTATAGATGAATCAAAAACCACAATTAGTGATGGCTCGATATATCTAATAAGTCACGGTGGCTTACTAATGATCAAGCGTCTATATAACCTACCTTTAGGCGGGGTAAGGATTGTCTCGGATAATGCTGTTGAATTTCCTGAAATAAGGCTTACAGCTCAGGAATCAGTAGATCAATTTTTCTCTATTTTAGGAAAAGTTGTTTTAAGACAGGGCTTTTTATAAGAAAGCCCTCAATCGAGGGCTACTTACTCCTCTCATCTTTCAAAAACTTATCATCTAAAGCAAAGATACTCTCTACAAATACCACCATTTCAATATCACAGCCGTATACTTCAAAGTACGCCTGAATATCTTGCAGTGACAGATCAAGAGGTATCGCTTCGATATAACGACGTGAGCGAGAAATAATGTTAAACGCACCTAAAATATAAGATGCGGTAAAACTTGGTTTGATTGGCTCAGGCGCTTTAAGCCCCAAAGCCTCACGTTGTTTTCTTTGGTGTTCAGTCGTTATGCCGTACTTTCTGTACTCGAAGTACTTGAGGACTTTCCCACTTCTTCTGCCAAACTCGCTTGACGATCTTTTTCAAGATCAAATGCTTTATTGACAACAAATGTTGCTATCTCTAAAGATTCTTGAGTTTGAGTACATAGAATTTCAGCATTTTTAGCACTGTATTCAAACGGCTTATTAGGCTCTGAATCAATCCCTGTCCAACCAAGTAACAAGTGTGAAATAGCACGATTAAAAGCAAGCTTTGCGCCTTCTGCCGTATCATCTGTTACTTGCTTCATGCCTTGTAGCTCTTGTTCAGCCTGCATGTTGCTGAGTTCTAATGTGCGATTAAATGAAGGCTTATTTGAGCTTGCAATTAATAAACGCACACCATCTTTATAATCCACCCATGTTTGTGAAAACTCAGCTTTAGGCGGTTGCTCAATTTTAATCAACATCTATTAAGCCCCTGTTTTAGCAAGTGTGCGTGTAATCGTTGGCGACACTTTGATGTGGTTGTAATTGATTGAGATCGTAATGGTGTCATTACCACCACCATCAGGATGATTTGCTTCTGCAACTTCAAGCTGTGGGAAGTCAAAGGCATACTTATTGCCTTTTGGATCGGCAATTTCAAACTTAACCGGCATAGTTGCACGAGATTTGATGTAGTCGATATAACCTGCAGATTGAGCAGAAAACATATACGATGTATTCAAAGTAATATCGACCATCTTTTCAAGATATGTTTGAGCAGATAGTTTTTGATTACCAATACAGCGAATTGCTTCAAGGTTATTGTTAATGGTCAATTCAGCAGATTGTAAACACGCTGTCCCAACCACGCTTTGACCATTGACTGTTAATGCACCCACATTGGTTGTTGATACAATGACTGCATCACCTACAGCTTGAGGATTGGTTACAGGGTTTACTGTAGTACGCTCAAAATCTGTACCCATCAAACTAAACTTATTGGTCAGTTTGCCTGTGGTTTGAATGCTAAGGGTTGCTTGATTGAAGCGTACGCCACGATAGATAAATACTTGACCAATATCTGCAAATACTTTCACAAAAGTAAAAGTTTTACGCACATTACCACCAAAATTTAAAACATCAGCAGACCAATCATTCATAGCAACTGCTGACCAGAAATCATCAAACAAGCCAACTGACATCTCAACTTCAAGTTCGCCTGTAATTTCTGATTCTGTGGCCATACCACCTTGCTTGAATCGTGTATCTGCAACACTGTCCGATGTTGCTGTCGTTACATTTTCAGTTAGGCCATCTGTCACACGACGTACAGTTTTCCAAACTGGTGTGCTTGGTGTGGTGCCCGGTACATCTTCGGCACAATAGTAAAGTTGAATACGAGCACCTGAGCTCATGGCATTCTCCAAATGTTAGGTATAAAAAAACCACCCAAAGGTGGTCAGTTGACTGAGCGCAAAATTGCGCTGAGTGTTTATTTCTATTTAGTTCACTCGGTAAGGCACTCGAATGTAGCGAATCACAAAGTCGGCATTTTCATTTTGTGCGATTTCACCATTTAGGCACTCAAGCTGTCCTGTTTGGTAATACTCAAGATGATTTAGCCACGAATCAGCCAAATTGTTTAGCTCTAACAAACCTGTGTTTGGTCGTGCATAACATGTGATTTGTATTATGGATAATCTGCGTGTTTGTGGGCCATCTGCGATACCACTGATTAGTGATTGACCTACAAAAATATCAACCGAACACCATAAACCGTTTGTTGGTACAACAAATGGCTGTTTGCTTTGTGGGTATAAAATACGGTTTTGATCTATGCCAGTGAACTGACTCACACGCCTAATCATTGCAATATGAGCCTGTGTAAGTGTCATCATCTAAATTTCTCCTTTACAAGCTGAAATGTAAGACCGTATAGCCCTGTTGGTGCTTGCTTTGAATAACCGTTGATTGTTTTTGGCGTTTCGGGTTTTTCAGTGAATCCACCATATTCGATCTTCATGGCTTGCGGTGCATTGGTTTGAATATATACCGTGGTAAATGGCACAAGACCGTTAAGTTTAGATATACCTTTCGAGATGGTGGCTTGTCCGGTCTTATCGGCATTGTTTGGGTTGTAGTTATAATCAGGTTGTCCAATACTCAAGTTGTGAGAGCCACGAAATACGCCCTTATCTACAGGTGACTGGTAAATCACACCTGTCAAAGCAGTCAATGCAATAGCTCGTTGTCTTTCAGTGAGATCAGATTCAACCATCTTTGAAAAGTCACTTGGATTTACTGTCCAGCCCATCGTTACTCCTGAAAAATTGGAAGATCATTTTTAAAACTAGGGAATTCCTGTACAGCGTGCTTAATATAACTAGCTAATACCTCATCTCCATCGGAGTGTTTTGCTATATCTAAATAATAGTTCTCATTATTATGTTTATGATAAATAATCCACTCTCCAGTAATAGAATGTGTGTTTTTTCTATCCAAATACTGTTGTGTAGCAGAGAAATAAGCCATTTTTTGAATTTTGTCATTAACTGAAAGCGCTTCATTATTAATGATTTCAAAAATCTCTGCATCGAAATCTTTATTTTTTGATATTTGATTTTGTATATTCAAAGCCATAGATCCAATATTCGATGGCTCATAATGCTTATGCCACAATCCTTGTAGAGGGTTCTTTTTAAACTGCGAAGGGGGTTTTGTTGAGCTACCTAAGTTATTACTACTCTCTAAAAACCCTATCTCTCCAACAATTTCATTTATATTTTCACCCAACCTAAACGCATGGAAAAGCTTAACAATAAAGCAGAGTGTAAACCTTTCTCCAACTATTTTTTCAAAGTGATTATTCCTCAATATACCGCAAAAGAGACTAAACTTATCCTTTTCACTTGGATCGGAAAACTCTAAATTGTTCTGTATTCTATCAACCTTACTCATGCCTTGAACCCCAAATTTAACGATATAAGTATAGGTATAAATATACAGTATTAAGTCTTCCTTAACTGAATTACCCAAATGCTATCCGTTGGATCTTTACCTATACTTATCACTCTTAAACGATTATTCTCGCCCCACAACTTTATAGTTACATTATCTGCTGTAATTTTTGTGCTATCAGATGTTGTAGGTGAAGTGGCTTTTACCCAAATATCATTAATTTCAGGTGTTGCAGTCACTTCATTTTGTAAAAGTGTCGCTTTTGCATCATCAGATTGATAATTATCAGGTTTAACCAAGTCTTTCTGGTATGAACCAAACAGCACTCCACGACCTGAATAATTAATAGTGCTTCCATTCATTACAGTTTCTGTAATCGGATTATATTCACCACCTTGCACACGTTCACAAGTAAATGAATGCACAGCATCAGCTAAATCATCATTAAATGCTTCTGCAAGTTCTGACTGAATATCATCACGCATATCAATTCCTTGTCATTGAAATAGTAAACATCGGCTTTCTGATCTGCTCTGCATCAATCAATGCCAATGCAATTTGTTCAAACTTAGAAACTTTACGACTATTTTCAGCAAAGGTTTTGGCAACGCTGGTTCCTGTTTGTGCAGATACTGTTTTACTTAAAACTTTTTCGGCCTGACCTGAATACAAGTCGCCAGACAATATGCCTTTGATGATTTCACACGATGCTGCTTTAAGATTGTCTGAAATTACTTTAGGCACAAAACCAATTTGATTTTTCATCCATGTATTGGCAAGCAGAACTAAACGAGCTTTATCACTGTCAGGTGCAAAGCTTGACCCTAATAGACTATTTGCATCATCAATAGAAATAAAGCTCATAAGTATTACCCCTGCAACAACGCAAGTAGTTCATCTTTGGTTGCACCTGATTTAAATTCAATGCCTTTTAGGCTAAGTACATCTTTGAGTTCATTCAACTTTAACGTGCTGTAATCCACATTTTTTAGTTCTTCAATGCGAGATAACATTGCATCAATGTTGTTTTGAAAAGCAATATATTCACGTTGGACTGTTGCTAATTGATCTTTGGTGTTTTCTAAATCTAAGACCACTAAATCAAACTGTTCGAGTGAGATAAAGCCATCATTTGTGATTTTTTGATATTGGCTTGGCACATCACCACCCACTTTATCACATGCTTCCACGATGTCTGAAGCATGACAAGCTGAAGCTTTACGCAGTAACCATCCGTCATCTTGTAACTTTTTGACATTTTCATGTGAAAAATCATCTGTGAAATATAACTTTTTCATATGTTACTCCCAACAAAAAAGCCCCAATTCAGGGGCCTTGTCGTCATAGTGGTTATTTAGATTTAACTAATACGCCTGCAGTATCTTTAATACTTGAAGCAGTTAAATCCCAGTTAGTTGGTGTGGCAATCGCTGCGTCACTTGGTGACTTACCGCCATTAGCTTGATCCCAAGCATAACCTTTCACACCGACGTTATAAGACCATTCAGCTTGATAGGTGTATTTGAGGTTCTCACCACCTGTTGTTGGTACAAGTTCAGCATTGAAGTCTTGGTTATCACTAATAACCAACGCACCTTCAACAAGACCTAAAGTGTTGTAATAGGTGTTTGCATTTGCAGTGGTTGATAATGCTGGAGAATCTGTCACAACGAATACACGGCCAAATGGATCACGTACAACATTGATACCATCGTAAGAGAACAATTTCTCAGTATTAGTTAATGCGTTATCAAATAAATTATGCATTGTCGTTGAGTGGAGAATCCAAGAGCGTAAAGCACCTGAACGGTCTCCCATGCGTGAAGCACCTTTATTTAACAGTCGGAAGCTTGGATCAGATGTACCATCACCCTCCACAGCATTTGTATTGCCACCAATAGCAGATGCTGCACCTGATAAACCAGCATTTAGCATATCGCCTAGTTTAGCTTTTGCTAATTGTTCACCAATCATGAGTGCAGCTAACTCTGGGTTTTGCTGCACCCATAGGTATTGTTGTTTTTCGTATTCAATTGGCGGTGTACCTGCTGCTACTTTCACCGCAACATTTAACAGTTGCTCTAACTTTTTGGCTTGTACTGTGCCATCACCATAAGCATTACGACGACGCACTAATCCACTGATATTTTTAAACGATGCTTCAATATCAAAGTCACCATTTGTTGGCTTATTCAAAAGAACAATAGAGCCTTGTGAGCTTTCGTTAAATTTATCAATGTCTTGAGCAATAGTTTCAGTCATTGCTGTATATGTTTGTTTATTAAATACCTGTAAGTCAAAAGGCATGAGTAAAAACTCCTAAAATTAATGTTGTTCGCCTACTTGTTTTAAGTAAGCCACTTTTTCTGCTTGTGTTTTGCATTCGCTCAATGATTTCGGGCCATGAGCTTTACTTCCTTGACCACCAAAACCACCACCTGATGATTGATTGCCTTTGAGAATTGAATCTTTATGTTGGTATCCACCGACTAAAGTTTCTAATGCTTCATCAAAGTTAGCTAACTCACCAGGACGTGAGCGTGAATAAAGTTTTTGACCATTTGCGTCATAACCCACCACTTTGCCATCTTCAATTTTGAAGTTATTGCCAAAAGTGGCTTGGATCATATCTGCAGGGATTACAATGTTGTCTTGAATGAATTTAGATCGAGCAAAACCACCACCAATTAACTCTTGGTGCAATTGGTTTTGTACTTGATCTCGTTCTGTTGTGAGTTGCTGAAGTTGAGGCTCATACGTTTGTTTTAATGCTTCGGTAAGTTCAGTTTTCACTTTCTCAATTTCGCCTGCATCCACAAGCTTTTTAGCATCAAGGTTTTGAACGGTTTGCAAGGCTTGTTTTGCTTTACTTGCGTCTAGTCCTTCAAATGCTTTGAGTGATGTTTCTGCTTGTTCTTTTGCTTCACGATGGCTTTTTGCTTCCGCATTCAATTGGCCAATTTTTGCAACTGTTTGTACAGCATCAAAACCAACTTCTTTACCATCATCATGCACATAAACAGGTAACCCCTGTTCACTTAAAACTGCATATGATTTACCTTCAATAACAACTGTTTTGATTTTCATTTGGTTATCCAACCTTTACTATTTAATGAGTATCCACTCGGTTCGCTGTTGGCATCCGCTTTCAGCAGGCATAAAAAAACCACCCATAAAGGGTGGTTTTTAATTTCAATAACTATCTTGTCTGTCTATTTCTAAAAAAATCTATCTTGCCATGACTATTTAAATCATAAGGTAAGTCTTCAAGAACTTGTAAACTTAACTTTCTTGCATCCTGTCCTAAAATAATAGATGCAATGAACGCTCCATCAATAAAATGATCATTGATGTGTCCTGCCATTTTTGGATTAATTAATCTAAATGCATCAGAATAGCACCGCCACCAAGCTGAGACCCAAAACATACTATGAGCTAATGCTTTAGCATTATTTGTAAATATCTCATTATTGGGTTTAATGGCTGTACTATATAAAGCAATTAGTTGGTGAACATACTCGACTGCTATAGAAATAGCATCGTAAGGTATCTCATCAATATGCTCTACATTAAAACGTTGGTGCACAAGCTTATATGCATCGCTGTAGTTGAGATGCTTTGTTTTTGCCACAAGCAAATTTACAGCACTTGTTAATGGTGCACGTTCTTCTTTCGATGTTCTTGGGTTTATTGCTTGCCCTTTAGTCCAATAATCCCACAAAACATCATCACATTCATTTTGGTACAAGATAACTGTGTCGCGAAGTTCAGGTTTAATTTTATTTGGACTTATAGAGTACAACCATGCAGGTAACTTTCGCACAGGCAAGCATATCATTAATCGCTCTTTACCATCATTTGCAACCATTGCGATTTCCGCAATAGTTGATGCAAACTTTTGTTTTAGCTTATTAAATTGTGAAGCCCAATCTAAACTCATACCTTCAACAATTGGCTTCATTGGCGTATATGGCTGACCGTTATGCTCAACTAAATATAGTTCGGCACTATGGAATGGTACAGTTATTTGAGTTAAACTATTCATGTCTATTTCTCCAAAAGATTAGATATAAGCCCTTGCTTTTGGTTGGTAGCCTGCAAGGGCTTTCTTGTCTCAAGGTAATTAACCTTGGTAGAGCCATCTTATATAATACCTTTTATTGTGTCAATTCTTTTTATTGTGCTACAACAAAAAATAGTAATTATCTTTTGTTGTGCTATTATGTTGTGAAATTCAACTTGTGGTGCAATTATGGAAATTAAAAACAATGTTGCTAGTTTGCGTGAAAAAGCAGGCTTGAGCGTTTACGAACTATCAAAAAGGTGTGGTTTTGTTAGTGGTAGTAGAGTTTTATCAAACTATGTAACACGAGCTGAACAAGGGCACTCTGTTAAAGTAGATACCGCCCTACTTATCTACATTGAACTCAAAAAAGCTGGCCTATGTGAAAATTTTGAAGATGTCTTTTGGCTTGAATAGAAAAAATCCACCGTTTTAGACTGCACCCCAAAAGCTGAACATTTTTCGCCTAATTTAAAGGGTGCATTTCACTAGGTTGCTTTACAATTGATTCCAATTGCAGTTGTTTTTTTGCTTCCTCATTCCATTTTTTAATGATTTTAAATCAAATGTTTGCATAGAAAAATCGTCACCGCTTGCCCTAAAGCTAATTGTTAGATTATCTGATCTTTTTAACACAGAGTATAGCTGTTCATTACTTCCAAAAGTTTGATACCCATCATTATCATCTAAGTATGGTATTAATACCATGTCTGCACCACCCTCCTTAGTGCTTATGGCAACATGCTTGTCCAGTGAATAAGAGACAGAT
The DNA here is from genome assembly GCF_015627105.1 of Acinetobacter baretiae. Taxonomy (GTDB): domain Bacteria; phylum Pseudomonadota; class Gammaproteobacteria; order Pseudomonadales; family Moraxellaceae; genus Acinetobacter; species Acinetobacter baretiae. The sequence goes on along the minus strand of NZ_VTDM01000020.1, from coordinate 38,509 downwards.
TTCATCGAGTATAATGAAAATTTTGTTCTGCCATCTGTACAATGAATTTGCAATATTGGATATATATACATACCTTCTTTAAGTACAGGACCTGTTGGGGTTGTTGTGGCAAATGTATCCCCAAACTTTGGGTCAGGTTTATTATAAATGGGGTCTGGCAGTTTGAAATTTGGTAATACTAACTCTCCATTTGCGTCAATCTTTGGTTTTTCTGAACAAATTTTACTCCAAGCATTGGGAAAAACTTGAGTACTAATATTCTGCTCATCCTCAAAAACAACCGCCTTGTCGTTCAATACAATAAACCGATTAAAGCCAACATAGCCACCAAACTTATTTTTAGAGTTCAACTCACCACAATACCCTTTCAGGTTTCGAAACTGAGCAGAAGATGGGTCAATTAAATCACTGCTTGCAACCTTCTTTACAAATTCAAATGCCTTATCTGTTGTTATTTTATCAATTTTAGCCTGCTTACTTTCCTTACTCTCACACCCACCTAAAGCTACAATCACACCCATTACACTACATAAAATTATTTTTTTCATATTCACTCCTAATTATTAAAGCAAATATAATTTATCGGATAATAAAAAACCACCCGAAGGTGGTAATTAATATTTAAAGTTTATGATCTACTCTCTTTCAATTTTTTTTCTGTAAATCGAATTAAGAAATGATCTTTCAATAGAAAGGTGAATATTTTTAGTCCCATCCAATCGATTAGCAACATACAAAATAAAGCAAAAAAAGCTAATCCGATCTGAATAAATGCATGATTACTAATAAACTTTATAAAATTTAGTGAATAAACTAAAGCGCCATAACTTAATACCACTATTAAAATATAAATAGTTAAACCTATAGTTTTTTTCTTACGAGCTTTTTTAATGAATTTTTGATCTATTACTTCTAATGGTTCAAATCGCCAAGTTTCGGTATTAAGTTTCAAACTATTTCTACACTGCTTATACAACCATACCGCATCTATAACATTTTCATAGCTATGTAATGCCTTTAAAACTGGCAATGATTCGCCTCTAGTTTTTAGATAATCTTCATAGTCAAATTTCACTAAATCATATTCAACTATAGATTTTTCTGACTCTGTTAATAAATTAGATTCGAGCATTTTTTGGAGCTGTTTTCTTCTATTTTTTCTTTTACTCATTCCTAAAATATCTTTCACTAATTCAGCATTTTTAACTTTTGCATAGAATGCTAGTACAGACAATATACCAACTGAAATCACCCCCAAACTAGATTGCAAGAAATCTATTAACTTTTGTATATCTACATTACCAACCATTTTTATACCCCAATATAAAAAAATACCAATATATTAGGGGTTATCTAGAATTTCCAACTCTTTCAACGTAAAAACCTGCCCCGACAACGGATCTAAAAACTTATCCAATGTGTACTTACCATCTTTATATAGATTATACCGTGCAGGTCCTAGCCAATTCTTCTGAAACGTTTCATCTTGCTTAGCAAACCATTCCTTAAATGATGTATTGCTATCCACTGTCTTAATGTCTTTACCATTATCGGATGGACGTTGCCCTATCGTTTCACCCGATTCATCTACGCCCACCAAAATAGACCTACAATGGGGATGTAAAGGTGGCTTTCTTATATCAGGGTCTCCTACTTTCCAAATCGTGCCATCAAGACTTGCACATATTTTTGATGTTCTGCTGTCTAGTACAGATACAAATTTAAGGTACTTCGCACCGAGTGATTCAAACGTACTGACGTATGCAACATTTGAGATGTGGCTTCTTGCTGTCCTTACCATGGCATCAATACTATTTCTCGACTGATTCAGTAATCCATCTTGATAGTTAAACTGCTTTGTACCTCGTATACGTTGCATTATTTGCTGATTCGTCTGTCCTTGGTTAATCCCATCACGGATAACATTCTCAACCTTTAGCCTTGTATCAACTGTAATCTTACTAAATAGCGAATCAACCAAAGTACCACCCGTTAATGGCGTATTTTGAACCTGAATCATTAGAGCTTTTCCATCTGCCTTAATTGCCTGATCTGCAAACTTTCTTGCAATATACTGTGCCTCATAGATTGCTAATGCTGTCGCACTGACATTAAAACCATCAAGTAAGACTGTACTTAACTTTTGTTGCCATTCTTGGATTAGAGTTTGAATGTCTTTTAGGTTATTGGTGGTGTACTGGCCTGACATTAATGCCGTCTTTTCGGCATCACTTAAATCATCAAGCAAATCTCTCAATTGTGAAAGCATCTGACTCGTATTGCTATCAAATGCCTTTAATAATGTCACGACTTCACTTGAAGACAGACGATATAGATATGCTTGATGTTGTATTAGATCATTGAGATTGTCCTGATCCATTGCTTACTCCATTAGGCTGATAACCACCAAGTGGCGCATTGACCTGTTCTTCCTCAAGCAATGCTTGTACTTCTTCCCAAGAATAATCAGGTACCACACCTGTACGCTGATACTCATACCAACCTTTGTACGGATAACGATTAGATAAACACGCTTCCCATAACTGCTTCGCACGTTCAGGATCAAACTGAGGTTTACTAAAATCTTGATCGATACTAAACATGAGGTCTTCACTGTTTAGACTGTCGCTATTTGGCAACATAAACCGAGCTATCCATCCCAATGCTTGTGTAAATGCACTGCTGATATTGACTGTACATAAAGATAAAACTGAATGTTGCACAGCATCATCATTATTGGCTTGTGTTGCTGTTTTTGTTGCAGAGCCTTGTTCAATCAGACGTGCACCAATTTCCTTCATTTGCTCCCATTTCTTATCCATGGCTGTTTGTGCCAACGTATTAGGTTGAGCTTGGACCATTTCAATTTTTGTGGGAAATGCATTTTTACAGCCGATGTATAAACCATCTCTTTTAATGATGTCATACATATCTTCTGTTACTTCTGGCATTGAAAACTGTGGCTGTCCTACAAAATAAACTGACTCTTGAAAGTCTGCTGAATCTTGGTAATGGGCAATATTTAGATCCACCAATTCAAGTAGTGGCGGGTTATCTAATGTCGTTGAATTATCAATCGCACCAACAAAAGTAAAAGGTATGTAATCCCATGTCTTACCTGCATAATCAGTAGGTATATACTTTTCTTGTGGCTCAAACATGCTGTTTTCAGTATTTTTATAAACTTGCACAGTAAAAACATATTGGCCATCTATTTGTTCTAACCGCAATACCCGATATTGATCTGAAGTTGTGATTTCAAACTCACCATCTGCACGACTTGTCACATGCTCTTTAATGACGACTAAGCATATTTTCTGCTGATTGCCTACCATCATAGTATCCCAATTGATCACAGCAACTGCAGGCAGTACATGCATCATGGCATATGCATTTTTCTGTTTATCATCTTGGCGTGTTTTAGAGGGTTGTACTTGAGGGAAATCAACATATAAAGCACAGCGATAATGTTTTAATAAATAACGTAATGCTGTTTGTGTAAGCTGATAAACACTCATACCCTGACCATTAGCATTAATGTCTAAATAGCCAAGTTGATCTGGTCGTTGAAAGTTTGGAAGCTTTGCATAAGGTGCACCAACTAAACTACCTAGCGTTTTACCTGTTACACCATAAAATACTGCATTTTCTAAATAGCTTTTATATTGTTCTTGAGCTTCAATTGAGATGTCATGTTTATTACGACGGCAAAGGTATTTTTCACCTTTGCTTTTCACTTTTGATTGACCCTGACATACATCATCAACCTTGACCCATATTGGCAAGTTGGCAACATAGTCAGGATGTTGAAATGAAACGTCTGTCATCGTGCAAATCCTATTTTTAATGAAGTGATTTTTTTCGGCTTATTCATTGCCACGCCAAACATACGAAAACCATCTGCACCATGCGATGTATGATCGTGCAACGGCTTGTCTTTCCAGCAACCCTTATTGTCATCCCACTCTTTGCGATAATTTTCTAAGTGGGAAATACCTTCAGCACACTTATGCTCATCAAACTCACAGTAAGCAAGAATCTCTCGGGTCTGTTCAATACCATCCATCACACCAATACTTTCAACCACCTCAAACCGTACTGAGTACAGCTCACCATCAATCATGTAACCCTCTTTGGCCACATCAAGACGTGACTTTGCATCGTTCAATAAGGATCTGTTTTTAATATCGTGCGGTGCGTAATGTTTAGAATATTTATAAGGTTTATCTTTGAGTACTTTGAAATAGTGCCGTAAACCTTCACCTGAGTTCTCGTAGTAATCAATCACCTGGTAACATGTATCTGAAAGTTTACGAATAAACCAAATAGCCATCGAATCAGATACACCTAAATCCCAAAAGGTCATTACGGGTAAATGTGAGTTGTCAGGCAATGTGCCAATACGGCCATCTTGATAGATCGCTTTAAACTGATTCTTGTAGTACGCACCTTCAACACTCTGAGCAAAGGCTTCTGCAGGAATACTTGGATATTCACGCTTCATATCCTCACCAAGTGTTTTTTCTTTCGAGTGATACCACGCCTTTTGACGTTCAGTGACTACAACGCCATGCTTTACTTCTAACTCACTAAAGTAAGCCACTAGCCGTTCAGGTAATGGCTCAATAACATCAATCGCATATTGTGGATTCTTCCACCATGAGAAAAAGAAAAACTTCCAATCTAGGGGACTTAAAGCCTTTTTGAGCAAAGCCATCTTTTCAGATTCTTGGCAGTAGTTATAAAAGTAACCTTGCTTACCTTCTGCTGTGCTTTCTAAAGTGATCTTTCCACCGAGTGGCACAGCTTCAAATGCACCAGTGACAATCTCTTTGGCTTTTTGTGGATACTTAGCACAGATTTTCCCAAACTCAGACACATGCAAGCTATACAGCGTTCCACCACGAAATGAAGTTGATACAGTAACGCTACCACCTTTCTTAAATACAAGCTCACTGGTGTTGGCTTTAACAATTGGATTAGCCTGCTTTACATCGTCAGGCAGTCGCTCATAAGCATATTGTGTTTTATTGCGAAATAGACGCTCAGCATCAGGGAGTGAATGAGCAATCAAAGCACAGTGTTTACGGTGAAATAAGGCAAGGTCTAGCTGAATGATGCACATTTCAGTAGTAAAACCTAACTGCCGTGCTTTTAGAATGACATTACGATCATGCATATTGTCAAAGTATTCTAACTGCTCAGGTGTCATTTTAAATGTGACACACTTTCCTGACTTATCCTCAATTTTATAAAGATGATTTAAACGCCAAAAACGATTTTTAAGAAGTTTCTTCTGCTTATCTGTGAGCATAGATCCTCCTACAAATCATTGTCTCCTATGTTGTCCATGAGATCAGCAATGGAAGTTACCGTAACACCACCACTGTGTTCGACTTTGTCTTTGAACATGCCCAAGTGCTTGCCTAGCATCTCCAAGCCCTTTAAAGCACCCTGTTCCTTGAACACAAATGCTTGGGCAATCTCACCATTTTCGGTTGTAGTTTCACCATCAATAGCTTCAACCTGCATACACCGCTCAACTACTTTTTTAATATTACTTAAAACATAGTCTTGTGTTATTTCGGTACGCTCAGATCGTTTGTTTTGTGCTTCTTGGATAGCCTCTGAAACTCTAGTTTTCCCTAGTAGTTCACTTCCAATTTTATCGGCACTCTTTTCACTATACCCAGCTCGAATTGCTGCCTGAGTTGCATTCAGGTCTATCAAATACTCATCGACAAACCTTTGCTGTTTAGGCGTTAGGTTCGCCATGATGTTCTCCTATTTTTCTAAAGCCCACTTCAAATCATCAGGACACGTCAAGTGTAGCCCCAAAGTAATCGATGCAAAGTCATGAATCTTGTCGCAAAACTCTGATAGCTGTTTTGTTGTTGCTGTATGTGTTTTTAGGTGATCTTTAACAAACATTCTCACCAGATTGTTGTACCGCACCCAATAATGTTCTTGCTCACTCTCATCTAGTTGTTTAATCACTTTTTTAAACTGAATCACTGAGTCATATTGCTCTTTAGATTCTTCATTATCCCGAACCATAATTGATGCAAAGAATTTCTTTTTCATTAGAAATTTCACATGCTCTGGTGTATCACCCATGTTTTTGGCTATTTCACCAAACCACATATGGATTAAACGGTTTTGAGCTTTTGTTCGTGTTTCTTCTTTTTGATCCACTCGCACAATTAAAGGCTTATTATCACCTACTGCTTCACTGTGGTTTTGACCCAAGAACCCATGTACTCGCATCACATCGGTAAAGGATTTAATGACGAATGTTTGTTTTAGATCCATCGTCATTTCCCCACGTTTAGTTACATACAAAAAGGGTACACAATTAATTATGTACCCTTGAAATCTATAAAATAAACCTCTATTGAATCCTATTGCTCTAAATACTTTTTAAATGCATTCTGCATTTCCTTGATGAACTGGTTAGTATCAAGGAAATAGTTTGGGTATGCTTTTTTGATTGCCTTCATATCCCCAACAGATACAAGAACAACATCAACATTCGTTTCTGTTTTATCTAGCTCTTCCATAGAGGAATACATTAGTTTAGCTAGTTTTTCTTGGGCTTTGGTAAAAGGCATAACATTTACTTTCCAGCCACCATCTTCTTTTTTCAACATCAAAAGATGGTATGCATGTTGGCTTTTAGATGTCGCCTCAATATGTTTAGCAGAAATTTGTAACCCTTTAAGCTTTGTAAAAATTTGAAGTCTGGTTTCTAGATCTTTAGCTTCACTAGCTATGTCATATGGCTTTAAATTAGCAAGCTCATCAACAACAGAGGTGCCCTCTTTAATAGAAAATAAAGCACTGCTCAACTTGAGAAACCGTCTAATTTCATCACTTCCAAAACCAGACTTAATAGATGCACTCTCAATAACCCCCAACGTTTCAACAGCTGTGGCCCACGAATGTTGTAATGCCGTTCTGATTTGAAGTTCTATCTTTAATCCATCTAAACCTGCATGATCTCTACTCTTATAAGTAAATACCTGATGAATACTACGATAGCCATCATTCTTTGGTTTTTCAATGTAATTATGGCACGGCAATAATGGTACATGGTTAAATCGATTATTCTGTCCCACTAATTCGCCATGTAATTTCTCCACATCTAGTATTGAAGGAAGAATCACCCTAACCCCACCAATATCTTGCATCCTCGCAAGATTCATCTTTGGGTTTCTTTTTAGCTTTGAAATTATTGACGGCATTCTCTTAAGTCTCTGAGCTACCGTAAAGCTTCTAAATTTCAACTGATTACATTTGCTTCGTAGGTTTTTTTGAAATACATCAATAGGATATGAATGAAGCGATCTCCATCCATTTAATACTTCATAAGCCTCTTTTTGTTCTATATCTGAAGCAGAGTCATTCATTAGAGTAGTTCCGGCCCTACGCAAAACATTAGTGCCCGGTACAATCAACTTCAAATCTTCACTCATACTAACCTCCTAGCCTTATCAACAGGTTAGCATAAAGATTTAAATGGCTGTTTAATTTTTTAATAAATATATGTATATTATATGTTTTTTAATCAAAAAATCTCACCATCACCTAAACTAAGCATTCGATTCGTCTTAGCCAGCATCTGCTCAAACCATGCTTTCGACTCATCACGCTTCATACTTGAATACGTGTCAAACTCATAATGGCACTTATGGCAAAGCGGTATCGTAAATTCATCACTGGCCTTAATACCTCGCCCTTTCCCATGTTCAGTAAAGCTACTATGTGCTGCTTGAGAATTGGGACTACCACACTTCACACACGGCAATGATCTAACCGCGTTTAAACGTTGATTACTTCGCATAGTTGCTCATCCTTGAGCTGTTGGATTAAAGAAACTTAATCGCAAGTGTTAAAAGTTCGGATTTAGCATCAGGGCCTAATAGATCAACGCCATGCTGAATAAAGCTATATGCCTTTTCCAAATCATCAACACCTTTTTTAATTACGTTTTCTGCGTCTGTTGCGATAGTCGTAATTGTGCTTTCTGTTGCTGATTCTGTTGTCGTTTGTGGTTGTTGCTCTAAATCAGTCATGATGACTTCCTTTTGTTGGGTTTTAAAAAACTGTATGAAGGTTGCGAATATGCTAAATACCTTAGTGAGCATTGATCTGCTCTCTAATGTTCGCTATGCACCGCTTAAGATAAATAATCTTCTTATCGATATGAATCATGTCTTTATAATTCATTAACAATCTGTCTAAGCTCTGGTATTTGTTAAGTTCAGCTTGATATTCTTGTAAGTGCTTACGTGCTTCTGATGTATTCATGAGCACTCCTTAGCTAAATAGGGGGGGATTGTCGGTACTTGCCAATAAAAAACCCCGCAATTTGAGCATTGTTAAGAGGCTTGCAGGGTATGTTAAGAATTAACTATCCGGAAATACCGGATAGTTGAACACAGAAGAAATGCTTCTTAGTTGAATGTTTACTGCATCGACACATTCTAACTGTCATGTCGATGTTTTGGGTTTTTATAAACATGTGTTGGTTTGACTGGGCGCAACTTTGCGCTGAGTGAATATATTTAATCAATGGAGTATGCTCAGATTTGAGCACCCCCAATGATAGCCTATAGATTTCGACATACTAGCTCGGCCAACTGCTAATACACCACTACTCACAATCACACAAACCTAACATGCACGGTCTGCTTTACTTGCTTTCAATCCTTTAAGGTCGGGCATACCAATAGCCCTAGTTTTGGTTTTTTACTCGATGGCATGTTCTGTAGGTGGTTAATCTACAGGCAATAAAAAAGCCCAACAATTGAATGTCAGGCTTATTAATTTTCCGCCCACCGTTAATCACAGTGCAACCTTGTAAGGCGCTCGAATAATCGAGCCAAAACGGAATAAGCAGTATATTTATATAATACGACCACTATATAAATATCCTACCTTAGTTATCACAAAAATGATAGCTTAGAGTTTAGCTTCTTTTATTGTTTCTTTTTTATACTCACCCATTGTTTTATTGGCTTCTTCGATTGCACTCTCTAAAGCTAAAGTCATTAGGTTTTCGTATGGCTTCCATGTCAACCGATATACGTTTGTAGTCATCTGATTTTCTCTAATTCCCGCATAAAATAAACGACCTTTTGCCGTGTATGCACTTTCTAACTCAGGGTCTAGAGCAAAATCAATCACCATACGAGCGACTAGCCACGCCATATGATACATCGCTATACCGTCAGGCTCACGTTTCTTATCCTGTGTCGCATTTAGAATCATCACATTTGCTAAATGATTACGCACATACTCATAATCATTTTGCGATTTATAACCAAACAATACGAGCGAAGCCACCGACTTAGCAAGTTGTGTCTCTATCTTGGCAATTACACCTAGCTTATCTTGATAGTCCAATGGTTTTGCTCCTGTACTACGAATTGTCGGCTCAAGGCTTGCAGATGAAGCAGTCAACCCCTGCATATACCACTCGAAATTACTAAATTTTTCTGCTGTGACTGCACTCATCTTTATCTCCTTAAACCTTATCTAAATCCAAGACCGTCAAAGTTGCCCAATGCACCGCACCTGTATCAATGAAATAACAGTTATCTCTTTTAAATGGCTTTGGTGTCACTGTATGACCAAGGAAAACCGCATCAACACCGCCTACTTTTGTATATTGCTTATTCTCACTATCGAATCGATTTCTATTCCACATTGCCAACTGATCTGCATCACGAAGCGACTCCTTGAAAAATGATGCTTTAAATTCATCCCAATCATTTTCTTCAATGTGCCCATGTACAAAACCAAACTTCTTACCATGGTGACTTACTTCTAAAACGATAGGCAATTGCTCAAACTTTTGGATAATTTCGTTTTGTTCTGTACTGTCCAAAGCATAAAACCACTCACCACCATTACCTACGTGGCATTGTTTGTGTGCAAGGCTAGATAACCCATGAATACATAATTCCTCATGATTACCACGTACTGCCGTAAACCATGGTTGCTCTAAAAGTGAGATACACTCTAGGTTTTGTGGACCACGATCAACCAAATCACCAACTGATACCAAAAGATCATTTTCAAAGTCGAAACCAATCGTATTAAGTCGTGTAATAAGCAAGTTATAACAACCGTGTAAATCCCCAACTGCAAAGACCTTGCCTTTGATTTCTTTATCCCAAACCTTTACTGCATTATTCATAATTTGCCCTGTATTATCGTTATAGCCTGTTCAACACTTTCAACCACATAAACCCGACCTCGCCATGACTGATGCCATACCACTTGATCGCTTGTGAGTTTCCTTTGTGATTTAACTTTTTGACCGTCTTTTACTTCTAATAAATAATTGATACCGTTTTTACCGCACAGTAGATCTGGGCAACCTCGACCAACCGAGTGCAAGTGTTCAACTGTGCACCCGATCTGGCGTAATGCTTTGACAATTTCTGTTTGATTGGCATCGACTTTGGCAGCTCTACGCATTTGCCACCTCGGTTTGGTCATGTTTATTCATGTGCACACCCCAATTTCCACCAGATCAACTTTGACTGTGACTTTTTCCCAAGACTCACCCCAACCGTCCTCAAAATAGAACCACTGACCGTTCTCTTGCTTGTAGTACACCTCGTGTTTTGGATCAAAATGTGTTGCCCCTAATGGCTGATTCCCACGCTTATTTGTTTTTATTGTCATGCCGCCTCACCTAAATTTCTAAGCGACTTTGCTTGCTTGAAGTAAAAATAGTCTTCAGCACTATTGAAGTTTGTTGTCACTCTAAATAATGCATCTGAACGGATACGCTCAAATCCCTGCGGTGCGTCTGCTTCAATAATTTCATTCAGCTCAGTATTAATGCCTTTCCAACGTGTTTTAAGACCATTACCACGATCAATTTTTATTGTTTCTGAACCAAATCTAAACTCTTCAAAGCTCATTTTGGGTGTAGTGAATTGAGCAGGGATTGTCACAACTTCTTCTGTTTCATAGTTGAAAAAATGACTATCAATCCCTAAAAACCATTCTTGCTCCAGTGGAATAAGTAAGTTTTTAAGACAGATAATTAAGTCACCGTGATAAACATCATAAACAACAGATTTAGGCGTTAATTCTCGCTCTGCAATATTGTTTTCTTCACGCCACTGATCAACACGATCATTTACTTCATCAACACAAAAAGTCATTTCTAGCGTGTGTAACTGTGATGCAAATGATGCAAGCTTTTGAACACGCTTATGTGGGTTGTATTTTTTAGTACGTTTTTTCATGCAACAGCCCCTTTAAATAATCTTTTCTCAATCGCTTTCGGCATAGTTGTTGTGTGCCAAAAATTACACTTGTGACAAAAATAAGGACGCTTTTGTTTATTGGCTTTCTTGTCATGAAACTTCCTAAAATGAACCTGAACAGATCTCATATGTCGGATGTCTGATATAGCGGCTTCTTTTGATTGATAAGCAATTTTTACACATCCACTACTCATACCGACCTCACTTCACGTATTTCTGACATCGCTTTAAGAAGTGCAGATGGATATGACAATCCTGTATCCATCAATTCCTTTGTTTTCGCCTTGAGCCATTTTTCTTGTTCTGGTGTATGTTGATCTATTTTTAATTTCGGTTTACTGGAAAGACCCACTGGTGGCTCAATCGCATCAGGTCTCTTCCATAGCTCTTGTGTAAGCCCTTGTTCCACAAATTCCTTAACCACGTCCACATAGTTCTCTTTGAACGCCTCATACGCGTAATAAGATGCTCTCTCATGATTTTTTACAGTGTTCAGTGTGCTAAATAAATCAATCGATCTCACATACGCTTCACGTTCTGCCGTTGTAATGGGCGTACTTTTTTTGCTACACCATTTCACAATGTTTGCTAGTGCAGCATTGCGACCCTTGAATGAATCAATCGCTCGTTGTTGTTCAGTACCAAAGCCAACAACTCCCAAACACCATTTGCGAAACATTGCCAAGTCTGGACAAAATCCGTTATCACGTACTTGAGCTAAACCGAAATTAATTTGATCTCGTGTTAAGCCATCGATACAGATTTTCATGGCAGTGTTGATTGCTTCTGTTGGCATACCATCGAATGTTTTTTCAAATGAGCGAGGTACGATAGATTTGAATACAGCAACCAATTGAGCCGATTTGATTGGCTGTACTTCAGCTTGAGTATTCGTAAGATTAGAAACCATGGTATTCATCGCCTTGCTCCTCTTTTTCGATGAGTTCTTGAATTTCAGACCAACGGTTTGAGCTTTGTGGTTGTTGTTGAGTATTGTTTTGCTTTGGCCTCACTGAATCCCAGCTGGCATTGAAACTTTTCCAAGAGTTCACAATGCAAAGCTCTAAGACTTCATCGAGTGACTTGCCTGATTTTTGTTGTTCAGAGATGAATCTGTTGAATGCGGTTTGTGAGTCGACTGCATGTTTTGCTTTTCGCACTTGCATGAACTCAGATACGAATTGTTTGTTTGCTCCAAGTTTCAAAAGTGATTTTTCAAATGAGAATTTTGAAGGTTTGGTTTTGCGTGTGTGCGTTACGCTCTTAATATCTGTAGTACTCTCTGTTGTATTCTCTGTAGTACTCTCTGTATTAGTTTGGCGGATTCCGCCATCACAGTTTGGCGCTTTCGTGCAAACTAGCTTGTCGGTTTCGTGCAAACTAGCTTGTCGGTTTCGTGCAGACTTGTTTGTACGTTTCGCACATGGTTTTTCTTGTGCCAAATTGATTAATGCTTGGTATAAAACTTCGTATTCAACCTTGAAAAATACTTTGCATGGAACACCGTGTTTGTGCTCTGTAATGAAGCCTAATTCTTTAAGCTTATTACGTGCTGTTTCCTGCTCACGACGAGATAAGCCTGTTTCTTCGGTCCACTCTACACCTGTCTTGTAAATCCACCCATTGGCGTTATTTGTCTTCTTTGTCCAGTACACCAGTTGAGACAACATCAAGGCCCCTGTGATGCCACAACCTAGGTCTACATAGTGCTTGTTGAATGCGATAGGACGCTCATTGAGTGTATCAACGAGTGCCATTAGTTGAATGTTCATTGAGCTCATTATTTGCCCACCTGTAAAATTAAGCCTATACGTTCAGCTTCTCTGCCTAGTGAATCCATCATGTCGTCAAGACCAAAGATATTTGCACGCTCTACTAGGTGGCGAATTGTGTTTGCATCAAACTCAACTAAAGGGGCGATATCGCAAATGTCACGCTTGTTAATAGCTTTTTGCAATTCATTGATTTCCTCTTTTTCAGCAAGGCTAATGAATTTACACATATCAGAAACTTCTATCTCAACCTCAACATCAGCGTAAGTACTAACTTCAATTTCTTTTGTAATAGAGATACCCATCAGATCACGCCCTCATTCGTTAATTGCTCAAACACCCATTGCTCACCCTTTGTAGTAAACATTGCTTGTGGATAGCCTAATTCAGTCTCTTTAAGCTCACCTAAGCCCTGATCTATAAACCACTGCTTAAATACTCGACTGCGCTTCACGGCATGACTGTAGACATTGAGTGTGTCTAAAATCTTATTTAGCTTTTGAGCTGACATACTGATTTTTTGACCAACTTGGGTCGCATTCATTAAAGCAGTACGATCAACCAGTTGATCGTAAAAATTTACTTTCGGTGCTTGGAGTTCAAGCTGTTTAGCCTGATCTGCTGCTAACTGGAGTGCTTCGGCAAATGACTGTGGGAGTTGTTGTTGGTTTTCTAATTCGTACCAACGTTTTACCAGTGCTGCTGTAAATTCAGGGCAAAGTTGAGCAACAACCGTGATGCTGTCTAACTTTCCTTGTTCGCCACTAAATACATAAACCTCTGTTTCATAATTACGCCCATGTACAGTTTTGACCATAACCGCCATTGGCGGACGTGCTATTACGGCATTTCTTTTTTCATTTGCAGTAAACAGGCGCTCAATTGAACGCTTAACATCGTCATGGCGAGACTGAACCAATTCGGAAATATCCAAACTCGTCATGCTGTTTTCTTTTTGGTTAAACTGTGCAATCATATTCATCGTTTATTCTCTCTAAGTTTGAACACTAAAAGCCTGATGTACTAGATCAGGCTTTTTTAATTTCTAAGATCTGTGAATTTGGGTTTACCCCGACACGACCAACCAATCCTAATTCCTCCCGCTTCTTCCTGTTTTTATCTGCTCTTTCAAGCATTAAACTGACCTCATGGTATTCACCCATTATTGCTTTCTCTAAGAGGATTACAGCTTGAAGCGCATATTCTTTACCACGTACATCTGCAACCAATCGCAATCGCTCCATCATGTCTGGAAGCATTTTCAATCGCAGGTCATCTCTTTCAAGACTCATAATTTTTTCCTTAAGCCACTCGAATTTTCTTAATTGGCTCTTTGCCGTTCGCTATATCTCGGATTTGGTACTCACGAGCTAGTGGAATTTTATTTTTCGGCCACTGATAGATAGCTGCTGGATCGATATCTAGGAGTCTTGCCAACTCAACACCATTAACTCCGAGCAACTTAAAAGCTTCTTGCTTGGTCATAACTAATACTCAAAAATAAGATTTCTTATTATTTAATCAAAGAAAACTTATAAAAGCAAGATGTAAGATAACTTATATGGAAAAACAAACTATTGGTCAGCGCATACGTGCGCTTAGACGTTCGAAAAAATTAACTCAAGTGCAATTGGCTAAGATTGCAGGGGTCAGCTCGCCTGCTGTTACTGAATGGGAAAAAGACAGTTATTTACCCAAGGCTGCATCACTTGATGCTATGGCAAAAGGTCTTGGAGTAACACCGGATTTCATTCTCACTGGTATAAAGACTAAAAAGCTAGACAACAACGTCGTTCCAGTAACATCAAAGCTACTACCTGTTTTATCCTGGGTGCAAGCTGGGTTAATGAGCTCAGTTGAAGCAGTAGACCTTTCGGAGGTCACTGAGTGGCTGCCACCACTAAGTAGTGATGATCCTGACGAATGTTTTTACTTAAGAGTTGTCGGAATTAGTAATTTCCCTACATATATCGAGGGTGACTACATTCTAATAAATCCAAAACTGTGTGCTTCTGAGCTTATATCTGGCGACTTGATTGTAGTGCGACATGGTACAGATGCTACTTTTAAAAAATTAGTTATAGAAACTGATGGACGCAAGTATCTACAAGCACTCAACCCAAATTTTCAGCCAAATATTATTGAATTTGAAGAGGGTGCCGAGCTTGTAGGGTTAGTCATTGATGCCTTTAGACCACTAGGTGGGTCAAGACCAAAGCGTGATAGAAGAAGTTAAAAAAACATCAAGCATTCGTGCGTGATATTTAACGCATTAAAGACTGCTAATCTAATTAGGTAAAGGAATAAGTAATGGTAAAAGATAAAAATAGAAAAATTGACGTAAATGGTATATCTGTCACTGTATCAACAGTAAATAATGAAGACTTTATATGTATAACAGATATTGTCAGACCACTAGAAGATGGGTTGCAGTTAATTGATGCTTGGCTTAGAAGTAAAGATACTCTTGAATTCATTGGCACATGGGAGAGAATTAATAATAGTAATTTTAATTCTGTCGAATTCGACAGAATTAGAAATGAAGCTGGTACAAATAGATTTCGAATATCGGCAAAAAAATGGATTGAAGCTGTAAATGCAATAGGTCTTATTGCAAAAGCTGGTAGGTATGGAGGAACTCATGCACACAAAGATATTGCATTTGAGTTCTGTTCATGGCTTAGTCCAGAATTTAAATTGTATTTAATTAAAGAGTTTCAAAGATTAAAAGAAGATGAGGCACAAAAAAACTCTATTGAATGGCAAGTTAAACGTGAATTGGCGAAAGTAAACTATCGCGCACAAACAGATGCTATTCAGCAAAACTTACTAGATAATGTGCCCAAAGATAAGCAAAGATGGGTGTATGTTAGCGAAGCAGATCTACTGAATCTGATAGTATTTGGGCAAACTGCCAAAGAGTGGAGAGACAATAATAAAGATATTGATGGCAATCGAAGGGATCATTGTTCGGCTTTGGAAAATGCTTTGCTTGCAAATTTGGAAAGTTACAACAGTATTTTGATTGCACAAAAATTAGATATTTCTACACGAGCTAGTGAGCTAGAAAAGGTTGCTAGAACTCTGCGCCAGTCAATGAGTGGCTCACCTGCTATGCAACGTCTTGAAGATCAATCACGCCCAATATTAACACCTGATAATAAAAAAATTAAATAATCAAACTGTGAGCCCGACACAGCCTATACAACAGATCGGGCGGAGAAGAAAATGGCTTTTTATATTGTAAGTTATGATTTAATTAAAGAAAAAAACTACGTACGACTAGAGAAAGCAATTTTATCAATTGCTTTCAAAGCCAAAAAGGTTTTATTTACTGTCTGGATTATTGAGAGTAATAGAACTGCAACCAACTTAGTTGAAGCTCTATTCCAACATATTGACAATGATGACAAGATTCTTGTGTCCGAAATAAATAGGGATAGTATATCTTGGGTAAATATTAATGATGCTGAATCAAATTGGCTACAAGATAACTTATGAGGGGTAACTATCTTTTTGGACTACAAACAACACCCTTATTGCCACTAGATTTTGACTCATTCAGGTAAGCATCTTGGTCTTCAATTGCTTTATCAATCCAGTATTGATCTGCATCAACTATTACATCTTGAAGTAGGGTTACACGACCGTCATACAATTTAATACGTGTACCCTTAGGGATAATGCCGCACTCTTTCTTTTTAGTCTCAAGGAGCTCTTTTGCAGCATTAAACATTACCCCTAAATCACCAGGACTGGTAACACCTTGCGAAATTAATACCAACATTAAATTATATTCTTGCTCTTTTGTCATAACAACCTCCATTCAGCCCTGCACTCTGCGGGGCTTTCTTTTGGGTATTATAAAGTAAAAAATAAGATCCAAATAAAAAAATATAAGATTTCTTACTATAACCATTGACAATAAAACTAAGTTTTCTTATATTATAACCATCAAGACAACAAAAAGCCCATCTCGACTCCTACATCTAAATGGGCTTTTCACTAACGAGGTTATTATGCAACAAGATCAAGAAATGACGCAAGAGGAATTGCAAAAACACTGCATTCACTCTTTGCTCAAGCTTCAAAAAGAACGTCTTAAAAGAGATGCACGTAACGAAGTAAAGGACGACATGAAAGCCGTTGCTTTATGTGCCCTGCTCTGCTTAATCGCTGTTTTTATCGTGTGGGGGTTTAAGTAATGAAATTACAAGCTCCCGAAGCCCAACGTGTTGTTAATGCATTTCAAAATGATACGTGGCAAGAAAAACAAGCTGTTGTTGAAACACTCTACATGCTTGGTTATTTAAGCAATGAAGAACATACCAAGCTTACTCAAGAATATATGCACATCAAAACGCAAGTGCATCAATACGAAGAAGCTGTGTTATTTGGTGAGGTGCTCGCATGAATATGTATCTTGTAACAACTCCTCAAAATGGTTGCCACCCTGTTAAAGCGATGAAAGTTGGAGATCAATTCCAAACGCTTAATGGCGAAGTTATTTCTCGCTCAAACATCAAAGGTCTTGCACGTGTAACTCCAGATCAAGCTGAGTTTGAAACTGAGTATCGCAAGTTTGAAATGTTTGTCGACTTTTCTAAACACGAAAGCCTTATTTATAAGAACAGTAAAACTCGATCTGTATACAGCTTATGGAGAAGCGCTAAAGGTTATTCAATAGATGATCCTGAGTATATTTATGTTGCCAATCAAGCTGTCGGCACCCCTGATGACACTCAATTGTATTCAAACAGAAAATATAAAGGGGATTGATTATGGATAACAACAATATGGCTTTATGGGATTCAGTATTTGTGACTGACCCTAAAAATGTTAAGCCAATTACAGGTAAATCATACAAAGGTAGTTCACCTAAACCATATTGGCTAACTACACGTGCAACTGAAGTATTCGGTCCATGTGGTCTTGGTTGGGGTGTGCAGGTTGTAGATCAAGGATTTCAGCAATGTGGCACTGACGATGTATTGCATTGGGCGACCGTGAAAGTTTGGTATGTGTACGACGGCAAGCGTGGCGAAATTGAGCAAATGGGTGGCACAAAAGCTTGCTACCGATCAAATAACAACAAACTTATTGTTGATGAAGATGCTGCTAAAAAAAGCATCACTGATGGAATGGTCAAATGCTTATCAATGATTGGTTTCGCTGGAGATATCTTTTCAGGCAGATGGGATGATTCCAAATATGTTGAAGAAGCTCGTGAACACTATCATGGCACTCAGAAGAAACCAACAGTAGTTAGTCAAGCACCACCTCAAAGAACCCTAGAACAAGAATATAACCAAGCATTGTCTGACATTCAAAATGCTCAAGACAAACAGGTTTTAGTTAATGCTTGGAATTATTTTAAAAATACAAAATACGTTGAGCAAATTAAAGCAAGTACTGCTGCTAAACGAGATCAAATGGGATGGGTTGCGTAATGGAAGTAAGCGAAAAAAGACAACTTCTCGAAGCAATCGACACTCTAGTAAAACGCCCAACTGCTTGCACTGAAGAAACACTTGGAACAGCGATGGGTTATTTCAAAAAATTAGTTGAAGAATCAACTCAAAATCAAATTGGTGTGCATTACGTGATAAATGGTGAAGAAGATGAAACATACTAAAGAAACTTGGGAAAAGTTTGTTAAAACCTTGGCAAAGGCACAAACTGAAGATAATGCAATCACTGCAAATCCTATTTTTTGCGTTCAAGAAAAGTTGGTGGCGTGGGGTAAAGATAAAGATCACTCTTACGATGTTTGCTGTTTCTGTACACCTGATGATGGAAGTCGTGAGAATGGTGATGATCTATATGCTTGTTTGGATGCAGCGGAAAAGCATGAGCTAAACGGTGTTGCCCTTGAAGAATTTGGGGATATGTTTTCCGATCTTGATGATAATGATCAAGAAAAAGCTGTGGAAGAATGGGATTCAAGCTATTCAAAAGTATATGGCTCTGTGTACTGGTCAGATGTTTGTACTCATTTAACAAAAGAAGCAGCAGAACGCTATATCAAAGAAAATTCTCACAATCATAAAGAGCTACGTGTTTATGTTAAGTCATTAAATCGCTGTCCTGAATTTATTGCTTTGGTTCAAGGAATTTTAGGTGGTCAAATTGGTTTTGTCGGAGAAGCAGAATGCGTGGCGTAAATAAAGTATCTCCAGTTGATGAATATGAGCTGTATTTATCAGGATTATCAATTACTGAAATTCATGCAAAAACTTCAATCCCACTGTCAACTCTGCGTAATAGATTTTTAAGAGCAGGTATTTTAAGAAGCAGAGGTGATGGTGTAAGAAATGCAGCTCAGCGTGGTTTACTTGGAAAAAACAAAGGCATTAAACGCACATTTAGTGAAGCGTGGCGTGCAAACATATCTAGAGCACAAAAGAAATTAGCAGAAATTAACAGTAATGGCGTAGACACATCAAAAGGATATGCACGTTTTACTAGAGGAGCTAATAAAGGAAAATTTGTTCACAAATATGTAATGGAGCTTTGGCTTGGTAGATCATTAATTGAAGGTGAATGTGTACACCATATTGATGGCAACAAGTTAAACAACGACATAAACAACTTGGCCTTATTAACCACAAGTGGCCATGCTCGACTACACCGCTACGAAGATGAAATTAGTGGAAAAACAGTACATAGAAATATGAAAGGAGAGTTTACATGCGTGGCGTAAATCGTGTGATTTTACTCGGGACGTTAGGCAAAGACCCTGAAACAAAGACATTTCCAAACGGTGGCTCTCTCACTCAGTTTTCAATTGCAACCAGTGAAACTTGGACTGATAAAAACTCAGGTGAGCGTAAAGAAAATACAGAATGGCATCGTATCGTTCTAAATAATCGCCTTGGTGAAATCGCACAGCAGTATTTGCGTAAAGGCTCAAAGGTCTATATCGAAGGTTCATTGCGTACTCGCCAGTGGACTGACAACAACGGTCAAACCCAATACACCACTGAAATTCGGGGCGACCAAATGCAGATGCTAGATAGTAAGCAAGATCAGGGTAACAGTAATCAAACTAGTCAAAATAGCTACCAACCACAGCAAAATCAAGGTTATGGCTCAGGTAATCAAGGTCAACCTCAATCTAAGCAAGGTTACAGCCAACAACAATCACAAGGATATGGCGTATCGCCACATCTTAATAATTCAGACGATTTGCCATTTTAGGAATAGCTGATGATTACTCTATCCCAAATCAAAAAAGACCACTCTGCAGAGATTACACGTTTTCTTAAAAATGGTGGGCAGATTAAGCCAGCTGTAAATAGCAGTAAAGCATATAACTTCAATTTCTCTAATCCAGATGAAATAGCTAGAAATGCAGAAAAGCCAGATAGCATAAAAAATCATGAATTAAGAGTGGCTGCAAAAAATAAAGGTCTTAAATCTTATACATCATTTGCACCATGTAAATCATGCAATACATCTGCACGATCTGTTAAATCAAATGCATGTCTTGAATGTGATAGACGTAGAGCTAGATCTAGACTCAAACATTCAAAAAATATAGACGTAACAATATTAGACATTGCAACTTATCTGGTCGAAGAAAACAAGACTTTTGAGTTCACGATCAAGGGTAAAAAATACATTCTGAAAGCTGAGGAAGTATAAAGATGATTGATTTAGAAAAAGAACGTGAAACGTTTAAACAAAAAATGCTTAATGAGCATTATGAATATCTAGATAAAGATGAGCAGTTTGAAAAAAATAAGCACGGCGAATTTTCTTGGATAGGTACTAATTCTGATTTTGACATATGGCAAATGTGTGCTGAGGAAAAACAAGCCGAAATCAACGACCTGAAACAACAGATAGCTGAGCTACATGCAAGCCGTGCTTCATGGGTTGAATATAGTCAAAAAGTTGAAAGTGGTGAGTTTGTTTTGGTGCCGAAAGAGCCAGCAAAGGAAATGTTTAGAGTTTTTTATGATGCTTTTAATTTAGCAAACAAAGGAAATACAGCTCAAAACTTTAAGGTCGCATATAAAGCCATGATCGAAGCAGTGGAGAAAGACCATGAGTGAATGGATAAGCGTTGAACATCAGTTGCCTGACTTCGGGGAAAAGGTAATCATAGTTGGCGATTCAGATGTAACTATTGCAACATTTGAAAAAATTGGATTTGTTGAGCAATGCGATGGTTTTAAGTATATTAATGAGTATACATCATATTGGCAACCAAGACCTAAGCCACCAAAACCAACAAACCTCATAGACAGCTTCATTGCAGATGGTGGGTTTGATAAAGCAATTAATGAGGTGAAGTGATGGGTGCATTTAAATATGTGATTACAGTTGAAAGTAAGACTCCGCCAAACCTACTCATTGGTGGTAAAATTGGGGAAGCTGAAATTATTGGTATTGCTCGTGAATCAATTCCAAAACGAGTACCAATTACTTGGTTAATGGAGCACTACCCTTTTTCTAAGCAAACTATTTTAGACAATATTAGAATGTTCAACAAAGGCTCAGATCGTAAACATCTTTATGATCCTAGCGAGGTAATGCCTGTCTTAGATAATCTTGCACTGCTTAAATCTAAAAATAGCAGAAGAAGAAAAAATTAATCTAGCATATCAGCAATATCGCCCACATCAGGGTTGTAGTATGTATTTACTAAAACCTTGATTGTTTTGTGTCCTGTCATCTTTGCTAATATCTCAACAGGTAGTTTTTGTTGATTTACAAGCCTTGTAATAGCCTCATGTCGTGTATCGTGAAAATGTAAATCGCTTAAGCCTATTTTATTTTTTGTACGCTCCCACATCAGCCTGAATGCATTTTCCGACTGTGGGATGATCTTTTCATTCTCTAGAGGTATTAGTTTTAATAATTCACGAGCCTTTTTAGTTAATGGTACGTCACGCTCATCACCATTTTTAGTCATCGGTAGATGGACATGCTTTTCAAATACATGCTCACGTCTAATACTAAGAATCTCACCGCGCCTCATAGCGGTCTCTAGAGCGAACAAGAAAGCCCATGCGACATAGTGTTGCGGTAGTACTAGAACTTTCCCTTCAGAATAACCAAAAGCACTTAGAATTAAATTTATTTCAGTATCTGTAATGCGTCTATTTCTTGCTTTAGGTTTTTTCGGCTTAGATATACCCATCCAAGGGTTATCATGTATTAAGAACAATTCCTTTTGAGCATAACTAAAAATAGCTGAATAGAGGCTTAATTCTTTTAATACCGTGTTGGGGCTAACTTCTGTACTTCTTTTATTTCTCCAAGCTGTTAAATGCTTAGGTGTAATCTCATGGATAGACATTTGAGCTAATGTACCAAACTTATCATCAAATGTTTTTAGTTGGCCATATATCCATGTTTTAGATTTTTTATCACGTCCATGCTCCTGGTAATACTGCTCGAAAAGTTGTTTAAATGGATAGTGTTGTTTAACACCTAAATTTTCCTGTACTTTTCCCGACTTTAATTCTAACAACTTTAGTGCTGCCCACTGCTCACACTCTTTAGGTGTATCGCGAGTACAGTAATATCTTTTACCTTGAAAAGTTACTGTTATGTCATAGCTTGAGCCACGTTTTCTTGGTTTCGGCAGTTTCATAAAAACCTTGTCGCAGATTTGTCGGTAATTTTTGGACAAAATAGACAAAAAGCGTCCATTTTGATTGTTTTTGTAGTATATCTTAAAAGTTATTATTTTACTCAAGACCAAAAAAAAGGCTTTATAAGTCATTGAAAAACTTATAAAACCTTTTTTAAAATTTGGTAGGCATATCCAGATTTGAACTGGAGACCTCTACGATGTCAACGTAGCGCTCTAACCAACTGAGCTATACGCCTAATTGGTTGGAATCATAGCGACTGTCATAAAAAAAAACAAGACAATTTCATTCAAAACGCAATCAATAGTTCATTAATTCACCACAAAAAATTATATGATTTCAATCATCAAATTATTCACGACAGTTAGAGTACATCATTTATATTTTACGAGTCAAAATACAAAAATAAAAGAAGACCACTCACAAGTGGTCTTCTTTTTTACTACAAAAACATTTGTGATTAACTATTCAAAAATAATTAAATTAAATATTTTAATTCAAATATTTAGATAAAAACTGAGTGGCTTACATCATACCGCCCATACCACCCATGCCACCCATATCTGGTGCAGCAGGTGCTTTATCTTCAGGAATATCTGTAATCATCGCTTCTGTGGTTAACATCAAGCCTGCAACAGAAGCTGCATGCTCAAGTGCTGAACGTGTAACTTTTGCAGGATCTAGAATACCCATTTCCAACATGTCACCATACTCAGCAGTTGCTGCATTATAACCAAAGTTACCTTCACCTTGTTTTACAGCATTGATCACAACCGATGGCTCGCCACCTGCATTAGAAACAATTTGACGGAATGGCGCTTCAATAGCACGGCGTAAAATATTTACACCCACTGTTTGGTCATCATTATCGCCTTTTAACTCAACTAAACGAGCAACAGCACGGACAAGTGCAACACCCCCCCCTGCCACAACACCTTCTTCAACAGCTGCACGTGTTGCATGTAAAGCATCGTCTACACGGTCTTTTTTCTCTTTCATTTCAACTTCAGTTGCTGCACCAATTTTAATAACAGCTACACCACCAGCAAGTTTAGCAACACGTTCTTGCAGTTTTTCACGGTCATACTCAGATGTTGACTCTTCAATTTGTGCGCGGATTTGTTGTACACGGTCGCTAATCATTGCTGCATCGCCTGCACCATCAACAATCACTGTATTTTCTTTAGATACAGTCACTTTATGTGCTGTACCTAAGTCTTCAAGTGATGCTTTTTCTAAAGACATTCCAACTTCTTCAGAAATTACGTTTGCACCTGTCAATACAGCAATGTCTTGTAGCATTGCTTTACGGCGGTCACCAAAGCCAGGTGCTTTGACAGCACATACTTTAATAATGCCACGCATGTTGTTTACAACTAACGTTGCAAGTGCTTCACCTTCAACATCTTCAGCAATAATCAACAGTGGTTTACCTGTTTTTGCAACTGCTTCTAGCGTGCTAATCAATTCACGAATATTGGCAATTTTTTTATCAACCAATAAAATAAATGGATTTTCTAATTCAGCTGTTAGCGTGTCTTGTTTGTTTGCAAAGTACGGGCTCAAATAACCACGATCAAATTGCATACCTTCTACAACATCCAAAGCATCTTCAAAGCCAGATCCTTCTTCAACAGTAATAACACCCTCTTTACCTACTTTTTCCATCGCTTGTGCAATTAATTTACCCACAGTATGGTCTGAGTTTGCTGAAATTGAACCTACTTGCTCAATCGCTTTAAAATCATTTGCAGGTGTTGCTGTTTCACGAATATTTGCAACCACCGCTTTTACAGCCAAATCAATACCACGCTTTAAATCCATTGGGTTCATGCCTGCAGTCACAGACTTAATCCCTTCATTTAAAATCGCTTGCGCAAGTACAGTCGCTGTCGTTGTACCATCACCTGCCACATCATTGGTTTTAGATGATACTTCACGTACAAGTTGAGCACCCATATTTTCAAATTTGTCTTGTAACGTAATTTCTTTAGCAACCGTTACACCGTCTTTTGTAATATGTGGTGAACCAAATGAACGGTCAATCACAACATTACGACCTTTAGGACCCAAAGTCACTTTGACGGCATCAGCAAGTACATTAACACCAGCAATCATTTTTGAACGTGCTGAATCACCAAATTTAATATCTTTAGCAGACATGGTATAAACTCCAAATTTTGTTTATTGCGATCAAGTATGAAAATTTTTTAATGATAAATTAAATAAATTAGTGTTCTAATACCGCTAAAATATCAGACTCTTTCATAATAAGTAGCTCTTCGGCATCTACTTTTACAGTAGTACCTGCATACGTACCAAACAGCACTTTATCGCCTACTTTCACATCTAACGCGCGTACACCATTTTCGGTCACTTGGCCATTACCAACAGCAATAATTTCACCTTGTGATGGTTTTTCAGCAGCAGATCCTGGTAGTAAAATACCACCCGCTGTTTTAGATTCTTCTTCAACACGGCGAATGACAACACGATCATGTAGCGGACGAATATTACTCATTTTTCACTCCAATTCAGTTTACTTTTTTAAAGGATTGATCATGGCTATATCAATATGTGTTATACCATGATGAATCAATGATTGATGTCAATTTGGTGGGGGTAAAAACAAGAGCTTCAAGGGCGATTCGAAAAAAATGTGCTTTAATTGATTTTTTTTTATTCATTGCGAACAAAAGACAACCCTATGATTATAAAATAACGTTTAAAATAAATGCATCAGAGATAATCAAAAGCCATAAATGCATCTTAATCAATCCAATATTTTTGGTCAAAAAACCAACCCCAAACTCAACTTAAAATCATGAAAATTGCAATTATTACACCCTATTATAAAGAAGACTTATCAATCATTAAACGCTGTCATCACAGTGTATTACAGCAAAATATACTCAAAAGACAAGACGTAAGTCTCACCCATTTTTTAATTGCAGATGGGAATGCGTATATTGAAATAAATGCTTGGGCATGTCAGCACATTATACTGCCTCCGAGCAATAACTATGGAGATACGCCTAGAGGCATTGGTGCGGCACTTGCAAGTGCTCAAAATTTTGACGCTTTATGTTTTTTAGATGCAGACAATTGGTTTTCAGCAGATCATTTGAGCAATATTTTATCATTATATCAGACAGATCATCCGCAGATCATCACGACATCAAGGAATTTATATACATTAGATGAGCATTTCATAGGAAAGTGTCCCGAAGTTGACGGACAACGATTTGTAGATACCAATTGTTATTTTATTGACAAACATGCTTTTCACATTTGTGGTGAATGGTTATTCAAAAGTAAGAAAGACAGTGTGATGGGAGATCGTTTATTCTGGCAATATATTTTAAAATCAAATATCGTCAAACTGCATATTGATATTCCATCTGTTAACTACAGTACCCACTATGCCGCGCACTATCAGGCTTTTGCTTTACCCATTCCTATGACTGCAAAAGTGTATGACGCAATGAGCAGTACATTTATAAGCTATGCAGAGTTTTTAACTCAGCATTAGTCAGTGGATAAAACATATTGTCTTGGTCATGAAAGTAGTAGTGTATGACTTCGCCACGTTCACTGATGGTATTAAAACTATTTGGTTGATGTTTACGCAATCGCCAAGATGTTGCTGTACCTGCATGAATATCCCATATAGGTTGCACCGTTTTTAAACCAAATAGCTGGGTTAAATTATACATACCTGTATGATGCAAATGACCATGCAATAAGCCAAACAACCCCATATCAGCCCAACGCTCTAAGGCTATTTTTGCCTGTTTAGGGCAATCTTTCCAACCATGTGCTTTGCTCGGAGTATAAAAAGGCTGATGAACCACAACCAATTTCAGCGCATCTTTTGGGGCTTTTTTCAATACTTTATTCATACGTTCAATTTGGGCAAGGGAAATCTCTCCCTTGGTATGATGTCGTCGACGTATACTATTTAAACCGATCAAATAAAAGTTTTCAGTGGCTAAAATTTGCTCCGTTGGACCAAAGAATCCTTCATAAAAAGTAAAGGGATAAAATATACGCTTCCAGACATGGTAAAGCGGAATATCATGATTTCCCGGAACCACCAAATAGGGCAAATTTAAACTTTGAAGAAATTGTTTACAGGCTAAAAACTGAGAAAATCTTGCCCTTTGCGTCAGATCTCCACTCACAACCACAGCTTCAATACTATTTTGTTGGCAAAATAAGCGAATCGCATCGAGACATGGCTTTTTTTCAGTGCCAAAGTGTAAGTCAGACAAATGAAGTAGCATAAGGCACCATAACATGTAAAGCATGTTTATCTACAGAGATATGTAAAGGAGAATGCTCCTCCACCAATTCACCATCAATTGCCAAATAAAGTGGTTTATTTTGTACAGATTTTATTTCCATATGATCTGCCGTAAACAAACAAACACCTTTTGCCTGCTCCACATCTCCTCTAAATAGTCGTATAAGTAATTTAATCAATGAAATACGATCACTTTTCGACACAACAACCCCTGCAATTTTGCCCTGTTGCACGGCATCAGCAATGGTTAAGTTAAGCTCTTTAAGTTGTAGTTGATTATTACCTAAAAAAATTAACGAGGTTGTTACAGGTTGTTTAACCCCATCTAATGTCAATTCTAATTTTAAGGCATTATATTTACGCAAAAGTACATCTAACGCAGAGGTATATGCATGCAATGGAAAACGGCCTAAATACTTATTGTAACGCTCTCTTTGTTCAATAAATAAAGGATACAAGCCCAAACTGGCATTATTTAAATAAACATGGTCATTTAAACGTGCAACGTGTACCGAACGAGGCGTACCTGTCACAATGACTTCAGCCGCTTGAATCAAATCAATAGGAATATTTAACGCACGTGCCACATAATTAAAAGTACCTAGTGGTAAAATCCCCAATGGAATATTTGTGCCAATTAAATGTGAGGCAATCGCATTGAGTGTTCCATCACCGCCTGCACCGACAACAACACCGTGACTTTGACTTTTTTCATGTCGTGTAATAATTTTTTTCATTAACAACGCAAGCGGAATCCGCTCATTTAATTCAAACACTTGAATTTCAAAACCATAGTAAGAAAACAAGGTCATCATTCGTTCATAAATTTCATCTTTATGACTCGCATGGAACCCCGATTTATGGTTATACACCAAAGATAATGGTTTTAAATCTGACATCACAACCACGAAACTCTTATCGCTATGAAAATATAGCATAACACCCATTGTCAGAAATTTTGTATAAAAACCGCGTTTTTTTATAATTTGCTTTAGTTCAATCATCAAAATATTAAAAATTATAAGTTATTGTTTTAAAAAATTATTTATTTAAAAAATAAAATTAAATTGAATATTTTTTAAATAAATACATTGGCAATATTAAATTTAAGCGATTGAAAATAATACTTATTTAAAATATATATAATGTATATTTATTTTTATTATATATATTTTCCGACTTAATTTAATGGGGCGATTATGCTCTAATAAATTAAGCAAAATATCAAAAATATCGATTTTTGATGGTATGACCCCTTTTAAAACCTCTAAGGCATTCGCATGAATTCACTCAATGTACCCGCATTTGTTCAACATACCAAATTGATCGAATGGGTTTCAGAGATTGCACAACTTACTCAACCTAAAACCATTCAATGGTGCGATGGTAGTGAGACAGAATATCAAGAATTAATTCAACTCATGATCGCCAACGGCAGTATGCAGGCCTTAGACCCAATCTGTCACCCCAACTCATACAGTGTTTTATCCGACCCAACAGATGTTGCACGTGTTGAAGATCGTACATTTATTTGTAGTGAAAAAGAAGAAGATGCAGGCGCTACCAATCATTGGCAAGCACCACATCTAATGCGTCAAACACTGAATGGTTTATTTAAAGGCTGTATGCAAGGTCGAACCATGTATGTTGTTCCTTTTTCTATGGGGCCAATCGGTAGTCATATTGCTCATATTGGTATTGAAATCACCGACTCACCTTACGTTGCGATTAGCATGCGTAAAATGACTCGTATGGGCAAAGCTGTTTATGATGTTTTAGGTACAAATCAGCCATTTATTCCATGTGTACACAGTGTTGGAATGCCTTTAAAACAAGGTGTGCAAGATGTTGCTTGGCCTTGCAACCGCGAAAAATACATTGTTCACTATCCTGAAAGCCGTGAAATTTGGTCATTTGGTTCGGGGTATGGTGGTAATGCACTATTAGGGAAAAAATGCTTCGCTTTGCGTATCGCATCTGTTATGGGTCGTGAACAAGGTTGGCTCGCTGAACATATGTTAATCTTGGGAATCACCAACCCTGAAGGTAAAAAACATTACATTGCTGCTGCCTTTCCTTCTGCTTGTGGTAAAACCAATTTTGCCATGCTTATTCCACCTCAAACCTATCAAGGTTGGAAAGTAGAAACCGTTGGCGATGACATCGCATGGATTAAACCTAGCCAAGATGGTCGTTTATATGCCATCAATCCTGAAGCTGGATTTTTCGGTGTTGCACCCGGTACAAATATAAAAACCAATCCCAACTGTATGGCCACATTAAAAAAAGATGTGATCTATACCAATGTTGCCGTGACGCAAACAGGTCAAGTATGGTGGGAAGGTTTAACAAAAACAGTGCCTGAAAACCTGATTAATTGGAAAGGTAAAACACACGAAGGCCATGAAAAAGCAGCACATCCAAACTCTCGTTTTACTGTAGCAGCAGATCAGTGTCCATCTATTGACCCAAACTGGGATAATCCACAAGGTGTACCTATTTCAGCTTTTATTTTTGGTGGTCGTAGAGCAGATACCATCCCTTTAGTATCTGAAGCATTTGATTGGATTGACGGTGTTTATAAAGCAGCAACAATGGGCTCAGAAACCACCGCAGCCGCCGCAGGTCAACAAGGTGTGGTACGCAGAGACCCTTTTGCGATGCTACCTTTCATTGGCTACAACATGGCTGACTATTTTGACCACTGGCTAACACTAGGCCAAAAAACACATATTTTAGCAGAAGCTAACGGCCATCAATTGCCTAAAATCTTTAATGTCAATTGGTTTCGTAGAGATGAAAATGGCACATTCATTTGGCCAGGTTTTGGTGAAAACATGCGTGTTTTAGAATGGATGATTGCACGTTGTGAAGGAACAGCCCACGCAACAGATACAGCAATTGGCAAAGTTCCTCGTTATGAAGACCTAAATTGGGCTGGCAGTGATTTTAGTCGATCTGATTTTGAGAAGGTGACTACACAAGAACCAAAACAGTGGAAAAAAGAAATTCAAAGCCACGGCGTACTGTTTGAACAACTTGGTGAGCGAATGCCAAAAGTGTTAAAACAACACCAATATAAGTTACTACAACGCTTTAGTGAAACTGAAACCAGTTAAACATAAAAAAAGAGCCAACAAGTTGGCTCTTTTTTTCTTCGATCAGACAGCACAAAAACAACAAAAATATTCTTAAAATTATGACATACTGCGCTTAAAACAGATTATGAGCTCAACAACAATGAAAAAAATATGTATCACCCTTGCCATATCAAGCCTGTTCGTCACGCTCAGTGCATGTCAGACTTCACCACAAGCATATAATGGCCACACGGGCTATGAAGTCGAACAACGCACTGCAAACAGTGCAGTCATCAGCTATACGCTTGCCACTAAAACCAATCAAAGTGCCAATACTGTTAAACTACAAAGTGCATGTAAAAAAGCACTTGGGGCACAAAAAAACTATCAAATTGAACTCCTCAGTAATAGCGAAATTGTTAACCCTGCCAACCACCAAAACTCATACGGTGTAGGTATTGGGCAAAGCCGAACCAGTTTTGAGCTTGCACAAATCAATAACAGTACAGATCAAACCAATGCAGCACGCACAGCCATGAATACTCACCCACAAATACTCAATGTTGTTCGCTACCGTTGTGTGGGCTAACCATATTTTTTCACTCATTTATTTATATACACAAACATGAGGTCAATCATGCAAAATTTGACACAAAAAACGATCCTAATAACAGGCGGTACAGGGCTCATTGGCACAGCTTTAATCACTTTTTTATTGCAACAATCGTGTCATATCATTGTACTTACTCGTTCACCACATCGTATTAAAGAACGATATTCATCTAAACAGGTTACCCCTGTTGGCACATTCAACGACATCAATACGGCAACTACAGTAGATTATGTCATTAATCTTGCAGGTGAAAATATAGGTAGTCAGCGATGGAGTGAACAGCGAAAACAAGACCTCATTCACAGTCGTGTAGACACCACACAACAGCTCACACATTGGCTAGATACCCAAAAAATTAAACCTGAATGTATCATTTCGGGCTCTGCAATTGGGTACTACGGCATAGACAATACAAAAAAATGGCAACATATTTGTGATGAAGATAGTCCATCACAAAATATTTTTGTCTCAAAAGTTTGTCAAAAATGGGAAAATGCCATTTTACCTTGGGCAGAAAAAGAGCAACAAAATGTGAAAATTGTTCGTTTAGGTGTTGTTTTTGCCAAACAAGCACCTGCCTTTAAACAAATGCTTCTTCCCATTAAAATGAATGCTGTTGGAAATATTGGTTCAGGTCAACAACCTTTAACGTGGATACATATTGATGATGTCGTTAATGCTATAGTTTTTCTGATGTGCTCAAATACTCAATACAATGTTTATAATTTAACAGCACCACAGCAGACCACACAACAACAGTTTGTGCGTACCTGCAAAGATATATTACACAAATATACACCACTTTCTTTACCAGAAAGCGTATTAAAATTTGTTTTAAAAGAGCAAGCTGAATTAATCACCAATGGCCAATATGTACGCCCTAAACACTTGTCTGAGGAGGGTTATCCATTTTTATATCCAACATTAGATAAAGCATTACAACACCTATTGACATAAAAAAACGCGCTTAATGAACCTTAAGCGCGTTTTAATTTAATTCACTTAAGCCAGTGCTTTTTCTGCAGCTTCTACAGTTTGACGAATGAGCGTAGTAATGGTCATTGGCCCTACCCCCCCAGGTACAGGAGTATATGCTGATGCAATTGCTTCAATACCGTTTAGCTCAATATCGCCAACACCACCATTTTCTCGTGGATGAAATCCTGCATCAACCACCACAGCACCTTGTTTAATCCACTCTTTTTTAATCAACTCTGCTTTACCAACTGCACCCACAATAATATCTGCATGTTTTACAAATTCAGCTAAATTTTGAGTACGTGAATGACAAATCGTGACCGTTGCATTGGCTTGCAACAACATCATCGCCATTGGCTTACCTAAAATTGCTGAACGCCCCACAACAACTGCATGTTTACCAGCAATTTCAATCCCACTTTCTTGCAAGATCGTCATAATCCCCGCTGGCGTAGCTGAACCATATGCATGCTCTCCCATCGCCATACGACCAAAACCTAAGCACGTTACACCATCAACATCTTTATTCAATAAGATAGCATCAAAACATGCACGTTCATCTATTTGTTCAGGTACGGGGTGTTGGAGTAAAATTCCATGCACATCTGGATTTTGATTGAGTTTTTCAATTTCAGCCAATAGTTCTTGTGTCGTGGTTGTTTGTGGCAATTCAATTTTGATTGATTCCATACCAACTCTACGACATGCATTGCCTTTCATACGCACATACGTTGCAGATGCACCATCATCACCGACCAAAATTGTTGCTAAAATGGGGGTACGTCCTGTTTTTTCTTTTAAAGCACTCACTCGCTCGAATAAATTTGCTTCAATTTTTTTTGCTAATGCCTTTCCATCTAAAACCAATGCCACGGCGCATCTCCACAAGGATTTAAAGTAATTGATAAATAATACATGATAATTTGAGCAATTTTTTTTTACATGTTGATTTTATGAACATATATCGACAACAAGGTATTGTCTTTTTTTAAAACCTTGCTAATATGTGCATCACCAAGAGATGGCGGGGTGGCAGAGTGGTCATGCAGCGGACTGCAACTCCGTGTACGCCGGTTCGATTCCGACCTCCGCCTCCAATCTTGTGTAACGCCCGGGTGGTGAAATAGGTAGACACAGGGGATTTAAAATCCCCCGCCCTCAAAGCGTGCCGGTTCGAGTCCGGCCCCGGGCACCATTTTTTAATTTAAAATGGTGTTAAAAAAACCAGCAATATGCTGGTTTTTTTGTACCTGATTAACAGTTATTTTTTCGTCATCCATGCAATAGATGCATCAAACAACTTCAAACCATCTTCAGATAAATTATCAAACGTATCATTACCTAAAAAAAACATTAAACGGCGTGCTGGAGCAAGTGTTTCATAATCCATCGTACTGTCTTTTTCATAACCCCAAATCGCTACTTTTTCAGGTTGCCCATAAATCGTTGCAATAATCGTTGCGCCAAGACCGGGCTTACCCCAACTCATCGGTGCTTGTTTTTTATAAACGTTTACTGTACCTGCAAGTAATTTTGCCGACAACTCATTGGGTTGATTCACCAACCACAAATAACGCTCTTTTTCCAACTCTCCAAAATCTGTATCACTTCTTTTTCCTGTCATGGCCAAATCATCAAGATAATCATTTTCCCAAGTCATCAATGGATAGTGAATATTTCTCCAACCCGACTTTAGGCTTTTAGATGCAACGGTAGAAGATAAAATCACTAAATCTACATTTTTAATGCTTTGCGGATCAATTGCCTGATCCACGATGTCGACCTGATGCCCTTTTTGTACCAAATAACGTTGAATATTTTGATCTATTTCTGCTTCTTTACCTTGTGTTTGAGAAACCAACATAATTTTTGCAGCTTGACTCATTTGAATCAGACCAAAAAATAATATAAATGCACTCATGATGCTACGGCAATCTAACCACTTCATTCATTCTTTCCTGTGTTTGAATGAAAATAGAACAGTGCTCTATTTTCACGCGATGGTGTCTATATTAAAATTTCATCGTTGCTCTTAAAGCAATCTCTCTTGCATCGCCACGAGAAACATTTAAATAAGCTGTACTGTCTGTGGCTGTAGTTGATGTAAAGTAATCTTTATCAAACACATTGTTTACATTCAATTTAAGATTTAAATCTTGACCTTTGAGCTGAGTGTCATAACTCATAAATACATTCATTAACGTATAATTAGGTAATTTAAAATTATTCGACTGATCACCCGGTCGACTCCCCACATAATTCCCACTTGCACCAAATCTTAATTGACCATTTGCAAATGACCCATAATCATAAGAGAGTGCTAAAGAAGCTGTATTTTTAGCAACATTCGCAAGAGATTTTCCAATCGCTGTTTGGTTCGTTGAATCTGTGACTTTTGCATCGGTATACGCATACGTTACAATCGCATCCAATTTTTGTGTAATACGTCCTGTTAAATCAACTTCTACCCCTTTCGAACGTGCATTTTGTGCTGTAGATATGCTTGTAAAGGTATCGTTATCAATAATGTTGGTTTTCTTAATATCATATAATGCAATATTTGCTGTTAAACGTTGATCGAGCTCATATTTAACACCGAACTCATATGACTTCCCCTCTTCAGGTGGAACAGCATTACCCAACTGAGCTTTATATCCTGCAATCGTCCAACTCGGTTTCAACGATTCTGTATAACTCATATAAACAGATGCTTGATCATTTAACTTATACACAAGACCTAAACGAGGTAACCATTGACCATCATTTGTATCAGTATTGGTATTAAATGGACGACCTCTACCTGCTATTTGCTGCCAATGCGTATATCTAGCCCCCATGACAGCAATCCAGTGATCTGTTAAATACATAGAATCTTGCACATACATGCCGTAAGTACGAAGTTTATTGGTTTGATCACTCGCTGATGCATCGATCGAAGATGATAAACGCGTATCAGCGCCTGCAAGTGTTTCATAATTTATTGTTTTTTGATTGGCTGTTGTTGTTCGCCATAAATCTTTACGGTAGTACTTCACATATGCACTTTCAACACCAATCTGTAGATCATGACGTAACCCAAATAATGATATCTCACCATTTAAATAAGCATTACCAAAACTTGAAGTACTTGTAGCTCCTGTCGTTGCATCATTGCTTCGTTTTAAAGTATGTGTTTTAGTGTTTAAACTACCAGGTACAACACGCATTTGACCAGCATCATAAGTTTCTTTGTTATAGCTATATCCTGCATGCAATTGCCACTGAGCCGTCAATTGATGATCGATATTTAATTGCGCCAAATGATCTTCACCAGACATCTGATTACTTGTTTGATCTAAACGTGTATATTTTGAAATTGGCAATACTTTTCCTGTGCCAAAACGATCAATGATTGTAGAACGATCAAAAGGAACATCAAATTTACGGTACTGATAACTCACATTTATTTTTGTGGCATCATGCTCCCATTGCAACGATGGAGCAATCAACTGCTGATCATTATAGCCAAAATTCCGCCAATAATCTTTACGTGATTGATCAGCGATTAATCTATAAGAAAAGTCACTAGTACCAATTTGTCCTGTTGTGTCTACAGTTGCACCAACACCATTTTTTCCTCGTTCATAGCTTGACCCATACAAAGAAAGGGTTGTGCTTTGTTTTTTCTGTGGCTTTTTGGTCACAACATTTACCACACCACCGGGGTCCATAATACCGTACAACAAAGATGCAGGTCCTTTAAGTACCTCAACTTTGGCCACGGCTGCATTCATTACTCGACCCTGTACAATGGGCATTCCATTCACCATAATTGAGCCATCACGGTTATCACCAAAACCTCGCTTCATTAGCGTGTCTTGCGTTCCTGCAAGCGTATTCCCTTGTGTAATTCCACTCACTTGGCTCAATGCATTGTCTAAATTTTCAGGTTCATAATCATTCAAATACGCCGAAGACACCACATTAACCGTTTGTGGCACATCTAAATTTTTTTGCTTGGTTCTTAAGGTAGATTCATCTTTTACTGCTGTATAGCTTTCATTTTCCTGAGCTAAAACGGCAATCGTTGGTAATACAGCTTGATCCTTTGCATAAACAGATGACATACAAAGCAATGCCACAGAAAGTGTGGTTAATTTAAATGAAGGAGATACATACATAACTAATGAACAAAGTCTAAAATTTACCGAAAAGATACAATTAATCATTCTCATTATCAATAAATAGTCATCACTTATAAGAATTAAGAATCAAACTGCGCTTGTTATGATTTTTATCGCTTAAGATTCATCATAAAAACTAAGAATAGTTTCATTTTTATCAAAATAAAAACGAAATAATAAGAACAACAGCTTAAATCAGCTATTTTATGAACAGTCTGATACTAAATTTGATCTAATGTATTGCCATTTATAATTATTTTCACTATTATTGCGCACATGCCCGGGTGGTGAAATAGGTAGACACAGGGGATTTAAAATCCCCCGCCCTCAAAGCGTGCCGGTTCGAGTCCGGCCCCGGGCACCATTTTTTTAATTTAAAATGGTGTTAAAAAAACCAGCATATTGCTGGTTTTTTTGTGTCTGCTTTTTA
Source organism: Acinetobacter baretiae (assembly GCF_015627105.1). Classification (GTDB taxonomy): domain Bacteria; phylum Pseudomonadota; class Gammaproteobacteria; order Pseudomonadales; family Moraxellaceae; genus Acinetobacter; species Acinetobacter baretiae. The sequence goes on along the minus strand of NZ_VTDM01000020.1, from coordinate 2,268 downwards.
TACGTCATACTAAAAAAACTGCTTTTTGATCCGTGTCACTTTATGTATCGTTTCTGTAATGTTATAAGCAGGGTTCAAATGCAATCTTGCCTTAGAGCCACATTATGTCTATCGATTTAAGTGCTAAAAAAGCCACTAGAATTCATCTTTTTAATTTTAAAACTGCCACCATGCGAGCATTTCATATGAGTTGGCTTGCTTTTTTTGTTTGTTTTTTTGCATGGTTTGCTTGCGCGCCTCTCATGCCAATTATTGCTGAAGAATTTCATTTAACTAAAGATCAAATTGCCAATATTAATATTGCAGCTGTTGCTATTACCATTTTAGTCAGACTCATTGTTGGTCCATTATGTGACAAATACGGCCCTCGTAAAGCACATACAGGATTATTATTAATTGGTAGCATTCCTGTATTTGGCCTCGCAGCCGCCAACACTTATGAAACTTTTTTATTTTTTAGATTATTTATTGGTGCTATTGGTGCCAGTTTTGTTATTACTCAATACCATACCAGTATGATGTTTGCATCGAATGTTGTCGGTACAGCCAATGCAACTACAGCAGGCTGGGGAAATGCTGGTGGTGGTGCAACACAAGCACTCATGCCTTTATTGTTATCTGCATTAGTAATGTGTGGTGTTGAACAGGCACTCGGCTGGCGGTTTGCTCTTGTCATGCCGGGAATTATGATGATCATTGTGGGGCTTATGTATTGGAGATACACACAAGACTGCCCTCAAGGCAATTTTTCCACATTACACGCACAAGGCATTTATGTCAGTAGTGGTAAAAAAGGCGGTCTTGCCATTTTACGTCATGCAGCTAAAAACTATAGAGTTTGGGTGCTCTTCATGGCCTATGCTGCCTGTTTTGGCATTGAAATATTTATACATAATGTTGTCGCAATGTACTACATAGAGCAATTCCAATTTGGACTCAAAGAAGCCGGCCTTACTGCAGGAATTTTTGGTTTATTGGCCTTATTTGCACGTGCATTAGGAGGAATAGTCTCAGATCGCATTGCTGTAAATAAAGGTTTAGATGGCCGAACCCATGTCTTATTTTTCATGATTGTATTAGAAGGCGTTTTTTTAGTCCTCTTTTCATACATGCAAACCCCTTTACTTGCGATTTTAAGCATGACTGTATTTGCTATATTTACTCATATGGCATGTGGTGCAACTTATGCGTTAATGCCGTTTATTGACCGAGACGCTTTGGGAGGTGTTGCCGGAATTATTGGTGCAGGTGGTAATGTTGGTGCTGTAGCCGCAGGTTTCTTACTCAAAGGTATGTTAGATATTCAAACATGCCTTATGGCATTAGGAGTGTTAGTCATTATTGCAGGTGTATGTGTACTGAGTATTCGTTTCTCTACAACTCATAAAGCCAAAGAACAACAACTCTTTGAAGAAGCTTTACGTGAACGTGCAAATACAATGAAATAACGATTCTATTTGTTTTGAGCAGTCACTGGTCTTTCAACAAAGTACTGCTCATACTTAGCTTGGTATATAATAAGCATCATCTATCGTTTGATATTTTTTCAGCCCATCTTTTTCATGATAGATATCAATCAAAATCTTGAATATATAGTGATAACAACTATTTAAAATACTTCATTTGGATTTCAATCCCCCTGCCTACTCATTCAAAACCAACATCAATAAAATAAGAATATAAGCTTCATTTACCCCAGTGATGAATACAGATTTATGTTAAAAGTCACAACGAAATCACATTTGAGGTCAATAAAATAAAAGCTACGGGTATTTTACGTTTCAAACATACACCACTCAAACCAAAGCTTGTTTTAAAATTCAAATAAAATCCTGTTTTATCTAAATGATAACTTTTACTTTCTCTCTTACATTACAAACAAGCTCATTCATTTCTCTTTAAAAAATAAGCATTGCTAATAAAGGTAAATTATATGCTAAACAATATAAATTATTAATTTTAATGCAAAAGATTAAAAGAGATTTATTTTTATCAAAAGTATAGAAAACCCTATGGTTTTTTAGACTACACTTAGATTAATAAAAATACACTTCATTAAACTAAAAAACTTAATTAACCCGAATCCTGTTTAAGCCGAAGCACCGATGATTCGAATGTTCGGCTTATTCTTATGACAAACCTGATACGCACATAAAGATGCATAAATTCCTGCTAAATAGCCTTGAACACTTCTCGCCTTACTTGTCACTAAGTTGTATTTAGCTTTCAACAAACCAAACAATGTTTCAATCTTATTTCGTTGCTTCA
>NZ_VTDM01000019.1 GCF_015627105.1 Acinetobacter baretiae | reverse complement strand
TTTGTCTGGTCTTGCAAATAAGCTATATTCAGATCATTGAGAGAAGAAACAAAACGAGGACGATGATGTCGCATAATCAAGATTCATGTTAAATGCACTGGTGTTACTTGCGATTTTAACATCATTGACAATAACCCCGACTGACGCACGAACATTGTCAATGATGAAGCAAGTAACATAATCAGCCATTATGCGAAATGAATGGTTTAAAAATTTGAGCGGCTAACAAATATTATTTTGATCTATAAAAACCGATCTTATATGTATTATTATAAATAATTTCAACTAGCCGCTTAAATTGAATCAATGAGTAATGCGTATTATACTTTGTACTGTCTAGATGAATATGCTCTGCTTACATCTGAAGATCTTAATTTAAGATGTTTTGTTTTCCTTTCTGTAACACGTTCACGCCATAAACGAAAACTACCTGGTTGCATATGGGTTCTCATCAGGTTTATAGTATCTGACTCTGTTAGACCAAATTGATACTCAATGGCTTCAAATGGTGTTCTGTCTTCCCATGCCATTTCAATCACTCTACATAGATCTTCAGCCGAAAAATGTTTTATTGATTTCATAATATATACCCTCTACTTGTTTTCTCTTTGTGCGCTTTTTTTGCTCTAAAGCACGTCTACTTATTTTGAAATAATAGTAAAACATTAAAATTTCATATGTACAATAAGTATTCATTGAAAACCAGCGTCTCTCTTGTAACATAAGGTAAAGCCTACTTTTCAGCGTATCATAATTAGACTTTGGCCAATAATAAGAATTGGCTGATGAGCCAAGATACTCGCCTTAAATTTTAATCGAATGACATGTAATAATGCTTATATAGATATAACATTTATGAAAATCTAAATCAGATAAAAAGCAATTGAATTTTAAATATTTAAATATAATTTTTTATTTATTTCAACGATGAATACATTAAATAAAAATATGAAATAATAGCCGTATAGCTGTCGTGATTTATAGTGATAAGAGCCCCTATCCATCACATTATGACTATGTCTTTTTAGCACTTTTTGTTATATTTAAATCATAAAAATTCATTTGGAGATGTTAGGGATATGAAACAGCAAATTTATTTAGATTATGCTGCAACAACGCCAGTTTATCCTGAGATTATAGAAATAATGGCACAAAGCCTTTCTTTTACTGGCACTTTTGGTAATCCTGCTTCAAGTGGACATTCTTTTGGAAAACAAGCAAAACAGCAAGTAGAACAAGCAAGACAAGACGTTGCTACACTCATTGGGGCTACATCAGATGAAATCATATGGACATCTGGTGCAACAGAATCTAACAATCTTGCATTAAAAGGTGTGACCGAGCGTTATAGCCATTTAGGTAAACACATCATCACAAGTCAGATTGAACATAAAGCGATTTTAGATAGTTGTGCTAAATTAGAAACACTTGGCTTTGATGTCACCTATCTCAAGCCAGAACCAAACACTGGCATTATTACACCTGAATCCGTACAAAATGCCATTCGTCCCGATACAATACTCATTTCATTAATGATGGTGAATAATGAAATAGGAACAATTACAGATATTAAATCAATTGGTTCTCTTGCTAAACAGAATAATATTTTTTTTCATGTAGATGCTGCACAAGCTGCAGGTAAACTCCCTATTGACGTACATACATTAAATATCGATCTATTAAGTTTATCTGCACATAAAGTATATGGTCCCAAAGGAATTGGTGCGTTATACGTTAATCATCAAAAAACATTTGAAATTGAGCCTCAAATCCATGGGGGTGGTCATGAACAAGGCTGTCGTTCAGGTACGTTGGCAACTCATCAAATTGTAGGTATGGGTGAAGCCTTTAAAATTGCACGAGTGAATTTAGAGACAGAACAAAAGCGATTAAAAAGACTACAGCATAAATTATTTGATGGATTAAATCGTCTTACAGAAATTGTATTAAATGGTGAACCCAATCAAAGTGTTTCTAATTATTTAAATCTTTCTTTTACAGAAGATCACTCGTTTATACTCATTAATGCGATTAAAACAATTGCAGCTGTATCTAGCGGCTCTGCATGTAATTCAGGTAAGGCAGGAGCATCACATGTTCTACTTGCAATTGGTCGCACAGAACATACTGCAAATAATGCTATCCGTTTTAGTTTTGGTAAATACACCACTGAAGATGATATAGATCATTTACTTCATTATTTAAAATACGTTAAAGAAAATACCAATGTCATTGTATTTAATTAATTACTCTTTTTTAAATATAAACATTAACTCATTCACAATTGATAATTCAATGATGGACTGTATATGAAAAAAGCACTTTTACTCGGAATGTTGAGTATTATTTTATCTTCGACACCTGCCCTTGCTGCTGAAACAAAAAGTTTTCTAAATGTTTCTTATGATCCAACTCGTGAGTTTTATAGAGACTATAATCAAGCGTTTGGTGACTATTGGTATAAAAGAACAGGGCAAAGAATTGATTTCAAACAATCACATGGTGGCTCAGGTAAACAAGCACGTGCTGTTGCAACAGGCCTCAAAGCCGATGTAGTTACTTTAGCTTTGGCGAATGATATTGATGAAATTTCAAATGCTGGATATATCAGAAAAGATTGGCAAAAACAATTCCCAAATAACTCTGCACCATATACATCAACTATTGTATATCTCGTTCGTAAAGGTAATCCAAAGCAAATTAAAGATTGGAAGGACTTAACCAAACCTGGGGTAGAGATTATTACACCAAATCCTAAAACAGGTGGTGCACCAAGATGGATTTATCTTGCTGCTTGGGGGTATGCACTAAAACAGCCAGGTGGGAATGATGAAAAAGCACGTCAATTGGTCACAGGAATTTACCAAAATGTGAAAGTATTAGACTCAGCAGCACGTGGATCTATGACAACTTTTACAGAGAGAAATATTGGTGATGTTTTGCTGACTTGGGAGAATGAAGCCTTACTTGCTCAAAAAAACTTACCTCAGGGAGAATTTGAAATAGTTTACCCTTCAATATCAATATTGGCTGAGCCATCAGTCGCTATTGTAGATAAAACAGTAGATAGTAATGGTAACCGTTTAATTGCGACAGGCTACTTAAACTTCCTTTACTCTCCTTTAGGCCAAGATTTAGCTGCTGAATATAACTTTAGACCGCGAAATAAAGAAGTTGCACAAAAATATGCTCACAAATTTCCAAAATTACAACTATTTACTATAGATTCTGTATTTGGAAGTTGGGCAAATGCACAGAAAATCCATTTTTCTAATGGTGGTGTTTTTGACCAAATTTATAAAAGATAGTCATCACAAACCATTTAAAAAAAGCACTATTTGAATAGTGCTTTTTAACGCCGTTTTTATATCTTTTATTGGATCTTTATAAAAATCTATCGTGATTATATATAAATTAAGTTCCTCTCCAGTCTACTCTCGCATTACGTTGGTTTTTATATATATCTATAACGTATTTACCTATAGGTAGTATGAAAATACTTTCTTTTAACTTCTCTATTTCAGATTTTGGATTTTGCTGTGATTTTTCAATTTCCCAAGGTGTTCCTTCTATATTCAAAAGGGGTGCAATCATGCTACAGACTGAAATATCAGCAAATGTAAAATGATCTTGGGTCATATATCCTGTATTGGTATTGATAAATTGTTGGTTTAATACATTTACACGATTCAAAATTGATTGTTTTAATTCAACCACATGGTTACTGTTTAATTCATATTGTTTCTTTAATACAAAAGAAAGCATGGGCTTGCTATATTTTTTAAATTTTTGTAAATAGCCTTTTTCTCCAAGTAGAATATCGACAGAGTCACTATTTTCTAAAATCATCTGACTTAAAATCCAACGCCGTACATCAATACCGAGCTGATTTGCCATATCATCGATCTTAAAAATATGCCTATTTATTGTTGGGTTTGTATGAATTAAATGGTTTTCTGGGTAGTGTTTTTCTAAATATTGCGCAATTTTTGTGGAATCATTGATCCAAAAATCATGATCGTGTAAAAGAGGTACAGTGTTGACACCAGCTTTACGTTGCGTGAAAATTCGATGCACACCAGGCGTGAGATTGTGCGCAACATAATCCAGTTCTTTGTAATCTAATAACCAACGTGATTTTTCACAAAAATGAGATAATGGAAATTGATATAAAGTACGCATATTTTTCTTTAATCTCCTTCCAAAGGATTTATTAATCACACCATTATAAGCAAAATTGCGCAGAAAATTATCATAAAAATACTTATTCCTGATTTTATTTTAACTTTGCGGTAGAATTAGCGACAATTCATACAACATTTTTGTGAGTATTTCATGGGTTTTAATTGTGGTATTGTTGGTCTACCAAACGTTGGCAAGTCAACACTTTTTAATGCCTTAACTAAAGCAGCAATTGCTGCTGAAAACTTCCCTTTTTGTACTATTGAGCCAAATACAGGAATTGTTCCTGTACCTGACTCGAGACTAGAAAAATTAACAGCAATTGTTAAACCACAACGTGTATTACCAACAACGATGGAATTTGTTGACATTGCAGGTTTAGTGGCGGGTGCTTCTAAAGGTGAAGGTCTAGGTAATCAGTTTTTAGCAAATATTCGTGAAACAGATGCTATTGCTCATGTAGTACGTTGTTTTGAAGATGAAAACGTTATTCATGTGAATGGAAAAATAGATCCTCTCGATGATATTTCAACCATAAACACTGAACTTGCACTTTCTGATTTAGAAACCGTAACAAAATCAATTACTCGATTAGCAAAAAGCGTTAAAAGTGGTGATAAAGATGCTATTGCTACCAAATCTGTATTAGAAAAAATTCTACCATTATTAAATGATGGTCTTCCTGCACGTGCAGCAGATTTAACAGAAGATGATCATAAGCTTCTTCGTGGTTATGGCTTATTAACATTAAAACCAACCATGTATATTGCCAATGTTGCTGAAGATGGATTTGAAAATAATCCATATTTAGATGCAGTTCGTGATCTTGCAAATAAAGAAAATGCGATTGTTGTACCGCTTTGTAATCAAATAGAAGCTGAAATTTCTTTATTAGAAGACGAAGACCGTGCTGAATTTTTAGAAGCCATGGATATGGAAGAGCCAGGATTAAATGTTGTCATTCGTGCTGGTTATCACCTACTTGGTTTACAAACGTATTTTACAGCAGGTGTTCAAGAAGTACGTGCTTGGACAGTTAAAGTGGGTGCAACAGGTCCAGAGGCAGCAGGTGTAATTCATACGGACTTTGAAAAAGGCTTTATTCGAGCAGAAGTAATTGCTTATGATGACTTTATTCAATTTAATGGTGAATCGGGTGCGAAAGATGCGGGGAAATGGCGTTTAGAAGGCAAAACTTACATTGTTAAAGATGGTGACGTAATGCATTTTAGATTTAATGTTTAAATATTTCTTAGGCTATTTTTAATTTCAAGCTGATAAACATTTTCAAATGTTTATCAGCTTTTTAAATTTAAATTTGAGGAAAAATGTCCGTGCCATTTGGCCAAGGTGTTAGAACTTCGAAACCATGTTCGGTCACTGCAATCATATGCTCCCACTGAGCGGAAAAAGATCCATCACGAGTAACCACTGTCCAACCATCACTGAGTTCATTTACCGCAGCTTTGCCCATATTTACCATCGGCTCTATGGTAAATACCATTCCTTTTTTTAACTTAAGCCCCTGCCCTTTTTGTCCATAATGTAAAATATTAGGCTGTTCGTGGTAACCTTTACCAATGCCATGCCCACAATATTCTTTCACAATACTGTAATTTTTCTTATGTGCAACAGATTGGATTGCAAATCCAATATCACCAAGTGTTGCTCCGGGTTTTACTTGATGTATTCCTGCTCTCATTGCTTCATATGTGGTTAAAATAAGTGATTCATATTCTGGCTTTATCTTCCCTACTGCATACATTCTGCTTGTGTCACCATAGTAGCCATCTTTAATAATCGCAATATCAATATTTACAATGTCACCTTCTTTTAAGATATCTTGGTCTGATGGAATACCATGACATACAACCTCATTCTTTGAAATACAGGTTGTTTTACTATATCCATGATAACCGATGTTTGCAGGTATGACTTTAAGCTGTTGAATAATAAAATGATGGCATATTTGATCTAAGTAAGCTGTAGATACCCCAGGTTTTACATGTTCTTTAATCATCTCAAGAACTTCAGCTGCGTATTTTCCGGCTATTCGTAGTTTTTCAATATCTTTTTCGGTTTTAATATTTACTTTACTATTTAGCATTTTGTCTCTCTTTAGAATATATAATTTACTTAGGCTATTTTGAGTAATCTAAGAATAAAAACTTACTTTTCAGTAAAGTACTCATTTAATATGTGCTCACTTTAACATTAAAAATACAGATTTAGTCTTTACATGATTTATTTTGAATAGATTGAGTTGCACCAAAATTAATCAAAAGGTAATTAATTTAATGTGTAATAGTATTTTTTGCACTAGAATAAAGCAATTTAGATTTTAGGCAAATTCATGAATCAATTGAATATCAAAGATATTTTAGCATTAGGTTTTATGACCTTTGCTTTATTTATTGGTGCAGGTAATATTATTTTCCCCCCAATTGTTGCACAACAAGCCGGTGAGCATGTTTGGTTGGCCTCTTTCGGGTTTCTAATTACAGCTGTAGGTTTACCTGTATTAACCATTATTGCGTTGGCTCGCGTAGGGGGTTCAATAGAATCATTGAGTTCTCCATTAGGTAAAGTTGCCAGTCTTATTTTAACGTTGACTTGTTATTTAGCTGTAGGCCCATTATTTGCGACCCCACGTACAGCTACTGTTTCATATGCAATAGGTATTGAGCCTCACTTTGGGCATGGTACTACCCCAACACTTATTTATAGTGCGATTTATTTTACTATTGTTGCAATTATCTCGTTATATCCACATAAAATTTTAGATACGATTGGTTATGTACTTGCACCATTGAAATTGATCGCTTTAAGTATCTTATGTATTAGCACTTTATTTATTTCACTACACTTTTTCTCTGCACCGACTGGGAACTATATAGATCGCCCTATTTCAGAAGGTTTAGTGAATGGTTACTTAACTATGGATACTTTAGGTGCTTTGGTTTTTGGTATTGTTATTGTACAAGCCGTTAAGTCACGTGGTGTTACAGAGTCCAAATTTGTTTTCAAATATACTGTCATTGCAAGTATTATTGCGGGTATTGGCCTCACTGCATTATATTTATGTCTATTTCGCTTGGGTGTACAAAGCTACCCTCTCACTCCAAATGCAACAAACGGCGCTGTTATTTTAAATGCCTATGTTGAACATGCTTTTGGTTCTTCAGGTACGATGTTTTTAACGGCATTAATTATTTTAGCATGTGTAGTGACTGCTATTGGTTTAACCTGTTCTTGTGCAAGTTATTTCCATCAATTGACTAAAATCTCTTATAAATTGCTTGTTTTAATACTTGCAGGCTTTGCTTTTATTATTTCAAATCTAGGTTTGGATCAACTTATTGCCTTTTCTGTTCCTGTGCTTACCGCAATTTACCCGCCTGCAATCATTGTTATTATTTTAAGCTTCTTTACACGCTTTTTTTCCAACCCACAACAGATTTTTATTCCTGTAACTGCAGTGGCTTTTATTTTTGGTGTTGTAGAAGGGCTAAAAGCATCTCGTTTTCAAAGTGTCGTTCCAAGCGTATTGCAAAAATTACCGCTTTCAGACCAAAATCTTGCGTGGTTCATTCCGTGTGTTATCGTTTTAATTATTGCTATTGTCTTTAGCAAAATTAAGAAATCTTAAATAAATGAGGGGGGAATTCCCCCCCTTACCGATATTATTTATTGATCTTTCACAATATACAATCATAAAAATTCAGCCATTTAATTATTTTAATTTCCATATTGGCCAACTATACACCAAGCTGTCATATTTTAGTAACAAAACAGTGGTAGCAATTTTTATTGCATTAATCATATAATAAACACACAATAATTTTTAATGTTTTGACTGGAGGACTGTCTTTATGAATTCAATCAAAGTTCAAGTAGATCAAATAAAATCTTACCCGAATATGATGCTTTATGTACTCACAACATGTGCGCTTATGCTGACTTTGGCAATACAAGGTACAATACAAGGTAATCTACAAGTAACTCACTTCTTTTATGCATTCTTGGCTTGTATTGCATTTGCTGTTTGGGCAATTGCCGACTTAAAAGCAAGACAATCACGAAAAAATCAAAGTTAATTGAGTATTAAATTTTACACTAGAATAACAGCAAGTTTATAAAGCCTTACGTTTATAAACTTGCTTAGTCCATCCAATATTCTTTATTCTTTCTAAAGGTAATATTACCTTTTATCTTTATACATATAGGGGTCAGAATGAAAAAAATCACCAGCTCTATCATTGCGTTAACTTTATCTGTTGTTAGTGCAACTGCTTTTGCGTGCCCTAAAGGCACAACACTACAAGGTGGACAAGGCCCGCACCATAAAGGCGGCAAATGTGTTACAGCGCAGGGAAATTCAATCAAAAAATCGAATGTAGAGAAGAAAACGGACACAACAGCAAAAAGTAAAATTGAAAAGCAAAAAGTATAATCATTCTACACAATTAGAAAAGGAAGGCTTAAGCCTTCCTTTTTCTCGTTAAAGGTCTTTACTATTTCCAAGCTCAGGGTTGTCTAGAGCACTTTTACACAATGTTTTATCTCTTAAATACGTTTTTTTTGTATTTTCTAAAATAGAAGGATTTTCTTGTGCCTGTATCGCACGTGCCACACTGTCTAAACTGACCATTGCCTTACGACACAATGCAAAATTTCCTTCAGCAACAGAATCCCCCATTTTTACATTAATCATCCAGCGGTTACCTAGCTCTCGTAAAGGCTTACGTACTTCATCGTCTATCTGATTTTGTTTAAATGAACCATCTAGCAGTTTTTCATCTAATGAAGTCATCAGTCCCCAACTTTCTTTGGCATACTGTGTTGCATCTTTAGTAAGTTTAGGTGCAGGTTTAATTACAACCTTTGGTTCATCTTTTTGATTACAACCTGTTAGTACAACAGCAGATATCATGATCAACATGACAGTTTGTTTCGTAATCGCCCACATGTGATTCATCTCTTATCATCATTACCTATGTTGAGTATGCTATAAGATTAATGAAATTGCCTCAATACTATGCTAGTTGTTCGATTGTCAAGCAAGCAACATTTATAATAGATTATTCAAATAATATGAATTGGGTTAGTATATTTAACCTTCGTGATACAACAATATATAAAGGAAAGGTCAATGAGCGTTACCATTGGTACACCACTACAATCTACCGCATTTAAAGTTTTACTTTTGGGCTCTGGTGAGTTAGGTAAAGAAGTGGTTATTTCGTTACAACGCCTAGGTGTAGAAGTTCATGCTGCAGATCGTTACGAAAATGCACCTGCAATGCAAGTTGCTCATTATTGTCATACGTTAAATATGGCTGATCCAACGGCGCTTAAAACACTCATTGATACTGTGCAACCCCAACTGATTGTGCCAGAAATTGAAGCCATTGCCACAGATGTATTAATTGAAATTGAAAACAATCACATCGCAACGGTCATTCCTTCTGCAAAAGCTGTAAGCCTTACTATGAATAGAGAAGGAATTCGTCGTCTTGCTGCAGAAGAGTTGGGACTTCCTACCTCTCAATTTAGATTTGCAGATTCTTTAGATCGTTTTAGACACGCTTGTCATGAAATTGGTTTTCCTAACTTTGTTAAACCTGTGATGTCATCTTCTGGCAAAGGCCAGTCCTTTGTAAAAAATGCAGATCAGATCGATGCAGCTTGGGAATATGCCATGCAAACTGCTCGTATTAATCAAGGTAAAGTTATTATAGAATCTAAAATTGATTTTGATTTCGAAATTACCTTACTCACTGTAAGAGCAAAAAACCCACAAACTGACATATTAGACACTCATTTTTGTTCGCCCATCGGACATCAACAACAAGACGGCGATTATATTGAAAGTTGGCAACCACAAGCCATGAGTGAAAACGCTTTACTCAAAGCCAAAGAGATTGCAGAAAAAGTAACGACAGCACTTGGTGGTTGTGGAATCTTTGGTGTCGAACTTTTTGTTAAAGGTGATGATGTATGGTTTAGTGAGGTCTCTCCTCGCCCTCACGATACTGGACTTGTCACACTTGCTTCACAATTCCAAAGTGAATTCGAGTTACATGCACGTGCTATTTTAGGATTACCCGTGAACACTACACAACATAGTATTGCAGCCAGTGCTGTAGTTTATGCAGGTGTCGATGGAGAAAATCTCAGATATCAAAACCTTGAACAAGCACTAAGCCATCCAGACAGTGATCTTCGACTCTTTGGAAAGCCTGAAGGGTTTAAAACACGAAGAATGGGGGTTGTTACTGCACGTGCAACCAATACAGACGAAGCACGACACATTGCAAGAGATGCAGCACAAAAAATCACTGTTAAAGCATAAACACTCAGGCCAATCTTTATGAACATGAATACAACGTCTCTTTCAGACTATCTGGCAAATCATCAAGCAAATGCATCTATTCAACAGTGGCATCAGCACATTGAACAACAATTTGACCATTATTATTTTGAAAATGGAACCAGTATTCGCCATATTGTATTGGCTAGATCCCATGCTATAGACGAAAGCCTACGTTTACTTTGGCAACAAGCAGGTCTTGAATCATCAGAGATTTGCTTATTTGCTGTCGGTGGTTATGGCCGTCAAGAAATGCTGCCATATTCAGATGTTGATATTATGCTATTTTCTGAACATGAGCTGAATACAAGCCAAGAACATTCGATTTCAAAATTTATTGCATCATTATGGGATACAGGATTTAAACCCGGCGTTAGTGTACGTACCGCACAATCTTGTATTGAACAAGCAAAACAAGATATTACCATTGCAACATCATTGATCGAATCTCGATTAATTGTTGGTGATGAGCGTTTTTCTCGTTGGCCTAAACAAATGGTCAGCCAAACATGGACAGACCGTGCATTTTTTGATGCCAAAATGACAGAGCAAAAGAAACGTTACTCACAACACAATTATACCGAAAGTAATCTTGAGCCAGATATTAAAAATGCGCCCGGTGGCCTTCGAGATATGAATCAAATTGCATGGGTGGCCAAGCGACACTTTAGAGTAAATCGTATTTATGACCTTGTTCATTTAGGCTTTATTTCAGAGTTTGAATTAAAGATTTTAGAAGAGGCAGAAACCTTCTATTGGGAAATCAGACATTATCTACATCGCTTAACCAAAAGAGATGAAAATAGACTGTTATTCGATTATCAAAAAGAAATTTCTAGTAAATTTGGCCATATTCATTTAAAAGAACAAGAACAACCTACAAATCACGGCGTTGAACAGTTTATGCGCCGTTATTATCGTAAAGCACAACAAGTCGCCACACTCAATGAAGTGTTACTCGCCTTTTTCAATCAGTCCGTGATAGAGCCACGCTCTAAAGACTATATCAAACAAGTCACTGTTCTCAATGAACGATTTACAATCACAGACCATAAAATTGCGGTACAACATCATCGAGTATTTTCTGAAAATCCAAGCGCCATTTTAGAAATATTTCATCTGATTGCAATACACCCAGAAATTAAAGGCATACGAGCACGTACATTACGCTTACTGGTATTGGCTGCAAAAAATATAGATGAACACTTTAGACAACAACCTGAACATCAAGCCTTATTTTTAAAAATCATACAGTCGTCAACCCGTCTATATGAAACATTGTCACACATGCGTAGATATGGCATTTTAGGCAAGTATTTACCCGCCTTTGGCCAAATTATGGGACTCATGCAATATGACTTATTCCATATCTATACGGTAGACCAACACACCCTTTTTCTTATTCGTAATTTAGAACGCTTTAAAGAACCTGAATTTGCTAAAGACTTTCCTGTAGTCAGCTCCGTCTATCAACGTCTTAAAAAACGAGATGTGATTATGATTGCAGCACTCTTTCATGATATTGCAAAAGGCCGTAACGGTGACCATTGTATTTTAGGTGCAGAAGATGCTCGCCAATTTTGTAAGATGCATCGTATTAGTGATGAAGACACTCATCTGATTGCATGGCTCATCGAAAATCACCTACTCATTTCACTTACAGCACAAAAAAAAGATATTTCAGATCCAGACGTCATTCAAGAGTTTGCATCTAAACTCAAAGATATGGATCATCTAGACTATCTATATACCCTTACGGTTGCAGACATCAATGCAACCAACCCCAAATTGTGGAATACATGGCGTGCGTCTTTAATGCGCCAACTTTATACACAAACCCGCGAAGTGATTCGAAAAGGTATAGATCGTCCTGTAGACTATCAAATGCTCATAGAAGACACTAAATTTTACGCAAGTGAGCGATTAGTACAAGATTTCTCATTACAGCGTGTTGAAGCAGTGTGGCAAGCACTAGGTGATGAATACTTCTTAAAAGAGTCTGTTGATGATGTCACATGGTGTACACATGCAATACTAGAACATAATCAAGATACTCAACCCCTCATTAAATTACGTGCTCAGCGTAAAACAGCACAAGATGCCGTACAAATTTTTATTTATACACAAGATAAACCCAATCTTTTTGCAACAACAGTCGCTGTATTAGATCGTATGAATTTAGATGTACAAGATGCGCGAATTATTACCTCTAAAACTGATTTTAGTTTAGATACTTATATTGTGTTAGATCGTTTTGGTACTTTACTCACAGACCCAGAACGTCAAAAAACGGTCATCCAAGCCTTGTCAAATGCGTTAAGTCATGTGGATGAATATCCAAATCTCATGCAAAGACGTATTCCTCGACAGCTTAGACACTTTAATATTGAAAATATTGTGAATATTAAAATAGATGACGTACTTAAACAGCATGAAATAGAAATCTCCACGTTAGATCACCCAGGTCTACTCGCCAAAATTGGTGGACTATTTATGATGCAAGGACTAGACATACATTCAGCAAAAATTGCCACACTCGGTGAAAAAGTCGAAGACATTTTTTATGTCACCAAAAAAAATGGAATGCTAATGTCGGATGAGGAGTCTACACATTTTGCGTTCCAATTAAAGTCTGCACTTGATGAAGCTTCAAACCAAGTGACCAATTCAACACCATAAAACCAGTAGTTAATTTATGAATACCTATTTAGATCAGTTACATCCATACCCATTTGAAAAACTTAACCTACTTTTTCAAGAGATTACCCCTGCCAATTTACCCGCTATTTCACTGTCTATTGGTGAACCCAAACATCCTGCACCACAATTTGTCATAAATAGCTTGGCTGAAAATTTTCAGCATTTGTCGAGCTACCCTGCAAGTAAAGGTTTACTCGAACTGCGTCAAGCAATTGCATCTTGGCTCACACAGCGATTTCATTTACATCACATCAGTGCAGAGCAACACGTGCTTCCTGTTTCGGGTACCAGAGAAGCCATCTTCTCTTTTATTCAAGCAATGGTCAGTAAAGATGATTATGTGGTCATGCCTAACCC
Organism: Acinetobacter baretiae; assembly: GCF_015627105.1. Classification (GTDB taxonomy): domain Bacteria; phylum Pseudomonadota; class Gammaproteobacteria; order Pseudomonadales; family Moraxellaceae; genus Acinetobacter; species Acinetobacter baretiae. Next base: position 49,873 of record NZ_VTDM01000019.1, on the reverse strand, counting down.
ATTTTATCAGATCTATGAAGGTGCAACATTACTTGCTGGTGCAACACCTTACTTTATTAATTGCACTGAAGAAAATAACTACTTAGGTGATTTTGATACTGTACCTCAGCATGTTTGGGAAAAAACAGCAGTTTTATTTATCTGTACCCCGGGTAATCCTACAGGTGCAGTAATGTCCTGTGAACAACTAAAAAAACTCATTCAACTCTCAGATCAATACAATTTTATTATTGCATCAGATGAGTGCTATTCAGAGCTTTGGTTTGAGCACCCCCCTGTTGGACTATTAGAGGTTTGTGCAGAGATGGGACGTCACGACTATAAAAATTGTGTTGTATTTCATTCGTTATCCAAACGCTCTAACCTACCAGGAATGCGCTCAGGCTTTATTGCAGGTGATGCCAATCTCCTAGCCCCTTATTTAAAATATCGAACATATCATGGTGCAGCCATGCCTGTTCAGCATCAAATTGCCTCTACACTGGCCTGGGCAGATGAACAACATGTTGCAGATAATAGAGCTTTGTATCAAAAAAAGTTTCAGTTATTCCAACATGAATTAGGTCATTTACTACCCTTAGTAAAACCCGATGCAGGATTTTACTATTGGCTAAAAGTAGATAATGATGAAAAATTTGCCCAACATTTAATGCAACATGCAAACATTAAAGTATTACCAGGTCGCTATCTTTCTAGAGATACAACTCATGGCAACCCAGGGGAAAACCATGTACGTATGGCTTTGGTGGCAGATATTGAACAATGTGAACAGGTAATACAGCGATTAAAAAACATTTTATAAAAATAAAAGCAGAGGCGATTTCATTCGCCTCTGCTGATCACCACTCAAACACGGCTGAGCATGTGTTGACAGTTAAAGACGTTATACTTTTTGATCACAAAACTTGAATGTAATGCCGTTACATTTTCTATTTTAGCTACACGTTTAAGTAAAATCTCACTGTAATTTTCCATATCTTTTGCCAATAGCTCCACAATAAAATCTGCACTTTGCCCTGTGACCAAAAATGCATTAATCACCTCTGGAATAGCTTCAAGTTCAGCCAAAAATCGATCAAAAGTTTCACTGTCATGTTTACTTAAAGATACTTGTAAGAGAATGTGTAGTTTGAAGCCTAATTTATGATAATTAATTTCACGTTTTAACCCTGTCATCATGTCAGATTCAATCAATATTTTAATACGACGATGTACGGAGCTAATTGATAAATTAACACGTTCAGACAGTTCATTGAGGTTTAAGTCTTCGTGGGTCAGTATTTCGAGAATCTGTTTATCAAAGCGGTCTAGTTGCATATTTTTCTCTGGATATAGTGAAAAATATTCGAGAGCAAGATGAGCATTATTATTTTAAAGTCAAGGGAAAACTGACTGTTTACTCTTAGTCGTTACTGTGTTGTACACGGTATACCATCCAACAAATGGGTAAATTTGTTTTCTCTAAAAGCCGAGTTCAGACCTTTTGGGTCAAATTTACGATATCTCCCAATACCATAAACTATTCTCTCGATCCCTCTTACACCCTAATTCATAATATAGCGTAAGTGATATCGAATTATTTTCCTTCGTTGCATTAATTTTTACCGATTTTTAAAAATTTTTCCACAAATAAATAAATAATTTATAAAATTTCTCATCTTGCATCCATATCAATGAATTTTTATGAATTTAAATAGATTTTCTGATATTTATTTCCATCAAACAGATTTCACCATTTAGTAGTTCAAAGATACCGTTAATTGAGTTAAATATGAAATTAAGCTCAATACAATTAAATAACACAAAATAAGGCCTGATATTTACGCTTTTATATGACAAATCCATCTTTTATGCATAGATATTTTGTATATTTTCAATCAATAAATGTATAGATTAAGGATGTCATTTAAATGGATACTGCAATGAATATGAATGTGGTGCGAACACAATCAAATGATATTGTCATTATGTTAAAATCTTTGGCCAATCAAGATCGATTAATTATTTTAAGTCACCTACTTCAAGAGGAATTAAATGTCTCTGAAATTGAACATAAAACAAAAATTTTGCAACCAACATTGTCTCAACAACTGATGATTTTACGCAAAAATGGCGTTGTCACAACACGTCGGTCGGGCAAGCAAATCTTTTATTCGATAAAAGATCCACGCTTTCATACTATTTTAAATAAAGTATCTCAGTTTTATCAGTAATCGATAACACTTTTATGAGGGTATATACCTTTGCAGCCATGCACAATTATATAACTCATCCTAAAGGGATAGGAAATCCGATGAAGTTAATGTTTTATATATTTTGATCTAAATTATTTCCCTTCACCATCTTGTATTACAAATAAGGTGGTTTCACCTAAAAAGATCAGCGTAAACAACCCGAATCCTGTTTAATAAATTCAATTAAATTATTGTTTTATATATTTTTATATCAAATAAATGCTTGGCCGTACAGTCTAGTATAACGAGTAAAGTGATTTCCCTTTAAAAAACAGTTGTGAGTGACTAAAAGTATATGCTACATAATTTCAATATTTGATCAAAATACCATAAGTAAATGATTTTAAAATAAAAGCTTAAAACAGGATTCGGATTAAATAATATAATATTGATGCTATATCAATACGCTATATAAAATAATACCAAGCATTAACCCACACCAAGCAATGATCTTTGCATTCAAATCATTTAATCCTGATTTCAAGCTAAAAATAAGCAAAAGAATTGGAATATTAATAGGTGAAAAATACAAGAGTATAGATATTGAAATAAGTGCTTATCGGTGATTAAAGTTAACGAACATATCAGTATGGTTTTAACGCAAGATACATATGTGTGATCTGATGCATAAATAAACTTCATTAGACCTTTTTATATTCAAGCCCATCTAAGTCAGATAGACAGCACGAAATAGACATAAATCAGATTTTTTATGCGTATAATAGACATATATTTTTGAATATATGTGGAAGATATAATGGTTAAAAATGCATTACAAGCTCAGCTTCTCAAAGCAGGTTTGGTTGACTCAAAAAAAGCTAAGAAGCTGTCTAAACAAGCACAACACGAACAACGCACAGGGCAAGACCATAAAGCAGAATTAATGGCAGATCTTGAAAAAAATAAACAATCAAAACAACAAAAAGATATTGAACTTAATGCAGAAAAACAAAAAAAAATAGAAGAAAAAACACTCAAAGCAAATATTCAACAAATGATTCAACAACATAAAATTGAAAAAACTGAGGGTGATATTGCCTATCAATTTGTTGACGATCAGAAAATCAAAAAAATATATATCAATCAACAAGTATATAATGCCCTTGTTGCAGGCAGTTTAGTGATTGCTAAAACCACACCATATGCTTTGCTTGCAAAAGCGTTGGCTGAACGTATCGATCAAAAAATGCAAGGTTTCATTTTATGGAATAAATCTGAAGACAATACACTCACCACCGATGAAAATGACCCATATGCAGCGTATGTTATTCCTGATGATTTAATGTGGTAATAAAAAAAGTCATGACTTTTGGGTCATGACCTCTTGTTATTAAGCGACAGGCACGCCACTATGAAAACGAAACACAGGATCTGGTGATAAAATCAGGTCTTGTTCTACTGTTTTAAAGTATTCAATACGTTCTGCAATGGTTTCATTGATATTTTTAAGTTTGTGCGTTGTCGCAACATCTTTTGCTAAGGCAATGTAATCTTCAAAATGCCTTGATTCAGACTTAAGTAAATATCTGTAGTATCGGCCTAGCTCATCATCTACAATGGGTGCCAAAGCATAAAATCGTTCACATGAACGTGCTTCTACAAATGCACCAATAATTAAAATATCGATCAAAGCCTCTGGTTCGTAAGTGCGCACTTCTTTACGCAGTCCACCTGCATACCGTCCTGCACTTAAAGCCTGCCAAGATTGGCCACGTCTGTGCATAAAACCAAGCACTTGCTCGTAATGTAACATTTCTTCACGAACAAGCTGAGCCAATCGCACTTGTAAGTCTGAGAAAAAACTATACCGAAACATCAAATTCATTGCTGTACTTGCTGCTTTTTTTTCACAATTTGCATGGTCTTGCATTAATAATTCGAGATTATTTTTTGCTTCGTCCAACCACGCTTGTGGTGTATTGCAGCCTAAAAAATGTATTACAGGCTGCATCAACTGATCGTAATCTATGCTTGACATATCTTCTCTGCGTGTAAAATGGCCTCTTTCATTTGCTTTACTGCAGTCTCTAACCCAACAAAAACGCTTTCGGCAATAATTGAGTGCCCAATATTTAATTCATGGATGTCTTTAATTTTTGCAATTGGCGCAACATTATTGAGATTTAATCCATGCCCTGCGTTCACAATTAAGCCTTTTTGTGTTGCATAAGCTACAGCTGAAATAATACGTTGTAATTCAGCTTGCTGTAATTCAGCCGATGCTTCCGCATATGCACCTGTATGTAACTCAATCGTAGGTGCACCGCATGCTACAGCAGCATCAATTTGTTTGAAATCAGCATCAATAAAGAGTGAAACATCACAACCTATTTCTAGTAATGCTTGTGTTGCTGTACGTACCTTTTCAAATTGACCAACTACGTCTAATCCACCTTCTGTGGTTAATTCTTGACGACGTTCAGGCACAAAACAAATGTGCTGTGGTCGAATCTCTTTAGCAAAACTGACCATTTCATCTGTAACAGCGATTTCTAAATTCATGCGTGTATTGAGTAAAGGTCGCATACGTCTTACATCATCATCTTGTATATGCCGACGATCTTCTCTTAAATGCAATGTGATACCCTCTGCACCTGCTTGCTCACAACATAATGCAGCTTTTATAGGGTCGGGATAGCAAGTGCCACGTGCTTGTCTGAGTGTTGCGACATGGTCAATGTTTACACCGAGCAAAATAGGCATAGTTTTTTCCTGGTTAATATTGATTTTGGTAATACTGTAGCCACAATTGACGGCTTTTTAAAGGGCGATCGCCCAATAAATGACTGATCATTTGGCGATATAAACGCCCTAAAATGAACAGTTGTGAATCTGTGAGAGAACTTTGTGAAAAAAGGTGTTGTAAGGTTAAAATATCTTTGCCCTTAAATGCGGATGGATTTTGGGTATGTAAAAATCCCTGATGAATAACAAATTGATAATAAGCTTGTTCAATCAATGGCTCCCCTACACTATTGATATTAAAGTCAATATCATAACCAAGTTCTTTTAATAATACATACTCAAATTGGCGTAGTAATTGTTTGAGATAATTTTTATTTTGTTGATTTTCATGTAAATATTGCAAAGAGGTCACAGTAAGGTGATATTGCTGGTATAGGTCAACTAGAGCATCTTCTAATGGGCATAATCTCAAGATGAGCTCATTTAAATAAAAACCACAAAAATGGGCTTCGCCATGCAAAAATATAGGCTGATGATCTATTTCAGCGTGGTTAAATGTTTTTAAAGCCGACTTTCCTGATGCATATAATACGACAGGTTGAAAAAGTGGAGGAAGTGCTTGGCGTAATACACCATCAATACGACCATACTCTTGACTAAAGAAATGGATAATGTGGCTACGTTCTTTATACTTACGCGCATGAATCACATAACCATGTAAAGACTGGTTACGCATTTAATCTTTTGACTTTTTATTATCACTGTCTGGAATAGCAGCATCTACTACTGCCGCCGTACCTTTTACAACGCCTTTTGTTGTTTTATACGCAACTTTAACGGGAAAGGTCACAACACTCGTAATACAACCTTGTAGTAATAAAATACATACGAGTATTGAAGATACTTTCATCATGACCTTACCCTCTGTTAGACCGTTACTATATATCGCTATAACCTAAACTTTTAAGTGCGCGCTCATCATCAGACCAGCCGCCTTTCACTTTTACCCAAAGTGTAAGCATGACTTTGTGCTCAAACATCTTTTCCATATCAATACGAGCTTCCATACCAATTTTTTTCAATTTCGCACCTTTATCACCAATTACAATGGCTTTTTGCCCGATACGATCTACAAAAATTGTCGCATCTACATACATACAAGCAGGTTTAACCTTTCCTGTTTTAGGATGTACAGTAGATTGTTCCGTTTTAAAGGATTCGATTTGCACAGTCAAATCATACGGTAGCTCTTCACCAAGCTGACGCATAATTTTTTCACGAATAATTTCACTGGCTAAAAAGCGTTCTGAACGATCAGTCACTTGGTCAAAGGCATACAATGGTTGACCAAATGGTAAGTATTTAGAGATGGTTTCCCTTAAATGCTCTAAATTTGCTCCTCTTAATGCAGAAACAGGAACAATTTCCACAAAGTTCATCAGTTTAGTACGTTCTTGAATCAATGGTAGCAATGATTTTTTGTCTTCTAAAGTATCAATTTTATTGATGACCAAAATCACAGGCATTTCAGCATTTGCAAGTTTTTCAAGAACGAGCTCGTCATTTTGAGTCCATTTTTTACCATCAATCACAAACAAAACTAAATTAACATCACGTAATGCCGAATAGGCAGCTTTGTTCATCATTTTATTCATGACACGCACTTCTTTTTTGTGCATACCCGGTGTATCTACATATACAGCTTGTGATGTCTCACGACTATCAATACCAATGATTTTATGACGTGTCGTTTGTGGTTTACGAGAAGTAATTGAAAGTTTTTGTCCCAACAAATGGTTCATCAACGTCGACTTACCCACATTAGGGCGACCTACAATCGAAACAAAACCGCTTTTAAAATCGGCTGGAATTTTAATATCTTGTGAACTAAAAAATTGATCTATTAGATCATTTTTTTCAGGTGCTGGATTGTTGTCATCATTTTGTTGATCAGATGGCATCGTCATGCAGTTTTTTGCTCCAATAATTTCAAAATTTCTGCCGCTGCGGCTTGCTCTGCAAATCTTCGGCTACTTCCTTCACCATACACTACCGAAAAGTCACTCACTTGACATAAAACTTGGAAGTGTTGGTTTGGTGCATCACCTTGAATATGGGTAACTTCGTAGATTGGTAGAGGTTTCTTACGAGCTTGCAAGTATTCTTGCAAGCGGGATTTAGGATCTTTTAGCTGATCTGTTGGTTCAATATGGCTTAAATATGGATAGTACCAACGCAGTATAATCTCTTTAAGAACATCTAGCTGGCCACAGTCTGTGTAAATTGCACCAATAATTGCTTCTACAGTATCTGCTAAAATAGATTCACGGTGATGACCACCTGACTTAAGCTCGCCTGTGCTCATAATTAAATGTTCACTCAGCTTTAGGTCATTGGCAATTTTTCCTAATGCTTCTTGCCTCACCAAAGTTGCACGCATTCGGGTTAAACGCCCTTCATTTTCATGCGGATAACTGTGGTATAGATAATCTGCAATGATCATACCTAACAATGAGTCACCTAAGAATTCTAAGCGTTCATAGTTATATTTGTGACTTACTGAACGATGTGTTAAAGCAAGCTGTAATAAATCAGCACTTTGGAATTCATAGCCAATATTTAACGCTAATCGCTGATAGTTCAACTTTTTAAATGGTCCTTTAGTCAACTGCTCTCTCGAAAGTTAAAGGAGGATCTTGTGCTTTTACGCCGTTGATCCTTGAGTCTATATATTTTATTACACCGAATGTTTGATCTTGCTTGTTATCTAATGGTGGTTTCACCATTAGATATAAAAATAAAATGTCTTTGGCGTAGGAATGAATGTGTTGTATCTTACCATAAAATTGCGGTAAATATTACAGTTACTTAATTGCACCATTACGACTAAACGTTGGTAAATTCCAGCCAGGTTCTTTATGCATCCACACATAAATTGCACGGCCCGTTAAGTTTTCTTCAGGAATAAAGCCCCAGAAACGACCATCTGAACTTTCATCACGATTGTCACCCATCGCAAAATAATGTCCTTGTGGTACAGTAACTGACCAATCTGCGCCATTACTACGAATAAATGTTGAATTATCTTTTGCAACAAAAGGAATTAAAGATGCATCATTTTGGCTTTGGGCATAATTGAACTGTTCAATCAGTGGGTTTCGATCAGTTAAATAGCGTACTAAATGTTGATGCTCACCTAATGTTTCTAAGCGATAATTGGTAGAAAATGAAGACATTTTATCTTTTTCACGACTAAAATTAGTTTCGACTGAAACCACCTTTTGACCGTTAATAAATAATGTGCCTGCTCTAAAGTCAATTCGGTCACCCGGTAAACCAACAACGCGCTTAATATAGCTAATGCTTGGTTTAACAGGATAACGAAATACGATCACTTCACCACGTTGTGGCTCGCCTATGTCTATCACTTTTTTATTGATCACAGGTAAACGAACACCATAATCAAATTTATTCACCAAAATATAATCACCTGTTTCTAATGTTGGAACCATAGAGTCAGATGGAATATTAAATGGTTCAAATAAAAATGAACGTAAGACCAGTACAATCGCCAAGACAGGCCAAAAATCATATGCCCATGTTATGATAAAATTTTCATTACCACGTCCGTTATTTTCACGTTGCTTAAATAAAAATTTATCTAGTAACCATACTATAAATAAAATTAAAGTTACGGGAACGAGGATTAAATTAAAATCAAAATCCATGGGCTTATCCTAATGATTATTTTTTATCAATTTGCAGTGCGGCCAAAAAGGCTTCTTGTGGAATTTCCACACTACCGACTTGTTTCATTCGCTTTTTACCTTCTTTTTGTTTTGAAAGCAATTTTTTCTTACGAGAAACGTCACCGCCATAACATTTTGCTAACACGTTTTTACGCATTGCTTTTACAGTAGAACGAGCAATAATTTGTGCACCAATTGCAGCTTGTATTGCAACATCAAACATTTGACGAGGAATTAAATCTTTCATTTTTTCAACCAATGAGTTTCCTCGTTGGCGGGCTTCATTTCGATGACAAATCATTGCTAGAGCATCGACTTTATCGCCATTGATTAACACATCTACTTTGACTAAGTTTGAACTTTGAAAGTGTGTAAAATTATAATCTAGCGATGCAAACCCTCTTGAACAAGATTTCAACTTGTCAAAGAAGTCCATGACAACTTCAGCCATTGGAATATCAAATGTAATAGACACTTGATTACCTAAATATTTCATGTCTTTTTGTACACCACGACGTTCAATCGCAAGGGTAATAACATTACCTAAATATTCCTTAGGCACCAAAATATGACATTCAGCAATAGGCTCTCTTAGGTCTTCAACCAACGTACCATCTAACATTTTCGATGGACTATCAATATATACTACTTCACCGCCTTTGGTTAGGGCTTCGTAAACAACAGTCGGTGCAGAGGTAATTAAATCTAAGTTATATTCACGTTCTAAACGTTCTTGCACAATTTCCATGTGCAACATACCTAAGAAACCACAGCGAAAACCAAAACCTAGCGCATCTGAGCTTTCAGGCTCAAAGAAAAGTGCAGAATCATTAATTTGTAACTTTTGTAAAGCTTCACGAAAAGGTTCAAAGTCACTTGCATCAATCGGAAATAGACCCGCATATACTTGTGGTTTAACTTTTTTAAACCCAGGTAAAGAAGTTACTTCAGGCGTACCTACTAAAGTGATGGTATCACCTACAGGTGCACCAAAAATATTTTTGATCCCTGCAATGACAAAGCCAACTTCGCCTGCTTCAAGCATGCCTGTTTCCGTATGTTTTGGACTAAACACACCTACTGAAGTAACAACATGTGATTGCCCCGTAGATTTCACAAGCATTTTATCGCCTTTGCGAATACGACCTTGCTTAATACGAACAAGAGAGACTACACCTAAGTAATTATCAAACCATGAGTCGACGATTAGTGCTTGCAATGATGCATCTCTGTCTCCTTCTGGAGCTGGAATGACATCAACTAAGCGTTCTAAAACATCTTTAACTCCAAGCCCTGTTTTTGCAGAACAAGTTGGTGCTTCTGTTGCTTCTATACCAATAATTTCTTCGATTTCATGAATTACTCGCTCAGGTTCTGCTTGTGGCAAATCAATTTTATTGAGCACAGCAAGTACTTCAAGACCTTGATCGATTGCAGTATAGCAGTTTGCAACAGACTGTGCTTCTACACCTTGTGCTGCATCTACCACTAAAAGTGCACCTTCACATGCGGCTAATGAGCGAGAGACTTCATAAGAAAAATCCACGTGGCCTGGCGTATCAATAAAGTTTAATTGATATTCTTTTCCATCAGAATGCGTGTAATACAATGTGACTGACGCAGCTTTAATGGTGATACCACGTTCACGTTCAATATCCATTGAATCGAGAAACTGTGCTTGCATTTCACGGTCTTGCAATGCGCCACACATTTGAATGAAACGGTCAGCCAAAGTCGACTTACCATGGTCAATGTGAGCAATGATAGAGAAATTTCGTATATTACTGATATTTACAGATTTTTTAGTTACAGCCATGAATCACTCAAAATATATGTACACAATCATGTACTTAATGACTAAAGTATTCATGACGTGTAAGAATTAAAATCTTAATAACGCAACAGTATAAACAGCTATACCAAAAAAAACATCGCTTTTGTAAAAAACTTATATTTTTTCTATTATAAAACAGCATAATCGCTCAATTATAGTAAATTTGAAGTGTATTTTGAATGAAGATTGAATCATCATTTTGTTTTTCATGCTTTTCATTTGCATGTATTTAATGTTTAAACGACACTGAACTTTACTTTTTATGTTTTAAAATTTACTGACTGATATCATTTTTCATTACATTATTAAAGATTAAGTGACAATAATCACTGATTCAAAACTTATTCACCAACTATAAACACCCACTTCAATTACAACATCGTTCAACATCATAGAAAAATGACACTGACTCAATATAGAAGTTTGACTAACTTACGAAAAAAATTGTTGTATGCTGTTGACGATATATATTTTTCGGATTTGAAATGAATTCAATCTTCAAAATTTTATAAAAAACACCCTCATCGGTGTGTCGATGAAGGTGTTTTGAAATAGCCAATAAACGATTAAAGTAAAACTATCGTTTTAATTTGGTTTAATGCCTCGTCAATCGATGAGGTATTAATAAATACATCTGCATGTTCTGCAAGCTTTTCATCAATTAAGATCACAAGCCCTGTTTGTTGCAATAATTTCAGTGCATCTACATGAGAAGTCACTATTGCCACCACACCATCACTGAGTAAAGCGCGCTCAATAGTCACAACATCTTCAAGTAAAGCTGTATTTAAAGCAATAACCGTTGGTTTTTGCCCCAAACGTGCTGCACGTTCTGACGCAGTCACAGCGCCGTGTTTGACAAGTTGTTCGGTACGTTCAATCATCGCAGCACCAACTGTAACGTTGCTTAGGCGATCGATAAAAATAAAGCTTCCTGTATGACGGCTATGCATATATTCATCAAATACCACTGCACGATCAAATTCAACAGTAATGTCAGCAATACCGTTTAATTCTACTGCACCTTCAGGCTCACCATGCGCTAAAGTATTTACATCTATACGATGGTGTATTTGACTCACTTTCGCAGGTACGTTTTGCGTTCCTACTTTCACATTATACAGTTTACCTTCAACCAATGGTTGATCAGCCATCCAAACAACTGTTGCACGTACGGCACGTGAAATATGTGGTTTAGATTGAACATGGGTAATAACATCTCCACGACTGACATCAATTTCATCATGTAATGTTAAGGTAACAGCTTGGCCAACGCCTGCCTTTGACAATGAGCCATCATACGTGACGATATCTTTGATTTGACTGCGCTGCCCAGATGGTAGAACCACAATTTCATCATTCACTTGCACTGAACCTAGTGCAATAGTTCCTGCAAAACCACGAAAATCTAAGTTTGGTCGGTTTACATATTGTACTGGAAAGCGGAAATCTTGCTTTGTTGTATCTTGTGCAATCTGTACCGTTTCCAAAATATTCATTAATGTTTGACCTTGATACCAAGGTGTATTTTCAGACACATTAACGACATTGTCGCCATCTAGTGCTGAAATAGGAACAAAATGAATATTTTGTGGAGCACGTTCCCCTAGATGCTGAATGAATGCATAATAATCTGCTTGAATCTGTTTGAATTTCGCTTCATCAAAACCAACCAAATCCATTTTGTTAATCGCAACAACAATATGGCGAATACCTAACAGTGCAGCAATAAACGTATGGCGACGAGTTTGCGTTTGTACGCCGTAACGTGCATCTATTAAAATCACTGCTAAATCGCAGGTCGATGCTCCTGTAGCCATGTTTCGAGTATATTGCTCATGCCCAGGCGTATCAGCAATAATAAATTTACGTTTATCAGTTGAGAAATAACGATAGGCCACATCAATTGTAATGCCTTGTTCTCTTTCTGCTTGTAACCCATCTACCAACAGTGCAAGGTCAACTTTTTCACCTTGAGTACCTGACTTTTTACTGTCACGTTTTACAGCTTCAAGTTGGTCTTCGTAAATCATTTTTGAATCATGTAACAAACGACCAATAAGGGTACTTTTACCATCATCAACATTGCCACATGTTAAAAAGCGAAGTAAGTCTTTTTGTTCATGCTGTTTTAAGTATGCCAAAATATCCTGGCTGATCAGCTCGGACTGATGCGACATGTGTTTACTCCACTAAATTAAAAATAGCCTTCTTGCTTTTTCTTTTCCATCGACCCTGCTTCATCATGATCAATCATACGGCCTTGGCGTTCTGAGCTGGTGGTTAAAAGCATTTCTTGAATAATATCTGGCAAGGTATCTGCATTCGATTCTACCGCACCTGTAAGTGGGTAACAGCCAAGGGTACGAAATCGTACTGATTTTAGATCTGGAGTTTCTCCGTCACGTAATGGGAAGCGCTCGTCATCAATCATGATAAGGGTACCATCACGTTCAACGACAGGACGTTTTGCAGAAAAATAAAGTGGTACAATTGGAATCTGCTCTAGATAAATATATTGCCAAATATCTAACTCTGTCCAATTAGACAGTGGGAACACACGAATGCTCTCGCCTTTGTTGACTTTACCATTGTAGATATTCCACAGCTCAGGACGCTGATTTTTTGGATCCCAACGGTGTTTACTGTCACGAAATGAATACACTCGCTCTTTGGCACGTGATTTTTCTTCATCACGGCGGGCTCCACCAAAAGCTGCATCAAACTTATACTTATCAAGTGCTTGCTTTAATGCTTGCGTTTTCATAATGTCAGTATATTTTGAGCTACCATGGTCAAAAGGATTAATATTTTCCGCCATTCCTTCTAGATTTTTGTGCTCAATGAGTTCTAAGCCATGTTTTTTCACCATCTCATCACGAAAGGTGATCATGTCTTTAAACTTCCAACCTGTATTGACATGCATGAGTGGGAAAGGCAATTTTGCTGGATAAAAGGCTTTCATAGCCAAATGCAACATCACTGCAGAATCTTTACCAATCGAGTATAACATGACAGGGTTTTCAAACTCTGCAGCGACTTCTCGAATGATATGAATACTTTCAGCTTCAAGCTGTTTCAGGTGAGTTAATCTTTCCTCAGTCATCAATATTACTCAGCTTAATGCAAATGTTAATAAAATATTATGTTACCACGCTTCTAAGGTCAGCGTACCTAGCCTACTTATAACGTTTTTCACATAACTAAATCAATTTTTATGCTTTAGTTTGTTGCAAAAGTTAACGTTTTTTTCTGAATCATTTAAAGGAAAGGGTTTATTTTTTTGTTATAACAGAGCTTTATTTCATAACCAGGAAAATAATACATGGATATTTTAGACGTTGCTCAAACACGTTATACCACTAAAGCATACGATGCCAACAAGATCATTGCAGAAGCAGATTTTCTGAAATTACTTGAAGTATTACGATTGACCCCTTCTTCTGTAAATATTCAACCGTGGCATGTTTATATTGCACAAACACCTACAGCGAAACACCGTATTGCATTGTCTATGGCAGGAATGTATGAGAGCAATGCCCCTAAAGTGCTCGATGCATCACACACACTTGTATTATGTACACGTACAGATGTAACCGACGAGCGTTTAGAGCATCTTTTAGAGCAAGAAGACTTATCAGGGCGTTTTAAAACTGAAGAATCAAAACAAGCCATGGCAAAAGGACGTTCAGGCTATATTAATCTATATCGAAATGAACGACAAAACCTAGATCAATGGCTTGAAAATCAGACATTCATTGCTCTTGGACAATTGCTTTTAGCCGCAGGTGCAGAAGGTATAGATGCAACTCCAATTGGTGGTTTTGATGAAAAAATCCTCTCCGATGAGCTTCAACTTACAGAACACGGCTTACGCCCATCTGTGGTGGTAACTCTTGGTTATCGTAGTGATGCCGATGGTAATGCAACAGCACCAAAAGCACGTTTTCAAGATAAATATATTTTCACAACATTGTAAAATATATATTTAACTTTTCATTGCCCACATTAAACAAAGCACCGCCACAACAGCCATAATGATACTCAGGCTTAACCGTGGCGTGAGCTTTTCTTTAAATAAAAATACGCCACACACTGCACCCAAAATCACCACCAAAATATTCATTGATGCAAAAACAATGGCTGGGCTATCATGTAATGCCCTGTGTGCATTGACGTAAAATGCAATATTTGCAAAATTTAAACCACCAATAATAACACCTGCACTCATGTTATTAGGTTTTAAAAGTTGTTCCTTAGCCTTTAACAGTGTTGCTAAAAGCGATAGTACACCTGCAAAAATAAAAATCAGATTTAAACTGATGGCAAATCCACCCCCTAAACGTGCATTGTACTTTAATAAAATATCTACCAATGCATAACCTATCCATACGGCAAGTAGTGCCCCAACTCCCTTATAAGATAAACTTGGCTGAGAAATCGAGGCTTTTTGTAAAATCATGAGTAAAACTGCAATAACCCCAATCACAAACCCACACACCTTTAATACCGATAGACTTTCATTGAAAACTAAATAGGCGGCTAAAATGGATAACACAACAGATAACCGCTGGGCAATTTCTGTTTTAATCATTCCTGCATGATCTAAAGATTTAGATAAAGCAAAAAATATTGTGGGTAGAAGCCCTCCTAGCAATACAATTAACCACCAAGGAATATACTGTGTTGTGAGGTGTTCAAATTTTGGTTGAAACCAAAAATAACAACAGATAGATGCAACCACATAGTTCCAAGTAATTATTGCAACGGCGTTTAAATTTTGTTTTAGGTATTTTTTGAGTGCGATGGATACAGATACACTGCAAATGGCAGCACATAAAATAAGTAGCATATTCTATTCCTTTATTTCTTAAATTTACTTAGGCTATTTAATCTCAATCATAAAAAAACCTGCAACTTAAAAGTTACAGGTTTTTTTTAAACAGAAAACACACTTAATGGCTTGCTGTCACCGAAGACGCTGAACTGATATCGGTATTTTTTTCATCAAGTACAGGTTTGTCGAGTGCATCAATTTTTGCCTGCTGATCTGCACTAGTGGTGGCTTGTGCTACTGCAGAAGATGCGGTTTCATTTTTAGCTTCATCTGCTTTTTTTGCACAACCAAACATAACAAATGGTGCTACAAGTATAACCATTGCGAGTGCTTTACTGTTCATTGCCTATCCTTTTACATTAACCACGGTCTAACAATGCTGCAACTGCAGGTAATGTTTTTCCTTCGACAAATTCTAAGAAAGCACCACCACCTGTAGAAATATAACCAATATCATTAGCAACATTGTATTTATCAATCGCTGCTAATGTATCACCTCCACCAGCAATTGAAAATGCTTGACTGTCTGCAATGGCAAAAGATAATGCTTTTGTGCCTTCAGCAAATTGATCTACTTCAAACACACCCACAGGACCATTCCATAAAATAGTTTTAGATGCTTGTAGTAAACTTGCAAAGGTTGCTGCTGTTTCAGGACCTACGTCTAAAATCATATCATTTTCAGCAACATCTGCGACCTTTTTAACAATTGCTTTACTATTTGCAACAAAGCTCATAAAGTCATCACCAATATGTGATGCATCTGCAACGACAACATCAACAGGTAAAGGTACATCTACTTTACTGGCAATTTCTTTTGCAGTGTCTACAAGATTAGCTTCGTACAATGATTTGCCCACATTATAGCCTGCAGCAGCTAAGAATGTATTGGCAATACCACCACCGACAATCAATTGATCGCAAACCGTAGAAAGTGATGTTAATACATCTAATTTTGTTGAAACTTTTGAACCTGCCACAATCGCGACCATTGGTTTTGCAGGTGTTTTTAAAGCACGTCCCAAAGCATCTAACTCTGTTGCTAGCAATGGGCCTGCCACAGCAGATGCCGCTAAACGTGCTACACCTTCTGTTGAAGCTTCAGCACGATGAGCTGTACCAAAAGCATCCATTACAAATACATCACACAAATTGGCATATTTTTGTGCAAGCTCTGCACTGTTTTTCTTTTCACCATGGTTAAAGCGTACATTTTCCAAAAGTACCACTTGACCTGCCGCAACTTCAACACCATCGAGATAATCTGTTTCTAAACGTACATTTTGTCCGAGGGCTTCTGACAAATAAGCAGCAACAGGTGCTAAAGATTGTTCTGCTTTAGGTTCACCTTCGACCGGACGGCCTAAGTGTGAACATACCATAACAGCAGCGCCTTTTTGTAGGGCTATTTTAATTGTTGGAAGCGCAGCACGTAAACGAGCATCACTCGTAATTTGCCCCTGTTTTACAGGCACGTTTAAATCTTCTCGAATAAGAACACGTTTTCCTTGTAAATCAAGATCTGTCATGCGTTGAAACGTCATTGTGTTACTCCCTAGTATTATTTGGTGTTCAATGTAAATATATCTTAGACCAAGATATTCAAAAACGTTACTATCTTTAGTATAAGAGATTGATAAAAAATATTATCATCTTCATTTTAACTCAAACTTGTGATTCGAGCCTTTATGTCTATTCATCCAGATCCAAAAATAAATAAATCTAACGTATTTAATGAGCCACTAGCAAGTTGCTGTTTTGATCCAATTACAGGTTACTTTCGTAATGGTTTTTGCCATACTACACCAAGTGATCTAGGACAACATACGGCTTGTGCTGTAATGAGTGCTGAATTTTTAAATTTTTCTCAAAAAATTGGCAATGATTTAATTACTCCCGTACCTGAAATTGGTTTTCCTGGATTACAGCCGGGTGATTATTGGTGTATTTGTGTAGCACGTTGGGTCGAAGCATATGATGCAGGTGTTGCGCCACAGCTTAAACTAAGCGCATGTCATCACTCAATGCTTAGCTATGTACCTATGGATATTTTACTCGACTATGCAATATAGCTAAAAGTACAACAACACGCTATATATCATCATCGTTATCCTTTAAAATACCGACACTTTTATGCGATATCGTGGAATGATTATGTCTCAGGCACTTGATGTTCTTGGCGGTTTATCTGCTGAACTTTTTTTGAAAGAATATTGGCAAAAAAAACCACTCTTAGTACGTAATGCAATGCCTGAGCTTACTACCTTGCTTGAGCCTAGTGACATTAAAGAGCTTGCACTTGAAGAACATGTTTCTGCACGTTTGATCTTGCAGAAAGGCAAAACCCATGATCAATGGCAAACAAAAAACGCTCCGCTCAACGCCAAAGATTTTAAAAAGTTACCTCAGTATTGGACTTTACTGGTTCAAGCTGTAGATCAACATAGTTTAGAACTTGCACAAATGTGGGAAAAGCTTTCATTTATCCCTCAATGGCGTAGAGATGACATTATGGTCTCTTATGCACCACAAGGCGGTTCTGTTGGCAAACATTTCGATTTCTACGATGTTTTTTTAGTACAAGGTTATGGTGAACGCCGTTGGCAATTAGGACAAATGTGTGATGCACAATCTGCACTCGTTCCTAACCAACCACTTAAACTGTTACAAGATATGCACGTTGAATTTGATGAAGTACTACACCCCGGAGATCTACTGTACGTACCCCCGGGATTATCACACTATGGTGTGGCTGAAAATGACTGTCTAACCTATTCTTTTGGTTTTCGTATGCCAAATGTTGCAAGCATGCTAGACCGTGTTAGCGATCAATTTGCCGATACTGATCATTTTAAAACTCCTGTCGTTGACATTGCTCGAAAAAATCCCTCGGCTATGGGTGAAATCTCTACAGATGAAATTGAACATTTAAAACATGCGTTAATGCACTCTCTTAGTCATAGTGATTGCTTTAACGATGCACTGATGCAACTCATGTCTGAGCCGAAATACCCAGATAACATTCCTGACGCTGATCCTTTAGCGCTCGATGAGTTATTCGAGATTGCTGAAGATGGATATCAAATTCAACTTGATCCTGCATCTCGCTTGCTTTACAGACAAATCGCCAATCAAATTGAATTTTGGGGAAATGGCGAAAAAATAACTGTTGCCAATGATAAAGCACGTGAACTGAAATCTTTGGCAGATGGTCAAACGCTTGATTTAAATCAAGAGATATTGTCTAGTGCAGGGATAGAATATGTACTTGATTTAATTAACAATGCAGTGATCATGCTAATTCCACCACAAGACGACGAAGATTTACTTTAATGATAAATACGACCCGTTGACTTAGCATGCAAAAAAGCAGGAATTAATCCTGTTAAAGCAGAGCGAATATCTTCTCGCTCATTAATAAGTTGGTGTGACCCTTCTTCTAAAATGAGAAGGGTTTGCAATCTAAATTTATTCCTCACAAATTCAATATTATATCGCCAATCTACAGTTTGATCTAAAGCACCTTGTGCAAGCCACACAGGTATACGACATGCAGGACGTTGTTCCATCTCTAACATCCATTTAGACATCGCTAAAATCCAAGCCATACCCATCATACGAGGCTGTAAGGGGTCTTTTAAGCGAACAAAGCGTAAAAAAGCGGGGTTGTGATTATTTCGTCTAAAATGGCGAGGTACTTGCTTCTTTATTCGACGAATAATACCTAAACCAACAGGATTATGCCACCATGCAGATTTTGCAGGGCGCAGTAATGGAGAAAGCAACAACACTCTTTCAATATACGGATTTTTACGTTGTTGAGCATACTCTAAAATATGATGCATTAGAATCGCGCCACCTGTGCTTTGTCCAACACCAAACCACGGTTGGGGCAATTGTGGCGCATGATTAACGTAGTGATATACTTTATCTAAAACTTCTTGATAATGATCAAAATGTTCAATATTTGCTGCTGACCCCGTACTTAAACCGTGTCCGGGTAAATCAAAAGTAATGACACTAAAACCTTGCGTTAAAATTTCCTTGAGTAAAGGTTGATACAAAGCACTGTGCTCTAAATAACCATGCAATAAAAAAACCGTGCCTTTAGATGGCTGTTTGGGTGCAAATACTTGCGTATGTAACTTAAATCGCGCAAGTTCAATCATTCCTTGCCAATATTCACAGTCGAGGCGGTCTAAACCATACAACTTTTGGTACGCAAGCAGTTCACCTTGCGGAGTATATGGACGGTATAAATTAAGTGGTTTTAATTGATGCGGTGTATGCTCTCTACTTGGAACAGGCAAATTTAACTGATGTAATATGTTTGGCGTTAAAAATGGAATATCTGTCATTTAAGGAACCTCACGGCAGTCACTCGTGCCAAAAAGAATATCTCTAATTGTGGCCAAAAGCTCATAATTTGCACGACGACTATGATCATAATTTTGTAAAGCAGGTTGCCAGTGTGTGAGTGGCTCAGGCATTGGCGCACTTACAGGGACTGTTGCAATACCATCTAGTGCAAATAAGCGCCGTGTTCTTGGCATGTGGTAGGCATCTGTAATTAAAATAACGTTGGGTGCACCACCCTTTTTTTGCAATAATAATGAGCTAAAACGTGAGTTTTCACAGGTATTCATACTTCTATTTTCTAGTAATTTAGCATCAACCCCACGCTTTTGTAACCATGCCTGCATATAAGGTGCTTCCACCCCACTTAAAAGTATAGGTAAAGCATTTTGCTGTTCAATTTGCAACGTTGTTTCAAGTCTTAGACGTGTGTAACTATTCACTACAATTTGTTTAGTGGCTCGATCTAATGTAAGCCCACCACCTAGAACTACAATTGCCGAGGGTTTAGATGGGTCATTTTTAATTTCTATTGCTGTCGTTGATAGTTTTTTTAATTCTTGTGTGGTTTGAGCAGTCATTGTTGATACTGGCAAATCTATCGGATAATGTGTAAGAAAATATTCATATTTTTCCACCATGATTTGGGTGTTTTCATCACGATCCGTGGTACTAATTGCAATCACTTCTTGTTGCATTTTTTGTTTTAAATTTGAGTGTTGCACACGTTCATTATGCGTATGCTGTTCTACATCATGGGTGCTATGTACAACATCAGATGCACTTTGCTCATTATTTAAAATATTTTGGTCTTGTGCGCGTTGAATTTGTTGCTCTAAGATCTGATAACGTAATGCAATCAGATTTAAACTATTCAAATCTTCTTTTTGAGCTGCATCTTGAAGCAATTTTAAATAGGCTTGACGAGCAATCCATAATGCCGACCCCGGTTCTAAATCATTATGTTCACTTAATACCGCAATTTGTTGACTTCTTGCTGCGACAACATTCACCTCAATTGGAACAAAGTGATTGAGGATATATAGCACTGATTTTGAGTAAAATGGGGTAAATACAAATATTGCGATACAGGCACATAACACAAATAGCCATGCAATCCACTTTATGAACTTTAATAATCGCTGAACATTTTTTGACATCATGAATTACTTAGTCTATATGCAAGGCAATTGTGCCGTTATCTAAAAATCTGACCGGCTCAGGCTCAAGCCAAATCGAAAAACGCTCGTGAACAGCGTGCTGTACCAAAGCATAGGTATATTGAACATCTTGTAACGTGGCTTGATCATAATTTACCAACACCAGTGCTTGATGTTCAAACATACCAACAGCACCGGATCTACGACCTTTCCAACCTGCTTGCTCAATGAGCCAACCTGCTGCGACCTTAACATATCCATTGGGTTGCAGATAGTTTGGCATGTTCGGAAATTGAGCACTCAATTGTTGATATTGTGTGTGTGTAATCATTGGATTTTTAAAGAAACTACCCACATTCGGATATACAAGAGGATCTGGCAATTTAGTTTGTCTAATATTAATGACTTGTTGTTGTAAATTTTCTGCTGTTTGCTCTTGCCCCATTGCTGTTTTCAAGTCTCCATATGCCAAGGTTAAGCGTGCTGTGGTATATAGATGAAATCTCACAGAAACAATAATGTAGCGCATTGGGTATTGTTTGAAGATACTGTGCCTATAAGCAAACTCGCATTCATCAGCCATTAAACGAACAAACGTTTTACAGATACAATCGTATGCGTATACAGACTCAATAAACTCACCAACTTCAATCCCATAAGCACCAATATTTTGTACAGGTGATGCACCTACTAGGCCAGGAATCAGTGCTAAATTTTGTAAGCCATACCATTTTCTTTTTGTGCTATACAAAACAAATTCATGCCATGTTTCACCTGCTGCAACATCAACTTCAATATATGTATCTGTTTCTTTAAAAATCGTAATACCCTTTATATTCATATGCAACACAAGTGCATTTAAATACTCAGGTAACAATACATTGCTCCCACCCGATAAAACCATATAGTTTAATTGAGCGTTTTTTGCAAATTCTAAAGCATCCACAATATCACTATGGCAATTAATCTTGCAGTAATGGCTGGCAATCGCATTGAGTTTTAATGTATTTAATGCCTGTAACTGCTTTTGAGTTTGAATTTCTAGCACGTTTCTCTCTAGCCAATATGTTGTTGTTTAAAATATGTTGCCCATGCGTGGCTTGCAGATTCACACTGGTTCAAAACTTGCTCAAATCCATCTTTACCACCATAATATGGATCAGCAATCGGTTGTTTCTGTTGCGATGCATCATGCTCAGTCATCAAGGCTAGGGTTGCCACAGTTTGTGGCTGTTGAGCAGATAAAATGGCTTTTTGCTGTAACTGTTTTAAATGTTCTAAATTATTTAAATCCATGGCTAAAATAAGATCAAAATAATACCAATCTTTTATTTGAATTTGGCGAGCTTTAAGTTGAGAAAGATCATATCCTCTACGCTTTGCATGCGCCTGACTGCGTGAATCTGGACTGGCATTTGGGTGATAATTACTCGTTCCTGCAGAATCAATCACAACATTCAAATGATGTTGATACATTATTGAACGCAATACCTCTTCAGCCGTTGGAGATCTACAAATATTGCCCAAACACACACACAAGATACGATATGGCTTCATGTTCATTCTCAATCGTTATTTTAATTGAATGTCTTCAATATTTGCATCAAAAGTGCTCAATAAACTCTTGATGACAGGGTCTGTTTCTAGCATGTCCTGCGCTTTACGATAGGCTTTTTGTTTTCTTTTCTCTTGCAGCATTGCTGCAGTCATTCCCTCTATCGTCCCATATTCAATACTAAAATGCGTATTAGGCCATGTTTTGAGTAAAACCTGTTCAAAGTCGGCTTGATGTTCTTGTAAGATTTTTTCGTACTCATTGGGAATATGAAAAATAGACACGCCATCAATTTCACCACTCATTGTACCGTAACTTGCCAGATTCTGAATTGCTGGTGATAAGTCGCTGTGTCTAAACCAATATTCCCACTTTTCAACGCTCCACTGCCCATGCATATCTTGCTTTGGTATTTGTAGTATTTGTTGTGGTGTTAAATCTATGGAAGGTGAATCAGATAAGATAGGTGATTCTTTTGTCATTGCGATTTCAAAAGAATCGCTGACTTGCTCAGATTGAATCAAAGATGAGACTATATGTGTCTCAACATCACCGTGTTGATTTAAAGAAAATGGGAAAATATCCGTTTGGGCTTCGATATCAGATTGTGGTAAAACAGAGTGCTGTGACGGCACATCAACACTCACCAGTGTATGGCAATTTGATTCAAAGTGAACAATCGTTGTATCCGTTGTATCCGTTGTATCCGTTGTATCCGTTGTATCCGTTGTATCCGTTGTATCCGTTGTATCCGTTGTATCCGTTGTATCCGTTGTATCCGTTGTATCCGTTGTATCCGTTGTATCCGTTGTATCCGTTGTATCCGTTGTATCCGTTGTATCCGTTGTGAGTGTGTCAGATTCTATTGCTGTCTTGTGATTTTTTTCGGGTGAAATATATTCATTCGATGCTAAAGGCTTAAATGCAAGTAACCTCAAAACACACATTTCAAACCCCTGTTCTTGGGTAACAGCCCAAGACAGTTCAGCACGTGCCTTACTTGAAATTTGATAATATAGTTGTAAGTCTTGGGCAGAAACGTGCGTGGCAAGTTGTTTTATTTTTTGCTCAATATCTTGACTATACTGCAAAGATAAATCTGGTAAATACTGTATAAGTGCTAATTCGTGCAGTGTTGATATTAATTGGTCTAACACCAATGCAACGTCTAATGCTTGCTGTCTAAACTGTAAAAGTAATGTTGCAACTTTCTGTTGTTGATTTTGATGAATCGCTAAGATCAAATCATAAATGATTGAACGATCAATTAAACCCAACATATCTTTCACATCTTGGTGATTAATTTGACCTTGTCCATACGCAATGGCTTGGTCTGTCAGTGACAATGAATCACGTATTGAACCTTGAGCAGCTTCTGAAATCTGCCACAAGGCATCTTTTTCATAAGGAATCTTTTCTTGGTCTAAGATCGTCACTAAATGCTGACTGATTTCAGTCATATCTAATGGACGCAAAGTAAATTGCAAACAGCGCGAAATAATGGTGACTGGTAACTTTTGTGGATCTGTAGTTGCAAATAAAAATTTTACATGTTCAGGCGGTTCTTCTAGCGTTTTGAGTAAGGCATTAAATGAATGTGTAGATAACATGTGTACTTCATCTATTAAGTACACTTTAAAACGTCCCTGCGTAGGTGCATAAGGAACATTATCTAATAGCTCACGTGTATCTTCAACTCGAGTGCGAGATGCAGCATCAATTTCAATTAAGTCAATGAAGCGCCCTTCGTTTACGGCTTTACACGTATTACACTGTTCGCACGGCGTTGATGTAACACCCGTTTCACAATTCAAACACTTTGCTAATATTCGAGCAATAGTTGTTTTACCAACACCTCGTGTACCTGTAAAAAGATAAGCATGATGCAAACGCCCTCGCTCTAATGCACTTGTGAGTGCTCTAGATACATGGTTTTGTCCAACCAATTCATTAAAGTTACGTGGACGATATTTTCTTGCTAAAACTTGATACATGAATGCTCCCTAACTACGCTTACAAGCATACTGTTTTTCCATGTAATAGTGAACTCACTAACGTTCTGATTCACTTAATTTTAAGCAGTCTATTTTAAATAGTTCTATACTTGAGCTAAATGATCGATAAAACGAGAGACTGATATTATTTAACGGCTCTATATGCATACTTTAAAATATATAATTTTTTGGAGATATTTACGTATTTCACCGAATAAAATACTTAGGCTATTTTAAATAACCAGAAACATAGATTAAATCCGTGTGTTGGTCTATAAGCTTGATATTTTGATCGCACAATGAAAGCGCAACATCAGACCCTAAATATAATGGATGTAAAAATGATACATTAAAATCATATTGTTCTGGCAAATTCAAACGTGCCATTATATTTGCTTGAGTCCACATCCCGTGGGCAATTGCCCGATCTAAACCAAAAAATTTTGCGCCCCAATCGTGTAAATGTACAACATTAAAATCACCCGAAATACACGCATAACGACGAGTTGTTGATTGTACTACTCTCCACTGTGCTTGTATTTCTAATTCAGGAGTTAAGCATTGACGTTGATTTGATAAGTTTTTAGAGCATGCTTGAAAATAAGTACTTTTAATCTTGGCCATTAAAGCCTCTTTATCATACACCTTACTGATAAACTCTACAGAAACACCTTCTTTGGTTTGAATAACTTCCCCAAACTGACATGTTATTTTATATGATTGGTTAGCAATTATTTTTTGATATTGTATAACTTGATTTTTCTCATGTACCAAACTTAATACTGCCAGTGGAAAGTCCTCTTGCGTCATCATATACATATGTAATGTTTGCGCTTGCATAGCAAAATATATCGCTGGAATATAACCGTTGTTTTTAAAACCACAAACTTGATTATATTGCACCAAACGTTTAGGTGAGACCAAATGCTCTGCTACCACATATGTGACTTGAGGTAACGTGAGCGTTTTAGTAATCAGTTTTTTAGAACTAAACGCACCTTTAAGTATAGCTGGATAAGTTAAATATGTTTTTGGCATTTTCTTAAAGTGGCGATATTTCACTTTATTTCCTTTATAAATTTAAGAGAGCTCAGTCTGTATTTCATCAATTCTCACACCAAAATCAAGTAATTGTGTGAAATAGTCCGCCACTACTTTAGCTTGATCTGCTGTATTTTCTACTTGATACATACTTTGTCTAAATGGATTGCTACCACGCAAGCCCTTGGTATACCAAGAGATATGCTTTCTTGCGATGCGACAACCTGAATACTCCCCATAAAATTCGTATAACTCAGATAAATGCCCCAATAAAACATCTCTGACCTCAATAATGTCAGGTGCTGCTCTGTCTTGCCCTGTTTTCAAATAATGCGCAATTTCTCTAAAAATCCATGGTCTACCTTGCGCAGCACGGCCAATCATGAGGGCATCGGCACCTGTATAATCTAACACCCATTTTGCTTTCTTTGGCGAGTCGATATCACCATTAGCAATAATAGGTATACCTACAGTATCTTTGACCTCTTTAATCAAACCATAACGTGCCGTATTTAAATACATGTCTTCACGTGTACGACCATGCAATGCCAATGCACTAATCCCTGCTTGCTCTGCGCGTAGGGCCACACGTAAAATATTTTCCTTGCCATTTAAAAAACCTAACCGTGTTTTTAATGTCACAGGAACATCTACTGCTTGAACAACTGCATCTAAAATACGGGCAACAAGATCCTCATCTTGCAACAGTGCCGAACCTGCTAATTTATTACAGACTTTTTTAGCGGGACACCCCATATTAATATCGACAATTTGTGCACCATTTTCTACTTGATAACGAGCAGCTTCTGCAAGATCTATTGGGTCTGATCCTGCAATTTGCGCGGAGATTGGGGCAAGTTCACCATCAAAATTCGCACGATATAAACTTTTTTTACTCATACGAAGCGTTTTGTCTGATGTCATCATTTCACTGACAGCATGCCCTGCACCAAAATACTTACAGAGTGTTCTAAATGGCCGATCGGTGACTCCTGCCATTGGAGCGACCCAAATCTTCTGATCTATTGATTTATCAAACAATTCTCTAATTACATTGTTTTTGCTCAATCTTTACATTCCATACTTTTAGGGATTTACATCATTCTTAAGTATTCTACACTATTCTTTACGCCTATTTTACGCCATAACACCCCCTTTGGCTTAAAATGAGCACTGTAATCAAACATCAATTAAAAAATTAATATCATCAAAAATAATACCCCACTCAATATATAAAAAAGTAAATAAGTGGCTTAAAACATTACAGTGAAATAGAATAAATTCTCAAAAGATTTAATTCTAATCTTCAACTTGCTGTATTAGCTGTAAATATTCAATAAAAGTTAACGTTAAATTGCTGTTAAAATTAAAAAATAACATAAAATAGTGTACTTACTTCCAAATCGGTAAATAGGAAATTGCCCAAGAGATCACAAATAAATACCAATATAGGTGTTTTGGTTGATTGCATTGAATGTATTTAAAGAATATCCAACGAATAATGTTTAGAATCAATAAAACCATTAAAAAAATGACAGGTGTAACAAAACTTTCTTTACTCATAGCTTTCTCATTGAACGTGTTTAAAGCTTTTATCAGCGCATACCTCATGCACATTCTTTTCTATTTCAAGTATAAATTTTATCAAAGCTCTACTCGTAACATTAAAAATATCAATAGAACCATCATATAAAAAATTATCTTATTATGGTGGTTCGTCAGAGTTGCAAAAGTAACTCTTGATCATTCGGTGTCTATCCGTAACTAAATGTCCATGATCAATCCTCACTAAATCCGCCTCTAAAAAATCAACCTCTTTTAAATGATGAGTCACATAAATCATTGGCAAACTTGTTTCTACTTGAATCGTTTTTAAAAATGGTAAAATTTGATCTTTTAATCGTTCATCTAAGCCTGTGAGTGGTTCATCTAATAACAGAAGTTTGGGTGAAGATAACAATGCCCGCCCAATAGATACCCGTTGCGCTTCGCCACCAGATAACTGATGTGATGATCTTTTAAGTAACGACTTGAGCTCTAATAATTCAACCACTTGATTAAAGCTAAATGTTTTATCTGCTTCATCTATAAACTGTTCTGCATATTTTAAATTTTGTGAAACATTTAAATGAGGAAACAATAAAGGATTTTGAAAGATACATGCAATTTTTCGCTGATGCATTGCCACATGGATATCTTGTACATGATCAAACAAGATTTGATCATTAAAACAAATTGAACCTGATGTAGGTTTTAATAAACCAACTATATTTTTTAAAACTGTACTTTTACCACTGCCTGATGCACCAATAATAGCCAATACTTGATGTTCCATTTGAAGATGAACAGAAATTTTAAACTGTTCTTTATTGCTAAATTCAAAGTCACATTTCAACATATTTACT
Source organism: Acinetobacter baretiae (assembly GCF_015627105.1). GTDB lineage: Bacteria > Pseudomonadota > Gammaproteobacteria > Pseudomonadales > Moraxellaceae > Acinetobacter > Acinetobacter baretiae. Next base: position 22,023 of record NZ_VTDM01000019.1, on the reverse strand, counting down.
TGCCTAATCTTTGTTGATATCGCTGTAAAATAAAATAATTTGTAGCAAGGGCTAAAAAAGCCAAAGCTAAAGACAGTATGACCAAGCGCATTGCCATTATTTCGCCATCAGGCTGTTGTAATAGTGAATAGATTGCAATAGGCAACGTTCTTGTTTCATTGGGAATATTGCCAACAAAAGTAATCGTTGCTCCAAACTCACCTAGACTTCGGCTAAAAGCTAAAATACTCCCCACCAAAATACCGGGTAATGCCAAAGGTAAATTAACGGTTATAAAAACTTTTATGGGTGATGCACCTAAACTCGCTGCAATGTGGTCTAACTGTATATTCATATGCTGAAAAGACAGCCGAATTGGTTGTACCATCAATGGAAAAGCCACAATCATTGAAGCTAATACAGCACCTTTCCAATCAAAAGCAAAACGAATCCCAAAATGAGATAAAAACTGCCCAATCCCCCCTTGAGTGCCAAAAACTATTAATAATAAATAACCCAATACAACAGGAGGTAACACCATTGGCAACTGTAATAAAGCTTCAATCAAAAACTTTAAGCGAAAATTATACCGTGCCAAAATCCATGCAACAGCAATTGCACAAGGTAAGCAGATGCATGTGGCAAAACATGCAACCTTTGCAGATAAATACAACGCATTCCATGCTTCTTGGCTCAGCATCTATCGCCCTCGCTTAATACACAATAAAGCCATATTTTTTAAAAACTTGACGTGCTTGATTGTCTGTTTTTATAAATTGAATCACATGTTGAGCTTGTATATTGTTTGCACCTTGCTGTGTTAAAGCAATGGGGTAACTAATAGGGCGATGTGAATTTTCAGGAAAAGAGCCTAATATTTTTACTTTATGGCTAATTAAAGCATCTGTTTTATAGACAATGCCTACAGCACATTCTCCACGTTCTACAAAAGCAAGTGCAGATCGAACATCATCTGTGCCAACAATACGACCATTTAATGTATTTAGCCAATTTAAATACATTAAACTTTGTTTGGCATATTTTCCAACAGGGACAGATTCCATTTGTCCAGTACATACATGTCCATTAAAAGATTGCGCAAACTTAAATTCAGGTTGGGCTTTAAACTGAATCTGAGCATTCACTGGTGCAATTACAACCAATTGGTTCGCAAGCAAAGTATTTACTTGTGTTTGACTAATTTTTTGTTTTTTAACTAAATAATCCATCCAATCTTGATCAGCTGAAAAGAAAATATCACTAGATGCACCTGCTTCAATTTGTTTGGCTAATGTAGAAGAACCTGCATAAACACTCACAATCTGAGTATCTGGATGTTTTTTTTCATATAATTTAGAAACGTCATTAAGCGCATTGGTTAAACTTGCAGCCGCATAAATTTTTATCACATCTGCGCTGACAATCATACATGCAGCCCATGTCATAACACCTAAACACAATTTTTTCATGACCACACCCCATTAAATAAATAAAATTTTTACTGTCTGACCTGCATGGTACTGCTGGTTTTCTTCTAAATAAGCCCAACAATTGGCTTGCATTAAGTTACTTAACATATGAGATTTCTGTTTTTTTAAAGGAGATACACGTAATACTGCCCCTTCAGATTGCACATGCATACGTAAAAAACGAGCACGAAGATCTTGTTTAATTGGGTCAGTTAATTCAGCGTTATACCAAGATAGAGGTTGTTGATGACCTTGTAATGCAGCAATTAATGTAGAGGCATAAATTGATAACCCAACATATACAGCAGCAGGGTTTCCGGGTAAGCCTAATAAATAACAAGATTGGTTTGCATTTTTTGGTAATGTTGCAAAAAACATAGGTTTACCAGGTTTTTGTTTAACTTTCCAAAATATTTCTTTAAAGCCTAAACTCAGTGTTGCTGGTCGAATAAAATCATAATCTCCTACAGAAACACCACCTGTAGTTAAAATAAAGTCATGGCTTTGGCTTAATTGATGAATTAAATGTTGTACTTCGTGTAAAGTATCTTTTACATAAAAATGATCAGCAGATTGCTGAATTGTTTTTAACCAATTCATAATCAGTGGTGTATTGGCATCAAAAATTTTGTTGTGATCTACCTGATCTTGATCTGCTGCGTTATCAGATATTTCATCACCAGATACAATCACTGCAATACGTGGTAACTGATAAACCACAACATATTTCACACCTGCCATACACAATGCAGCAATAGCACCTACCGTTAAATGCTGACCTTTTGGTGCAAGCAGTTGACCATAACTTAGTTCTTCACCTTGAAATCGAGTATCTACTTTTAAATCAATCTCTTGATCAAGACGTATTTTTGAGTTTTCTAAACGATGAACATACTCTTGGCGAGCAATGGTTGTTGTTCCATCAGGAATTTTTGCACCTGTGAAAATTCGAGCAGCTTGCCCCAATGCTAAAGAAATTGTTGCTTCATTCCCTGCTTTTATTTCAGTAATACATTCAAACTGTTGACCTTTTATAACGCTATGTTCTGTACATAAGGCATAACCATCTACAGCACTTTGATCAAATAATGGTAAAGCATAGGGTACATAAATATCTTCTGCAAGATAACGGCCAAACGCATCATGAATAGAAATGACTGATGATGGTAATGGTTTGCTGTGTTCAAGTAACAAAGATAAAGCATGGTCAACATCTATCAATCCCGGTTCTGCCCCACAGCCTGACATTATTGATACCCTCCATGATGAGGAATATTTTTTTGTACATCAAACAGATGAATTAAGGCAGGTAAAATAGCAATTAAAGATTCTTTAGCACCTTGTCGGCTTCCGGGTAAAGTGAGCACTACACTATTTTCAATATATCCAGCAATACCTCGGCTCAATGCAGCATAAGGTGTTCTTTTTTGACCAAAATGTCGGGCAGCTTCCATTAATCCCGGAATTTCTCTTTTTAAAAGCGGCTGAAGCGTTTCTACAGTCAAATCTTTAGGCCCAAGCCCTGTGCCACCTACTGTTAAAATTAAAGGATAATGATTTTTTTGTTGTTCAATTAATGCCAGTAACTGGTTTGGATCATCTGGGATCACTTGATATAACACATTTTCAAAATGAGCCTCTACCAATATATCTAGTACATTTTTGCCTGCTGTATCAGGTTTTTTGCCCATCGCCACAGTGTCTGATAACACAATCACAGAAGCCTGCATTGGCTGTGCCAAAATACGGCTATAATGAGATTTTCCCCCTTTTTTCTGTACCAATTTGCATTGATCTAAACACAAATCATCAGGTTCACAATGTGGCTTTAACATATCGTATAACGTCAGACCGGCTAAACTCACTGCAGTCAAGGCTTCCATTTCAACACCTGTTGGGCCAATGGTTTGAACTTGAGCAATAATTTTGACAGCACCTTCTAGCAATTCAAACTCTACATCTGCTTGATAAATAGGCAATGGATGACATAACGGAATCAGTTCATCTGTACGTTTAGCTGCTAATATGCCTGCAATTCGCGCAGTTTTTAGCGCATCGCCTTTTTCTGTTTGCCCGATTCGTAATAACTCAATACAGTGCTGAGGTGCATATAAAATTGCCTGTGCAACAGCAACACGGTAGCTTTCCGCTTTCATTGCAACATTTTTCATGGTGTGATCTCGTTTAAAATTCTAGTTTTAATTAAAAATGTTCATGTTGGGTATGCTGATCTTTACGAATACAACATCCTTGAACATATTGATGCGTACCATCGCTATAAAACTCTTCTTTCCAAATAGGCACTTCATGTTTCACTCGTTCAACAGCTTCTTCACAAGCTTGAAATGCTTCTACACGATGTGCTGCATAGGCTATTGCAATAATTGCTTTATCCCCAATAGCAAGCCGACCAATTCGATGAATCACTCGTACATAAGGCACTGCATATTTTTGACAAATCTCAGTTTCAATTTGCCGAATCATTTTTTCTGCAATAGGTGTATATGCTGTGTACTTTAATCCATCTACTTCACGGCCTAAATGATGATTACGTACTGTTCCAATAAATACACCAATGCCTCCACACTCAGGAAACATCGAAATATCATCAAATATACTTTGCGCTAACTCAGTATCATGTATTCTTGAAAAATCATTTAAAGTCAAAATATTAACCTCCTGCAACAGGAGATAAAAGCACCAAAGTACAGTCGGTATTAAGGACAGTAGAGCGTGAGATTATTTCATCACCCATGGCACATGCACATTGTTCTAATAAAGACATGCTTTTTGGGTAATCTAAACCGATTTGTTTTAAAATAGTGTATACATCATTCCCTTGATTAAACATAAGACTCAAAGTTGATGGTAATACGGTTTTAACCACACCATATGTTTCAATATTTACTGTTATGGTTGTCATATTATCCTCCCATCATATGCATACTAATTTTTCTTACACGTGGTTGTTGTGCTTGAATTTCTGAAAAACCTTGTGCTTTTGACCAAATCGCTTGCAAAAGCTGTGCCTCTAACTCTGTTTGTGTTGTATTTTGAGGCGTTAAATGATCTAAAAGATATTTAATATTTAAGCCTTTTTTGGCAAATAAACAGTTATAAAACTCACCTTCTGCTGTTAAACGCAAGCGATCGCATTGATGACAAAATGAATGACTAATGGTTGAAATAATGCCAATCACTGTGCCATCAATACTATATTGACGTGCAGGATTATTCATTTGTTGAATCATATCAATTTGATGGAATGCGGTTGCTAACTCATTTAAAATCTCTTGCTCTGTGACAACATCTGTCACTGACCATTTTTGATCCCCATCTAAAGGCATAAATTCAATAAAACGTAATTCAATTTGCTGATGCTTTGCCCAATGTACAAGCGGTATAATTTGATTTTCATTGCAATTTTTGATTAATACACAATTCACTTTCACCACCAGCCCAACACGTTGTGCTTGTGCAATTCCTGCTAAAACAGGTTGTATCTCTTTTTGTGTGAGTTGTTTAAATTGATCTTCATCTAAACTGTCTAAACTAACATTTAGATCATCTAATCCTGCTTGTTTTAATGCTAAAGCATGTTGAGCTAAATAATGACCATTGGTTGTCATAGAAATACGTTTTAAACCGAGTGACCTCAAAGATTGTAATTGAGCAATAAATTCAACCACCCCTTGGCGCATTAAAGGTTCTCCCCCTGTAATACGAATTTGTTCAATACCACGCTGTACCATAAATTGGCAAAATTGATATAGTGCATCAAAGCTGAGTAATTTATGTTTTTTAATCCATTTTGGATGTTCAGGCATACAATAGCTGCATTTAAAATTACAGCGATCTGTAATAGATAACCTTAACTTGCGTTTTTGACGACCATATTGATCAATCAAAGCAGTGTGTTGCGCTATATGCATTGCACTATTCATTCAGGCCCCTATATGCTTTGAAAACGTTAGTCACGCCATGTTTGATATTGTTGTAACTCATCCCATGAGTTAATACTATGAAAATTTATGCCTGTGTGTTCTACCTGTATGGTTTGAGCATTTAATTGTTGAAAACACTGCTTTAATGCATATTTTTTATTCAGCAATTGCTGATCAATAACTGCCTTACTTGACCGATGCATTAAACAAAATGGATATAAAGGTGTTCCATTCATTTCTAAATACACTACATTTGTGCCTAAACATTGTGTCATTTTTTGATGCAATAACAGCACAATATCTGTTGGAATATATGTCACATCACAAGGAATAAATAAAATATAATCTGATTGAATATATGACCATGCGGTTTTTATACCCATTAATGGCCCTAAAAAACCATCAACATCATCATGAAAAACATGAATATTTGGAATCAAATCTTGATATAGCGCTACATCTCGATGACTATTGACCCAAATCTTAGATACCGTATGCGATAACTGCTGATAAATTTTAGTCAGTTGAATTTGACCATCAAAGCATTGTAATAGTTTATTTACACCCGCCATTCTTTGAGCCTGTCCACCCGCTAAAATCACAGCCTCTATGTCTGTATTACTCATGATTGTTCTTGTACACATGCTTTGATTAAACCTCTAATTTCAGGTAAACATGAGCCACAATTACCACCTGCTTTTAAACACGCTGTGACTTCTTTTTCATGTGTTAATTTTTTGCTTTTAATCGTTTCTATAATGCGTAATTTACCCACTTTAAAACAGCTACACACCAATGGCCCTTCTGTTGCTGTCATTGACATCGCTTGACCTGCTAAAAGTGATTTACGATGCATTGCACCTAAGCGTTGACGTTTAAATAATGTATTTAACCATGTACGATCAGGTAATTGTGTTTGATGTGCAATATATAATGTAGCAACCAGCTGATTTTTATATAATATGACTGTATGGCTCATTTGAGCTGATGCATCATCTAAATTTAACCATTCAAATGCTTCATCTTGAAAATCTAAATACGCTTTTAAATGACTTACCATTTGGTGTAGTGGTTTTCGATCAGCAAGCTCATAGCGTATAGCAGGAGTCGCTGCAATTTTTACCCACCATGTGACGCTTTGAATAAAACGTTCAATATGTGTATGAAATTGAGCGTTTACATATAATGTGCCATACCATTCACACTGAAAATTTTGAATTCCAATAGGTGTATGTTTAAATTCAGGTTCGCCAGAAATGGCATCTACTACAGGGTTCACCACTTGCCCAATACGTGCATCAGATGCAAATTGGTCATTCCAATGAATAGGAACAAAAACTTGACCACGGCGTATATTGGCACTGACTTTCACTCGTAAAACACACTGCCCCCATGCAGACTTCACTTGAACTAAGCCATCATGTTGTACACCATATTTTAAAGCATCTTGAGCATGTATTTCACAATAAGGCTCACTTAAATGATGGGTTAAATTGGCAGATAACCCTGTTCTTGTCATGGTATGCCACTGATCTCTAACACGACCTGTATTTAATATCAGCGGATATTCTTCAGTCATTTGGTGTACAGGATCAATTACAGGCGTTGCAATAAATTTTGCTCGACCATTGGCATGACTAAAACGCCCTGATGAGCCATATAATTGTTCTATATTGGTCTGTAATGTATGATTTTCCCACACAGGCCACTGTATTGGTGTTAGCTCGTCATACTCTGTTAAGTTGAGTGTTGTTAATCCTGCTAAATTTAAATATCTAAAATAAGCTGTAGATGTATGTTGATGAAGTGCTGTATTTTTATAGGCTGTAAGTTTTGCGTGTTCTATAAAAATTTCATGGCTATTTTTAAAGTCAAAACCTGAAAAACCCATCTTCTTTGCAACTTCACAAATTGCCCACCAATCAGCTTTGGCTTGCTCAGGTGCAGGTAAAAATGCGCGCTGTCTGGAAATACGGCGTTCAGAATTGGTGACGGTACCATCTTTTTCACCCCAACCTAAGGCAGGCAATACAATATCTGCATATGTTGTTGTATCTGTATCTTGGCAAATATCAGAAACAATAACACATTCACATTGTGCAAGTGCTCGCTTCACTTGATCAGCATCAGGTAAACTTACCACAGGATTTGTAGCCATAATCCAAATGGCTTTAATATCACCCCGCTCAACCGCTTGAAATAAGTCAACTGCTTTTAACCCAGCATGGTGTGCAATATTTGGGCTTTGCCAAAACTCTTGTACAAGGGTTTGATGTTCCACATTATCTAAATCTAAATGTGCAGCAAGCATATTAGATAGACCACCAACTTCTCGCCCGCCCATAGCATTGGGTTGCCCAGTCATTGAAAAAGGCGCTGACCCAAGTTTACCAATTTTTCCTGTAATTAAATGACAGTTAATAATGCTATTGGCTTTATTCACACCTTGTGAAGATTGATTTACACCCATAGAAAACAACGTTATTACTTTTCCAGTATGGGCAAATTTTTCATAAAATTGTATTAAACTGTCAATTGAAATGCCTGTTTTTACTGAAACTTTCGCAAGATCAGATTCATTTTCGCTTGCAAGTATGGCCTTTTGAAGGTCATCTGTCATAGATTGTACAAACGCATGATCTTGATGGCCATGATGTATGAGATATTGTAATAAACCATTAAAAAGACAAACATCTTGCCCTGGTAAAATTGGCAAATGTAGATCTGCACTTTCACATGTGGCGGTAAAGCGTGGGTCAATCACTACCAAAAAAATATTATTTTGTTGTTTAGCCTGCATAATGCGTTGAAATAAAATGGGATGACACCATGCGGTATTTGATCCCACCAACACCACCATTTCAGTATGCTCAAAATCAACATAACTGGCAGGTACAATATCTTCACCAAAACTGCGTTTATGTGCTGCTACAGCAGATGACATACATAAGCGTGAATTAGTATCAATATTGGCTGTACCTAAGTAGCCTTTTACAAATTTATTCACCACATAATAGTCTTCAGTAAGCAACTGACCTGATACATAAAAAGCAATACTCTCTGGCCCATATTGCTCTATACATGCAGTAAATTTTTCAGCAATTTGTGTCACTGCATCTGACCATGTGGTGGGTTGACGTTGTAAATGTCGTCCAACTTGCGGATGAAGCACTCGACGACTCAAACCCACGGTATCTGCTAAATGACTTCCTTTAATACAGAGTTTACCTAAATTAGAAGGATGATGAGGGTCACCTTTGACAATCAGCTTCATGCCTGTTGTAGTATCAGAAATAACATCTGCAATTACCCCACACCCTACTCCACAATATGGACATGTTGTGTGTGTAGTAGTGGCTTTCGGGTCTTGTATATTCAATACTGAAATTGATGTCATCATGCATTCCTCATTTAGAGTTACATCAATTAGCTGGCTTGTTTCATTGCAAAATCACGCCCAAACAATAATTTATGACGAATATCTCGAATTACTGTTTGGTCTGCAATTAACTCTGCATACCATGCGCCATCTTCAGTATCACCAAATAACACTGCACCAATAATCTGATCATTCTGAATAATAATACGTTTATACACCTGTCTTTTTTCATCATTTAAAATAATATTTTCAACATCACCTGTAGGCTCAATATTGCCAGCTGAAAATACATCGCATCCACTTACTTTGAGTTGTGTTGGTACAGTAGGTGATTTAAAAGTCATCCCCCCACGCTCTGCCAATTGATTGGCACAAATAAATGCTTGTCCCCACAATGGCTCAACTAAGCCAAAGGTTTGCTTTCGATGTTCAATGCATTCACCGACTGCATATATACTAGGGTCGAATGTTTGCATCGTATCATTAACAATGACACCTCGCTGACAATACAAACCTGCTTGCTGTGCTAATGCTATATTGGGACGTATACCTACAGCAAAAACCACTAAATCAGTATCAATCACTTGACCAGACTTCAAATGCACTTTGGTCACATGCCCATCATTTCCTTCTAAGTATTCAGTTGATACACCTGTTATCACCTGAATGCCTTTTGCTTCAATACTGGCTTGTAACAATGCACTTGCACGTGCATCTAATTGACGGTTCATAATACGATCTGTCAAATGTAATACCGTGACATTCATTCCTTGTTGTTTTAAACCATAGGCTGCTTCTAAACCTAAAAGTCCTCCACCGACCACCACCGCATGTTGATGATGCTTTGCGTAATGCAACATTTGGTCTACATCATCAATATCTCTAAAACTCATGACGCCTTTTAAATCAGTCCCTAATATGGGTGGAATAAAAGGTGTTGAGCCTGTGGCTAAAATCATTCGATCATAATCAACCACAAGCCCTTGCTCAGTATGTAATTGTTTTTTAGCTCGATCTATTTGAAGGACAGCATCTCCTATAATTAAACGAATACCACGATCTTGATACCATTGTGGTGAATGCAACATAATGTCATCCATTGTTTTATCGCCTGATAAAACAGGAGAGAGCATGATACGGTTATAATTTCCTCTAGGTTCTGCACCAATAACAGTGATGTGATAACGATCTGGTGCCATATCTAATAGATCTTCTAAACAGCGCATACCAGCCAAACCATTTCCAACCAATACCAATTTTAACTGGTGCGATGTTGATGTTTGATTGGTCATGTATGCTTTTTTTGCATGCGGACAAATATATACTCGGCCATCCTCTACTTTGGTTGGAAAAGACTGTAACCGTTGCTCGCTATCTTCTAAACAACGGCCTGTAACTAAACTAAAATGCTGTTTATAAATTGGCGATGCAATGACACGCTCACCTTGTATATCGCCAATAATGCCGCGTGACATCACAAAAGATTGACTAAATGGATCTTGATTGCTTAATGCATACACTCTTTGTTCATGACCTACACGAAATAATGCCATTTGCTCTTGACCAACTAAAACACCAACCCCTGTATTGGGTGTGATGTCATCTAAAGCACAAATTTCAACCCACTCTAAAGCGACATTGTCTTGTAATGTGTTCATCATTTATGCCTCTACCATTGGAATATGACTTGCATGGCGCTCAAGTTGTGTTTTTGGACGAATTTGGCCACGTACTTGAGTAAACTGAATATTTGGATCACTTTGTATTGGTGCATTAATAAAGGTTTTAAAACGCTGACGAATTTCTGGGCTTTCTATAGCTGTACGCCATTCATCTTGATACGTACCAACAACATGTTGCATGCGCTGTTCAAGTTCATGTGCTAGACCTAACGCATCATCAACAATTACAGATTTTAAATAAGCCAGTCCACCTTCTAAATTGTCACGCCAAACACTAGTACGTTGTAAACGATCAGCTGTTTGAATATAAAACATAAAAAACCGATCAATATAACGAATCAAAGTTGGTGTATCCAAATCAGACACCAAAAGCTCTGCATGCCGTGGTTTCATTCCACCATTGCCACATACATATAAATTCCAGCCTTTTTCTGTGGCAATTACCCCTACATCTTTACCTTGTGCTTCAGCACACTCACGGGTACAGCCAGACACTGCCATTTTGAGTTTATGTGGAGAGCGTAAGCCTTTATATCTATTTTCTAAAAAGATTGCCAAAGCCACTGAATCATCAACTCCATAACGACACCATGTACTGCCAACACATGACTTTACTGTTCGTAATGATTTGCCATACGCATGACCAGACTCAAATCCTGCTTGAATTAGCTTTTCCCAAATTTCAGGTAGTTGATGCACTTGTGCACCAAATAAATCAATTCGCTGACCCCCTGTAATTTTGGTATACAGTTGATACTCTTTCGCAATTTGACCAATCGTAATTAAACCATCTGGGGTAATTTCACCACCTGCGATACGAGGTACAATCGAATAAGAGCCATCTTTTTGAATATTACCCAAATAATAGTCATTACTATCTTGTAACCCTGCATGAGATGGTTTCAATACAAAATCATTCCAACATGATGCAAGTATATTTGCGACTGTCGGTTTACAGATATCACAGCCCAAACCATGACCATGCTGTATGATTAACTCATCAAAGCTTTTGATCTCATTGACACGAATCAAGTGATATAACTCTTGTCGTGAATAAGCAAAATGTTCACACAGATTATTATTGACTGTAACGCCTTGTCGCTGTAGTTCAGCTTTTAATACTTGTGTTACTAGTGCTGTACAACCACCACATGCGGTTGCCGCTTTAGTACATTTTTTTAATGCACCGAGTGAAGTTGAACCATCTGCAATCGCTGTACAAATATCAGATTTAGACACATTATTACATGAGCATATCACCGCAGTATCTGGCAATAGGTCAATTCCGCTTGCACCTACTTTTGACGTTGTAGCTGAAGCATTTGGCATAATTAAGTGTTCAGGATGTTCAGGCAGTGCTGACTCATTAAGCATCATTTGTAAAAGATCATGATATTCTTTAGCACAGCCAACTAAAACTGCACCTAATAATTTATTTTTTTGCTGATTAACCACAATTTTTTTATAAATTTTTGCATCTTCATCTGCATAAAAATAACTTAAGCTGTGTTTTGTTAAACCATGTGCATCACCAATCGAAGCAACATCCACCCCCATGAGTTTCAGTTTTGTGCTCATATCTGCACCCGTAAAACCAGATGTTGGCTCATTCATAATATGCTTTGCTGTTAAGCGCGCCATATCATAGCCTGGTGCAACAAGCCCATAAATTTTACTTTGCCATAGCGCACACTCACCAATTGCATAAATATGTGGGTCAGACGTTTGGCAATCGTTATCAATCACAATGCCACCACGTTCGCCCACCATTAAGCCACTTTGACGAGCCAACTCATCACGTGGGCGAATACCTGCTGAAAATAAAACAATATCTGCCTCTAAACTTGAACCATCTGCAAACTGAAGTACATGTGTTGAAACAGTCCCTGCCTCTATTACAGAGGTCGATTTTTGTGTATGAACTTGAACACCCAAATCTTCAATTTTTGAGCGTAAGATATTGCCACCCAAATCATCAATTTGTACGGCCATTAATCTAGGTGCAAACTCAACCACATGTGTTTTTAGGTTTAAATCCATTAAGGCTTTCGCAGCCTCTAACCCAAGCAGTCCTCCCCCAATCACAACACCGCTTTGAGCTGTACAACTTGCAGCTCGAATGGCATCTAAATCATCTATAGTTCGATATACAAAACAATTTTCTCGATCATGACCTGTAATAGGTGGCACAAATGGATAAGAGCCTGTTGCTAAAACCAGTTTGTCATAATCTATACTGTCGCCTGCATCTGTCATAACTGTTCTTTTATGCGTATCAATAGCAATCGCTTTGGTTTTTAAGCGTAAATCTATGCCATACGCATCAGCAAAATCGGCCCGAGCTAAAGATAAATCTTTCACAGTTTTACCTGCAAAATATTCGCTTAAATGAACTCGGTCATAGGCCAAATACGGTTCTTCGGCAAGTATTGTCAACTCAAGTGTATCATCTGCTTGCTCAAGCAATGTTTCGATAAACTTATGCCCAACCATACCGTAACCAATCATCACTATTTTCATTGTAATTCTCCTAGTTTATGTTTGTGTTACGCTACAGCATCTCGATCCATCACAGCTTGATCATATAACTGTTGTTCTTTTTGTTTATGTTCAGCAGAAAAACGTATGCTTAATACCGCAATGGCCGCCACAATCACGAGCCCACCCAATGCCATTAAACACGTTTGAATATCTAACATGCCTTTAAGTAAAAAACCTGCTGCAACTGCACCCACATTGCCACCTGCACCAATAATACCTGCAACACCGCCTAAAGCCCCTCGATCAATAAAAGGAACAAGCGCATATGTTGCACCACATGCCATATGTGTAAATAATGCAAAAACGGTCATACTTAAAATAGCCAGCATAGGTGTTTGCATTTGAGAAAATACAACTAAGAAAACACCTTCTAAAACAATCATCAAAAATAAAACTTTAGTACGGCCATCTAAGCCTTTTTTAACGGCAATACGATCAGAAACAATACCACCCAGTGCACGTGCAAACAGTGCCAATAAACCAAAAATTCCTGCTGTTAAGCCTGCCTCTTTAAGTCCAAATTGAAAATGCTCCACATAATACATCGCCACAACATTATGAATAAAAATCTCAATGCCAAAACAAGCGGCATATGCAATAAATAAAACCCATACACGGTAGTTTTTTGCAGCATGCATTAATATGGCAATACCCCCTTTTTTATCACTTCCTACATGAACACCTTGTGCACGAAGTTCTTTAAAATTACCTTGTGGACAATCTTGAGTATATTTCCAATACATTGCACCAACAATTAACATCATAATTCCCGGAACAACCAAAGCCGCTCTCCAGCCCATGGCTTGTTCTACACCAAACATGACCATAGCAGAAAGCAATAGTGGCATTAAGGCTTGTGTTGCACCGCCTCCTGCATTACCCCAACCTGCAGATGTTGCATTTGCAGTACCTACAACATTTGGTGCAAACATAATACTAGTATGGTATTGAGTCACCACAAAACTTGCGCCAATTGCACCAATGAGTAATCTAAAAAATAAAAATGTTTCATAATTGTTTGATACTGCGACACCAAAAACAGGAATACTGCCAAGCAAAAGTAAAGCTGTATAAGTTTTACGAGGTCCATATTTATCGCATAATGGCCCAACGATTAGACGCACTAAAATGGTGATAGCTACTGCTGCAATATTAATATTGGCAATTTGATTTTTAGTTAAATGAAATTCACCTGCAATCACAGGCATTAAAGGCGCACAGGCAAACCATGCAAAGAAACATACAAAAAAAGCAAGCCAACTCATATGAAAGGCGCGCATTGTTACTGCTTTAAAATTAAATAAATGGATTTTCGTGGCTTTTTTAGCATTTAAATTTATAGACATGGCATGACTCTTTTTTTGAGCTTAACGTATTCAACACACTGTTTTGAAACTCTGTATCAAAACAACATGCATGAGAACGGGCGCCATTGACCGTCATATAAATTTTAGGAGTCGTCTTTGACTCGTTATAATTAATGCATAAATCATACCAAGATTAAAAAAATAAAATAAATCGCGGTTTTATCATAAAAAAACTATTTTATGCACAACCATATCGAATGTAGATCTATAAAAGTGCATTAAATAAGGGCATTATTTTTTCCAATCAGCCAATTTTATACTGGTATAAAAATTGCTTATCTTCAGATGAAATATTCTTTGTATTTAGATTCAAATCTATGTCTACTTTAAAAATTGCGCTTATTGATGATGATATTGATCGTGCTGAACTCATTAAATGCTCTTTACTTGAGTATGATTTAGATGTCGTTGCCTGCTTGAGTATTGAGCACTTAAACACGATACAACTCGAACAATTACATGCAGATGTTATTTTACTTGATATGGCAAATCCACATCGAGATATTATCGAAAATTGCGTCAGTCAATTTGACTTACCTACAGTACTGTTTACTAAAAACACCAATAAAGAGGTCATTAAAAATGCGATAGACGCAGGAGTTACTGCATATATTGTCGATGGGATTGACCCTATAAAATTACAAAGTATTTTAGAAATTTCAATTGAACAATATAAAAAACATAAAAAACTACTCAATGATTTGGCAGACACAAAAAATAAATTAGCAGATCGAAAAGACATTGAAAAAGCAAAAGCCTTTCTCATTCAAATTCATCAAGTCAATGAAGAACAAGCTTTTCAATTACTACGCAAAAATGCCATGAGTTTAAGAATCACCATTGGCGAGGTCGCTCGGCGATTGATTGATGCACAAAAACTACTACAATTTCAAATGAAGGAATAACCATGACCATGTTAGAAAAACACGCCATACAGCTTGGTTATATTCCCTTATTAGATTGTATTGCCATTCTTTGGGCAAAACATCGTGGTTTTTTTGATGAATTCGGCCTAGATGTGACCTTAGTCAAGGAAGCATCTTGGGCAAGCCTGAGAGATCGACTCGCTTTTGGTGTATTAGATACTGCACATTGTTTATCTGCTATGCTCCCTGCTGCGGCAACAGGTACAGATCAAATTGGTATTCCCTTACAAACACCATTAGTGTTGAGCGTGAATCGTGCCTTTATTAGTCTAAATCAAGCAATTTGCTTTGAGTGTGATATTTCGACATCAGATACCGTATTAACAAGTGCAAAAAAATTAGTTGAATACATTAAAAAAGACCATATTATTCATTTAGCACACGTGTTTAAACACTCCATTCATCATTACTGTATTAAAGAATGGCTTGCTTTGGCAGATGTAGAGATCGCCAAAAATATTCAACTCATGACATGTCCACCACCCTACATGATTCAAGCCATTCAAAAACAAACTATTGATGGATTTTGTGTCGGTGAGCCATGGAATATTCAGTCGCAAGTGCAAGGGTATTCGCAAATTGTTGCTCAAAGTAGGGATATTATTCCTGAAGTTGCAGATAAAGTGTTGGCCGTCACACAAAACTGGGCTCAAGAGCACCCTAAAACGCTCATGGCGATCAGTCAAGCCATTATCAAAGCACAATCTGAGTTAAAAACCCTTGAGTCTTTTACAGAAGTTTGGCAAATACTTCAAAAGTATCAGATTATTCAGTTTGAGTGCTCTCCGACTGTGCATGTTCAAGCCTATTATAAACTCATACATATTATTAAAAGCTTTTCAACATCTCAGGCACCAAAGATGGATGATTTTGAATGGATTATTCAACAAATGTGTCAGTGGGAAGGACTATCTTTAACAGCACAAGATGCACGTGCTGTGGCCAACACGTGCATCATAGATTCTGATGAGATCGATACAGTGATGTAAAATACATTCACATCACGGCTATTTATTCAATTGACCTCTATACAATATAGACGTCAATTTAAAATTACGTCAGTTGTGCTGCAGAGATTTTTTTAGTATCTACATTTAATGCAGCCGATTGATAGTGAGCCATTTGGTCAAAATTTAAATACTTATAAATATCTGACGACATACTGTCAATTTGAGATGCATACTGCTGATATTCTTCAGGCGTTGGCAACTGCCCTAATACAGCCGCGACCGAGGCGAGTTCAGCAGATGCTAAATACACATCTGCACCTTGACCCAACCGATTTGGGAAGTTACGAGTAGATGTTGAAACAACTGTTGTATTAGGTGCAACACGGGCTTGGTTCCCCATACAAAGTGAACAACCTGGCATTTCTGTACGTGCACCTGCTCGACCATACGTATTATAAAAACCCTCTTCCATTAATTGGTGTTCATCCATACGTGTTGGTGGTGCAAGCCATAAACGTGTTGTTAATGCACCACTTGGTACTTTATCTAACAATTTACCCGCTGCACGAAAGTGACCAATATTAGTCATACATGAACCAATAAACACCTCATCAATTTTAGCACCTTGTACATCTGAAAGTAGTTTTGCATCATCAGGGTCATTTGGACAACATAACACTGGCTCTTTAATGTCGGCTAAATCTATTTCATAGATACGCGTATACTCAGCATCAGCATCCGCTTTAAGCAATTGAGGATCGGCTAGCCATTTTTCCATATTTTCTACACGGCGTGCCATGGTTCTTGCATCGCCATAACCTTGTGAAATCATCCATTTCAACATGGTTATATTTGAGCGCAGATACTCTGTAACTTTATTTTCAGATAAAGTAATGGCACAGCCTGCCGCAGAACGCTCTGCCGATGCATCTGATAATTCAAAGGCCTGCTCTACAGTTAACTCTGTATCCATTTCAGTTAAATCAATTTCT
The DNA here is from genome assembly GCF_015627105.1 of Acinetobacter baretiae. Classification (GTDB taxonomy): domain Bacteria; phylum Pseudomonadota; class Gammaproteobacteria; order Pseudomonadales; family Moraxellaceae; genus Acinetobacter; species Acinetobacter baretiae. The sequence goes on along the minus strand of NZ_VTDM01000019.1, from coordinate 4,794 downwards.
AAAATACGACCTGAGAAAATATTTTTCTTGCCTTTTTTCTCAACGGTTAAATCACCAGCTTGAATGGCATAATAAGGAATGGCATGTACCAAATCTCGAAGTGTAATCCCTGCTTGCATTTTACCCTTAAATTTTACCAATACAGACTCTGGCATATCTAATGGCATGACCCCTGTTGCAGCTGCAAATGCCACCAGCCCTGAACCTGCAGGAAAAGAAATTCCAATTGGAAAACGTGTATGCGAATCACCGCCTGTCCCCACAGTATCTGGCAATAACATGCGGTTTAACCAAGAGTGAATAATACCATCACCGGGACGAAGTGATACACCACCACGGTTCATAATAAAATCGGGCAATGTATGTTGAGTTTGTACATCGACAGGTTTTGGATACGCAGCCGTGTGACAAAATGACTGCATAACCAAGTCTGCTGAAAATCCTAAACAGGCCAAGTCTTTGAGTTCGTCACGTGTCATAGGCCCTGTTGTATCTTGTGAACCCACCGTGGTCATACGAGGTTCACAATAGGTATCAGGACGAATACCTTGCCCTTCAGGTAGCCCACATGCTCGACCGACCATTTTTTGAGCCAAAGTAAATCCTTTTCCTGTATTGACAGGATGTTTAGGTTGGCGAAATAAAGTAGATACAGGTAACCCTAGAGCTTCTCTTGCTTTTGTGGTTAATCCCCGCCCAATGATTAAATTAATACGCCCACCTGCACGAACTTCATCAAGTAGTACTGGTGTTTTGAGTTTTGAGTGTGCGATTTCTTGCCCATTTTTGAATGCAGTTACTTCTGCAACATTTTTATCAATTTTTAGGGTAATCTCATCGCCCATATTCATTTCTGATACATCTATTTCGACAGGCAATGCACCTGCATCTTCCATGGTATTAAAAAAAATCGGGGCAATTTTGGTGCCCAAACAAACACCACCATCTTTTTTATTTGGAATATGTGGCAAATCATCACCAAAATACCAAAGCACAGAATTGGTGGCCGATTTACGAGATGACCCCGTTCCAACTACATCTCCAACATATGCCACTTGATGCCCCTTGGCAATCAATGCTTGAATTTGCTGAATGGGTCCAATTTCACCTTGTTTTTCAGGCACAATCCCATCACGTTCATTTTTGAGCATTGCTGTTGCATGTAATGGAATGTCTGGACGACTCCATGCATCTTGCGCAGGAGACAAATCATCAGTATTGGTTTCACCTGTTACTTTAAAAACAGTAATTTTAATTTCTTCAGGCACATCTTTACGAGAAGTGAACCACTCTGCATCTGCCCACGACTGCATAACCGCTTGAGCATGGCTATTGCCTGCTTTTGCTTTATCTGCAACATCATGAAATGCATCAAATACCAATAAAGTCTTTTTTAAAGCCGTTGCCGCTAAATCAGACAGCTCAGCATCATCAAGTAAATCAACCAATGGTGCTACGTTATACCCCCCCAACATGGTGCCGAGTAAATATACTGCTCTTTGTTTTGTCACCAATGGTGAATTTGCTGTACCTTTTGCGATGGCTGCTAAAAAAGCAGCTTTCACGTATGCTGCTTGATCAACACCTGCAGGGATTCTATTTTCTAATAGGTCGATCAAGTATACTTCTTCACCAACGGGTGGATTTTTTAGTAATTCAACAAGATCAGCAGTTTGTGCATCATCAAGCGGTTTTGGTGGTATTCCTAGTGCGGCACGTTCTTGAACGTGTTGGCGGTAAGCTACTAGCACGGTGTTCTCCCTGTATTTTAAATGAATGTATAAATATTGATATTGCACATCATCTATACGTCGCTTGTGTCGCGATGATTTTACTAAAATTATGAAATAAAGTTAATGTTATTCATTGTTTTGTGCGTGATGATCGATATTTCCTAGCGAAATGATGCAAACGGAATTTCGAGTAGCAAAGCCATCATATAAGAGTACATAGAAAGATCATGTATCAAAGCGTAAACTGAGTAAAGAAAATTGTGCAACCATGAATATATATTCGCATGACATGTTTTTCGTCTTGCGCTCACGGTCAAATAAACAAATGATTGCTTGTGCTTTTATTGTGCATATGGTCAGTCTATAAATGATCTACCCTTGACATCCTCCCCGACCTGAGAAGCGATTAACTTCGCAAGATGGGGATTCCTCCTGCGAGATGCTCCTATCCTGAGAAACATTGTTTCGTAAAGAGAGTATTCAGTGCCAAGTTTATATCCCGATCATGGAGCGTACCGCACTCCATGCACTGCCATTCTCTTATTCCAAGACCTGAGAAGCACTGCTTCGTAAAACCTTTCGGACTACTGAGCCGTGAGCTACAGCACGAACACGTTTGGATGGTATATGCTTCATTGACTTCCTCAAACCTGAGAAGCACCGCTTCGTAAGATGCGTTCTCGCATTTGTACCTGAGCATGGTTTTTAAGGTCGTCCAACTTGCATCGAGTGCAGACTTGGCTAATCTTGTCTGTGCCAATGCTTTGGCATTTACATTACCAACAATGATTATTGTATGGCTATTCACAAGTGTGTATGTGAATTGATGCAACATATTTTGTCTAATGTTCTTAATCTTGGCATAAATCGCTTTGACACGTTTTTTATTCTTGGCTCTTTGAGCAATACCTAGCTTTTACTCATACTTACAATAGATTTTAGGGGCTTTGAGTTTTACACCATTTGAGCATGTGGTAAGGTCTTTGAGTCCTAGATCAATGCCTATTGCTGTGGTTGATACTGTTTTCTCAATCTTTGGTGTATCTACGACCAAACACACATACCAATGCCCACGACGATCTTCAACGAATGAGCCTGTCTTAACTTTGTATTTTGAAAGTCCGTAACTATCCCATAATTTGAGTTGGTACTTACCATACTGAACATAGCCATCAGCGTACTTCACAGCAACTTTTTTGAATGGAATCCAACCGAGTGAACGTCTTGTAGATTTCTTATTGCTTACCCGCTATTTCAGCTTGGCTTTCTTAAATTGTTTGCATCTTATGATGAGTTCTTCTGTCATTGCTTGAACAGTTTAGTTATGCAAGCCACACATCTTTTGATGTGTATTTAGTGTATTTAGAAACATCATAAGCTGAGAAGCATTGACCTGTTTTTTAAGATGCTTAAAACACAAATCATTGACATAATTTCAAACAAAGTTCACTTCAAATGCGAGTTGGTCTAGCACCTTGCAATGCTTGTCTTTTATGCGTAATTTCAGTGTTTTCACAGGCTTATTATAGCAAATTATTATTTTTACCTCACAAAGAAGGACGGTATTTTAAGGATAGCTTCAAAGCAAATAGATTGCATCGCTATCAATACTCCGTCAATATCTTAACCACTTCATCAAAACGACTTAGTAAACATGGATAGAATGGACTGCGATCGTATGTTTATCGCAATTATCGAAACAGGTAATTTCACTTTAGCATCTAAACGCTTAGGTACAAGCTTAGGTCAAGCCTCTAAACTCATTGCTAAACTCGAAGCAGATTTAGCTGTAACACTACTCAGAAGAACGACCCGTTCAATCACAGCTACTGAAATGGGTACAGCCTATTATGAGCGTATAAAGCCATTGCTCAGTGAATATGAAGCCATCAATGATGATATGCGTTTAACAACACAGACACCTCGGGGCTTATTAAAAATCTCCGTTCCTGTCACTTTTGGGGCTAGTCAACTTACAGACCCACTGCTTCAATTTGCGCAAAAATATCCTGATATTGAACTCGACATACAATTTTCAGATCGTATTGTAAATATTGTAGATGAAGGCTTTGATCTTGCCATTCGTATTGGGCATCTCACCAGTAGTAGTTTAATTGCACGTAAACTTTGCCCCGTGCGAACACTGGTTGTTGCATCAGATGATTATCTTTCAAAAAATAAAACCCCCGAATCATGGAAAGATCTCGCTCAACATAATTGTATTTTAGATACTAATTTTATAGAGCCTTATCTTTGGACATTTAGTGATAAACAAGGAAAAATGCAGATTCAACCCGTTACGGGCAAATTAAAATTCTCGAATGCAGAGGCCTGTTTAAAAGCAGTATGCGCAGGTTTTGGCATTGCTAAACTACCTGACTTTGTTGTAAAAAATGCAATCGATGAAGGTAAACTCAAAACAATTTTGGAGGATTATGAAGCTCCCCCACGTGGTTTATATGTGATTTACCCCCCGACAAAATATTTAGCACACAAATCAAGAGTCATGATTGATTTTTTAGTGCATACATTTTCTCATTAGTATATTTAATATTATTTCTATTTTAGAAACAAATATAATCAAAAACCTCATATAGTAAAAGATATGGAAATACTTATACTCTAATCTAACCTCATACAGATTAGAGAAAATAATGAATCACCAAAACACTACCCCCTATGCAGCACTTGTTTTACGTATCTCACTTGGTATTTTGTTTCTTGCTCATTTTGGCCTAAAGTTTTTCGTATTTACACCGAGTGGTACAGCAGGGTTTTTCTCCTCTTTAGGACTACCCAGTGGTTTAGCCTACCTCACAATGGCACTTGAGTTTTTCGGTGGAATCGCTTTAATTTTAGGCTTATAGTCAAACAATCTAATTACTCATACAGAAATGAAAAAACATCTGAAAGAGTCGATCAATACAATCCTCTTGCCATTCTTTTCTCTTTTTCTTAATCCATGCCCAAGTCTTTTCAATAAAATTCAAATCAGGGCTATAAGCAGGCAACCATAAAATCTGATGCCCATAGTGTTCCAATAACTCCTGTATATCCGATC
>NZ_VTDM01000005.1 GCF_015627105.1 Acinetobacter baretiae | reverse complement strand
ATCTAAACATCTAAACATCTAAACATCTAAACATCTAAACATCTAAACATCTAAACATCTAAACATCTAAACATCTAAACATCTAAACATCTAAACATCTAAACATCTAAACATCTAAACATCTAAACATCTAAACATCTAAACATCTAAACATCTAAACATCTAAACATCTAAACATCTAAACATCTAAACATCTAAAAATGCTTAACGAGCTGTAGTGGTTAAGAGTTTTTATAAAAAAGATTAAAATACAATAATTTTATACGAATAAGAAGAGTATGGCATGTGTGAAAAGTTGATACTGTCACATCGAACGCTGTTATTAATAAGGTCATACCGTTCATAGAATCAATGTTTTGAAAGAGATTTTATGCTTTGTATATTTATCTATGAGATCTCAATACATATTCATCAACATGTACGCTAAGAGAAATAAACCAATAGATTAAATCAAATTATGTTTATCTAAAATTTGGTCATGAATTATTCATAGGAGAGATTGTTTTATTTAAGATTAGGTTTATCCATGACCCAAATTTAATCTAAAGATCTGTATTTTATTGTCTGTCGATAGATATAAAAAAGCAGCCAATTAAATTGGCTGCTCATCAATGATATTCAAATTAGTTAAGAGTTCGGGCTTTCAACACGTTCAATACTTACTTTTGCTGTACCTGAGTTGGTTATTCCTAATTTTTTTGCTGCACCATAAGATAGATCTAAAACACGGTTGCCATGGAATGGGCCACGGTCATTGACTTTCACAACCACACTTTTACCATTATCTTTGTTTGTGACACGAATATAACAGTTTAGAGGTAAGCTACGATGCGCTGCTGTCAGTGCATTCATGTCAAAAGTGTCGCCATTAGCTGTTTTTCTGCCATGAAATTGGCGACCATACCAAGATGCAACACCTGTTTGAGTGAAGCGTCTTACCGTATTAGATGCAACACTATTTAAACGATCGATGACAGAAGGTTCATCTTGTGGTAATTCTACCTTGGAGTTGAGTGCTTGGCGACGAACTGTGTCATTAGAACGCTGTGAAATAGATAAACTTTCAAGCGAAGGTAGATTTTGGTTATTATAGTTATCACGATTAAGTACTTTTGCCGCAAGGCTCGGAATATCGTTGTCTGAAACAGAAGAGGATGAATTTTGTACTAAATCTGCATTACTAACTTGTGTAAAGGATAAACCTAGACTTACTGCGATAAAGAATTTTAAAGGTGAATGCACGAATTGAATCTCCTAGACCTCTTGCTTTACTCAATTTAATCTAAGACTAACTGGGAGCAAAAACAAACATGTCTGAATGCAGACAAGAGTGAATATCATTGATGTTGGGCAATGATATTAGCCTAAGAGTAAAGATGTCTAGGAATTGGCCTGAATGAGTTACAAAAAGGCTAAGCTTTGTGAATTTTTAGGTTAATTTATAACCAAATTTGTAACAAATAGTAAAATTTAACGAATTCTTGAATCTACGGTCGTACCGAGTTGCCAAACGGCAGTTGCATACATACGACTGCGGTTATAGGTCGTAATCACTTTAAAATTATGAAATGTAAGATAGTAAATCGGGCCAGATTCACTTTGTAGTTGAATCAATGACACAAGCTCTAAAGGATCTATAGTCATGTTTGGGTTGAGTACGACCACGCCTTGTTGTTTTAATACGCCGTATGGTACAGGTATATTGACATCTTTACTAATGACAGCTTCAGGTGTCGAGCCTGTGTACTGTGCTGCAACTGCAATGGGTTGATTAGATTGCCAACCGTGTGCTGATAAGTAATTGGCAATAGACGCAATTGCATCTGGTGCTGAATTGCGTAAATCAATGTGGCCACTATGATCATAGTCAATGCCATATTTTGAAATATTGCTTGGCATAAATTGTGGAAACCCAATTGCACCAGCATAAGATCCGACAATACTTCCTGTTGGATAGCCTTCTTTATAGCACCATGCAATCAATGCTGCCAATTCATCTTTAAAGTAATCACTGCGTCGAGGATAACCAAAGGCGAGCGTTGCTAGTGCATCACGAGTGACTATGCTGCCTTTGTTTTGCCCAAAGCCTGTTTCAACACCGAGTATGCCTAATATAATGGCCTTAGGTACTCCAAACTGTTGTTCTGCACGATTGAGGGCATCTGCATATTGGTCTTCAAAACGTACACCACGCTGAATGGTACTATCTACCAAAAACATACTTTGGTATTGATACCAAGGCTTACTTTCACCGGGTTTTTCCATGATTTTTAAAATATTAGGGCGGTTTTGAGCACCCAACATAGCTTGGTCTATTTGTTCACTACTTAGCCCATACTTTTGCATGGTCTGGTATTTAAAATCGTTGTAATTTGGGTCGTTGGCAAAATCATTGGCATGGCCTACAGTGCTTATACATAAAGCCATTGTGCATAACGTAATGTGCTTAAAAAACTTTTGAATAAAGGTGGAAGTCATCTGTAATCCAATTAGCGATGTGTGTGTATAGACATAACAATGCCGAAGGTGGTCATTAAGGTAATAATAGCGGTTCCACCATAACTCATAAAGGGAAGTGGAACACCTACAACAGGTAAAATACCGCTGACCATTCCTGCATTAACAAAAACATAAACAAAAAATGCTAAGCCGTATGCACTTGCAACTAAACGACCATAGTTATGAAAAGATTGCATCCCAATTTGAAATGTGCGACAAATAATTGCAAAGTATAAGAAAATGAGTATACAGACACCGATTAAACCAAACTCTTCTGAATAGGCTGCGATCACAAAATCAGTATGCCCCTCAGGCAAGAAATGAAGATGTGATTGTGTACCATTTAAAAAGCCTTTTCCTGAAAATCCACCAGATCCAATTGCCGTTTTAGATTGTATGATATTCCAGCCTGTACCAAGAGCATCTGCCTCTGGGTTTAACAAAGTCATAACGCGTTGTCTTTGGTAGTCGTGAAGTAAAAATTCCCATGCAACAGGAATAATAACACCTGCGGCAGCACATGCAGCTGCGATAAGTTTCCAAGACAAGCCACTTAAAAACAAAACAAAAATACCACTGCCGAGAACTAAAAGTGATGTGCCAAGGTCAGGTTGTTCTGCAATTAAAATAAAAGGAATAAAAATCAAGACTAAGGTAATGCACACATTTTTAAAGTTTGGTGGGAGAGGGTAGCGAGTTAAAAACCAAGCGGCCATCATTGGCATTCCAATTTTCATGAATTCACTAGGTTGGACACTTCCTACACCGGGAATATCTAACCAACGCTGTGCCCCCATACGAATTTCACCAAATATTTTGACTGCTGCCAATGAAAGTACGGCACACACGTAAAGATAAGGTGAAAAAGCCTGAAATATTTTAGGTGGAATTTGTGCAATAATAATAAGTGCAACAAAGCCAATACCAAAGCTCATCGCTTGTTTAGTTACGAGTCCGACATCTTGTGCTGAAGCGCTGTAGAGTACAAATAAACCGAGGCCTGCATTCATGAGTAAAAATGAAAATAACCAAGGGTCAATGTGAATACGTTGCCACACAGATGGTTTCATTGCGGTGCTTAAGCCATCACGCGGTGATTGACGTAAAAACTTATATTGTGTATTTGGTGAAGATGGCGGCATAAAAATTACAATCTACAATAATTTGCAAGACAAATGCTATCACAATAAATGAAATCATGTGTGAGCAAACGTATCACTACAGATGCTGATAGGGGCTTTATTTATTCAATGAAAAATAAAGCGTCATGTTGTTCTGCGAGTACTTTTAACTCGGCTTTGTTGAGTTGAGGTATAATTTTGTCGATGGCCACATGAATGGCTTTTGTGGTAGTGATACAGCCAATATCTGCGGTTTTTCTTTTAATCATGCCTAAGTTTAAGGTCTGATAAAATTTATGCATAAAATGACGAATAACTTCATCTGCAAAAAGTTTGTAGTCTGCTGTTAAGAGATCTGTATTGACTCTTTTTCCTAATTTTAGATCATCAAAATGTTGTTTTAAATTAATTACGATGTCTTGTGGAAGTTGGTGACCAATTTTATCTTCGTTTTGTGTGGTTTTAAATAAGCTTTGCTTGGAAAAGGCAATAGACTGTTTTAGGCTTTCTGTATCTGATTTTCCAAGTAGTTGTTTAAGTAAGACCGCTACACTAGATTGAATGAAATGAGCTAATTTTGCTGCAGTTTCTTTTTTTTCACTGGCTGGAAAGTTAGTAATCACTTGAGTAACCAATGTATCAATGATTTCTTGATTGATTGCAAGTGCAATGTCATTTCTCAGTTGATGTAAATCGACGTTATTTCTTTTTGAAATAAATTGTTGTGTTCTTTCTAAAAGTTGGTTTGAGGGAGAAAATCCAAAGTATGCCATGTGAATATCTCATTAATATTATTCTTTATTATATGATGAAATAGAATAATATTGTGAAAATTACAATGATCAGGGGTGAATTTACACACATCACCCCTGATTAATTTATTGTCTCGCCAATCGTAGAGGAATTGTGGGTATCCATGCCCAATGAGAACTTCTACAAGGGTTAATATCTAGGCCACCACGTCGTGTATATGCGGCGTAAACCATCAGTTGCTCAGGTTTTAACACCTGCCAAACTTCAGCAAAAATTTGTTCAACACATTGTTCATGAAAACCATTATGCTCTCTAAACGAAATGATATATGCCAAAAGTGATGCGTGATTTATTTTTTGACCACGATAGCGAATAAATAAAGTTCCCCAATCCGGTTGACCCGTGACAGGACAATTACTTCTGAGTAAGTTACAATGCAATTGTTCTTCAACAATCTCTTGTTCATCTGATGCTAAAGACAGTAAAGATGGATCAGGAGAGAGCGCATGTTTAGAGGGGGTTAAGTGGTCAATACATTGCCCAGATGGTTGGTCTACGTGTAAGCCATTGACATCAATGAGGTCTAAGTGGATTTGCGCTTGAGCAACTTTTGAGAGGTCATCTTGTACAGTTTGAATCAAGTGATCTTGTGAATCAAATGACGTAAAGTTTAAACTGTTAAAATACAGCTTTAGTGATTTTGATTCGATTAAGTAAGTTGAGGTGGCAGGAATGGTTAAGCGGCCAATGGCGACTTGTGGGAAGTTATTTGTGTTTAACCAAGATAATTCAAAAACATGCCACCAATCGACACCGTGTTCAATATGTGGAACATGTTGGTAGTTTTGGCGTGCTGTTGCACGCAAAATTGGAAACAATATATTTGGTTGATATGTCGTTGGATAGTCGGTTTCTTTGCCGAGTAATGATTTTTCAACACTCATTCACGTATTCCTGAACCTCTAGATAATAAATAGTAAGCAATGGCATAAAATACAGCACAGAAGATCGTCATTATAACTAATGATACAATGACATTAACATCACTGTGTCCTAAAATACCGTAGCGAAAGGCATTGACCATATATACAATTGGATTGATCAGTGATAAGTTTTGCCAAAAGGCACTTAAACTGCTCATAGAATAAAATACACCGCCTAAATAGGTCAGGGGAGTTAATATAAATGTTGGTACGATGGAAATATCATCGAAAGATTTTGCATAAAATGCATTAATAAAGCCAGCAAGAGAAAATAATAAACTTGTCACGACAACAGTATAAATAGTCACAAAAAAGTTATAAATACCTAGATGTGTGAAAAAAAGGCTCACAAGTGTGACGATAAAACCAACGCATACGCCACGACAAATACCACCAATCACATACCCCCAAAGTACAAGATACATAGGTGTTGGGCTAGTAATTAATTCTTCGATACTGTGTTGAAACTTCGCACTAAAAAAGCTAGAGCAGACATTAGAGTAACTGTTAGTAATAACAGACATCATAATTAAACCAGGTACGATAAACTGCATGTAGCTAAAGCCTGCCATTTCACCGATCCGTGAGCCAACAAGGTTGCCAAAAATGACAAAATATAAGCTCATGGTAATGGCAGGTGGGAGTAGTGTTTGTGGCCAAATTCGCATAAAGCGTCTGACTTCTTTGTAGATGAGTGTCCACAGAGCAACACGTAGTTGTGATAAATTCATGATGTTGCCTCTTGTAGATTTTTCTCTACCATTTTGACAAAAATTTCTTCTAGACGATTGGTTTTATTACGCATGCTACGCACTTTAATATCGAGAGTATTAAAAAGTTGAAAAATTTCATTGAGTGAATGTGCTTTGTTCATGGTGACTTCAAGTGTCATTGGATCAATTAAATTAAACTCAATACCAATCAATTGAACATTTAATGGTTCAATGGCTTGTTCTAAATCGAAAATGAAAGACTCTTCATTGAGTTGTCCTAAAAAGTCTTTCATGGCGGTATCTTCTTTAATCACACCATGATCAATGATTGCAATACGACGACACAGCATTTCAGCTTCTTCTAAATAGTGTGTCGTTAAAATAATAGCTGTACCTTGTTCATTCATTTCTTGTAAAAAGCCCCACATTGAACGCCGTAGTTCAATGTCTACACCGGCTGTAGGTTCATCTAAAATGAGCAGTTTAGGGTTATGCATCATGGCACGGGCAATCATGAGGCGTCGTTTCATTCCCCCAGAAAGCATGCGTGCTTGTACATCTTTTTTAGACCATAATCCCAATTTTTCTAGATAATGTTCTGCACGTTGTTCGGCAATTTTTTTAGGAATACCATAGTAACCTGCTTGAGTAACCAAAATATCAAAGGTTTTTTCAAAATGACCAAAGTTAAACTCTTGTGGTACGACACCTAAACATTGTTTGGCATTAGATGGATGAGTTTCTAAATTATGACCGAAAATATGCACTTGTCCTGCTGTTTTTTTGGTCAATGAACTGATAATGCCAATGGTTGTAGATTTTCCAGCTCCGTTTGGCCCTAAGAGTGCATAAAACTCACCTTCTGGCACGGTGAGGTTGATATTTTTAAGTGCTTGGAACCCATTTTTATATGTTTTTGAGAGTTCTTGAAGTACCAAGGCAGAAGTCATAAATATCTCACAGCTAAAGGAATAGGTGATGGTGTGGGTATTATATAAAATAAACTCACGTTGTAGGAAATATTAAACCACTAGGGCAATATGACCATCGAAATCTGACATTTCGCGCATTGTATGATAGAAATAGATTAAAATACAAAATATGAGTAGGTATGTTTTTATTTGAATGGATTAATTCAGAGGTTAATTGGTACGCCTAGCGGGACTCGAACCCACTCCACAGGCTTCGGAAACCTGTACTCTATCCAGTTAAGCTATAGGCGCATGGCGCACATCATAACAAAAAAATGCATAAGGTAAAGCATTGATATTATAAATTGCACCTTATGGACAGGATTTGACCAAAAAAATTATTGCTCATCATCGAGTGATTGATGCTTTTTACCTTCTCGTTTGCAGCGTTCAGAGCAGTATTTGATTTCATCCCAACATCTTGCCCATTTTTTACGCCAACTAAACGGACGGTCACAAAAAATACAAATTTTTTCAGGTAAGTGCTGTTTTTTCATCACATGAATTGATTGTAAGTGAGGGGTATGAGAAATATTAAGTATCATTATGATACGCACTGAGTCTATGCAAAGAGGTGAAACTCTTTATATAGACTCAGCTGTCGAGGAATAAATTAGTAAGTTAAGCCTTCAAGCGCACTTTTTGCACGAGCATGGCCTTGATCGGCAGCTTGGCGTAGCCATTTAATGCCTTGACTACGATTTTGGCTAGCACCAATACCGTCTAACAACATTACACCTAAGTTATACTGAGCAATTGCATTGCCTTGCTCAGCTGCTTTTTTAAACCAATCTATTGCTAGATTTTGGTTTTTTGGTACACCCTGACCTGCTTTATAAGCAAGGCCTAAGTTAGTTTGTGCAGTACTGTTACCTTGTTGAGCCGCTTTTCTAAACCATTGTGTCGCTACATCGTAATCTCTAGGAACATCTTGCCCTGCAATATAAAGTAAACCTAAGTTGGTTTGCGCAGTAGTATCGCCTCTATTTGCAGACTGTCTTAACTGATCAAGCGTTGTATTGTTGTTGGTTGAACCTGAGTTATTGTTCGACCGTGCCGCTGTAGATGATGCTGGTGCTTGTACATCTCTATTTGTTTGTTGAGATGTTTGATTTGTTCCACGAGAATTGTCTTGGCTCATGTTGCTACGTGAGTTTTGTTGACTATTACGTGAACTTTCTTGGCTAACGCTACTTGTACGCGAGTTGTCTTGGTTGATATTACCGCGAGACATCTCTTGTTGATTCATGCTGTTGCGTGAGCTCTCTTGGTTGGTGTTACCGCGAGATACTTCTTGTTGATTCATGTTCGTACGTGAACTCTCTTGGTTTACGTTACCACGTGAATTGTCTTGACTCATGCTGTTGCGTGAGCTCTCTTGGTTGGTGTTACCGCGAGATATTTCTTGTTGATTCATGTTCGTACGTGAACCTTCTTGGTTTACGTTACCACGTGAATTTTGATTTGAGTTATTTGATAATTGAGCAGGTAGCGCAATCTCTTTCGCTTGAGGCGAATTTTGATTTCTGCTAATAGAAATATCTTGGCTATTGTTACGCGTGTTCTGGCCTTGATTTTGAGCAGTTCTTCTTACATCGTTACTGTCAGTATTTCTGCTGCTATTATTCATGTCAGATGATCTAGACACATTGTCTCTGTTTGTCGAGTTTGTGTTTTGATTTGCTCTGTTTGAACTATTTACATTGCTTGCAGAATTTTGCTGACGTGCGTTGTTTTGTTGCTGCCCATTTACTGATCTATTTTCATTGCTGTCATTAAAGTTATTTGCATGTACAGCAGTCATGCAAGTTAACAATGGCAAAGCTGATAAGACAATCGAACTTAATTTCATATTTAAAAAACCTTTTAGATATTGGAAAAACCTTTTAGGAGTCTTCACATGATTTATGTATTAGATGATAACAAGCTCAGCCCGATTTGTCTGTTTTTTATTTGTACAATTTAGTTGTGTGCGATACTTATATTGTATGCGTTTTGCTAAGAAAATATGTTTTGTTGTAATTTTAGGGCATATTTTCTACTAGACGCACCTTTTATAGCATTGTTTTCTCCAAAGCCTGTTTTAAGTAAGGATCTAATTCATTTTGCTTAAGTAACCATTGTACATAATCTTTGGGGAGTTCTTGAATAGGCGTTCCTTTATGTTTTCCAAAACTTAATTTTTTTGGAATACGTGCATCTTCAGATGCCAAATATAAATCATGTATGTTTTTTACACCAGTAAGCGCAATAATATGCATCAAAATGTTCGCTGTTAAAATAATATCGGCATCTGCACGGTGCGCTCCTTTTAGTAACTCTCTGGCTCTTAAACTGCCTTGACTAATTTGATAAATCAACGCAGAAATATTATGGGCTTCTGCATCTGGCCATACAGATCTTGCTAATGCAAGTGTGCAAATTGGTTTAAGTTTTGAAGTGTCTACACCACAGCGAGAAATGGCTTGTATATCATAATCAATATTGTGACCAATGATATATTCAACGGAATGGGGAAGATTAAAGGTTGTATAGTGCGGTTGATTGACTAAATCAGACTCTAAAATATGATGTACAGCCATAGATGCAAAAGAGATGGGTTGATCTATAGAATAGAGTTGATCGAAAATCTTTTCTTTCGTTAGGGTTAATTGACCTTGCTCTAAGCAAATCGGTGCATATGCAATTTCGATGGGCAACCCATTGAGCGTATGCGTTTCTGTATCTAAAATAATACTTTGCATGAGCGTGAAGTGATCTCAGATGAAAAGGCTACTGTAGCATTTTGTATATGTTGTCACAATCTAGATATTATCTTGTTATTGATGAAGATTGTTTTGATGTGTTGTATATTTGCACATGAAATATTTTGTAGGGTTTTGGCGAAAGTTCATGCCGAAAAAGAATTCAGTTCATGTTACAATAATGACTAGTTTTAGCACGGCTGAATAGCCCCTAATAAATAGGACCTCGAAAATGTTTGCCAACATTTCTATCTCTGAGTTTGATCCAGAACTAGCACAACAAATCACTGCTGAAGACGCACGTCAAGAAGCGCATATTGAGTTAATTGCATCTGAAAACTATTGTTCTCCTGCTGTTATGGAAGCACAAGGTAGTAAGTTAACTAATAAATATGCAGAAGGCTATCCTGGTAAACGTTACTATGGTGGCTGTGAAAATGTTGATGTGGTCGAACAATTGGCGATTGATCGTGCAAAAGCATTATTTGGTGCTGACTATGCAAATGTACAACCCCATGCAGGTTCTCAAGCAAATGCAGCTGTTTACTTGGCTTTATTAAGTGCAGGTGACACCGTACTTGGTATGAGCCTTGCACACGGCGGACATTTAACACACGGTTCTAAAGTGAACTTTTCAGGTAAAACGTATCATGCTGTGCAATATGGTTTAAACCCAGAAACAGGTGAAATTGATTACGAAGAAGTTGAGCGTTTAGCAATAGAACACAAACCACGCATGATTGTTGCAGGTTTTTCTGCATATAGCCGTGTTGTTGATTGGCAACGTTTCCGTGATATTGCTGACCAAGTCGGTGCTTACTTGTTTGTAGACATGGCGCATGTTGCAGGATTAGTTGCAGCTGGTATTTATCCAAACCCTGTACAAATTGCAGATGTAACCGCAACTACTACTCATAAAACATTACGTGGTCCACGTTCAGGGCTAATTTTAGCAAAAGCAAACGAAGAAATAGAGAAAAAACTACAATCTGCTGTATTTCCGGGTAACCAAGGTGGCCCATTAATGCATGCAATTGCAGGTAAAGCAATTTGCTTTAAAGAAGCAATGACACCTGAATTTAAAGAATATCAACAACAAGTGGTTAAAAATGCACAAGCAATGTCGAATGTGCTTGTAGCACGTGGTTACGATATTGTTTCTGGTGGTACAGACAACCATTTGTTTTTATTGTCGTTGATTAAACAAGATATCACAGGTAAAGAAGCAGATGCTTGGCTAGGTCATGCCCATATCACAGTGAATAAAAACTCTGTACCGAATGATCCACGTTCACCATTTGTAACTTCTGGTATCCGTATTGGTACACCTGCTGTGACTACACGTGGCTTTGGCGGAGCAGAAGTATCTGATTTGGCGCATTGGATTGCTGATATTTTAGATAGTAAAGGCGATGATGCCGTGATTGCAGAAGTTAAAGATAAAGTGGCTAAAGTTTGTGCTAAGTTTCCTGTATATGCATAACTGATATGCCATGATGTCATTTTAATGGCCATCTATGGATCACAAAAACCGAGTTAACTGTGTTAGCTCGGTTTTTTACTTTAATGATCTGTGTTGAACGGCGCTAGGAAAAAAATGGTTGTGGTTGTTTTGATAACTCTAGGATTTTCTTGTAATCATGGTTAGACTATGGCGCAATTGTATTTCACCTACTGACATAATCATATGTTATCTGGGTATCTTTATTTGAGAATAGTGAAAAATGAAAGAGTCGTTACGTTTACGTTTAGAGCAATTGGCAGATCGCCATGAAGAACTGACAGCACTGCTAGCAGATATAGAGGTGATTTCAGATAATAAGCGTTTTCGCACATTGTCACGTGAACATAATGATTTAGCTGAACTGACTGAATTTTGGCAAAAATATCGTCAAGCAGAAGAAGATATTGTCACTGCAGAAGACATGTTAGCTGACCCTGATTTTAAAGATATGGCGCAAGAAGAGATTCGTGAAAATCAAAACTTACTTAAAACGCTTGAAGATCAGCTAAATATTTTAATGATTCCAAAAGATCCCAATGATGCCAATGCGGCATATTTGGAGGTGCGTGCTGGTACAGGTGGAGATGAAGCTGCTATATTTTCTGGCGACTTATTTCGCATGTATAGTAAGTTTGCTGAATCACAAGGTTGGCGTATTGAAATCTTATCTGAAAATGAAGGTGAGCATGGGGGGTACAAAGAGATTATTTGCCGTATTAATGGTGAAGGTGTATACGGTCGCTTAAAGTTTGAAAGCGGTGCTCATCGTGTACAGCGTGTACCTGCTACGGAATCTCAGGGGCGTGTGCATACGTCTGCATGTACTGTAGCGATTTTACCTGAAGTAGATGTAGATACAACAGTAGACATTAATCCTTCTGATTTACGTATAGATACATATAGAGCATCTGGTGCAGGTGGTCAGCACATTAACAAAACAGATTCTGCGGTACGTATTACTCATATTCCATCGGGTGTTGTGGTTGAATGTCAAGAAGAACGTTCACAACATAAAAATAAAGCAAAAGCATTGGCTTTACTTGCATCACGTTTGGAAAATGCTAAACGTCAAGAGCAAGAAAATGCAACTTCAGAAATGCGCCGTGATTTAGTCGGTTCAGGAGATCGTTCTGAGCGTATTCGTACTTATAACTATCCACAAGGGCGTATGACAGACCACCGTATCAATTTAACGCTGTATAAGTTAGATGCTATTGTTGAAGGTGATTTAACGGAGTTGCTCGATAGCTTACATCGTGAGTATCAAGCAGATCAGTTAGCAATGATTGCACAACAAAATGGTGGCTAAGGTGCAAGTGTTTGAGGCGTTAAATGTGTATGGCGATGTAGACAGCTATGAACGTCAAGAGGCGGTGTGGTTACTTGCACATATTTTAAATATAGATAGTCTGTCTTTGAAATTGATTTTATCTCAACCATTGACTGATTTGCAGTACCAAGAGTATGTCGCTGGCATTGAACGTTTGAAGAACCAAGAACCTTTGGCATATATTTTAGGGTCTCAACCATTTTGGACACTAGATTTAAAAGTAACTAAAGATACTTTAGTGCCTAGACCCGATACAGAAATTTTGGTTGAAACGGCGTTAACTTTAGATCTTCCTCGCCATACTTGCATGTTGGATTTAGGCACAGGAACGGGTGCTATTGCTTTAGCATTGGCAAGTGAGAGGCCACATTGGACAGTGTGTGCCACAGATATTTATGAACCCACTTTAGATGTGGCAAAATACAATGCTCAAAAACATGATTTAACACGAGTTGCATTTTTAAAAAGCCATTGGTATCAAAATCTAGTTGGTCGTGTTTTTGATTTAATTGTTTCAAACCCACCATATATTGCACCTGATGATCTACATCTTCAAAATTTAACCACCGAACCATTAAGGGCATTAGCGAGTGCAGAAAATGGATTAGCAGATCTCATGCAAATTATACAAGGTGCAACCAAGCATCTAAATCCTGCAGGATGGTTAGTGCTAGAGCATGGATTTGATCAAAAACATGCAGTACACGTACTCTTTGAACGTGCAAAATTTAGTCACATTCGAACTATAAAAGATTATGCAGGTCATGATCGTGTAACCATTGCACAATATCTAAACGGATAATACTGTGAATTTTTTAGTATAAGTAACTGATATTTATGGTTTTATATTTATATGGGTTCGGCTTGAACATAGTTTTCAATACAAGAATTATGTTATACTCACAAAAGTAATACATTTGCCGATGAAGGGGCACAAGGCATTTCGTCATAAAAAAAAGCAGTGTTAATCACCGCTTTTTTCAATGTGTATTTCGCTGTATCTGAATTCAGCTATGTAATCATTTTACTGGTTTGTAAAGACTCAATCACAACAATGGCACTAATTTTGCTTGCTTGTGAAACAAATATATACATTCTTATCTTTATGCTCCAGTGTTTACATCATATTGGACAACGACATTTAATAGGGGCTATTTATGGCGAATCCTCAATCCTCTTCTGGTCTACTAGAACGTCTTTTTAAACTCAGCGAAAATGAAACTTCTGTAAAAACAGAAGCTGTTGCAGGTTTAACGACGTTTTTAACCATGTGTTACATTATTATTGTTAACCCTCTCATTCTTTCTGTCACAGGTATGGATCATGGTGCCGTATTTGTAGCAACATGTATTGCAGCAGCAACAGGTTGTTTAGTGATGGGGCTACTTGCAAATTACCCAATTGCTTTAGCACCTGGAATGGGGCTAAATGCCTACTTTGCTTACTCTGTATGTTTGGGTATGCATATTCCATGGCAAACAGCACTGGCTGCTGTATTTATGTCAGGTATTATTTTTATTTTGATTAGTTTGGTTCGTGTGCGTGAAATGATTATTAACGCCATTCCGTTATCACTAAAATTTGCCATTGGTGGTGGAATCGGACTTTTTCTTGCATTGGTTGCACTTAAAAATGCAGGTATTATTGTTGCAAATCCTGCAACTACAGTGGGTTTAGGTAATATTAAAGATCCTAAAGCTTTATTGGCGATTTTAGGGTTGTTTATTACAGTTGCTTTGCATTATTTCCGTGTCCGTGGTGCGATTATTATTGGTATTTTAGTAATTACCATTATTGCAACCTTCATGGGTTTAAATGAGTTTAAAGGTGTAGTAGGTGCAGTGCCTTCAGTTGCACCAACTTTTTTACAAATGGATTTCTCGAATCTATTTAGTGCAACTTTAGTGGGCGTTATTTTTGTATTTTTCTTAGTAGATTTATTCGATTCTACAGGAACTTTAGTGGGTGTAGCACATCGCGCAGGTATTATTAAAGATGATGGTAAGATTCCTCGTTTAAAGAAAGTGCTTTTGGCGGACTCTACTGCAATTGTTGTTGGTGCGGGTATGGGAACATCTTCAACAACACCATATATTGAATCTGCATCTGGCGTTGCTGCAGGTGGTCGTACTGGTTTGACAGCGGTTGTGGTTGCCGTTTTATTTTTGATTTGTTTATTCTTTTTTCCATTAGCACAATCTGTACCTGGTTTTGCAACTGCACCTGCACTTTTGTTTGTAGCTGTATTAATGATTCAAGGCATTACCAAAATTGATTGGAGTGATATTACAGAGGCCGTTCCTGCATTTTTAACCATTGTATTTATGCCATTTTCTTACTCTATTGCTGATGGTATTGCATTTGGATTTATTAGTTATGCTGTTGTTAAACTTATTACAGGTAAGGCAAGTAGTGTGCATTGGATGGCATGGGTGATTGCTGGACTTTGGGTCTTGAAATTTGCAATTTACGGTGGCTAAATGGGCAAGATATAGATCGTTTTTTGGGGTGTAAGTATTTACACCCTTTTTTATTATGAGGTATTGCAATGCACCCAATTGATTTTATTAAAAAACTTCCTAAAACAGAACTGCATGTTCATATTGAAGGGACTTTTGAACCAGAACTGATGTTTGAAATTGCTCAAAGAAATGCTGTTGATATTCCATTTAAAAGCATTGAGGAAGTGAAACAAGCATATAATTTTCATAATTTACAATCATTTTTGGATATTTATTATGCTGGTGCCAATGCGTTGATTTATGAACAAGATTTCTATGATCTTACATGGGCATACTTTGAAAAATGTAAGGCTGATTACGTTGTTCATACAGAAATATTTTTCGATCCTCAAACACATACAGCAAGAGGCATTGCATTTGAAACGGTACTCAATGGTATTTTACGTGCTTGCCAAGATGCTGAAAAAAAATTAGACATCTCTTCACAGTTAATTTTGTGTTTTTTACGTCATTTAACAGAAGAAGATGCATTTAAAACACTGGAACAGGCCTTACCATTTAAACAGCATATTGTAGGGATTGGTTTGGATTCGAGTGAATTGGGTCATCCACCTTCAAAATTTGAACGTGTTTTTGCTCAAGCTCGTGCGGAAGGTTTTTTAATTGTAGCACATGCAGGTGAAGAAGGTCCGGCATCTTATGTATGGGAAGCATTAGATTTATTAAAAGTAAATCGAATTGATCATGGTGTGCGTTCTGAAGAAGATGATGCTTTACTACAGCGTTTAATTACAGAGCGTATGCCATTAACAGTGTGCCCTTTGAGTAATTTAAAGCTATGTGTTGTTGATGATATGAAGCAGCATAATATAAAGCGTTTATTGGAGCAGGGTGTATGTGTGACTGTTAATTCAGACGATCCTGCTTATTTTGGCGGATATATGAATGACAATTTCATTGCAATTACGAACGCATTACAACTGAGTCATGATGACTTGAAAACATTAGCCATAAATTCTTTTGAAGCATCGTTTTTACCTGAAGCGAAAAAAGAATATTGGATCAACATGATCAAGTCGATTGACTAAAAAAAGGCACTCATGAGAGTGCCTTTTTTTTAACTTTTGCCTTGTGATGTCATACTTTTAAGTACATTATCACGGTCTATAAAATGGTGTTTTAAAGCAGCGAAAATGTGACCGACAATAAGTAATCCTGCAAACCAAGACAAGTAAACATGGATAGGTTTGACAATTGCAGTCAAGTTTGGGTTAGGTTCAATGAGTGTTGGTAAATTAAATAAGTAAAGAACAGGTGCAGGATGGCCTGCAGACCAACTAAATAAACATCCTGTAATTGGAAGTGCTAGTAAAATAAAATATAAAATCCAATGAATGAGGTGTGCAATTTTTTTCATTGGTATAGACATATTTTTAGGTAATTTCGGGGAAGGATGTGTGTATCGCCAAAAAATACGTATAACAATTAAAAAAAGAATAGGTGTTGCAATATTTTTATGTAGTGTAATCACATTTCCTTTAAAAGCACCATCTGCATTGTAGCTTAAGAAGTTACCACTGTAAAAACCAATAAACCATGCAGTAATAAAAATTGCGGCCATCAGCCAATGTAAAATTTGAGCCGTACGTGTGTAATATTGCGGTCTGGCAGACATTTGAAATTCTCTAATAAGAATAGAAATAATGGTCTATACACCATATAAAGAGTGCTATTTAATCACAATATACAAATATACAACGGTGTGTTGCAGAATGTGTAACGATAAAGTGATTCAGTTTGGCTTAAATATGCTCGAACTGCATTGATAGCTATATTTTATTTGTGTAGATTTCTTCAAAATAGATGATCTGATAAAAGGATAGACATAATGAGTAAGAAATTATTGTATGTAGCACCAATCGCGTTAATATTGAGTGCTTGTGTGACAGGTACAGGAAGCCCATCTAATGCAGATACGTCAAACTCACAAGGCACGACTCAGCAAATTGGAATGACTGCATTAAAAATTGCAGTAAATGCCAAGTGTACAACAGAGCTTAATAATACAGCCGCATGGAAAGTTGCCAGTCAAGTAATGACTGTGCAACAACAGCAAAACGCACAGAATGAAGTATGTGGTTGTGTGAGTGATAAAGCAATTCAAAGTGTAACTGTGGTTGATCTTGCCAATGCAGCATTTGATCCTACAGCTCGTACTAGTATTGCAACAAAAGCGATTAATAATACTGTACATGCTTGTGTTGCAGAAGTATTAAAATCATGATGATTGCTGGTGTAGATGAAGCAGGGCGAGGACCTCTTGTTGGTTCAGTGGTTGCAGCAGCAGTTATTTTAGATCCTGATCGTCCGATTATGGGTTTAAATGATTCAAAAAAACTCAGTGAAAAAAAACGTGAGCAATTATTTGTAGAAATACAAGAAAAAGCATTGGCGTGGTCTATTGCTGAAGCGACACATGAAGAAATTGATCAGTTAAATATTTTACAGGCGACATTCTTAGCAATGTGCAGAGCGGTTAATCATTTATCTGTTGTGCCGAATAAGGTACGCGTAGATGGAAATCAAAAGATTAAAAATTTGGATATAGATTGTGAGGCAGTCATTGGTGGAGATGCTTTACATGCAGAAATTAGTGCTGCTAGCATTTTAGCAAAAGTGTACAGAGATCGGCAAATGGTCGTTTTAGATCAAGCGTATCCGATGTATGGTTTTGCAAAACATAAAGGTTATCCGACGAAAGCACATCTTTTGGCGATAGAAGAATATGGTGTTTTGAGAGAACATCGAACTAGTTATGGGCCGATTAAGAAGCGTATCGCATCAGTTAGGTGATTGGTAGGTAAACCCAAGCGGTAAAGATTCTTGGGTATTACCATCATACTGATTGGCCAAGTGATAGGTCTTACTTATCTTGATGTAATTCATCATAAAAAGCAGGCTGATACGCTTGATCAATTTGTTGCAAATGCTCGTGCATAGCACGCTCATGTTGGATACGTTGGTAAATTTCTTCACGGTGTACAGATACTTCTTTGGGAGCGTTTACGCCAATGCGTACTTGATTTCCTTTTACCCCAAGTACGGTTACGCTGACTTGGTCCCCAATCATTAAAGTTTCTCCGACACGTCTAGTCAGAATAAGCATGTTTATCTCCTTGCTATGTACTAAACCTGCGGTTTTTTTTACCTATAAAGCATATGCAAAAATTTAACCACAATTTTGAAAAGACAATGGTGTAAAATATACACACTTTTTCAAAAAATCTGATACTTAATATAACAGAGCCACTTTATATAAAATAGAGTGGCCCTTAAAAAAATATGAAAATCCGATATTTGGTATCGAACTTTTAAATGATTAGTTATGCACGAGCACTACTTTCGCCATGTTCACGGTCTAAACCAAAGGCTGTATGTAGACAACGAACTGCTAACTCTAAATAGTTTTCTTCAATAAGTACTGAAACTTTAATTTCAGATGTCGAAATCATTAAAATATTGATCCCTTCATCGGCAAGTGCAGTAAACATTTTACTTGCAACACCAGCATGTGAACGCATACCTACACCCACAATAGATACTTTAACAATATCTTCACGACCAGCAATTTCACGTGCTTTAATATTTTTAGCGATGTCTTCTAAAATACTTTTTGCTTTTGCATAATCACTGCGGTTGAGTGTAAACGTAAAATCAGTCGTTCCATCTTCTTCAATATTTTGTACGATCATATCGACTTCAATATTGGCAGCACTGATGGGTGAAAGGATTTTTGAAGCAATACCAGGTTCGTCAGGAACGCCTAAAATCGTTAACTTGGCTTCGTCACGGTTAAATGCAATACCTGAAATGATAGGTTGTTCCATGTTGTCTTCTGCCTCGGTTGTAATGAGTGTACCTACGTTTTGTTTAAATTCTTCATCAAATGCACCATCGTTGTCATTGTCGAAGCTAGACAATACACGTAGTGGTACTTGATATTTTCCTGCAAATTCAACAGAGCGAATTTGAAGGACTTTAGAGCCTAAAGATGCCATTTCAAGCATTTCTTCAAATGAAATGCGATCAATTTTTTTGGCTTTTGGCACCACACGTGGGTCAGTTGTATATACGCCATCTACATCGGTATAAATTTGACATTCATCTGCTTTGAGTGCAGCAGCTAATGCAACCCCTGTCGTGTCTGAGCCACCACGCCCCAAAGTTGTTGTATTGCCCAACGCATCAATGCCTTGAAAGCCTGCCACAACAATGACTTTTCCTTGTTCAAGGTCAGCGTTGATTAGGTCGGTATCAATTGATTCAATGCGTGCCTTAGTGAATGCATTGTCGGTTTTAATCGCAACTTGACGTCCTGTGTAAGATTTTGCATGTACACCAATTGAGTTGAGTGCCATTGCCAACATGGAAATCGTCACTTGTTCACCTGTAGAGACCATTTGATCGAGTTCACGTGGTTCTGGTGTTGTGGTAATGGCTTTAGCGAGAGCAAGTAAGCGGTTGGTTTCACCACTCATTGCAGATACAACAATCACGACTTTGTGACCGTGATCATGCCAACGCTTTACACGTCGAGCAACATTTAAAATGCGCTCAGGCGTGCCCATTGAAGTACCACCGTATTTTTGAACGATTAATGCCATAGTTATTCCATATAAACCATGACCCTAAGAGGCATTTAGGGTCTGTCAATTACACAAAAGTGAAGTTTTAGCGACATTCAAGCCATGCAGGCAATGCTGCAACCACTTGGTCAAACTTCTCGTTAAGTGGAGCGCCACCTTGTGCGAGGTCAGGCTTACCACCACCTTTACCACCAAGCTCTGTTGCAAGATGCTTGATAATGTCACCTGCTTTTAATGTTGCAGTGTATTGTTTTGCAACTGAAGCAAGTAAGCTCACTTTGTCTGCATCTACTGCAATTAACACAATCACTGCATCATCGAGTTTTGATTTTACACTGTCATGTAAGTGACGTAGTGATTTTGCATCTGTATTTTGTACAGTTGCGACTAAAGTTGGACGTTCTTGAATGTTTTTTACATGTTGAATTAATTCGGCAGCATGTACATGGGCAAATTTTTGATTCAGTTGATCGAGCTGTTTTTGTAGTGAAGTACTGTGCTCAATCTGAGCTTGTACTTTATCAACAGTTTGATCTTTTTGTGCTTTAAGTAGAGCATTTACTTGATGAATGGTGCTATCTGCTTTTTGTACGTGAGAAAGTGCGTGTAATCCTGTCACAGCTTCTATACGACGAACACCTGCGGCAACGCCACTTTCTGAGATGATTTTAAATAAACCAATCTCACCTGTGTAACTTACATGAATACCGCCACAGAGTTCTACCGAAAATGCTTGATCATCTTTGACTGTACCCATGGTAAGTACACGTACAGTTTCACCATATTTTTCACCAAATAGCATCATTGCACCTTTGGTTTTGGCGGTTTCAATGTCAAGTACTTCAGTCACTACTGCAGTGTTTGCGATAATTTCTTGATTGACACGACGTTCAATCTCTTGAAGCTGTGCAAGATCAATCGCTTGTTCATGAGAAAAGTCAAAACGAAGTACATCTGAGGCAACCAAAGAACCCTTTTGTGCAACATGTGTGCCTAAGATTTCACGTAATGCAGCATGCAGTAAATGCGTTGCAGAATGGTGTTTTGAAATGGCTTTACGAAGTTCTGGTTGTACCGTTGCATCAACATTTTGTGTTGTCGTTAAGCGACCTACGGTAACAACACCTTGATGAATAAAGGCATTTCCTGACTTTTGAGTATCAATCACTTCAAAGATGCCTGTATCGTTTTTAAACACACCCGTGTCACCGACTTGGCCACCACTTTCTGCATAAAATGGAGTGTGATCAAGTATGATGAGAGCTTCATCTCCTTCATGGACTTCGTCAACTGATTGCCCATCTTTGTAAATAGCAACAATTTGTCCTTGGCCTTGAGTGGCTGTATAGCCATCAAATTGTGTTGGAGTATCTACTTTTACAATGCTGTTGTAGTCAAGTTTGAATTTACCTGCATCACGCGCACGTTGGCGTTGAGCAGTCATTTCAACTTCAAAACCTGCTTCATCAATGGTGAGTTCACGTTCACGAGCAATATCTGCTGTTAAGTCTGCAGGAAAGCCATAGGTGTCGTAAAGTTTAAACACAATTGCACCTGGAATAACTGTGCCTTTGATGTGTGCAAGTTCTGTTTCTAGGACTTTTAAGCCTTGTTCAAGGGTTTTGGCAAATTGTTCTTCTTCTTTAATTAAAGCCGCTTCTATACGTTGACGTTGTTCAATCAGCTGTGGGTAAGCATCACCCATTACATCAATTAAAGGCTGTAACATTTGATAGAAAAAAGTACCTGTTGCACCTAATTTGTGACCATGACGAATTGCACGGCGAATAATACGGCGCAGTACATAACCACGACCTTCATTGCTTGGATTGACACCATCTGCAATTAAGAAACAACATGAACGTGCATGATCTGCAAGTACACGTAAAGAAGGTTGCCCTTGATCATCAATGCCTACAATTTTAGCCGCAGCTTGTAGTAGGTGTTGGAATAAATCAATGTCATAGTTTGAGTTGACATGCTGTAGCACGGCTGAAATACGTTCTAAGCCCATGCCTGTATCGACAGATGGAGCAGGAAGCGGTTCTAGTGAACCATCAGCAGTACGATTGAACTGCATAAAGACGTTGTTCCAAATTTCAATAAAACGGTCGCCATCTTCTTCTGCTGTGCCCGGTAGGCCACCCCAAATGTGGTCGCCATGGTCATAAAAAATCTCAGAACAAGGGCCACAAGGGCCTGTATCACCCATGGCCCAAAAATTATCTGATGCGTATGGACCACCTTTATTATCGCCAATACGAATAATACGTTCAGCTGCAAGCCCAATTTCTTTATGCCAAATGTCAAATGCTTCGTCATCTGTATGATAGATGGTTACATAAAGACGATCTTTTGGTAATTGCAATGTTGTTGTTAAAAATTCCCATGCAAATTCAATGGCTTGTTTTTTGAAATAATCGCCAAATGAAAAGTTACCAAGCATTTCAAAAAAAGTGTGGTGGCGAGCTGTGTAACCGACATTATCTAAATCGTTATGTTTACCACCTGCACGAACACATTTTTGTGATGATGTGGCACGAACATAACCACGATCTTCTAAACCGAGTAGGCTATCTTTAAACTGGTTCATCCCTGCATTGGTAAATAACAAGGTTGGGTCGTTGCTTGGAACAAGAGAGCTCGAAGCGACACGTGTATGACCTTTAGTTTCAAAGAAATGTAAGAAGGCTTCACGAATTTCAGCGGACGTCATAAAACGTGTACTCACAACAAGTCACTCCATTTGGTTTTATCGTATAGCTGTAATCTTCGGCATTTATTGGCTTAGAGAACAACATAACTGTTAAATTTTAAAGGTTAAAAGTATAACTAAAAATAGCTGTATGACCAATGATTTTACAGAGAAAGCCTGACAAATGTACCAATAAGATGCATTGATGTATCTACATATTCAAACTTTGAGTAATATAAGCGTTGTTTTGGATAGATGATAAAAAGGGAAAAGCCATGCAACGTATTGGGCTCAATGGTTTTGGCCGTATTGGTCGTAATGTCGTTCGTGCATGGTTTGAAAGAGAAGAACCATGTGATTTTGTCATTGCTGCTGTTAATGATGTGGCTGACATTGAAACTTTGGCGCATTTGTTCAAATATGATTCAACACATGGTACTTTTAAGGGCACAGTACAGGTTGTGCGAACGGATGGTGGGGTATATTTAGAGGTTATTTATTTAAGTCGTCATTTGAAGATACAGTTTTTTCAACAATACGATCCTGCTCAACTGCCATGGCAGTCGCTTAATATAGATGTAGCACTTGAGTGTACGGGATTGTTTCGTTCTTATGCTGATGCATCAAAGCATTTACACGCAGGTGCAAACCGAGTAATTGTGGGTGCAGCACCTTTTGATTATGTCGATGCAGCGATTGTGTATGGTGTTAACCACGAAGAAATAAAAACCAGTGATCGGGTTATTTCCAGTGTATCTTGCACAACACAGGCTTTAGTTCCGTTGGTTAAGGTGTTGGATGATCATTTTGGGATTGAAAGTGCTCTGATGACAGAAGTTCATGCGGTAACTACAGATCAGGCTGTACTTGACCATGCCCATCGTGATTTAAGACGGGCACGTGCATCGGGGCATAACATTATTCCCACGACATCTAGTGCATTAGGGGCTTTAAAACGGGTCATGCCCAAAATGGAAAATCGTATACATGGGTATTCGATTCGGGTGCCTACACTAAATGTGGCTGCCATTGATTTAACGTTTGTTGCACAGTCAGATATATCTGTTGAGCGATTAAATCAAGCCTTTGAGTACGCATCAACACATACCTATTCTGAAATTATGGCCTGTACTTCAGATTATTTAGTCTCGAGCGATTTTAATCATTTACCGCAATCTTTGATTGTTGATCTGACACAAACCATGGTGGTTGGGCGTCAGGCGAAGGTATATGCATGGTATGACAACGAATGGGGCTATGCAAATCGGTTACTCGATTTAAGTCAAGTGCTCATCTACCTTAAGCAATGACTTTAACAGTTTTAGTTTAAGAACCGGTTAATACCATACGCAACAGGGCTGTAGATACAATACTGATAATAACCGTAGGCAGTAATGCAAAGCGCATTGCAACGAACGTGGTTAAAATAATTGCAATAAAGTCTGCCATATGCTGTGTCGCAAAATAAGGTGCAATGACGGAAATGAGTACACAGCCGGGCGTAATTTGTAATAGTTTTTTTTGCTGTGTAGAGAGTCTACGATTTTTGAGTAAGAGATACCCCATAACACGGGTAGCGTATGTAGTCATTGCTACGCAAAGAATAGCCATTAGTGTAGGGAGGTAAATCATGTGTTAGGCTCCGTTTTCTCTTGAATGGTAAGCATGGCAGTCACCACCCCACATATTGCACCTACAGGCACATGCCAACCTGAAGGTAAATAGAGGTAGGCTAAAATGGCTGTACCTAGGCTGACAACCCATGGTAGAGCAGCTTTTACAGAAGGTAACATGCTACGTAAAAGTACTAAGAAAATGGCAGGAAAGGCCATATCAAAGCCCCATTTGCTGATGTCACCGAGTGTGGAACCAATAGCACCTCCTAGTGTTGTGAAAACAACCCACATCACATACAACGCAAAGCTAATTCCGACATAAAAAGGTAAACTAAATGCATCTTTAGGTGGTAAATAATTTCTTTTGTTTGCATCTGCAACACTAAGCGCCCAAACTTCATCACACATAAAAAATAAAGCGGGTAAGGCTTTTTTATTGGGTAAGTGTTTTAAATAAGGCACGAGGTTGGCACCCATTAAAAGGTGTCGGCTATTCACAAGTAAAGTAATAAACATTAAAAGTAAAATTTGAGGAGGACTTGTCCATACTTCCAAAATGGCAAATTCAGAACCACCTGCAAAATTTAACCCTGTTAATAAAGGAATTTCAAGTAAACTTAATCCTTTGTGGGATGCTTGATTTCCTAAAACTAAAGCACAAGGAATTAAACCGATTAAAACAGGAATGGAGGCTTTAAAACCTCTTTTAAATTCAATCGCTTCAGAGGTTTCTTGGGCGTGCTGTTGAGTGTTTCTGAGCGTTAGCATATCACGTCATGATAGGTTATTTGAAAGTTTGTGTATTTTATGCGTTGTTATGGGCTATTAGTCGCTAAATTTAGCTTATTTATACTTGATATTGGTATTTAAAATTAATAATAATACATATATTGATTTTTTATGCTAAATGGTGGCTAAGTGGATCAGATCGATCGAAAAATTCTGCGTGAGTTACAAACGCAAGGAAGACTTGCAAATAACGAGTTAGCACAAAAAGTGGGTTTGTCTGCATCGCCATGCTTACGCCGTGTAAAACAACTTGAAGATCAAGGGATTATTCAACATTATGTGGCTTTATTAGATCCAATAAAAGTGGATCTGAGCTTAACTGTGTTTGCTCGAATTTGGTTAAAAGAGCAAAGTGCGTATACGGTCAATCAATTTATTGATGCGGTAAAAAATTTACCAGAAGTTTTAGAGTGTCAGTTAATGTCTGGCGATTGTGATTTTTTTATGCGTATTGTGACTGCTGATTTAGAAGCGTATCGTAAGTTTCAAATTCAGCATTTAAATAAAATTCCCGCAATACAGAATATTAAAACAGAAATTCCTTTGCAAAATATTAAGCAAAGTACAGCGTTACCTATTTAACGCATAAAAGGTGTGCGCTATTTGGCGGATTTATAAAAATCACAGGTGCACGGCCAAAACTATCATGCTACACTTAAGTATGTCGGGTGCGCCCCGATTTTTTTATGTGGATCATTTTTCTACGTTGATCAGATTTTAGGTTCGAAACATGCCGATTTCAGAGACATGGCTGTTACCTGATGGGGTAGCAGATGTATTACCAGAACAAGCACAAGTTATTGAGTCGCTGCGCCGACAATCACTCGATTTCCTCGCACACCGAGGCTATCAGTTGGTTTATACGCCATTTATCGAGTATATCGAATCACTGTCTTCATTATCTGAAGCAAATCAAGACTTAGACTTGGTGAGCTTTAAAGTCATTGACCAAATGTCAGGGCGTTTGTTGGGCATTCGTGCCGATATGACACCACAAGTGGCACGAATAGATGCTCATGTGCACCCAGTAGAGGGCGTTGCTCGTTATTGTTATTCGGGCACGGTTTTACACACAAAACCACAAAATTCAAGTCCTTCTCGTACACCATTGCAATTGGGCGCTGAACTGTATGGTCACCAAAGCATTGCAGCTGATGTCGAAATGATTGATGTGATGCTAGGGCTTTTACATGGTACGTTTCAGATCCAGCATACGCATTTAGATTTGGGCCATGTGGGTTTGTTTAAAAGCTTAGTGCAATATGCACAGCTTGATCAAGACAATGAACGTCTTTTACATGACTTGTATCAGCGTAAAGCATTGCCAGAATTAGAAGAAATTACCAAGACACTCCCGTGTGGGCAAGATTTTTATATACTTGGGCGTTACTCGAGTGATTTAAATGCGTTAGAAGCACATTTAAGCCAAGGCATTTTGGCTGATGTTGCATTTAATGATGCCTTGCAAGTTCTAAAAACAACCGTGATTGAAATTCAACAACGTTGGCCACGCTTATCTATTGGCTTAGATGTCGTTGAGCTTCGAAGTTACCACTACCATACGGGACTCATGTACGCAATATATGTGCCTAATCGTGCAGAACCTTTGGCTCAAGGTGGTCGTTATGACGGCATTGGTCAGCATTTTGGTCGTGCTCGTCCTGCAACAGGGTTTAGTTGTGATTTATATGCGTTATGCGCACGTCAATTTAAACAAATTGAAACAGTGGTTGCACCTGCAGGTTTAGATGCAGATTTAATGAATGCAATTGCACACGCACGCCAAAAAGGCCATGCCGTTGTGCAGTTGCTAGGCAGTGATGATTTAAGCTCAGTACCATGTGCAACCCATGAGTTGGTGTTGCAACAAGGGCAGTGGGTGATGAGAAAAATTGAATCAGTTTAGTGACTAAACTTGGTTTGTAATGTTAACAGCATGATGTAATGAGGCAAAATATGGGCAAAAATGTTGTGGTACTTGGTACCCAATGGGGCGACGAAGGTAAAGGTAAAATTGTCGACCTGCTCACGGATCAGGCAGCTGCGGTTGTTCGCTATCAAGGTGGTCATAATGCAGGGCATACATTGGTCGTAGGTGGTAAAAAAACTGTATTACACCTCATTCCGTCGGGTATTTTACGTGAAAACGTACTGTGCCTTATTGGTAATGGTGTTGTACTTTCACCTGCTGCATTAATTGAAGAAATGGCAATTTTGGAAAAAGAAGGTGTGCCTGTAAAAGATCGCCTACGCATTTCGCCAAACTGCCCTTTAATTTTGCCAAACCATATTGCACTTGATCAAGCACGTGAACTTAAACGTGGTGATGCTAAAATTGGCACAACAGGTCGTGGTATTGGCCCTGCATACGAAGATAAAGTTGCACGTCGTTCGGTACGTGTGGCAGATGTGATTCGTGGTGGTGATGAGCTCGAACAATTGCTCAAAGAAATGTTAGATTTACATAACTTCCAATTGACACAGTACTATGGTGTAGAGGCTGTGAAATTTGAAGATGTGCTGGCACTTTGTAATGTATGGAGAACGGTGCTTGAGCCATTGCTGATTGATGTTACAGATACATTGCATCAATATCGTAAAGCAGGTAAGCCGATCATGTTTGAAGGTGCACAAGGTTCATTGCTTGATATTGACCATGGTACTTATCCGTATGTAACAAGTTCTAATACAACGGCAGGTGGTGTAAGCTCAGGTTCTGGTATGGGGCCTTTGCATTTAGATTATGTACTTGGTATTACTAAAGCTTATACGACTCGTGTAGGAAGTGGTCCTTTTCCGACAGAGCTTGTGTATGATGCGGCGGCCGACCAAGGTGATGAAATTGGTAAGCATTTAGGTGTTGTTGGTCATGAGTTTGGTGCATCTACAGGCCGTCAGCGCCGTTGTGGTTGGTTTGATGCTCAAATTCTTCGTCGCTCGGTAGATGTAAATTCACTTACAGGTATTTGTTTAACAAAGCTTGATGTATTAGATGGCTTGAAAGAAATTAAAATCTGTGTGGGTTACGAAGCTGTTGAAAGTGCTTGTGTTGGCTCGTCAGATGCGATTGCTTTTTCACAACTTAAGCCGATCTACGAAACTTTACCAGGTTGGGAAGGCTCTACAGTTGGTTTAACGCATGTTGACCAATTGCCTGAAAATGCATTAGCGTATGTTAAGCGTATTGAAGAATTAGTAGATTGCCCAGTGGATATCATTTCTACAGGCCCAGACCGTGCAGAAACGATTATTTTACGTCATCCATTTGAAGCTGTATAAGATTTAAAGATTAAAAAAAGCCGCAACTCATGTTGCGGCTTTTTTTTAATTCATGGTGTTTTTGTCCCAATAGGCGTAATGCACTTGAGGCATTTGGTTTAAAATGTCTAGAATTTTAAACATGTCTGTTTGTTCGATAGATGTAGATAATAATGTTGTTTCAATTTCAACATCATGTTCTCCGAATGGTTCAATTTCAATATCTTTCGCAGGGTAGTGATATTGTTTGAGTACAATGTTAATTTGCTCAATCACCTGTTTGCTTTGTAATCGATCACAGACCACATAAATCACATTAACCAGTTCAGTGTCTCCATCTAATGGGCGTCGGTCCATAAAGCGCACGATTGGGCGCAGCAATGTATTGGCCGCCAAGATGAAAATGGTAATGGCAAAGGCCTCCATAATTAAGTCAGCACCAGCTGCAGCGCCAATTGCAGCAGAACACCACAGTGTTGCTGCTGTATTTAAGCCATGAATGGTGCCGCCATCACGCATGATCACACCTGCACCTAAAAAACCAATACCCGAAACGACATAAGCAATGACACGTACAGCACCGTCACTGCCATGCAAAAGCATAGCAGTATCTACAAAGGCAGCAGCTCCAATGGCAACCAATACATTGGTACGTAAGCCTGCGGTGCGTTGACGATATTGTCTTTCAAAACCAATCAGTCCACCCAAAACAAAAGCTGTGGCTAAACTGATGATCGTATCTAAAAGGTTGTTGAGGTTGCTTGGGTTTAAATTGTGCATATAATTTATTGCCAGCCGTAGCGTTTAACATAAATAACTTTCATGAGCTGTGTTAAACCCATGTAGGCCAATAAAATAACAGGTAAATATATAAAGTATGTGACAGGCAAGGCTTGCAATTGGAAGTAATTTGCCAATGGACCCATAGGTAAGAATATACCAATGCTAACAGCAATGACGGTCATAATCATGACTGGTAAAGCAGCACGACTTTGTATAAATGGGATTTTAGGTGTACGAATCATGTGTACAATCAGTGTTTGAGTTAAAAGTCCGACCACAAACCATCCAGATTGAAAGAGAGTTTGATGCTCTGGTGTATTGGCTTTAAACACAAACCACATTAAAACAAAGGTAATAATGTCAAAAATCGAACTGATTGGGCCAAAGAAAATCATAAAACGCCCAATGCTTTCAGGTTCCCAGCGTTGAGGTTTTTGTAAAATCTCTTCATCTACATTGTCAAAAGGGACGGCTGTTTGTGAAACATCATAAATTAAGTTTTGGATCAGTAAGTGAATAGGTAACATTGGTAGAAATGGAATAAAGGCACTGGCTACCAATACAGAAAACACGTTGCCAAAGTTAGAGCTAGCTGTCATTTTGATATATTTTAAAATGTTAGCAAACGTTCTACGGCCTTCAATGACACCTTGTTCTAATACCATCAAGCTTTTTTCGAGCAAAATTAAATCTGCTGACTCTTTAGCAATATCAACAGCACTGTCGACTGAAATTCCAATGTCGGCACTGCGTAATGCAGCAGCATCATTGATTCCATCACCTAAAAAACCCACCACATGATTATTTGCTTTTAGTTGCATGACAATGCGTTCTTTATGCATCGGATTGAGCTTTGCAAAAATATTGTACTTTTCGACGGCTTGTTTAAATACCTCATCGCTCATCTGATCAATTTCTTCACCAAGCACAATATGTTCATGCGGTAAATTAATATCTTGGCACACTTTTTGTGTCACAAATTCGTTATCACCTGTGAGTACTTTAACCTCTACACCATATTTATGTAGCGCTTGAATGGCTTTTGCAGAGCTGTCTTTTGGTGGATCTAAAAAGGTTAGAAATCCTGATAATATAAGGTTTTGCTCGTCTTGTGTGCCATAGGTTTTGTCTTGTTCAAAATCATGGTCACGATAACCAATCGCAATGACGCGTAAGCCATCTTTATTATAGTTTTGACTATTTTGTAAAATACTTTGTTTGAGTTCAGCGGTTAATTCAGTACGTTCATGATTAATTTCTACATGAGTACAAATGGTGAGCATTTCCTCAACTGCACCTTTAGTAATGATGCGTGCTTGCTTTTTCGGTGTTTTAACAACAACCGACATACGACGTCGATTAAAATCGAAAGGAATTTCATCTAGCTTGTTATAGCTTAATTTATTCATCTTTATTTCGGGTGACGCATGTTCTAAAATGGCTAAATCGAGGAGGTTTTTTAAGCCAGTTTGATGATAGCTATTGATATAGCCTAAAAATAATACATTTTCAGAAACTTTACCCATTACATCGGTATGTTTTGAAAGTATGATTTTATCTTGGGTGAGGGTACCCGTTTTATCTGTGCACAGTACATCCATTGCACCAAAGTTTTGAATGGCATCAAGTCGTTTTACAATAACTTTTTTGCGTGATAAAAATACTGCACCTTTGGCAAGTGTCGAAGTTACGATCATCGGAAGCATTTCAGGGGTTAGCCCGACTGCAACAGACAAGGCAAATAGAGCAGCTTCTGTCCAATCACCTTTTGTAAAGCCGTTAATAAATAAAACAATCGGTGTCATGACCATCATAAAACGAATAAGTAACCAACTGACTCGATTTACGCCCACTTGAAATGACGTTGCGACTTGATCTTGTGTGGTGACACGATGTGCTAACGCACCAAAATAGGTTTTATTACCTGTACTTAGCACCAAGGCTGTTGCTGTACCTGAAACAATACTAGTACCCATAAAGACAATATTGTCTAAAGCCATGGTATTTTTCGTATTTGTACTTTGATGCAGTGCAAATTTTTCGACAGGCATTGACTCTCCAGTCATGGCTGCTTGAGAGACGAATAGATCTTTGGCCTCAATGATACGGCAATCTGCTGGAATTAAATCACCTGCAGAAAGTTTAATAATGTCACCACTTACTAAGTATTTAGTTGGAATATCAAATGCATTTTTGTTTACGATTTGGACGTTTGTGCTTTCTTCAGGTATTGTACGAGTAAATTTATTGCCCGTTTTATTTCTGAGGACTGTGGCATTGTTACTGACCATAGATTTGAGCGTTTCGGCAGACTTATTTGACTTCGATTCTTGCCAAAAGCGTAAAATGGTAGAAATGATGACCATCGTTGAAATGACTATGGTACCTTTCATATCATCTGTCGATGCACAAATAATTGCCAAAATCGTTAGTAAAATATTAAATGGGTTTTTATAGCAATACCACAGATGTTGCCACCAAGTAAGTGGCTTCTCAGACTGTAGTTCATTTAAACCATCTCGTTGTTGGCGTATTTCAGCTTCACTTTCATTTAAACCGTGGAGTTGGGTGTTTTTTTCATGCAGTAATTGATCGATATGTGTGCTAGATGCATGACTTAGCTGTTGAGTAAGCTCTTTTCCGATCTGCTGAGCATGACTTGATTGATGTAGTTCTTTGAGTGATGCTGCTTTAGAAAAATAGCGAGTAAGATGAAATTTCTTTAAAAAACGTGAAAATAGTTGTTCCCATAGATTGCGTATCATGTGGGTCTCCTAAAATTAGGCAATAGTGAACCATTTCGGTTTATTGTTTTAAAAAACCAAAGTGGATATTTAAGATGTAATATGTGTTTTAAAAGTTAGCCAAAGTTCCAACTAAAGCCTAGACCCATCCATCGAGAAACCGATGATTTCAGGGTTTGGCCGTATGCTAGATAAATATTGGTTTGGTCTTTAATGACTTCT
Organism: Acinetobacter baretiae; assembly: GCF_015627105.1. GTDB lineage: Bacteria > Pseudomonadota > Gammaproteobacteria > Pseudomonadales > Moraxellaceae > Acinetobacter > Acinetobacter baretiae. The sequence goes on along the minus strand of NZ_VTDM01000005.1, from coordinate 85,603 downwards.
AGTCCCCAAATAAGTTGAATTTGACTTGGGTCTAAAGCGGGGCTGTAATATTCAAGCGCAATTTTTTGTGCGTGAGGAAGATCGTGTGTTGCTGCAATGGCCCACGTCATATCGTTGGCATTTTTTGATTGGTGATACCAGCCAATATTGGCATCGATTTGAAATTCTGGGGTAATATAAAGCGAAGCAGGAATGTTAAATTGCCAATTTGCGTCGTTTTGATGTTGTTTGGGGGTATAACCTGAGCTGACTGCAATACCAAAACGTTCAGAGCTGTAAAATGGATGTTTGATTTGTAGTCCTGTGTAGGTGTCGCGATCTACATAATTGATGGGTACAGATAGTTCGTAATTATGCAGACTACATGCAGGGTTAATGCTGAGTTGTTGCTGTGTTTTGCTGTTGGTTTGGCCAAATTCAAGTTGGCAAGTATTGTTACTGGTAATTTGAGCATCATCAGTATTGTAAAGTGGTAAAGCATGTGTATAGCGTGACATGAGTACAACACAAATGACACTGGCGTAAAAAGATAATGTAAAAAAATAGTGATACATTTCCATTCCCCAAGGCTGAGGCGGAACATACCCAAGCGAGTATTATTCAGGCGTATTAGATGAATACACAGAAGCTATATCTATCAAATATAGATGCTGTAGATTCTACAATAACAAATTTAGGATTTGATTGACTGTTTGAATACCATCTCGTTGCAAGATGGCATGACCCGAAGTGTCTGAGTTGCCGTTATGCTTTCAAGATGAATACAACAGTGTAAATTACACTAAACCTCGAACAACTTCCCACTGAGGGTCTCCGCACTTTAAAAAGTTGTCCGCATTATATACATAATTTCTTAATTGTAAATTAATTTTGTTAATTATTGTGATCTAGTTGTAGATATTCATAAATTATCAATTGATTTTTTTTATAAAATGTTGAATGAATGCTTGATGTTTGTAGTGTTTTTTATGCAATTTTGACCGTTGTTTAAAAAATAATTCAATATTTTATGTATAAAACCTTTATGACTGTGGTTATACTAAAGTCTGATAAAAGACGATGTGGTCATCACTGTAAGTGATTTTAAGTGATAAAACGAATGATCTTTTGAAGAGCCTATATCATATTTCTATTGAACATAGAGAGTGTGATATATGAGCAAGAGCTGGCTCTAATCTATGGATAGATATTGTGTGTTTTAAGGATAAACGGAATGAAGAAAATTGGATTTTATCTAATTATCGCTTTAATTGTATGTGTAGTACTTGCGATATTGTTTTTATTTAGGCCAGTTGCATCTAAAAAAATGCAAGTAAATATCAAAGAAACAACCCTTGATGCCGTGTTGATCGGTGGTGGCATTATGAGTGCAACACTCGGTACATATCTTAAAGAACTTGAGCCGAATTGGAAAATTCGCATGTTTGAGCGTTTAGATCAAGTGGGACAAGAAAGCTCTCAAGGTTTTAATAATGCAGGAACAGGCCACTCTGGTTTTATGGAGATGAATTATACCGAAGAAAAAAATGGTAAAATGGATATTTCTAAAGCAATTAATGTTGCAAATCAATTTGAAATTTCTAAACAATTCTGGGCGCATCAAGTTAACAATAAAGTATTAAATGACCCTAAAAGCTTCATTAACCCTGTAGGACATGACGCTTTTGTATGGGGAGATAATGTAAACTTCTTAAAAAAACGTTACGAGGCCATGACAGCGCACCCATTGTTTAAAGGCATGTATTATACAGAAGACCCTACAGTCATTCGGTCTTGGGCACCATTAGTCATGGATGGTCGTGATCCTCATCAAAAAGTTGCAGCAACACGTATGGACATTGGTTCAGATGTTAATTATGGTGCAATTACGACACAATTAATAAAAAATTTAGAAAAATCTAATAACTTTCAATTGAGTACATCGACTGAAGTGACCAATATTAGTCAAAATGAAGATCAGACATGGTCGATTGAATCAAAAAATTTAAAAACAGGAGAGCTTAGCCGTATAAAAGCGAAATTTGTTTTTATTGGTGCAGGTGGCGCAGCGGTTAAAATGCTACAAAAAACAGGTCTTCCAGAAGCGGAACAGTATGCAGGATTTCCAGTGGGTGGCGAATTTTTAATTACAGATCACTCTGAAATTACAGCCAAACACACGGTCAAAGTATATGGTCGAGCAGAACTTGGTGCACCCCCAATGTCTGTTCCTCATATTGATACACGTTATATTGATGGGAAAAAATATGTGTTATTTGGACCGTTTGCGACATATTCAAATAAATTTTTGAAAAATGGTTCTCAATTAGACCTTTTAGCATCAACAAATAAAAATAATGTACTACCAATGACAAAAATAGGTGTTGAAAATCTAGATCTCGTCAAATATTTAGTGAGTCAGGTCATGATGTCGGATGAAGATCGGTTTAATGAACTGAGAAAATATTATCCGAATGCTAAACCTGAAGATTGGCATTTGAGTAAAGGCGGGCAGCGTGTTCAAATTATTAAGCATGAGCCTGGTCAGCCTGCAAAACTTCAATTCGGAACCGAAATTTTTGTCTCTAAAGATAAATCAATGACGGCTTTGCTTGGTGCATCACCTGGTGCTTCAACTTCGCCTTATACGTTATTAACTTTGTTAGAAACGGCATTTCCTGAAAAAACTAAAGATGAATGGAATGCAAAATTACATGAAATCATTCGATCTTACCAACAAGATTTACGTAAAAATCCAAAATTGCTTGATGAAACACGTCTATATACCAGTGCAGTATTAGGATTAAACTACACCACACCTGTCGATTTATTGAATGACACGACAAAATGATACGTAAGAAAGAAAAATTATTTTAAGTTTTAAAATAGGAGATCAATTTGATCTCCTATTTTTTATGAATAGACCTCTTGTGAAATAGAAATTTCAGTTATTATTTTCTTTCGCAATGTTTTATAAACCATAAGTTACGATTGATTATTTTTAACTTTCGCAAGAAGTCTAATAAATGTTTTCCTTTACAGTCTACTAGAACGAATAGACTGATTTCCCTTAAAAAAACAGCTCTGAGTGACTAAAAGTATAGGCTACATCATTTCAGTATTTGATTAAAATACCATAAGCAAATGATTTTAAAATAAAAGATTAAGTAGTAGGAATTGGGTTGAAAATACAGTGCACTATAGTGTTACGAATGAGCTGAACGGTCACACGATTTGATTTTCGAGATACTTAAGTGGTTTACATAGCCTCTATGTTCAATAGATTTAATTGTTGTATATAATAAAAAAAGTAAGTGACAAAATAACATAGGAATATGTCATGAAAAATAAGGTTTTTTTCGCATTGGGTGCTTCAATGCTATTGATGGTGTCAGGGTGTACTACGGTTGCAGATATGTCAGGTGCAGATTCTGCCACACTAAATGCCACCTCTGCACAGAGCTTCGCTAAAATGCAACAAGAGGCAAGACAAAAAGGCATATTAGATACATCATCAAGTACTTACCAAAGAATTTATACGATATTGCAACGTATGGAGCCTTATGCAAATCAACTGAATCAAACAGGTCAACCTTTTCAGTGGCAATTGGCAGTTATTAAATCAGATACACTGAACGCTTATGTTGCTCCAGGGGGGAAAGTTGTTTTTTATACAGGGATTGTGAATCGATTGAATTTGTCTGACGATGAAATTGCGGCCATTATGGGGCATGAAATGACACATGCTTTGGAAGAACATGCAAAAAATAAAATAGGTGCTGATGCATTAACAAATTTAGCCATTAATATTGGAAAAAGTTATGCAGGTCAAAATATTGGGCAGTTTGGTAACGCGGCCATTGATTTAGGCAGTCAAGTTGGTGTGGGCTTGCCATACTCAAGAAATTTAGAAACGCGCGCTGATTATGGTGGGTTATTACTTATGGCAAAGGCAGGTTACAATCCACAAGCGGCATTAAGCTTATGGGAAAAAATGAATAAAGCACAAGGTGACTCAGGCATGAGCTTTTTGTCTACGCATCCTTCAAACACACAACGTATTGCAGAAATGAGAGCAAATTTGCCTGCTGCAATGGCTATTTATCATCGGACACGCTAGATTTTTGTGACATGACGGCTAATAAAAAGCCGTCAATGTGAGCTTTTATTGCTCAGATGAACTTTCTAAAGCAGCATCATAAATTAAAATGGCTTTTCCTTCGGTTTCAATCATACCTTGCTCTTCAAGAGATTTAAGCACACGGCCAACCATTTCACGAGAACATCCTACAATGCGTCCAATTTCTTGGCGAGTGATACGAATTTGACGTCCATTGGATAAAAGCATGGCTGCAGGTTGATGGGCAAGGTCAATCAAACAACGTGCGATACGGCCTGTAACATCGATAAATGCAAGGTCGGTCATTTTACGTGTTGTATTTTTTAAACGCTTGGTCAATTGTGAAAAAATAGCATAGTTAAGATCAGGGTACTGTACCGCAAGCTCTAAAAAGTTTTCATATGATATTTCTGCAATTTCACATGTTTCACGTGTTCTGACTTCAGCAGTACGATGTGGCTCAGTTTCAAAAAGCCCCATTTCACCAAAAAATTCGCCTGCATTTAAATAGGCAACTACGATTTCACGTTCATCATCTTCACGTAAAATGACTGACACTGAGCCTTTTAAAATAAGATATAAGGATTTAGACTCTTTACCTGACTCAATAAGTGTTGTACGTTTTGGGTGGCGATTAATATATGCACGTTTTAATAATGCTTTAACGGACTCAGGAAGCTGATTAGGTGAGAGTATCTCATTCGCAAAAGGGAAAAAATTAGCTGGCATGATTCCTTGTTCCAGAGGCAGTAGTTAAAGGGACAAAAGTATGTTTTGAATACGTGTAAGGTATTTAACGAAACGAACCTATATTGCTGAAAATAGGCCCGCTGAATAAAGTGTGTTAGTGTACCGTATATGCTCAGTAATTTATATTTTTTTTAAGGTAGTTGCAATGCAATCAACTGTTCAATGGCTTGAAAATGTTGCATTTGAAGCCAAATCGGAAAGTGGTCATACAGTCGTGATGGATGGCTCTCCTGCTTATGGTGGTGAAAATCGTGGTGCTCGCCCTATGGAGCTGATTTTAATGGGTTTAGGAGGTTGTGCATCTTTTGATATTGTCACCATTTTAAAAAAATCTCGTCAAGAGATTAGTGGTGTTGTTTGTCAATTAAAAGCAGAACGATCAGAAGATGTACCTGCTGTGTTTACAAAAATACACCTTCATTTTGTTGTGACAGGTCAAAGTGTGAAAGAAAAACAAGTGGCCAAAGCTGTTGAACTGTCTGCTGAAAAATATTGTTCAGCAAGCAAAATGCTGACCGATGGTGGTGTTGAAATCACGCATGACTTCGAGTTGATTGATTTAGATGCGGTATAAACCCACATTTTATGTGGACATATACACGCTCAAGCTTGCTTTATTTAGCTAAAAATAATTGTGGGTCTACACGTGCATCGTTTAGGCTCATACCCCAATGTAAATGTGGGCCTGTAACCCGTCCTGTTTTTCCAACCAAGCCAATTTTTTCGCCTTGTAACAATTGTTGACCTACAGTGACATCAATGTGACTAAGGTGACAAAACATACTAATTAGGCCTTGTCCGTGATCAATTAAAATCGTTTTACCATTAAAAAAATAATCACCTATGCCAACCACTGTGCCTGCTGCTGGAGCAATGACTTGTTGTCCAATCGGGGCAGGAATGTCTAAACCTGAATGAGGTGCGCGTGCTTCTTGATTAAAAAATCGTTTACGACCAAAGGAGTTGCTAAATTTACCCTGAGTGGGAGCGATGAATTGAGGGAAAGTGGTAGATTGGGCGGGGGTAAATGATTGATAGATTGCATTTTGTGCAGCAGCTTCGGTTTTGTAACGTGCCAGTTCGGTTGCTGATGGTTCTACATAGCGTTGTTCTTTTAGTTGAATATGTTGCTCTGCATAGGCATAGGGTTGAATATCTAAGTCTATTGAGCCCTGATCGGTTTGAATCGCTATTTTTCCTACAGGAGTAGACAATGGAATGCCAACAATGGCATATTTTTGTTGTGCTTCGTGTGTGAGTAATATAGGTTTATTTTGATAGCTGACGTGCTGAGTTTGCTCTGAAATAGGTAAGACTGCAATGCCACCTGCTCTAAGAGAGGTTTGAGGTAGAAATGCAAAGCTTGAGCTTGAACAGCAAACTAACAACAGTAAAGAGATTGATTTTTTATAACACATAGACAGACAAAATCACAAAAAATAAGTGTTTATTATATCTAGAGTCAGGGCAATTTGATGTACGCTTTTTACAACATAAAAGCCATACTTTCATTGAGTAGGGCTTTTATGTGAGCTTAGGGCTTAAAACTGATAATTGACACGCATGAGTACACTACGTGGTGTACCTGGTAAATCGGCAGAGCGCCAATATTTTTTATTGGTGACATTACCTACAGCTACAGTTACATTCCAAGGTGCTTGGCTATAGCCAACAGCAGCATCTAAACGACTAAATCCTTTAACTTTATAGTCGTTATTGAGATTGTTATAAAATGAACCAACATAGGTAACGCCTGTTTCAAGATATACACTTTCGCTTGGTAAATAACGGAAAAATAAATTCCCGGTATTTTTAGATGTGAGAGCAAGGCGTTTATTGACATTACTAGGTGTTTGACTGTCTGCTGTTACTTTGGCATCAGTATAACCATAACCCCCACGAACAAAGACATTATCAATTAATCGACCAATAAAGCTCAATTCCACGCCTTTTGACTCATGTCGTCCTGCAACTGCCCAAAGATCAGGTTTGTTGGTTGGATCTGGGCGATAACGAATATTATTTTTACGAATATCATAAACTGACAATTGAGTATTTAAGCGATTGTTGAGCCAGTCACTTTTTACGCCAACTTCATATTGGATATTGTACTGTGGTTCTGCATTGAACAATGCTAAATCTTGACTTGCACTGACCGCATTAACACCTGCTGAACCACCAAACGGTGAAAAGCTTTTACTGTATGATGCATAGATGCTGTGATGCTCGTTGGGTTGGTAAATTAAGCCAACGTTTGGACTAAAACTTTCATTATTTACAGTTCGCTTGTAATTTAAATTGTTTTTAGCAAGCAACTTATTGCTTGTAGATGATTCGTAGGTGTCATAACGTCCGCCAAGCATTAATTTAAATTGTTCGTTGAAACTGATCAAATCTTGTAAAAAAATGCCCAAACCTGTGGCTTGATTATAGTTATGTGTGTTGAGTTTTAGATTGCCACTACCACGAGAATTTGATTTTTCTCCTGTTAAGGGATTTACGAAGCCGTAAATTAAAGAATTATTTTGATTGGTATTTGCCAGCAATGGTTCACGTTGTTCATAAGTCCAATCAGCACCAAACATCACATTATGTTTAATGTCACCTGTGTTAAATACGCCAGTAATATCGAATGTGTTGCTGGTGGTTGTATTTTTTGCTTTTTGCCAATAGTAGATTTGAGATACTTTTCCGACATTGTTGTTGCATCGACGTTTTTCAGGAGCAACATACGCAGAATTATTTCTACCATTGGCTAAATATCTTTGGTCACTTTCCCCATTACTGACCGTGGTGTTGCTTGTGCATAGCGCACCTAAATAAAAATGATCAAAATTTTGTTCAGCAACTCTGTAACTAAGAGCCCAATGAAAATTCCAATTGGGTGCATATTCATATTTTAAATCAGTTCGAGCCACTTGCAGTGTATCTTCAACAAAGTCACCGTCTTGAGCATAGCTTTGTTTGATGGATGTGCCTTTAGGTAAATTATATGCATAAGGGCCACGATCTGGAATACGATGTAAATTATCGTAAGTATATTGGGTTGTCCATGTGAGGGTTTGATCATCATTACGATAGGTCACACTTGGAGAAGCCATCACTTGACGGCTGTTTATCCCTCTGCGAAAACTGTCTGCTTCACCATATTCGCTGTTTAATCGTACAGCCCATTGGTCATTAATCACATGATTAAGATCAATGACTGTACCTAAATTACTCCAAGAACCTGCATAAACGCCAATGGTACTTTTTGAATCGAAATTGGCATATTTACTGACCATGTTTACCACACCGCCACCTGCACTACGACCGTACAATACCGAAGCTGGGCCTTTTAAAATTTCAATACGCTCTACGCTAGAAGTACTCCGACGAACTTGTCCACCTTCGCGAATACCATCACGGTAAATATCGCCAGTATCTGCATTAAAACCACGAATGGTAATACCGTCACCACGCATATCGTAACTTGTTGACACCCCAGGTGTACCTTGTAGCATGACGCTTAAATCATTAGAGCCATATACTTTATATTTTTGTACATCAATCGTGTCTACAGTTTGAGGAATATCTTTTTTTGTTAAGCCGTTACGGGTTACGTTTGCCTCTTTATAATCAACATAGCTTTTAATTGGATCTAACTCGCTCATAGCCTCAATTTTAATCGTATCTAGTGTTGCAGTTGTTGAGGAATCTATCTCTTGTGCAGATACTTGATTAATTTGGGTAATAAGTAAAGCCAGTAAACTGATTTTAAAGACAGGGAGCGAGCGTGTATACAATGTAATCACCAATTGTTAAAGATAATGTAAAGTATTATCATTTAATGTTTAAATTTGTGGCGATTATATTCATATTTTCTACATTTTTCATATTTTTTTTTAAGATAAATTTAATCATGTAAAATATTTATCGATTTATACTTGAAAAATAATCAAATAGACTCACATATAATATAGAAATTTATCCGAATTAATATTTTATAACTTAATGAAAATAAAAAGATTTTTGTTGAAATTTTTAGTGTAGACCAAATATATATAGCCATAGATAATAATTTTGAGGAATACGTCATGCAGTTTGATAAATTTACAACAGGTTTAACCAGTGCACTCTCTAGCGCACAATCTCTTGCTGTAGGTAAAGACCATACCAATATAGACACGATACATATTTTATCGGTTTTACTAGAAGATAGTGCCAACTTAAGTGTATTGCAACAAGCAGGCGCACAGTTACCTAGGTTAAAAATAGATGTGGCACAGGCACTTCAAGATGCTCCTACAATTTCGACGCCTACAGGTGAAGTGGGACTCAGTGCCGATGCAGTAAAGGTACTCAATTTAGCAGATCGCTATGCACAAAAAACAGGTGATGCATTTTTATCAACAGATTGGGTGCTGTTGGCCTTGGCTGAATCTGGTACAAGTCAAAAAATATTGAAGCAGGTTGGTGTAGATGCAACACAACTGCGTCAAATGATTGAAAAGACAAGAGGTGGTGAGAAAGTGACCAGCAATAACTACGAAGAACAAAGAGACTCGCTTGGAAAATATACGATAGATTTAACAGCACGTGCATTGATTGGAAAGCTTGACCCTGTGATTGGTCGTGATGAAGAAATTCGTCGTACAGTACAAGTTTTGTCACGCCGTATCAAAAATAATCCTGTGTTGATTGGTGAGCCTGGTGTGGGTAAAACGGCCATTGTAGAAGGGTTGGCTCAACGCATTGTGAATGGTGAAGTACCTGAGAGCTTGAAAGGAAAAAGAGTATTGTCTTTAGATCTTGGTGCGTTGCTTGCAGGTGCAAAGTATCGTGGAGAATTTGAAGAACGTTTGAAAGCTTTACTTAAAGATCTTGCAAAACAAGACGGTCAAGTCATTTTATTTATAGATGAGCTGCATACATTGGTGGGTGCAGGGAAAACAGATGGTGCAATGGATGCGGGTAATATGCTCAAACCTGCATTGGCACGAGGTGAATTGCGCTGTGTGGGTGCTACAACTTTAGATGAGTATCGTCAATTTATTGAAAAAGATGCAGCATTAGAACGTCGCTTTCAAAAGGTATTGGTTGATCAGCCAAGTGTTGAAGACACTATAGCGATTTTACGTGGTTTGAAAGAACGCTATGAAGTACATCATGGGGTTAAAATTTTAGATACAGCCATTATTGCTGCTGCAAAAATGTCACAACGTTATATCACCGATCGGCAACTTCCAGATAAAGCGATAGATCTGATTGATGAAGCTGCATCTCGGATTAAAATGGAAATTGATTCAAAACCTGAGTCTCTTGACCGTTTAGATCGTCGGATTATTCAACTCAAAATGCAGTTAGAAGCAGTCAAAAAAGATGAAGATTCAGGCAGTAAAGCAGAAATTTCACATTTAGATGAGCAAATTCACACACTGCAAAAAGAGTATGACAGCTTAGAAGAAATTTGGCGTAAAGAGAAAATTTTAGTTGAAGGCACAAAACAAGCCCAAGTTAAGCTTGACCAAGCACGTATTGCACTTGAAAGAGCCCAACGTGAAGGTGATCTTGCAGAAGCAGGTCGACTACAGTACGGAATAATTCCTGAGCTTGAAAAACAACTTGAGCAAGATGATGTGGTTGAGGAAAATGAATCTCTTCAATTAATTCGTACTAAAGTGACTGAAAACGAAATTGCTGAAGTTGTTAGTGCTGCAACAGGTATTCCTGTCACAAAAATGCTGCAAGGTGAGCGAGAAAAATTATTGGCCATGGAGCACTTTTTACACCAACGTGTAGTCGGTCAAGATGAAGCAGTCATTGCAGTATCTAATGCAGTTCGTCGTTCAAGAGCTGGATTGTCTGACCCTAATCGTCCGAGTGGTTCATTTTTATTTTTAGGGCCGACGGGTGTAGGAAAAACAGAATTGACCAAAGCCTTAGCGAACTTTCTGTTTGACGATGACGATGCCATGATTCGTATAGATATGAGTGAGTTTATGGAAAAACACTCGGTGAGTCGTTTAGTGGGTGCTCCTCCGGGTTATGTTGGTTATGAAGAAGGTGGTGTGCTCACAGAAGCTGTACGCCGTAAACCATATAGTGTGGTGTTATTCGATGAAATTGAAAAAGCACATCCAGATGTTTTTAATATTTTATTGCAAGTACTCGATGACGGCCGTTTAACAGATTCGCAAGGTCGTACTATTGATTTTAAAAATACGGTTATTGTAATGACCTCTAATTTGGGTTCACAAGATGTGCATGAATTAGGTGAAAATCCATCAAATGATGAAGTTCGTACAGTGGTGATGGCTGCGGTTCATCAGCATTTTCGACCAGAGTTTGTTAACCGTATTGATGAATTGGTGGTATTTCATGCGTTGAAGAAATCACAAATTCGTGGCATAGCTGATATTCAGTTGAATCGTTTACGTCAACGTTTACAAGAGCGTGATATAGGTTTAACTGTAGAAGAGAGTGCCTTTGATATTTTAATTGATGTAGGTTTTGATCCAACATATGGCGCACGACCTTTAAAAAGAGCGATTCAACAACATATTGAAAATACGCTTGCACAGAAAATATTGTCGGCAGATTTTCAAGCAGGTGATCAAATTATAGTACGTGGTGAACATGAACAATTGGTATTTGATAAGGTGAAACTCAACTAAACGAATCCTTTACAGGAATTTATATTGCAAACAGTCATTACCATGTAATGACTGTTTTTTATCATTAAATAACGCCATAATTTTATAAAACATCTATAAAATTATGGCGTTATTTTTTACTTTAAAATCAGTTGTATTTTTAGAATATTGTCTTGATCTATAAAAATTGAAATGAAGTAGAGTGAATGCGATGCTTTTTTTGATTTTTGATTTTTGATTTTTGATTTTTGATTTTTGATTTTTGATTTTTGATTTTTGATTTTTGATTTTTGATTTTTGATTTTTGATTTTTGATTTTTGATTTTTGATTTTTGATTTTTGATTTTTGATTTTTGATTTTTGATTTTTGATTTTTGATTTTTGATTTTTGATTTTTGATTTTTGATTTTTGATTTAGTATGAATGACGTTGTACTCTAAACATGAGTAGTGTTTGGCTATGGTTCGAATTTTTCTATTGTGAGATTAACAGATTATTTAAAAATATCTTAAAAGGAAATATGAGATAAAAAATTGATATTTAGCACCATCTTAATGGTTGTTTTTTTCAGCTTTTACATTTGTAATTAAAGTATAATATGTTACGTTTTTAACTTTTTTAGTGAATTAATTGGGGTTTTTAGGTGATATATGGAATTGTCATTATTGAAATTTTTTAATAGATATTGTCCTTATGTATGCAGCATAGGGTTATTTCTGTAGCGTAAGTGACAGGAAGATTTTGATGTCAGTCAAATGAAAATGGAAGATACAAAGAAATGTACTTTAATCAAAATTATAGCCATTAAAAGGATAGATTTACTTCGGTTTTTTACAGTAATTTATTTTTAGTATTTAGGTGGTTTTATGGATAAAAAAACATTGACTCGTAGAGTTAATTTAATACGTTATCTAGGGTTTTTTATAATCATTTTAATTGTTTATTTAGTCTTTTTGGATTTTAGAGCCCTAGGTTTTAACAGAGCTAATATAAAAGATAATGGTGCTTGGATGTGGGTTGGTGCTTTTTACTTTTTGATGTCAACACATTATCTAAAATATCTTAAAAATAAGTATGAAGAAAATATTGAAATATTGGGTAAGCAAGTAATACTTGGTACAATATTAACGATAATTTTTTCAATACTTATGATTGTGACGATTTGGATTAAAGCATAATTTAATGGGAGTTGATGTCACAGATACTGTTCTGTTACATCAACTAATAACTAGGTTAAACTCTAATGCCAATTTTATTTAATCTATTAAAATATATTATTTTTTCACGACCATTTTGTGTGAAAAATAAAAAAACTTTTGCTAAAAATAAGTTTAAATCATAAAAAAGAAATGCTGTGGAGTTATTTTATATTGTTAATGCATGTAAGTAGTTAATCTTAAATTAAAATATTAAATAGGGTTCCATTTGTCATTCATCACCTATAAAGCCTTTAAGTTTAAATCTTTATAAATTAGGTACTAAATTATTTTTTCTCAAAAATATGTACTTTCACAGCTAGAGCATAAAAGTAATTATGAAAAAGATATTTACAGATGTATTAAAAGTATTGGTTTGGTGCTTTGTATGTTTTATTGGGTTTATTTTCTTATTTTTACTGATCAGTTCTATATGTGGCATGACTCGCTCTTCAAGTCCAAGCATACGTGAAAAGCCGTATGAATGCGGCATGTTTGGTCATCAGCAGATGCGTATTGATCGTAGATATTTATTTTTATCTAAAGTTGAATATCAAGGGGTAGATTACTGGGGAGGAAATAGCACCAAGGCACATGAAGCGAAAGGATGTAATGACCCCATTAGCAGTGCAGATTTTATAGTATCGTGGCCTGCAATGTCACCGACAGGCAGTTTTAATTATTTGGAAAAACCTGATGATCTTGATATATCATTGAAACAATGGGTAATGAGTGGTCCTAATAAAAATGATATAAAAAAAAGATTTGAAATGCAAGATATGACATATGAACTAAGGTCAACGCTACAAAAAAATATTAGAGGTTCTGCGAAAGAAATGTCTGAACAAGAATTTAAACAGAAAAAACGATTTAATTCAGAGTTGGGGCTATACCAAATAGATGTTATTGAAGGAGAAGGACATCAAACTAAAGTGTATTGGCAAGAAACAGCCGATAAAAAAGTCACTTTGGTGATTAGTTGTTTGTATTTTAAAATGGGGCGTACGAGTTGTAATTTAAAAATTAACGACTTGCCAGATGGTTCTAATATGACTTCATTACAGCTTGATTTTCAAGCTGGACTATTACCGCATTGGCAACAACTTATACAAGATTCAGAAAAACTCATTCAATCTTTTACTGTAAAAGAAAGACCATTATAACAATGCCAATCGAGCACTTGCTGATTGGCATGATAAGCGACACGACTTTATATTTTTAGACAGAAAAATGTCTAATTTTCCATGCACGATGAATTTTCTGATTTCGTTTAAAATCAAGTCCAATCGTATCTTGGGTAATATCTTCTACATCAAACATGGCTTCAATTTCTTCACTCATTTCAAAACCACGGTAGTTGTTTGAAAAATACAAAGTACCATCAGAACTTAAACGATTCATTGCTCGTTTTAATAGTGAAAGATGATCTCGCTGTATATCAAACGTACCATAGAATTTTTTCGAGTTAGAAAATGTAGGTGGGTCAATAAAAATCATGTCATATTGTTCATGACCTTCTTTGAGCCACTCAAAACAATCTGCTGCAAAGAACATGTGTTGTTCATCTGCATGATCTACAGTTAAACCATTAAGCACAAAATTTTCTTTTGACCAGTTGAGGTAAGTATTGGATAAATCGACACTCGTTGTGCTTGCGGCACCACCTAAAGCAGCATGTAAGCTTGCAGTTGATGTATAGCTATAGAGGTTAAGAAAATGTTTTCCTTTGACTTCGTTTGCAATACGTAAGCGTATTGGTCGATGATCCAAAAATAAACCTGTATCTAAATAGTCAGTTAAATTGACTAAAATATTGGCTTTGCCTTCTTTGACGACAAAGCGTTTTGACACAGTACTTTGTTTTTCATACTGTGTTTTTCCAGATTGGCGTGCACGAGTTTTGATGAAGATGGCTTCACGGCCTAAGCCCGTTACTGCACGAATTGCGGCCAAAGCTAAGTTGAAGCGTTTTTTGGCTTTTTCTGGGTCAATGGTTTTGGGTGGTGCGTATTCTTGCACATGCAAACGGTCGCCATATAAGTCTACAGCAACATTAAAATCAGGTAAGTCTGCATCGTATAAGCGTAAGCAATAGATATTGTCTTTAACTGCCCATTTTTTTAAGCTTGCCATATTTTTTTGTAGGCGATTCGCAAAGTCTTGTGCTTCTTCAATTTCTACAGGATGGTTTTGCCATTGTGCTAAAAATGGGACGTTATTTGTCGGTGCTTTTATGCATCCAAAACGTACATAAATTGGCAATTTACCATTCATTAAACGCAATGTTTGTGTATCACTAAATGCTAAAACATCTGCTTGTTCGATTTGTGCTGCAATGACTGCGGCCGATTGATCTGGAAAACTTTTTTGTAATAACGCAGAGATGCCTAAATATACAGCACGGTTAGAAGCTTTATCGCCAAGGCGTTCACCATAAGGTGGGTTGGTCACAATAAAGGCATGATCTTGTGCGGTTAAATGAAAGTCAGGCCAGTCTGCAAGTGTGCGTTCTTCCACTTGAATTTGATGAAGTATAGACTCAAAGCCTGCGGCAATAATATTGTTTTTAGTGGCTTTAATAGCATCCCAATCGGCATCAAAAGCATAAAAACGTGGCAGAGGTTGTTGCAGTGCGTGAGCATGACGTTCGGTTGCTTCGGTTTTAATGCTCATCCAAAGGTCGTGGTCATGGCCGTGCCAACCATTAAATCCAAAACGACGAACCAGTCCCGGTGCTCGGTCGGTTAAGATCATTAAAGATTCAATAATAAATGTTCCTGAGCCACACATTGGATCGAGTACAACAGTTGGCTTACGCTCAAGCAATTGAGCTTTATGTAAAATGGCTGCTGCAAGATTTTCTTTAATCGGGGCATCGGTCATATAGTGGCGATAACCACGTTTGTGCAATGAATCACCCGATAAATCTAAGCAATAAATATGTGACGCTTTCCCTGCCAATACATATAGTGTAATTTCAGGTTGTTTAATATCAATACTTGGGCGACGGCCGACAGTGTCCATGAAACTGTCTACCACGCCATCTTTCACACGCAAAGTCGCAAATTGACTATTGACTTTAACGTCACGTTCTACGTGTAAGCGAATAGCAAAGGTACTTTGTGGGGCAAAAATTAATGACCAGTCAAAATTGACAGCCCCTTCAAAAAGCTCTTCTGCAACATCTCGTACATCGTGGTTTTGTTCAATTTCATGTTCATAAATTGGCATGACCACTCGTGATGCTAAGCGAGACCACATACAAATACGGTAAGCTGTTTCAAGTGTGCCTTTGAAAATTAAGCGACCAGCTTTACGTTCTACGTTGGTTGCACCCAAATGAGAAATTTCTTCTTCGAGTAGTGGTTCAAGCCCATCGGCACAGGTAACCCAATAAGTAGATAAACGTTGCGGTGAATTCATGCAAACTTCCAAAACAAAAACAAGCAAAGAGGGATTTTACCGTATTTTACCCCGCTTTGGCTTGTGTTATTTATAGCTTTTTTGCACTGTGATGACTGCGAATTATTCTTATTTTCCGATACAATATGTCAACTTAGCGCAGGACAAAGGAATTATTGATGCATTTTTCAAAATTGCATACTCCAAGTCAGATTCAACTGAATGAGCATGGGAACTTAAAACACTTCGTGACCATAGAAGGTTTGTCAAAAGAAACACTCACCAAAATTCTAGATACCGCTCAAAGCTTTATTAATGATAATAATCAACTGATTACTTCGCCTTTACTAGAGGGGCGTACAGTGATGAACCTTTTTTTTGAAAACTCAACAAGAACTAGAACAACTTTTGAGGCAGCAGCCAAACGTTTGTCTGCCAATGTTTTAAATATTGACATTGCTCGCTCAAGTACTGCCAAAGGTGAAACGCTTAGAGACACTTTGTGGAATTTACAGGCCATGGCTGCTGATATTTTTGTGGTACGTCATTCATCGTCTGGAGCGGCACACTTTATTGCAAAAGATGTGTGTCCGAATGTTGCCATTATTAATGCAGGTGATGGTCAGCATGCGCATCCAACTCAAGCAATGCTAGATATGTTGACCATTCGCCGTGAAACTCAAAAACCCTTTGATGCGCTGAGTATTGCCATTATTGGTGACATTAAACATTCGCGTGTTGCCCGTTCAGATGTGGCTGCGTTACAAACGTTAGGGTGTAAAGACATTCGCGTTATTGCACCTAACACGCTATTACCATATGGTTTTTCTGAATATGGAGAGGGCGTACGTTTATTTAATCAAATGGATGAAGGTGTCAAAGATTGCGATGTCATCATTACACTACGTATTCAAAATGAACGGATTGAGTCACCTGCATTGGCTTCACAGCTTGAGTTTCATAAAATGTATGGCCTAAATGATGCACGACTGGCGTTGGCGAAGCCTGAGTGTATTGTTATGCATCCTGGACCCATGAACAGAGGGGTGGAAATTACGTCTAGCATTGCTGACGGTTCGCAATCTGTTATTTTAAATCAAGTGACCAATGGGATTGCAGTACGTATGGCCGTATTGGCATTATCGATGGATGGGCAATTACAAGAACAAGGCTTACTTGATTCAACATCAGTTGTTTAAGGGGAATGACATATGACCAGTGTTAAAATTGAAAATGTACGTGTTTTAGACCCCGTTCATCAGACCGATACCATTGAAACAGTCTACTTAAAACAGGGTCAAAGAGTGAGTGCGCTAGCACAGCCTGATCAAGTGATTGATGGTCAAGGTTGTTGGTTAATGCCAACCATGGTCGATTTATGTGCTCGACTTAGAGAGCCCGGCCAACAACAACATGGTACATTAAAATCTGAAGGAAATGCCGCTCGTCAACAAGGCATTTTGCACGTAGTGACGCCTCCAGATTCAAAACCGATTGTGCAAGATAATGGTTCACTCATACAAGGTTTAATTGAAAAAGCGTGGCACGATGGAAAAATTCATTTAAGTATTATTGGTGCACAAACTCAAGGTTTACAAGGCAAACAACCTGCAAATATGGCAGGACTAAAAAAGGGTGGTTGTGCCTTTGTGTCGAATGCCAATGCATCATTTTTAGATGATGACGTTTTACTCCGTACTTTGGAGTATGCCGCTGGTGTAGATATGACCGTTGTATTTTATGCAGAAGAAGCTCAACTTGCCAAAGATGGTTGTGTGCATGAGAGTTTTGTGGCATCTCGTCAGGGGTTACCCATGATTTCTCCTTTGGCAGAAACTGTGGCAATTGCAAAGTATTTATTGATGATTGAGGCCACGGGGGTAAAAGCACATTTTAGTTTGCTGTCTTGTGGGGCGTCAGTTGAACTGATTCGTACTGCAAAAGAAAAAGGCTTGCAAATTACTGCCGATGTTGCCATGCATCAGTTACATTTAACTGATCAACTCATTGATGGATTTAATACGTTGGCGCATGTGAGACCACCACTGCGTAGCCATGCAGATCAATTACAACTCCGTGAAGGTGTAAAATCTGGGGTAATTGATGCCATTTGCACTCATCATGAACCATTAAGCCATTCTGCAAAATTGGCACCATTTGCTGAAACTGAAGCAGGTATATCTGCGTTTGATAGTTTTGTGGCACTTGGTGTACAGCTTGTGGCAGAGAATGTACTGACACCATTGCAATGGGTGGAAAAAGTAACGCTTTCCCCTGCCAAAGTGGCCAAAATGGAAGCACGTTGGCAACAAGAATTCGGTTGGGTTCTCGTTAATCCAACACGTACATGGCAACTTGATGCAAAAAATATGGTATCGCAAGGTAAAAATACCCCTTTGTTTAATCAAACTTTAACAGGTTGTGTTCAAGAGACATTTTATCGAATTTAAAGTTTTGGGTAGATTTCATGAAAGTTTATACTTCCGTGAGATCTACCGTCATTGATACATTTTAGGGTGTATTTAAGCATGTGTTTTAAGTTAAAATAGTGAATATAATCAAAGATATTTTATGTAGTCAATCATGACTTGAGGGCGTAAAAATGGTGTGGGCAATTATAATCATTTTTATCGCAATATTTTTTCTGGGGTTACTGTTCTCATTTTGGAAAATTATTGTACTCACCACAATTGGTTTATGTCTTGGTGGGCCTGTTGGTGGTGTGATTGGTTTTATTTTAGGTGTACTTGTTTCCCAACGAAGCAAAACAAAAATAAAAAACTCATCAGATACGTGGAAATATACCCAACATCAGCAAAATACGCATCATACTGAGGTAAGCATTGAATGGTTAACCCCGATCATTCACTTGGTGAGTTATTATGCGAAATATCAAGATCAACAGTGGACATCTGAAAAAGTTCACTTCGTAAAATCGATGTTTACGTCACACTGTAAAAGCGAAGAAGATTTAATCTATTTGCGTGATTTATTAAAACAAAAAAACCATAAAGTATCAGAACAAGTTGATTTGATTTTACAACAACGATGGTCGGATGATTCTAAGTTAGATGTTTTTAAGTTGTGTGCACAAGCGATTAATCTGAACATGCTCAATGAGCGTAGTATGGAGCAGGCACTCACCAATTTAGCGAAAAGACTTTTTTTAAAATCGAACGATTATGAAAAAATCATTCATTTATTTAAACATCGTGACCGACAAGATTTTCGTGATTATTCTCATTCAACGCCAAGCCCTGATCAAGTATTGGCATTGGCGTACGCACATTTAAATGTGAGTCGACATGCAACAAAAGATGAAGTGGTAAAAGCATATCGTATTCAAATGATGCGGTGTCACCCAGATAAGCACCCTACTGCAACAGTAGAAGAAAAAGAGAAATTGACTGAAAAGTCTATTCAGCTACAACAAGCGAAGGATTTAATTGTGCGCTATTTAGAAAAAGGTGAGTATTCGCGTTAATTGATTTAGAAAGTATATATTGATGTGACGTGTAGATGGTTTGGTTGTGGTGTTTTAAATCAGTAGCGTACCTTTGAAACGATTACATATTTATTTGGGGAAGTTTTGAAAAATAATCATTTTACTAAGATCAATAAAAGAGTGATTTTTCTTTTTTTTGTAATGTGTCTTTTACTTTCTTGTTTGGGTAAAAAAAATACGTCTGAGCCAATACTGAATGCACAACAGCAAAATGACACAGGTGTGACTTATGCTGAAAATCGAGAAGATCTGAAAGCCGTTGAGTGGTTTGAAAAGGCCGTTAAACAAGGCAATGCCCATGCCCAATATAATTTGGGTGTATTTTATGACTTAGGTCGGGGGGTAGAGAAGGATACTCAAAAAGCGATTTCTTTATATGAGGCGGCTGTGAGCCAAGGCAGTGCATCTGCACAATACAATCTTGGTGTGATTTACCTTCATGGTAGAAGCGTAGCGGTAGATGTTGAAAAAGCGATGGCATTGTTTGAGAAATCTGCACGTCAAGGAAATGTCAGTGCGCAATATAATTTAGCCCTGTTGTATTGTGGTGGGTCGGGTGTACAAAAAGATGAGGTAAAAGCTGCATATTGGTTTGAAAAGGCAGCATACCAAAAAGATGAAAATGCAAGATACAATTTGGGTTTTCTGTATCAAACAGGAATTAATGGTCATATTGATGACGATAAAGCAGTATATTGGTTTAAAAAAGCTGCCGCGCAAAAGCATCCTTATGCACAACATGCTTTGGGTCTAATGTATAAGGATGGAAAAGGGGTCAAGCAAAGCCATCGACAGGCAGTAATGTGGGTAAGAAAAGCGGCTGAGCAAGGGTTTTCTCAGGCACAGTTAAATTTAGGTGTTTTTTATTATTATGGCATCGGCGTGGCTAAAAATGATGCTCAAGCCATAGCATGGTTCGAAAAAGCAGCAAAACAAGGCAATGAACAGGCCAAAGATTATTTGCAAATGTTAAAAAATACATCTATGCCAATACAATAAAATAAGACCTGCGTTTAAGCAGGTCTTGAAAAGTTTTCTTTATTTCTTTTTCAGAAGTGACACTTCAGGTTGAGGGTCTTTACTTTCGCTCTCAGATTTTTTACTCGATTTACTTTTCTTTTTCTTTTTCTTTGGTTTTTCCTCTTCTTCAATAGAGCCATCTTCAATAGATTGCCAATAGTTTAATTGATCCATGACTGCTGCATAAATAGAGCCTTTGCTATATTGGCCTTTTTTATCGAGTGAACCAACAGGGCATGCCATTAATATCTCTAGTGCTTGATCGATGGTATCAATGGCATGTACGTGAAATTGACCTGTGGTGACAGCATCAATTACGTCTTGGCGTAACATTAAATGTTGCATATTTTGACGCGGAATAATCACACCTTGTTTGCCAGTCAAACCTTGCAATTTACAAGCATCATAAAACCCTTCGATTTTGGCATTTACGCCCCCGATAGGTTGTACTTGACCCAATTGATTCATTGAACCCGTAATTGCCCAAGACTGATCAAGAGGAATTTGACTAATCGCTGAAATGAGTGCGGAAAGTTCTGCAACGGTTGCACTGTCACCATCGACTTGGCCATAGCTTTGCTCAAATGCAAGCGCAGCAGAAAAGTGTAAAATCTGCTCACGACCAAAATGGGCTTTTAAAAAGCTAGACATGAGAAGTACACCTTTGGCATGCAATGAACCACCTAGCTCTACACTTCGTTCAATGTCTAAAATATCTCCACCACCTTGGTAAACAGATGCTGTTAAACGAGAAGGTAGTCCAAATTCTACATCTGCGTAGTGAATGACAGATAAGGCATTGATTTGTCCTAAACGATGGCCTTGAGTTTCAATCAGTTGTGTACCACGCGATAAATCTTGCCAGTATAATTCACGCAAATAGCCTAAGCGATATTGACGATGTTGTAATGCCGTGTTGATGTGATTTTGTGTGACTGTTTTATCTCCTGCCTGTAGAGCATGATGGTGAGATTCACGAATTAAATCACCTAGTGTAGAGGCATGAAGTGACAAAGAACTTTGATCTTCTGCTTGACGGCTAGAATCGGTTAACAGTGCAACAAGTGCTGATCGGTCAAATGGTAGGAGTTTATCAACTTGAACATAATCAGCAATTAATTGCATATATGCTTGTTCATTACTGGTATTGCGTTCAAGCGTATCGGTAAAGTCTGCTCTTATCTTAAATACACTGCCAAGTTCAGGTTCTAATTCTAAAATTTCATAATAGACTTCAGGCTCTGCAAGTAACACGACTTTTAACTCAAGTGGAATTGATGCAGGTTCAATGGAAATACTGCCCGTGAGCGTCAGCATATGTTCTAACGATGATAATTTGAGCTGTCCAGATTTCAGTGCACGTTTAAGTCCTTGCCATGCATACGGTTGTTCAAGTAAATGTTCGGCCTCTAAAATTAAAAAACCACCATTTGCACGATGCAGCGCTCCTGCACGAATCAAGGTGAAGTCGGTTGTAATTGTGCCATTTTGAGTCAGTTGTTCGACATGACCAAGTAAGTTGTAATGGGTTGGAAAGTCTTCAAAAATGACAGGTGCACCTTGGTCTTTTTCATTACAGACGACCACATTGGCTTGGTAGCGAGAGGGTACACGGCTAAACTGTGAAGGAATAAAATCGTCTTCTGCTTGTTCAAGCACAGATTCAATATTGTTAATAATATCTGCTGCATAACGTTCGAGATAATTTTGTAATCCTTCAACATCTTGAAATGATTTTAATAGTTTTTCAATACGAGGAATAACCACATTTTGTGCAATTTCTCGATTAAGATCGGTCACCTGATCTCGTGCAATATCTTCAATGTCACCGAGTGCTAAGCCAAGACGCTCGAGCTTTTTATTCATACTACGTACATTTTTTGCAATTTCAGATCGTTCTTCTTTGCTCAGTAGGTCAATGTCATTTTGTAGCATTTCTTGAATTTGACCATCTTTGTGATGTACAGGCACAAAACAGTTTTCTTCATTTTTAGAAACCAGTTTTACACCAATGGTTTCACCTTCTTGAGTCAATTCAATTAAAGCATCTTGTTGCTCTTGACCGGTTTTTTGACGTATTTTTTCAACAGCATCACGATATTTTTCAGCACTAAAATGTCGTTCAAGCTGTTTTAGGGTTGCATGCCAGTTTTCGTGTAATTTTGTTTGAAAGGCAATCGCTTGTGCTGTTGGAAAACGTAATGCAAGTGGTTTACGTGCATTTTCAAAATTATTGACATAAACCCAATCATTTGGTGTAGGCATAGATTTGGCATGTTGTGAAAGTAAGCGCTTAATCATTGTGCGTTTACCTAGGCCTGCTGTACCTACAGCAAAAATATTGTAGCCTGAATATGGTAATGAAATCCCCGCTTCTACAGAGGCACGTGCTCTGTCTTGACCTAAAAAATTATTAAGCGGTTTAATTCGCCGTGTGGACGCAGGAATGTCTGATAATTTAGTGACATGTGTAAGTTTTTCTGGTTTAAGTGCTGTTTTTTTCAGTGTTTTTTCAATACTAGGTTGGTCAAAAGCAGACGTCATTGTTGGTTTAGAGGTGGTCTTTTTTGTTGCGGTGTTTGAAGGTAATACTGAATTCATCTGCTTTATTCTATAAGGTCGTGGTGATGTCAAAAATACAATACGGGGTTTAGATGTAAAAAGGTATATTTTTTTCATCTAAAGCCTGTTTAGAGTATCAGATTCGCATTAAAAATAATAATTTACTTAGTGTGTATTGAAAGATAAGACTTAAAGCGTTTGAATAGTGTTTTCGCGTTAAATTAGAATAGCAATTAAGATGAATATGCAAAACCAAAGTTGGGCCAATGCGTTTCGTAGTTTCTTAGACCGCCGTGCATTGATTATGTTGTTTTTAGGTTTTTCTGCAGGGATTCCCATTTTACTGATTTTTTCTAGCTTATCGCTATGGCTAGGCGAAGCGGGTATTAATAAATCTGCTGTGACTTTTTTCAGTTGGGCTGCATTGGGGTATTCATTTAAATTTGTTTGGGCACCTTTGGTTGATGAAATTCCCATTCCATGGTTAAGTGCCAAGTTGGGGCGTAGACGAGCATGGTTGCTTTTAGCACAACTATCTATTATCGCATCTATTTTAATCATGGCCAATGCAGACCCAGCACAAGGGCAACATGATCTCATTCAAATGGCCATCGGTGCGGTTTTATTGGGGTTTTCAGCAGCAACACAAGATATTGTTATAGATGCGTACCGTATAGAATTAGGTGATCCACAAATACAAACGGTATTGGCATCAACCTATAACGCAGGATATCGTTTAGGAATGATTGTTGCAGGTGCAGGTGCATTATTTTTAGCAGGTTGGCTCGGTACGTCTAAGGGTAATTATATTTACAGTGCATGGCATATGACATACATGGCAATGTCAGCGGTTATGTTGGTGGGCGTTATTACAACCTTGATGATTCATGAGCCACAGGTAAAACGGATTGCAAGAGACTATCATGGTCGTGATTATTTACGCTTGGTGGTGGTGTTTTTCCTAGCTGTGACAACTTTTGTACTTGGTTACATTGGTTTTAGTCCTATACTTAATGCTTTAGAGCAAACATGGCAAGTACAAGATAATATTTTATTATTTGTATTGGAAAGCATTCGTTTCTTATTGGCCGTGGCTATGGCTTTATTTGTTGGTACAAGTTTGGTTAAATTCGGACTTGTTAAAAAACAAATGGCACTTGATATTTGGGTGAGCCCAATCCAAGATTTCTTTGTTCGTTATGGTGTCAGACTGGCCTTATTTTTATTGTTATTGATCGGGTTTTATCGGATTTCTGACATCATCGCAGGGGTGATATCAAATGTATTTTATCAAGATCTTAACTTCACAAAAGAAGAGATTGCAAAAGCAGTTAAAATTTATGGTGTGATATTTTCATTGGCGGGTGGTTTTTTGGGTGGACTACTGGCTCAACGCTTTAATGTAATGAAATTGATGTTTGTTGGTGCAGTGTTAGCAAGTTCGACCAATTTGATGTTTATTGGATTGGTTAAATCAGGTCAAACGTTAGATACAGTACAATTGAATATTCAAAATCAAACGCTAACAGCACAGCCTGATGATGTTGGATATTGGAAAATGACGGTGCCGATCTCACAACTTCATTCATCACAAAATTTATTGTTTACAACGCAATACAAAAACGATGCATCAAGTAAAATCGTGGCACAACTACCTTATTTAATTCAAGGTCAGGGTAATACAATCAGTCTTTTTCCAATGGGTGGTCATGGTGTGGTTTTACCATCTCAAGGGCAAGAAATTGTGGTGAAAGGCCAAATTTCTGATCAAAAAATACAAAATATTGAATTACGCTTAGATACAAAAAACTATATAGCGAAGTTAAATAAAGAGGGAGTGTTCTCTACAGTTATTCCTATAGACGATCTTAAAAACAGTTCTACTCGTCAAGTAATAGCCATTGGTTATGATGAAAGAAAAACCATTTTGGCTCATACGCAAGCATCATATCAGTGGATTGATCAAACTTCACCTTTGACCATAGATTTACAACCGTTACCGCCAATTGATATGTCACAAGATCATGTGGTTTTACAAGGTAAAGTCATCAAAAGCTATAGTTCAACGTGGTTGTATTTTGCAATTATCGTTGATAATCTAGCGTCAGGACTTGCAGGTGCAGCATTTATTGCATTTCTTTCTAGTCTGACCAGTGTATCTTTTACGGCTGTACAGTATGCCATCTTTAGTTCGTTAATGACTCTCACACCTAAAATATTGGGCGGTTACTCAGGCACTATTGTGAGCCATGTGGGCTACCCTCAATTTTTTCTGATAACAACATTAATGGGTATACCCATTTTAATTTTGGTGTGGTGGGTTGCTCGACTACTTAAAGACCATCAAACGACTCAACATTAATACAAGGATATGATTTATGCGAATGTTACATACCATGTTGCGTGTAGGCAACTTAGAGCAGTCACTTGCTTTTTATACCCAAGTTCTTGGTATGACTGTATTACGACGTCATGATTTTGAAGAAGGGCGTTTTACCTTGGCTTTCGTTGGCTATGGTGATGAGTCTGATCATACAGTGTTAGAGCTGACCTATAATTGGGATACGAGCCAATATGATTTGGGTACAGCATATGGACATATTGCTCTTGGAGTCGATGATGCCTATGAAGCATGTGAAGATATTAAACGTCGTGGTGGAGAAGTTGTTCGACCTGCAGGCCCAATGAAAGGCGGTAAAACAGTGATTGCTTTTGTGAAAGATCCAGATGGTTACCTCATTGAATTGATCCAACAAGATCAACATGCACGTAGTCAAGATTAAGCAGTAAAATAACATTAGCCATAGTTTGCAGAATATTATATAATTTTGCCACTTGTTGTGCTTTGCCCTAGCTTTAAGAGTTTCGGTGAGCCAAAAGAATGGTCTGTTGTCGTGTTAGCCTGCCACATGGCTTTCCTTTTTATTGAAATAATAAAAAGAGTGGTTAATTGCGAAAACAGCTTAAGCCTTTCTTCTTTAGGAGTATTGAATATGCGTAAAGATATTCATCCAAAATATACTGCACTTGTTGCAACATGTTCTTGCGGTAACGTCATCGAAACTAAATCTGCAAGCAACAAAGATTCTCTTTATTTAGATATTTGCTCAGCTTGCCACCCGTTTTACACTGGTAAGCAAAAAAGTGTTGACACAGGCGGTCGTATTGACAAGTTCAAACAACGCTTCTCTGGTATGTCTCGCACAATTAAGCGTTAATATACAGATTGAAAAAAATGGGCCTTTAGTGCCCATTTTTTTTCCCTATTAAATGTTGACCATTTGGCTGAGTTTCTCTTGAAAATACTGGCCTTGTAAATAGCGACAATCAACATTCCATGCATTGGCAAACTCATTCATATCGTTGAGTTGAGGAATCACAAAATCTGTATTTTTAAAGTAATTAAACTGTTCTTGAATATACTGATGTTGTGTACCATTTGATAAAATTTGCTCTAAATTTAATGCCATAAAACAAATTTTAGGTTGAATTTGCCCTAATAAGGAAATTTCTTTACTGTTAAAATTGAAGTGACTTAAGCCCACTCCAATATTCATTTGTCTAAGTGCAGCCCAAGTTGGGTGTATTTGCAAGTTGAGCTGTATAATATCTAAAGCATTAAACTGTAAAGTGATTTTTTCTGCATTTAAACCCGGCAGCTGTTGTAGTAATGTTGCTAAATAGGTGGTTAACGGACTATCCAAACTACTGTGATGTAAATTAATAATGACGTTTGCATCGGGTGTAGTTTGACAAAACTGATAGAGTGTTTGACAGGCTGTTTTGATGGTTTCTTGATCCATCTGTATAGATGCGCTGTTTTCCATCAATGGTAATTCATCTGCATAATTTAAATTATAACTTATACCATTTGAATCTGTGAACACAGTTGTGACTTCAAACATATGTGGATTACTATCGTGCTTATCATATATTTGTTGGTATTTGACGCTACTTTGATATTGGTTGACTGTACTAGAGACATCATCGCTCAACGGTGATGATGAAATAGACCCATTGGTGAGCAATTCTGAGCTTAAATCTGGAGTAGGCATAGCAACATTGGGTTGTGGCGGTGCACTCGTGGTTGTGTTTTGTACTTGAGTCGGTTCAGGTGTTTTTTCTACACTCAGTGCTGGTGTATCGATAACTGTATTTGTAATTTGAGCATGAGTCGTATCTGATTCTTGAACCTCATTGAAGATAGTTTTTTGCTTACTGTGTGCAAAAAGCCAATAAAATTGTGCTTCAGAAGTTAAGTTACCACGAAAAGCACAGTACCCTAATTGAACGGGTGTCGAAAACTGTTTTAAAAGCTCGATTAATCGACTTTCTATTTGAGATGACGTGAGTTCTTCTGGCATGCCGATGATGCCAATCCATTGAAATGGTCCTGCTTTAATCGGAGTCATTGAAAAATATTTTGTAATTTCTTGAGTGACATTGTCGATGTATTGCTGAACACCAGATTCGCTAGAGAGTAATTTTATTTTTGTATGTGATTGCTTAATAGAAAAACTCAAAAGCACTCTTTGAGTGAAATCTTTATTTTGGTGTTTAATAATTTGATTAATTTGTTCATGGTAAGAAACCACTGTAGTTGTTGCTAAATCTTGCTGTTGTGGTTGTCCAATTGAAATATGTAAACTTTCTTCTTCTTGATTAGAAAATATTTTTAGATGTAGTTTTTTATTTTTAAGGTGCGTATGTGTAGACTCAATGTCAAGATGATACGTCTGTGCCGAGTTAATATCGATCAATTTGAGTTGTTGTTTTAAGTAATCTGGATTTTTGGGTTGTAACACATCAAGTAAGGGCATACCAAAAGCATCGTCAATATGAAACATTTCATGAACATGCTGATTATTTTCCATAACGATGCCTTCTTGCACAACCATTGATGCATCTTTGGTGTGTTCAGAAGTTGATTTAATTTGATTTTGAATGTTTTCGACATCTTTGTCTAAACGTTTTTTCTCTTGCCATAAGTAGCTTATCACGATGGCTTTGTTGAACGTAAAACATAGGTGTTTAGGGTGATTAATATTGACTTGATCAAAGAAATCACTCTTTAATTCATAGTGGTTTTGAGCGGTGTTTTCACACTCTAAGCGTATGCAGGGTAGATAGGACTGTTTAGAGTTTTTGATGAGATCAAAAATTTTGTTTTGGTCGAAATCGTAAGCTTTACGATAAAAAATAATATCCCACGTTGTTTTCATGTGTTTTTGTAGGCTTAACAAGTCATCTAGCAATACTGCACTGACGGTATAGCCTTGCGCTTGAAAGATATCCATGAGGCGATTGTACTGAATTTGATTATCATCAATGATAATCATTCGTATGTTTTTGGCTTTAGCAAAATCCATCATGTTGCGCGTCTCATAAATCTACACTTTTTAGTAATCTATCGTACTCGAAAGTAAGGTAATTAAATTTATCTGTATCTTCAAGTGTTAATACCTCGAAGTTACACAAAATAAAACTTGGGTTTTCTAACTCTGTATCATTTAAGTAAACAGAAATGATTTGGTTCATAAGATAGAGCTGTACATGTTTTTGATCATTTAAGCTGTCTGAGGTGGGTATGGCTAAAAAGAAGTGTGCTTGGTCTAAAATGTCTTTTTTCAACAATAGTGCAGGGCTGTACGTGTTATTTTCTAACATATTATTAGATTTTTGTATATAGCACAGTGTAATGTTCTGAGAAATAATTTCCACCCCAAACTCTAGATTTTTATCTGAACGTTGTTTGATCCAACGAATCAGCCCACAACGCCAAGGGCTTTGACTGTTTTCTTGTACAGCTAAAAACTCACCTGCTCGTAAATGTTTAGGTGTGTGGCCTTTCCATAGCATACGATAACCATTGACACTCACATCTAAAATACGACAGGTATATATATTTTCATCAAAGTCTAAATTGGCATTTGAGACAGTATGCTTAGGAATAATGTGATGTATTTCTTGTGGTGTATTTGAGCGTTTTGATTGTTTTATTCGTTGGTTTTGATGCTTTCGTATTGCTTGTGCTAATAGGTGATGTACTGATTTTAAGCCAAAGCAAATCTGAATGCTTGAATTGAAGTTATACCGTGTATAGCGACGCTCGGGAGATTGGTTGAGTGTGTTGGTTATGTGAAAAATGAGTGAGCTGCTTAGGTATAATTGTTCTTTAATGGATAATTTAGACTGTGTAGGTGAGTTGGCCAACTGAATTCGTTTGAATAAATGATTGACATTAATATAGAAATAATTTTTGCTTAACGTGTTTTCTTGTTCTTCAAGCAAAGCAGTAGGTGGGCGATCTGTTTGAGGCTGAATAGTGTAACGAGATAACGGATTTTTTTTAGGCGTAACTCGAAGTAAATGAGCCCATTCTGCACTGCATTGGTATAATGCATAAGTTTCACTGGGTCTGACTTGTCGGGTGTTTAATAAATGAAGCAGTAAAATTTGTTTGTATAAAATAGAAATACTATGAATATCATTTTGACTACATATACAATCTTTTGAATCATAGATTTCAATATTTTGGTATTGATGCTGACGGGCACACCAATATAAATAATGTGTGCGTTGCCACTGACCATCTAAAGCTTCTTTATAGACCATGTGTTGATGACAAGTGAGCAAACTAAATTGTTCTAATGCCAAATAACAGGCATACCACGAACATGTATTTTGCTTTTTATGGGTAAGATAATGTCTGAATGAAAATGACGTGATGATCATGTCTTCACGTAATTTAATAAAAATATCTAAATATAGTTGTGCCATATAACAGCGAAAAGACTCAATTAAATCTAAAATATTTTCTTTGTGAAGCGCGTTAGAGGTTGATTGCTCTTTAATCAGGACTTTTAGGTCTTCAATCACTTGATCAATCGAGTGATGTATGGTTTGCACGAGGGTGAATCTTAAGCAAGATGCAATATCTAATTCCGATAGTTCAATGAGTGCTTGGAGCAATGCCTTCGAACGGTCGCCCATGGCATTTTGATGTGTGGTATCTAACCATATTTTGAGGCTTTCTACGTTAGGGCTACAAAAACTTAAATGGGTTCGAGTGTATTGAACATCTTGAATGAAAATATCTGTAGGAATACATTGCTCTGTAGTCATTGACACTACTCAATAGGATTAAACTGAGTCACGATCGGTGTTTTATTTTTCTCACCTGCAATTTCTCGTACTAATTTAGGCACAAGGTAGCCAGGTAAAAGGGCAAGTAGCTCGTTATATATACTTGTAGCACGATCTTGGCTTAAATCAAAATGATGAGCCCCTTTCACTTTATCTAATACGTGTAGATAGTAAGGCATGACACCAGACTCAAACAGTTTATAACTTAATTCTTGCAATAGTTTTGCTGAATCATTGACTCCTTTGAGTAACA
Source organism: Acinetobacter baretiae (assembly GCF_015627105.1). GTDB lineage: Bacteria > Pseudomonadota > Gammaproteobacteria > Pseudomonadales > Moraxellaceae > Acinetobacter > Acinetobacter baretiae. The sequence goes on along the minus strand of NZ_VTDM01000005.1, from coordinate 55,035 downwards.
CTGATTGATTCAGAAGTGTAATGTTGTGCTGGTGTAACTGTTTTAAATAATACTGAGTTTTTTCATCAATTTCATGAGTATGATTGGCATGAATGACCAAAATAATGTTCAAACGACTCATTGTGAGTGTTTGTAGTAACTCTTGATCTAAACGCTCTGGAATAACAATCGGCACACGAGAGTGTATACGGAGAAATTGAATTTGCGGTAAGGATGCAATACGTTCAAGCCAAGTATGTAATTTTTGATTAGATAAGGTCAGTGGGTCGCCACCACTTAAAATAACTTCATTAATCTGAGGTTGACTTTCAATATACGCTTTAATGTCGAGCCAATCTTTATGTTTTGGCAGGTTTTCTTGGTAGGGAAAATGTCTGCGGAAACAGTAACGACAGTGTATGGCGCATGCTCCCGTTAGTGTAAGTAAAAAGCGAGATTGATATTTGTGCAAGACACCTGGTAATTGAGTGGCTGCCTCTTCTCCTAATGGATCTGTGATAAAGCCATCGTGCTCATCTAGTTCTAAATGATGAGGCAAAACCTGTAAAAGCAGTGGGTCTAATGGGTTTGATTTGCTTATTTTATCTACAAATGAGCGAGGAACACGAAGTTTAAACTGTTCAGATGCAAGGAGTGCGCCTGACAATAATTCGTCGGGTGAGAGTGAAAGTATGCGTAAGAGCTCATGAGGATCGGTAATTAAGTCATTCAGTTGACTTTTCCAGTTTTGCTCACGGTACAAATAGTTTATCATGCCATCTGTTAAAAATAATGCTAGTCTAGCATTAATCGATTTAAATTAGTAAGTTCGGAGCGTGCCAGTCATGGCCAATTATTCTACAAATGAGTTTAAGCAAGGCCTCAAAGTCATGCTTGATGGTAATCCTTGTACTATTACAGAAAACGAATACGTAAAACCTGGTAAAGGCCAAGCCTTTAGTCGGGTAAAACTACGTAACCTGCGCACAGGTAAAATTCTAGAGAAAACATTTAAATCTAATGAATCTTTAGAGGGTGCAGACATCGTTGAAGTAGAAATGGATTACTTATATAACGATGGTGAAATGTGGCACTTTATGGACCCTGCATCATTTGAACAAATCGCTGCAGATAAAACTGCAATGGGTGATGCAGCAAAATGGTTGAAAGATGATTCTAACGAAAAATGTTCAATCATGTTATTTAATGGTGTGCCATTAAATGTAAGCGCACCAAACTTTGTGATTTTAAAAATTACTGAAACAGATCCGGGTGTGAAAGGTGATACCGCAGGCACAGGTGGTAAGCCTGCAACACTTGAAACAGGTGCAGTGGTTCGTGTTCCTTTGTTTGTTCAGCAAGAAGAAAGTATTCGTGTAGATACACGTACGGGTGACTACTTAGAGCGTGCATAACGCAAATATTTGTGTTGTGTTTAATCTAGCTAAAGGGTCTTATTACATTTAAGGCCCTTTATCTATACATAGCTATTAAATACAATAAATTGGCATGTTACATAAAAAATAGATCGATGTTGTTGATATAAACATAAGGGTAGACTATGTCTCGTCACTCACACCATGAAGAGAACCATTATACTGAACGTTCAGGTTGGCTTAGAGCTGCGGTTTTAGGTGCAAATGATGGCATTATTTCAGTAACTAGTTTAGTGGTAGGAATGGCTGCAAGTGGTGCAACAGCCAATACGCTGCTCATCACATGTGTGGCAGGTGTGATTGCAGGTGCTGTATCTATGGCGGCAGGAGAATATATTTCAGTCAAATCACAGCAGGATATTGAAGATGCTGACTTGCGTATGGAAGCTGAAAGCTTACATCTGAGTCCAGATTTAGAGTTATTAGAACTCACAAAGATTTATATTCATCGAGGCTTAGACAAAGAGCTGGCTTTTCAAGTGGCAGAGCAGTTGACCGCGCATAATGCACTTGCTGCTCATGCAAGAGATGAAATAGGTATTAATGAAGAAACAGCCGCACAACCTTTACTTGCTGCAATGGCTTCTGCAGTTTCTTTTATTTTGGGTGGTCTTTTCCCACTTTTGGCTATTTTGTTGTTGCCAAGACATATTTTAGAGTATGGCATTATGGTTGTCGGTGTCTTGTCTTTGGGTCTACTTGGCGCGATCGCAAGTTATGCAGGTGGAAGCCCTATTATGAGAGGGGTTGTTCGAGTGATGTTATGGGGTGTGGTGGCCATGTTATTCACATTTTGGATTGGTAGTTTATTTAATGTCTCAACTGGAGCATAAAAGAAACACATTGCGCATGTACTCACTTTAAATTTACCGATCACTCATATTTAAAATGAATAATTTTTGATTTTAATGAGTGATTCGTAAGCTTTAATCTAGCCGAAATATAGAATAAGCAGTATCATAACAGCCTCTCTCTAAGTCACATTGCGGTAAGGTGCGAAGACTTACCCGTGGAGCCAAAATCAACATGTTTATCGTGGCCGGTGCACAAGCACATTCTACTTTCAAAAAAACGCAACTATTATCACGACTATCGTCTTTTAGTGCCGTTCAATCTATAGAAAGCCAATGGGTTTATCTGTTCGATCAATCGCTCAACGAGCAAGAAACAAATGCAGCACAACGCTTACTCAATGATGGTATGAGTTTTAAGCTGTCAGAACCTACACACGATGAAATTCAAATTCTTGTAACCCCTCGAGTAGGCACCATTTCTCCATGGTCTTCAAAAGCGACTGATATTTTTAAAAACTGTAATACACCTATCCATCGAATAGAACGTGGAATTTTGTATACACTCAAAGGTGTGTCATCGATCAGCCAAGACATTAAATTGGCGCTTCATGATCGTATGACTGAACATGTTTTTGATCATATTGATGATGCAAAAGCTTTATTTACAGACACACCACCAAAACCGTTAAATACGATTGATATTTTAAACCAAGGTAAAGTGGCCTTGGTTGAAGCAAATCAAAATTTTGGGTTTGCCTTATCAGATGAAGAAATTGATTACTTAGTTGAAGCATTTACCCAATTACAACGTAATCCAAATGACATTGAACTGATGATGTTTGCACAAGCAAACTCTGAGCATTGCCGTCATAAAATTTTTAATGCACAGTGGACGATTGATGGTGAAGAACAGCCACTATCATTGTTTAAAATGATTAAAAATACCTATAAAGAATCACCAGACAATGTGTTATCTGCATATAAAGACAATGCATCGGTCATGGTTGGACATGACACCGTACGTTTTTATCCAAAGCAAGATGAAAATGGTCATTATGCATATAAATATAAAAATCAAGCTGCTCATATTTTAATGAAAGTGGAAACACACAACCATCCAACTGCAATCTCGCCATTTGCAGGTGCAGCTACAGGTTCAGGTGGTGAAATTCGTGATGAAGGTGCAACAGGCCGTGGTGGAAAACCAAAAGCGGGCTTAACAGGTTTTACCGTATCTAACTTGAATATTCCTGGTTTTGAGCAACCATGGGAAGTTAAATATGGTAAGCCATCACGTATGGCATCACCACTACAAATTATGATTGAAGGCCCACTTGGTGGAGCGGCATTTAATAACGAATTCGGTCGTCCGAACTTAAACGGTTATTTCCGTACCTTTGAACAAGAAGTACATGGCGAAGTCAAAGGCTTTCATAAGCCAATTATGCTTGCAGGTGGTTACGGTAATATTCGTCCTGATCATGTTGAAAAAGATCCAATTCAACCTGGTGATTTACTGATTGTACTCGGTGGCCCTGCCATGCTAATTGGCTTGGGCGGTGGTGCGGCTTCATCGGTAGACAGCGGTACAATGGGTGAAAGTTTAGACTTTGCATCAGTACAACGAGAAAATCCAGAAATGGAACGCCGTTGCCAAGAGGTGATTGATACATGCTGGCGTTTAGAAAATGAAAATCCAATTGTATCGGTACATGATGTCGGTGCAGGTGGTGTGTCTAATGCCATGCCTGAATTGGTCAATGATCATGAGCTAGGTGCAGTACTCAACTTACGTAAAATTCCATCGCTAGAGACGGGTATGTCTCCAATGGAAATTTGGTCAAATGAAGCACAAGAGCGTTATGTGTTGGCCATTCGTCCAGAAAGTTTGGCTCAATTTGAAGCAATCTGTGAGCGTGAACGCTGCCCGTTTGCGGTATTGGGCGAGGCGACTGAAGCACGTCACTTAACGGTAGAAGATCCATTATTTGAAAATAATGCAGTAGATATGCCAATGCAAGTATTGCTCGGTGGCACGCCACGTATGCAACGCTCGTATGACAGTATGCCACGTCAGGGTACAGCATTTGATACCACAAAAATTGATCTAAAAGATGCCATTTTCCGTGTTTTAAAAAATCCAACCGTAGCATCTAAGTCATTCTTAATTACCATTGGTGACCGTTCAATTACGGGTATGGTTGCACGAGATCAAATGGTTGGTCGTTGGCAAGTTCCTGTGGCAGATGCTGCGGTAACCACCACCAGTTTACAAGGTTATATGGGTGAAGCAATGGCCTTGGGTGAACGTCCACCTGTTGCATTGCTTAACCCTGCAGCATCTGCACGTCTAGCTGTGGCTGAAGCACTGACCAATATTGCTTCTGCAGATATTGCCAAGTTGAGTGATGTTAAGCTTTCAGCAAACTGGATGGCGGCAGCAGGTCAAGCAGGTGAAGATCAAGCATTGTTCGAAGCAGTGAAAACCATTGGTATGGAAATTTGTCCTGCATTGGGCATTGCAATACCTGTAGGTAAAGACTCGTTATCTATGCGTACGACATGGCAAGATGATGGGGTAGATAAATCAGTCACTTCACCAATGTCTTTAGTGATCACAGCATTTGCTCCTGTATCTGATGTACGTAAAACACTTACGCCTGAATTAAAAGCATTTGAAGATAGCGTGTTAGTGCGGATCGATTTGTCAAAAGGACAACATCGTATTGGTGCATCTATTTTGGCACAAGTGTATAAGGCACTTGGTACCACTGCACCAGACGTAGATAGCTTTGATGATGTCAAAGCGTTCTTTGCTTTAATCCAAGATTGGAATCAGCGTGGCTTGATTCATGCCTACCATGATATTGGTGATGGTGGTTTATTAGCGACTGTCAGTGAAATGATGTTTGCATCACGTCTTGGTGTACAGCTAGAGCAACAAAGCATTGAAAGTTTATTTGCTGAAGAAGTTGGCGCTGTAGTGCAATTGACACAAGCAGATTGGACAACATTGCAAGAAGAAATTGCAAATAGCCCATTAAAAGATGCAGTCTCTTTGATGGGTACAGTGAATTCAACAGATCAACTGACTGTCAATGATTTAACCTTAAGCCGTACCGAACTACAGCAGGCATGGTCTGAAGTATCGCATCAAATTCAACGCTTACGTGACAACTCAGATACTGCAGATCAAGAGTATGCACTCATTGCCGATGAAAAACATAAAGGTTTAATTGCTAAACCAACATTTGATTTAAATGAAGAAGTAGAAGCACCTTATTTAAATCTACGTCGTCCAAATATGGCTATTTTGCGTGAACAGGGTGTAAATGGTCATGTGGAAATGGCAGCTGCTTTCGATAAAGTCGGTTTCAAAAGTATTGATGTGCATATGAGTGATTTATTGGCCGGTCGCGTGAGCCTAGAAGATTTTGAAGGTCTAGTGGCATGTGGTGGCTTTTCATATGGTGATGTGTTGGGTGCAGGCGGTGGCTGGGCAAAGTCGGTCTTGTTTAACGAAAAATTACGTGACCAATTTGAACGTTTCTTTACTCGTCAAGAAACGTTTAGCTTGGGTATTTGTAATGGTTGCCAAATGTTATCGCAACTTGCACCACTTATTCCGGGTGCAGAAGCATGGCCACGTTTCCACCGCAATACAAGTGAAGTCTTTGAAGCGCGTAGCGTAAACGTGACCGTTGAAAAATCAAACTCGGTCTTGTTACAAGATATGCATGGTTCGATTTTACCGATTGCCGTTGCGCATGGGGAAGGTCGTGTTGTAACCAATGCTGACCATTTGACCGAACTCAACCGTAATGATCAAGTGATTTTACGCTATGTAGACAGTCATGGACAGCCGACACAACATTATCCAATGAACCCAAATGGTTCGCCAGAAGCGATTGCAGGGGTTACGTCTAACGATGGTCGTGCCACGATTATGATGCCTCATCCAGAGCGTAATTTCCGTGCTATTCAACATTCTTGGGCACCTGAGTCTTGGGATCAAGATGGTGCATGGCTACGTATGTTCCGTAATGCTCGCAAATTTGTAAACTAAACCTAAATGCAATAAAAAAGCACGTTTAAACGTGCTTTTTTATTTTTGATTCCATGAATTATAAAAAAGGAATTTGAGTCAATTTATTTAAAAAATGTGGAACAATATTAGGCTCAACTAAAATGGTAACGACTACACCGTAAGCAGCTCCCCACAAGTGAGCACTGTGATTGGTATTGTTATGATTTCTTTTACCTGCCCAAATGCTGTAGCCAATATACAATAATGCAAAAATAATGGCAGGCACAGGAATAATGAAAACCAGTATGAGACTCCATGGTTTAAACAAAATATAAGAAAATAAAACCGCAGATACAGCACCAGATGCACCAAGAGAGGCCCATTGAAAATCATTTTTATGTTTTAAATAACTAGGTAAAATTGCAATGATTAATGCGCCTAAATAAAAAAATACAAAACCCATGTTGAATAAGTATTGGCGATAGAAAACTTCAATAACACGACCAAAGAAATACAAGGTAATCATGTTAAATAAAAGATGCATACCATCTGCATGTACAAAACCGTGTGTGATAAATCGGTCAAATTGCCCTTTTTGTATGGCTGGCGGCCAAAAAATAAGCCGATTCATGACTTTTTGATTAGACAAAGCAATCAATGAAATCACTACAGTAATAATAATAATGGTAATACTATGAGAAAAAGGTAAATTTAGCATAATATAATTCATGATTTTGATAGGTGTTTATGATGACACAAAATCATGAAGATGGAAAAATATATAAAACACAAAAAATGACAGCTTGAATTTTATCTATTCAACACGATTTAAGTTAAGATAGCGTATTGATGTTGAGGAAAATGGATATGTCTACACAAAATGTCAGCACTGCAGATGCAGAAAATCAAGAAATTCCTAACTTACTTATTACGCCATCAGCACAAGAGTATTTAGGGGAATTATTGGCGAAACAAGATACACCCGGTATTGGTGTAAGAGTATTTGTTGAACATGCAGGAACACCTCGTGCTGAGTGTTGTATGGCATACAGTGCACCAGATGAAGTGCTCACGTCAGATTATAAACAGGATTATGCCGATTTTCCTGCCTATGTTGATGCGCCGTCTATTCCGTATCTAAAAGATGCAGTTATTGACTATAACAAAGACCGCTTTGGTGGCCAGCTCACGTTTAGAGCACCAAACTCTAAAGTTCCGCGTGTAGGTGCTGATGCATCTATGGAAGAACGTATTACTTACATCTTACAGTCAGAAATTAATCCGGGGCTTGCAAGTCATGGCGGAAACTGTAGTTTAGTGACTGTAACTGAAGATGAACAACATGGATTAACTGCGGTACTTAAATTTGGTGGAGGTTGCCAAGGCTGTTCAGCAATTGATGTAACACTTAAACAAGGTGTAGAGACCACACTAAAAGAGTATATTCCAGAGTTGCAACGTGTAATTGATGAAACAGATCATAGCCAAGCCGAAGGTGCTTACTATAAATAACTCAAATAGAAATTAAAGCGTGCTTCAAAGCACGCTTTTTTATATTTTTTTGAGTAGGTCTAATGTGCTTGGGGTGTAGTAAAAATCGTGTAACTGTTGCCTTAAACGTATTTTAAAAGAGCCATCATGAATGAACTGTTGCAATATTTGTCCTAAATGTTGTTCTAACAGTTGGCTGACCTGTTCGGGTGTTTTACCTAATGCATGTAAAACATCTAAAACACTTTTGTTTTCATGATCTAGATACCATGCAGTGAGTCCTTGTTGGAGATGTTGCGCAAAAAAAGGACTGTGTCTAAAGTGATCTAAAAACTGATGTAAAAGCGGTATGGTATGTGGTAAATCATTGGCATCAATGTAATGCTGTAGATGTGACAGAGGTGTGTTTTTTAACTGATGCCACATCTGTACATGTAGCTCATAGACGTTGTCATTGCTGAGTTGTTGATTTAGTGTTTTTTCGGCCAACATGGCTAATTTAGAAACATTTTTTTCTAAGTATTGTTGTATTGCATGAGATAAATTAAGGTCTGTAACATTTTCGAGTACAGATTTACCTATTTTCATAAAGCGACTAACATGGCTAGAGTTATTGTTTAAATGATTTTGAAAGTAATCATGTAATACCTGTTGAATGAGTTGTGTAGCGATATTAACAAATGCAGGATGTTTAGTGATATGCGCAATTAAATATTGACGTTGTGTACTTTTACTGGCTGTATATTGAGCCAAGTCATCAACATGCAAAGGATGAACAATGTCTGCAATTGTTGTGGTCTGATTGAGAGGGTGTTTTAAGGCCTCACTTAAACGTATACCTAAATGTTTGAGTGTGTTTTGAGGGATATCAGTATCAATAAATAGATGGCGTAAAGTAGATTGTAATTGGTCTAAAGACACAAGATTTTGAACGGATTGGGTTCCTAACCATTGGCATAATATACAAACCTCTTGCTGTAAATAGGTTGTATCAAGGAATTGCTGTTCTAGAAAAATAATATGTTGTTCAATCAGTTGCTCAATGAGTGGGTGAGTTGGCATGGAATCTGTCATCTGAGCCTTGATTTTAGCGTAAATTTTCACAAAATTATAACGTGATTTAAGTGCTATATGTCATATTTCTCATATACTTAAATCGATTTTTTTTACAGATGTTCGACCTTTGCTTGGTGGAGATCATTTTTGTCAATGACAAGAATGATTTTGAATCATAAAATACGTAGTATAAATTACATTATAGGATAGGGTTATGTTGAGTTCACAAGAAGCTTTAGAACGTTTAAAACAAGGAAATCAACGCTTTGTGAATGGTGAGTCATCGATTCCTAGTCTTATTTCACAAGAACAGCGTTCTTCATTGACTGCAGATCAAAACCCATTTGCAATTGTATTGGGCTGTTCGGATTCTCGTGTACCTGCTGAAATTGTATTTGATCAGGGCTTAGGTGATTTATTTGTTATTCGTGTAGCAGGAAATATTGTTGCACCGTCACAAGTAGGCAGTGTTGAGTTTGCTGCTGCAAGCTATGACTGTGCTGTAGTGGTGGTGTTAGGTCATAGCCACTGTGGTGCTGTGAAAGCAACGATTGAAACTTTACGTAACCCAGATCATGGTACATCAAATAATTTAATGTCGATTGTGAGTCGTGTACGTCCTTCAGTAGAAATTCTGATGCAAACTGAACTAAAAGACGATTTAGATAAACTCTGTGAACATGCTATTCGTTCAAATGTATTTGCATCAGTGAATCAATTACGTCATGGTTCTGCGGTGTTAGAACAATTAATTGAACAAGGAAAATTAAAAGTTGTAGGTGCTGAGTATTCACTTGAAACAGGTCAAGTTGAATTTTTTGATTTTTAATCAAACAACCGTTGTGTACTTTTAAATCTGTTCAACAAAGGCGCTTTATAAAGCGCCTTTTACATAGGGCAGTGCATTGTTGAGTAGTATTTTTTGTGCTTTTTCATTTGGATGAATCAGGTCTGACTGCATGAGTTGATTATGACCTGCCACACCTTCTAAAAAGAAAGGAATCAAGGGTAATTTATACTTTTGACTCATGATAGTGTAGTTTTGCTCAAATGCTCTTGTATAAGCACTGCCGTAATTAGGTGGTATTTTCATGCCAAATAACACAGTTTTGCTTCCACTTTGTTGGGCAAGCTGAATCATTTTTTCTAAGTTACGTTGAATGGTTTGAGGGGGTTGTCCTCTTAGTCCATCATTGCCTCCAAGTTCAAGAAGCATCACGTCAGGTTTGTATTGTTGTAACAGTTTTGGGAGTCTAGCCAGTGCCCCTGTCGTTGTTTCACCACTGACGCTTGCATTAATGACCTGATGTTTTTTAGGCGCTTGCTGGTCGAGATTTTGCTGTAATAGGTGAACCCAACCTTTGTTGACATCAATCCCATAGCCTGCGCTGAGACTGTCTCCCACAACTAAAATTTTTGCAGCCATCACTTGCTGTAATGGCAATAAAACAACAAAACTCATGAAACTGGTGACGCTAAGTTGTTTAATATAACGTGTTGCCTTCAGCATGCGTAGGTCATCCTTTAAAGTCAGTCAATAGGTAAATCATGGCACAAGTTATCATTTCAGCACAGCATCTATCACATAAAATTAAACGAGATCATCAAGATGTTACATTGTTACGTTCAATCAATGTAGATATTTTACAAGGTGAGCAAGTTGCGATTACAGGTCGTTCGGGTTCAGGTAAGTCCACTTTGTTGGGTATTTTGGCAACCCTTGATCAAGCCAGTGAAGGTGAATTGTGGGTTTGTGGTGAGGCAGCACACGCATTAAATGAAGAGCAACGAGCAGGTCTTCGTCAAAAAACTATTGGCTTTGTCTTTCAATCATTTCAATTGTTACCTCATTTGACGGCACTTGAAAATGTAATGTTGCCATTACGTTTAAAGGCACATTTTAACTATACTCAAGCAGAAGCGAAGGCCATACAATTGCTTGATCAGGTAGGATTGTTAAAGCAAAAAGACCAAACACCAAAAGTACTTTCGGGAGGCGAGCAACAACGTGTAGCAATTGCACGCGCCTTGGTTACATCACCTCAAATTATTTTTGCAGATGAACCTACAGGGAATTTAGATGAACATACCGCAAAAGACATTGAAAAGCTGTTATTTGATTTAAACAAAGATTTGGGCGTGACATTGGTATTAGTGACTCATCATTTAGAATTAGCAAAGCGTTGCCAAAAACACTATGTATTGCACGAAGGAGAATTGAAACCTTTTCAACGTGAGGTCTTTGCATGAATCATTTGATTAAACCATTATTACAACAAAGTTTTCGTAGCCAAAGTAGTTGGTTATTGATGGTTGCATTAAGTTTGGCGATTTGCGCAACTACAGCATTAAATTTAGCCAGCGATCAAGTGAAACGTGCCATTAATTTGCAAGCAGCAGATTTACTTGCAGCAGATGTAGTGCTGAATAGTAATCAACCTCTTGATCAAAAATATCGTGAAGAAGCTACTGCACAAGGCTTAACACAATCTCAAGTCACTGTATTTAGTACAATGGCCAGTACAGATCATCAGTTTGTAATGGTATTAGTCAAAGCAATAGAGCCAAATTTCCCGCTGAGAGGTACATTGGTTGTCGAGCCTCACACACAAAAAACAGTACCTAAAGGTGATGTATGGTTAAGCCCAAGAGCGCAAGATTTGCTTGGGGTAAAACTTGGCGATACAGTGAATATTGCCGATGCACAATTACGCTTTAGTGCGATCATTGAAAAAGACAGTAATCAAGAAACAGGTTTTAGTGCATTTTCACCTTTAGTATTAATGAATCAAGATGATGTGAATGCAACACAGGCCATTCAGCAAGGCAGTCGAATTGACTATCGATTGCTGTTATCATCATCGCAAAATGCACCTTTAACACGTTATCAGCAGTGGTTTGATGCGCAGCAACAAAAAATGACGGTTGACCATGCAAATGAAGTGGGCGTAGTCAAATTAAAAGATGCTAAAAATAGCAATACACGACTTCTTAAACCCATTGAAAATTTAGAGAAATTTTTACAACTCAGTAACCTTTTAACTGTATTACTTTGTGGTTTAGCCATTGCATTAAGTACACAACGTTATGTACAACAAAACCAAGATTATATTGCTTTAATGCGCTGTTTGGGTGCGAGTAAAAAAGACTTACTGATTGCTTTTTTTAGTCTGATGGCATTAGTGATGTTTTGTTCTGCTTGGGTAGGTAGTGCATTAGGAATTGGTTTAGGTTATGGGTTGTTGCAATTAATGTTGCAATTTATTCCCCAAGTAAATATCGATATTGCATGGGGCAGTGTATTGTTAGAAGCGATCCCTATTGCATTTTTAACCAGTGGTCTGGTTCTTTTAGGTTTTGTTTTTCCTAAGATATATCAGCTTTTAACAACGCCTCCAATTAAAGTTTTACGTGCTATTTCACAGTTGAATATATACTCAATGATCACTGTATGCACAGGTTTTTTAAGTCTTGCCATTTTAGGGGTGATTTTAACCCAAAGCGTAGGTTTAACGGTGCAGGTGCTCTTAGGTATGGGGGGACTTGCTGTCGTCATGTATGGATTATTATGGTTGTTATTTAAAGGTATTAAACAATTAAAAAATACGTGGTCGACTTATGTAAGAACAGCGCAGTACAGTGCATTGCAGGTGACTGCATTGTCTTTAGGTTTAAGTTTGATTGCTGTATTAATTGTATTGCGTACTGACGTTTTATCTCGCTGGCAAGCAGAATTGCCAAACAATACACCAAACCAATTTGTATATGGCTTACCCCCAACAGATGAGCCTGATTTTTTACAGGATTTGCAAAAAAAAGGTTGGTCACATACAACACTGTATCCAAATATTCGTGGTCGATTGATTGCTAAAAATGGACAAGGTTTTTCTGAACAAGAAACACGTAGCAATGAAAGTTTACAACGAGAGCTAAATTTAACACAGGCACAGCAATATCCTTCAGACAATAAAATTCTGCAAGGCGATTTGGCCTTTAAAGGGGTGCAAGAGGTTTCTGTAGAACAAGAAGTGGCAAAAAAACTCAATATTCAGATAGGTGACCAATTAACTTTTAGTTTACCTGAAGGGCAGATCAACGCCAAAGTCATTAATGTACGCTCGGTACAGTGGCAAAGTTTTAACCCAAACTTCTATTTTATTTTTTCGCCAAACACATTTGATCGTAATGCGGGCAGCTATTTAGGCAGTTTTTTTGTTCCTACAGTAGAGAAGTCACAGCTATTACCATTGATTCAGCATTATAACACCACAGTATTTATTGATATTAGTTTGATTTTAGATCAAGTCAAACAACTCATGAGTGTGATGGTAAAAATCATGACAGTATTAGCACTACTTGTTGCTTTATCTGGATTTTTAGTGCTGATGGCATGCATTAATATTTTAATTGATGAGCGTAAAAAAGAAGTGGCTTTGTGGCGCGCCTTTGGGAGTACCAAAGCCAATATTCGGCGTATGATGACCATCGAATTTGCATGTATTGGGTTCACTTCAGGGCTGACAGCTTGCTTGTTTGCTGAGTTGATTGGTTTTATTGCAAGTCGCCAAATTGGACTGAGTCCTCAACTACACCTTGAACTTTGGTTGATTTTACCTGTGATTATGACCGTATTATGTGCAGTCATTGGGCGCTATCGATTAAATTATCTATCGAATATTGCACCTTTACAAAGCTTAAGGCAAATCGATTGATGGACACGAACAAAGCATGGTGGTTTATCCTGTCACCATGCTTTGGGTTGTATGGTGTATGTTGAATGACATGGGGTGCTAAATAAACGAAGTCATCATCACTATGTACATAAAATACCTTTATAACAGTGCATGTTTTGAGAGTGTTTGCCACAAATCAATCACGGTTTGACTATACTGAATACAGTAAAAGTAGAGACCAAAACATAGAGCGAAAGCCACAGTAAAACCGCATAAATGAGCACTATATCGATTTATTTTTTGTTGTGTAAAATACCATACGAGAGTAAGCACTGCACCCATTGCAAAACCAGCCATGTGAGCTGTATTGTTAATATTAGGTGTAAAAATACCTATGGCTAAATTAAGTAGCATAAGGGTAATTAATGATCTTTTACTTAAAACAAACGGATAAGATGCGTGTTGTGGTAAATATGCCAATATGGTGAGTGCACCACCAAGTCCCATAACAGATCCTGATGCACCTGCACTGATATGCGGTAACAGATTGCTTGAAAATTGCTGTGTTGTAATGGCAATGTGGCTGTTATATATGCTGATAACATCGGTCATTAAATTGCCAAAAATACCTGAGGAAAAATAAATAAGCCCAAAATAGACACGGCCATAAATTTGTTCAGCAATTTGTCCAAACACATACAATGCCCACATATTTAAAGCCAAATGTATAAATCCGAAGTGAAAAAAAAGAGCCGTAAACAGACGTTTTGGATCTGAAAGTAATGTTAAAGGAGGGTAGTCTGCGCCCCATTGAATTGCATCAAAAAAGGTGGGTTCTGAACTGTCTACACCATGGCTAATTTGATATAAATACAACAAAACATTGATCAGAATGAGTAAAGCGCTGAGCCACCATAAATGAACGTTAATTTTGCTACGGTAAAATAAAGGTTGTTGCATTTTTAATTACTGTATTTTGCTAATATCGAATATGATCAGCTTAACAGAACAGGCTCTGAGGAGAAAGTTGGATTGATCAAGGTCATATTGTCACGTTTTATTTTTATGGTATTGACGTTGTTTTTATTGGTACAAATATGGATTATTTGTAGTTTATATTGGTGGAAAAGTCATCCTGTAGAAACTACCATGTTTATGCGTATTGCATTATTGCAAAATAGTGAACTTAACCTTCAACATCAATGGATCAGTGACGAACAGATGGGTACTGCCATTAAAAAAGCAGTGATTGCATCAGAAGATGGTAAATTTATTCAGCATCATGGTTTTGATTGGAATGGTGTACACAGTGCATTGGCTAGAAATGAAAAAAATGGCGAGGTCGTGGCTGGTGGTTCAACGATTACTCAACAGTTGTCGAAAAATCTCTTTTTATATAATCAACGTAGTTACATTCGAAAAGCACAAGAAGCAATCATTACTGTCATGATGGAGCAAATATGGTCTAAACAGCGTATTTTAGAAGTGTATTTAAATTCGGTAGAGTTTGGCAACGGTATTTATGGTATTGAAGCGGCCTCACAGCACTATTTTAATTGTAGTAGTCGGCATTTAACCCAACGTCAGGCCATATTTTTAGCTGCATTATTGCCGAACCCTAAGTATTATCAAAGGCACAAAAATGATGCTAAATTTCTGTTTAGGCAAAGATTTATTACTAAGTATATAGGTTCAAGTCAGATTCCGTAAAATAAAGATGAAGTTTGAATGTGTTTTAAGCATTATTTTATCAAATTGCCATAAATATCATTCATAATATGACATAAATTAAAAAAGGCTTAAGATGGAAGGCTGTATGAGCACTGAAGAAAATGTATTAACGACTGGTCAGCAAATCAATGCGATTGCACCAGATTATGCATATAATGCACGTTATATTAATCGCGAGCTGTCTATTTTAGATTTTCACTTGAGAGTATTAGAGCAAGCGGTTGATCCATCGCATCCGTTACTTGAGCGTTTAAATTTTCTACTTATTTTTTCTCGTAATTTAGACGAATTTTTTGAAATTCGTGTTGCAGGTGTGATGGAAGAGCTCACATTGGGTAATGAAAGCCATACGCCCGATGGCCTCACGCCAAAACAGGTTTTAGATCAAATTTCTAAAACAGCACATGAGGCTGTTGAACGCCAATATCGTATTTTAAACCAAGAAATCTTACCTAAGCTTGCACATGAAGACATTTGCTTTTTACGCCGTGGTGAGCTTACGCCTGCTCAATCGGTGTGGATTAAAAAATATTTCCAAGAACAAGTTGCACCTGTACTTACGCCTATTAGTTTAGATCCTGCACATCCATTTCCTCGTTTAGTGAATAAAAGCTTGAATTTTATTGTTACCTTAGATGGTAAAGATGCTTTTGGTCGCCAAATTGATTTGGCAGTTGTGCCTGCACCACGTTCATTGCCTCGTGTTGTTCGATTGCCTGACGAGCTTACAGATGGTAAAGAACATCATGTGATGCTTTCAGCGATTATCCATGAACATGTATCTGATCTGTTTCCAGGCATGACAGCAACAGGCTCATATCAGTTTAGGGTAACACGTAATGCAGATTTAGAGCTGAATGAAGATGTAGAAGATCTTGCCATTGCACTAAAAGGGGAGCTGAGTTCAAGACGTTTTGGTCGTGCAGTACGTTTAGAAGTGACTCAAGGTTGTCCAAAACATATTTATGAATATTTGCTCAATGAGTTTGAACTTTCCTTTGATCAGTTATATAAAGTTGATGGCCCTGTAAATCTAGCACGTTTGGTATCGAATTTTAAACGTCCGCATTTAAAATATGACTCTTTTACACCAGCAATACCCAAAATTTTAAAGAAATCAGAAAGTATTTTTGCGGCAATGAAAAAGCAAGATATTTTACTCCATCATCCATTTGAATCATTTGCACCTGTAATTACGTTATTACGTGAGTCTGCAAGAGATCCTAAAGTGTTAGCAATTAAGCAAACATTGTACCGTAGTGGTCCAGATTCAGAAATTGTGCAAGTGCTTGCAGAGGCTGCTCGAAATGGCAAAGAAGTCACAGCAGTGATTGAATTGCGTGCACGTTTTGACGAAGAGTCGAACATCGCGGTTGCCAATTTATTGCAAGAGGCAGGTGCTGTGGTGGTATATGGCATTGTTGGCTATAAAACACATGCAAAAATGATTTTAGTTGTACGCCGTGAAAATAATAAATTGGTTCGTTATGCACATTTAGGTACAGGAAATTACCATGCAGGTAATGCTCGTATGTATACAGACTATGGCTTGCTGACGACAGGTAAAGAATTATGTGAAGATGTACATCGTATTTTTCAAGAACTTACAGGAATGGGGAAAATGGCAAAGTTGAAAAAACTTTACCATGCACCATTTACGTTACATAGCCACTTACTTACTTGCATCGATGATGAAATTACGCATGCTCGAGCAGGTAAAGAAGCTCACATTATTATTAAAGTGAATGCACTCACTGAGGTGCAATTGATTAATAAATTATATGAAGCATCAAGTGCAGGTGTGAAAATTGATCTGATTATTCGCTCAATTTGCTGTTTACGTCCGGGTTTACCAGGCTTATCTGATAATATTAAAGTACGTTCTATCGTTGGTCGTTTTTTAGAACATACACGTGTGTTTTATTTTAGTAATTTAGGACAAGCACGTATTTATTGTTCAAGTGCAGACTGGATGAATCGTAATTTATTTAACCGAGTTGAGGCTTGCTTTCCTGTTGAAGATCCTGCATTGCGTAAAGTCATCTATCAGCAAGGGTTTATTAATTATCTAAAAGATAATCAGCGTGCTTGGGAATTAAAAGGCGATGGTTCTTGGGTACATGTTGTGAAAAAAGAAGATGAAGTGGCTCATAATTCACAAGAAATTTTGCTTGAATACTACCGTTAATCTTAAAGGGTAGGTGAATAGATCAGAAAAGCTCATATTTCATCTACCCTATGGGCAACAGATCAAATCTTCGTGTTTTTAATTACTGCACGTTTATTTATTCTATGATTAAATGCGTGTTGTTGTTTTTTTATTTATGCTCAGATTAAAGGAAATATCATGCGCGCGTATAACTTCTGTGCAGGCCCAGCTGCATTGCCTACTGCTGTTTTAGAAAAAGCACAGCGTGAACTGTTAAATTGGCAGGGTACAGGTGTTTCTATTATGGAAATGAGCCATCGTAGTAAAGACTATGTGGCTGTTGCCGAAAAAGCAGAAGCAAATTTACGCCAACTGTTAAATATCCCTAAAAATTATAAAGTCTTGTTTTTACAAGGTGGAGCAACTTTACAATTTTCAGCCATTCCGTTAAATTTTTTTGGCAAAAATGCCAAAGCTGACTATATCAAAACGGGCATTTGGTCAGAAAAAGCCATTAAAGAAGCCAAGCGTTATGGTGAAGTGAATGTAGTTGATGCGATTGCTGAAATCGATGGAAAAATGGCGATTCTTCCAACAGAATCTTGGCCTCTTTCGACAGATGCAAGTTATGTACACTACTGCGAAAACGAAACGATTGGTGGTTTACAATTTAAAACGATTCCTCAAACAACAGCACCACTTGTTGCAGATTTATCATCAAGCATTTTATCTGCCCCGATTGATGTTTCTCAGTTTGGTTTAATTTATGCGGGCGCACAGAAAAATATTGGTCCTGCTGGATTAACAATTGTCATTGTACGAGATGATTTATTAGATCAAGCAAAACCTGAAATTCCATCTTTGCTTAAATATGCCAACCAAGCAGCGAATGAGTCTATGCTAAATACACCCGCAACGTACTCTTGGTACTTGGCGGGTCTAGTATTTGAGTGGTTGTTAGAGCAAGGTGGAGTTGATGCAATTTATCAGCAAAATTTAGCCAAAGCAAAATATCTATATGACTATATTGATCAAAGCGATTTTTATAATAACCCAATTGCCCCAGCACATAGATCACTTATGAATGTACCATTTACATTGGTCAATGAGAGTTTAGAGGCTTTATTTTTACAGCAGGCCGAAGAGCATCATCTATTAAATCTTGCAGGACATCGCTCAGTTGGTGGTATGCGCGCAAGTATTTATAATGCAGTACCTTTAGAGGCTGTACAGGCATTAGTTGAATTTATGGACAAGTTTGCACAAGCACACCGTTAAGTATGCTGTGATTATGCCACGTTTTTATGATGTATTTTAAATCGTAAAAACGTGGTGCAATAGAAATGCAATTAAAAATACACCCAATAAAAAGAAGCAGATCGCACCTGCATCTATTTTTAGCTTTGTTTGGGCTCTTTGTTCTGTGAGTGTTGTCATTTGTTCGGGCATCATTTTCATTCAGCAATTCCAAGTCATACAATTATTATTATATGTTCATGATTTTTACTTTATTGTAGAATAAATATTGGCCAGAATCCATACGTTGCCCCGAATATATTGACCAATTTGGTAGTCTTGGTCACTCAAATGTTGTGTAGCAATACGAATTAGGGTTGCTTCAGCATGATCTTCAAGCAGTATGGTCACATCATATAATGTGTACGTCTGCTCTTGAAAAGTCGTTGTGCTTTTACCAACAATTTGACCTTGAAACCATGCTTCATCTTCTTGGCCTAAATTCTCTCCATGTAAATAGGCAACCATTTTAGAAAAATCAACTTTTAATGGAGCTTTATCTTCTTCAGTTTTTGGTTCCCAAGCATCAATTTGTTCTTGTAGATTATCTGGAGCAACGCCCTGATTTGCTTCTAAAATCGCATTAAGTGCGCGGTGATGTTGAATAGATGCAGGGTCATCGACCACAATGTGTTCATTTTTATCTACAATTTCTAGTTCATATGACCATGCAGAAAGTGCTACAGCATATTTTTGATCTGCTTGATATTGATTTTTATTGACACTATATAAACTGTCAAACGCATACAATGTAGAGTTATTAATGTTTAGAGATAAAACGGCTTGACTCTCTGATTGAGAGCAGATGATTCGGTCAATTGTTGCAGTTGTTTTATACGGACTAGAAAAAGTTGGAAACGCTGTTTTGACAGCACGAGGCTGATTATTTTCCACAGCGATGACTTGAGCCGATTGAATAACACTTTTTTTAGGGCCGAGAATAAGCCACGTTGAAGGGTCGATCTCTGATTCTTGTTGGCATAATCCCATCGGCATATCTGGTTGGTCTAGTGCTTGACCAAGCCATTGAGGTACCGTTTGTGTTGGGTTTTCAGTAAGAAGACTCCAGTGTTCGACATGACTACCAAAGTGTTGGTCTTCGATGGCAATAATTTCTGGTTTATTGTTTTGCATATTTAAGACTTCATACATTGATCTTATGTCCTTTTATCGTGTAGATGAATGGCTTTTTCAAGTCTATTTGTGAATATTTGCATAAAGTATTGTGATTTGCCTTATTAATCGGTCTTTTTTTATACATTTTATGGCAGTTAGCGCATCAAAATTTAAAGCAAATACATTGTCGCTTACGTTGTTTGTTACAATGTTGGCTTGTTTACCTTTAAGATGATGATGTGTGCTGAATTTTAAATTATGGGTCGATGCAGATGCATTACCTCGAATCTACAGAGAAATTATTTTTAGAGCGTCTGATCGTTACCAACTTGAGGTCATTTTCGTGGCGAATCAAGCATTAGGAATTGCGCCATCTGTACGAATAAAATCTCTACAGGTGATGAGTGGTGCAGATCAAGCAGATAAGGAAATTGTGGCACAAATGACGATGCACGACATTGTGATTACACAAGATATTCCTTTGGCGGCTGAAGTTATTGAAAAAGGTGGGGTTGCGATTCATCCTCGTGGTGAAATTTATACGGTAGCGAATATTAAAGCACGTTTGCACTTGAGAGATTATATGGACACGTTGCGGGGTGCAGGCGTTCAAACCGGTGGGCCAAAACCTTTAAGTGAAAAAGATAAACGTGAGTTTTCAAGTGCATTAGACCAAACCATTTTACGCCAAAAACGTAAAGTTAAATCGGTATAATTTTTTCGTCACTTCTGCGATACAGTTGCTTACCATTTGCGCCTGTTTTGCGGTTTAAATTTTAGAAAAATCAATATACTATCGCTCATACCATACTTGTGCACTGTTATTTTATAAAAATTGGAATAAAATCTTATGTTCAAACCTATTTCATTGTATATCGGTCTAAGGTATACCCGTGCTAGACGTAGTAATCATTTCATCTCGTTTATTGCCTTAGCATCTATGATTGGTTTAACGCTGGGTGTTGCAGTACTGATTACCGTGTTATCTGTCATGAATGGATTTGATCGTGAGTTAAAAACACGTGTGCTTGGCATGGTTCCACAAGCTACCGTATCTTCAGGTCAAATTATTACTGACTGGCCAAAACTTGCAGAAGATATTTCTAAACATAAACATGTGACAGGGGTTGCTCCTTTTACTCAGCTACAGGGAATGTTGACTGCACAAGGACAAGTCTCTGGTTTGATGGTATCTGGTATTGAACCGACATATGAAAAAAATGTCTCTATTATTCAAAATCATATGGTTGCAGGTAGTATCGATGTTTTAAAAAAAGGTGAGTTTGGTATTGTACTTGGAAAGCAACTGACAGATGCATTAGGTTTAAGTTTAAATGATAGCGTCACGTTGGTTTTACCAGAAGCTACACCATCACCTGCAGGGGTAGTACCTCGTTTTAAACGTTTTAAAATTGTTGGTATTTTTAGCATAGGTGCTGAGGTTGATTCTAGTATGGGGTATATCAATTTATATGATGCCTCAACATTGTTACGACTACCTGATGGAGCACAAGGTATTCGTATGAAGTTAGATAATTTATTTTTAGCTCCTCAAGTGAGTCAAGAGATTTTACATGATCTGCCGATGGGTTTTTATGCTTCGGATTGGACATATACGCACGGTAACTTATTTAGTGCCATACAAATGGAAAAAGCGATGGTGAGTTTGTTGCTATTTTTAATTGTTTTGGTTGCGGCTTTTAATATTGTTTCATCATTGGTCATGGTTGTTACAGATAAAAAATCCGACATTGCAATTTTGCGTACATTAGGTGCATCACCTGCAACAATTACACGCATTTTTATGGTACAAGGCACAATTATTGGTGTGGTTGGAACGTTAGCTGGTGCAATTATTGGTGTAGTTTTAGCTACAAGTGTGAGTCAAATTGTAGATTGGCTCAATACACGCCTTGGTTGGCATTTATTTGATGCATATTTTATTAACTATTTACCATCATATTTGAAATGGCAAGATGTTGTTTTAATTGTATCTGTGTCTTTTATATTAAGTTTTTTGGCCACCATTTACCCTGCTTTACGTGCAGCAAAAGTACAGCCTGCGGAGGCATTACGTTATGAGTAGTGTAGTTTTAGAAGCAAAAAATGTCATTAAAACATTTAATGAAGGTAAAAATAGTGTTCATGTGTTGAAAGAACTATCTTTACAAGTACATGCAGGTGAATTTGTTGCGATTGTTGGGGCAAGTGGGTCAGGAAAAAGTACGTTACTACATGTGTTGGGTGGGTTAGATTTACCCACATCAGGTGAAGTTCAACTCAACGGTTCACGTTTTGATGCATTAAACGAAACACAGCGAGGTCATTTACGAAACCAATACTTGGGTTTTGTCTATCAATTTCATCATTTGTTACCTGAATTTACGGCACTAGAAAATGTAGCGATGCCCTTAATGCTTAGAAATGGCACACGTTTTGCTCAGGTAAAATCAGAAGCACATTTTTTATTAGAAAGGGTAGGGTTGTCTCATCGCTTAACCCATAAGCCCGGTGAATTGTCGGGTGGGGAACGCCAACGCGTAGCTTTAGCACGAGCATTGGTTACCAAACCTAAAGTGATGTTAGCAGATGAACCGACTGGAAATTTAGACCGTAAAACAGCGACCAGTATTTTTGAGTTGCTTAATGAATTACGTCATGAACTTGATATGGCAATGTTAATCGTTACGCATGATGAAGCACTTGCACAATCAGCAGATCGTATTTTACATATGGAAGATGGGTATTGGGTGAAAGCATAGGTGCGATAATGTCTGATTGAATAGCGACTTGACACGTTAATCAAACATTCAGCTCATAGAGTGAGCCTACGAATTATAATTATATGTTATATATTGTATTTTTAGCATGGATTTTAGGGCATGCCTTTGTTGGGGAAAATAGCGATGCTTTTTTAGCACCAATACAGCTTATTTACTTGTTTGTGATGGGCTTGTGTGTATATGGTATTGCTGTTTTTTTTAAGAAAATTCATGTTTTGAAATATGGGCTTGCACGTAGTATTTTTTACGTTAGCACGTTTATTGTCGCTATGTGGCATGCTCAGTATTCACTCAGCATACAGTTAAAAGACCGTGTGCTCATTGCACAAGACACACGTGTTTTAATTTATGTTAAACACATAGATGAATTAAATGCTCAAAGTATACAACAGCGTATGCTTGTTTTTAATCCTACATTAAAGACCACTGCTGTGTGGGATGCTACATTACCTAAAAAGAAATTTTCAAAAAATCCCTTTCGTTTGGGTCATTATTATTGGGTGAAAGGTAAGGTATATCCCGTTCATGGTTATGCTGTTCCATATGCTTTTGAGCAAGAAAAGTGGGCATTGCAACAAGGAGTCATGGGGAAGCTACATGTTGAATCATTTGAAGAGGCTAGTCTTTTTCAATTAAAATCAGAGATGCTGTATCGCCATTTTTTTATTCAGCAACAACAACTTTGGCCACGATTTTTATTATTTCTACAACATAAAAGGCTAGAATATCGCCACTTTATTGCTCAACAGCACTTTACACATGCAGGCCTCATGTTGGCTTTATTGAGTGCAGATGAGAGTTTAATTTCACCAGAAACCAAGCAATTATTTCAATATTTAGGAATTCAACATTTATTGGCAATTTCAGGGCCACATGTTTTAGTTTTTGCTATGCTATTGTCCATCTTTTGTCATTACATAATCATATGGTTATGTCCAAGTTTATACCTTAAATGGCCTAAAATATATGTGTTATCTATCCCATTATTATTGGGTACTTTATTGTATAGTGGGTTTGTTGGTTTTGAAATTCCTGCGTTAAGAACATTAACAACAGTCATACTATTTAGCATATTTTCATTTTTTAAATATCGTATCTCTGCCTCTCTTTTAACATTACTAAGTGCCAGTATATTTTTGCTTATTGAGCCATTAAGTGTATTATCCGCTGCATTTTGGTTGTCTTATACTGCTTGTTTTGTACTTCTTTTTATTTATGAAAAATTTGAGACGCTAGAGCATGTATCAATCATTCAACGTTTCAAGCATTTGATCTATCATTTTTTCTATTCACAGTTATATATCTTTTTGGCTTTAACACCCATCACATTATGGTTTTTTCATCAAATGTCTTGGTTAGCTCCATTGGGAAATGCAGTCGCTATTCCATTGATTGGTATTTTAATTGTACCTTTAAATATTTTTTCTGCTTGTATTTATGGGTTGAGCCCAACACTGAGTTTATGGTTTTTTGGGGTTGTTGATCATTTTGTATCTGTTTTAATTTTTATGTTGTCGTACCTACAATCTTTTGGGATTCAACCACAATATTATGCATTAACAGGGTGGAAAATTTTAATTTTAGTGGTAATTGTCTTGTTACTTTTATTACCTAAAGGTGTGCTGCCAAGATGGTACATAGTACCGTGCATCATTGCATTATATTTACCGACGAAACAAAACACTCCTTTTTTACTGAGCATTTTAGATGTAGGACAAGGACAAGCAGTGTTTGTGAATACATCACAACAAAGAATGATGATTGATACAGGTGGACATATTAATGAATCATCTTTTAGTTTAGCAAAGGCACTATTAATCCCATTTTTAATGAAACAAGGAGTATCTGAGCTAGATCAAGTACTACTAACACATTTAGATGTAGATCATAGTGGTGCATTTGAGCAATTACAACAACATATGAAGATAAACATGCTTCGCAGTAATCAACGTCCTGATCATTTAAATTCTCATACTGCGTTTTCTTATTGCCATGCAGGGCAAAGAGATATTTTTAATGATTTAACTATAGATATTTTATGGCCTCTAGTGCAAAATTTAGTAGACGCTGAAAAAATGAGCAATGAGTATTCTTGTGTGGTTTATTTGACGTATCAGCCCAAACAAGGTAGGCCTAAGCATATTCTCATTATGGGTGATACGAGTGAATTCGCTGAACGTGATTTAATGATCAAATATCCAAACCTAGCGGTAGACGTTTTAGTTTTGGGTCATCATGGTAGTAAATATAGTTCGTCTTTGTCGTTTTTACGACATTATCAACCCAAAATGGCGATTGCATCAGCAGGTTATATGAATCGTTATGGCCATCCACATGTTGAAGTTCAAGCGCGTTTAAAGCAATTGAATATTCCACTTATGGTGACTCGTGATACAGGAACAATTGATTTAACCATTAATGATCAGGGTATATTAACGACAGATGTATACCGAAAACATAAACTTTGGTTAGTGCGGTAGTTGAGGGTCGGATCGGACTTGCTTTACTTTTTCTAAAGCTTCTTGTGATGAAATGTCATAAATATTATGTAAATCAGGATGTGCCTTAAAACGTTTATAGCTCCAGTGGTAATGTTCTGGATGCGTTTGAATTAATCTTTCAATGTGTTGATGAATAATTTGCGTACCTTTATTGTCGCTACACTGATAAATTTGTTCAGGCATAGCTTGAATATAAAGGTCAAATCCTGCATTGTCGTTACGAATGGCATAGAGAAAAAGTGCAGTGGCTTCGGTTTTTTGAATCAGTTTAGCCGTTAAGTGGCTTGATGCAAGAGGAACACCAAAGTAATCTACCATTGCACCACCTAAATGTGGTGTGTGATCAGGTAGTATGACTGTGGTTCCACCGCGTTTGAGTGCCTTATAAACCTGTCGAATACCACTTTCATCCGTCGGAACAAGTGTTGCATTTTCACGGCTACGTGCACGCCGTACAAAAATATCGGCATCTTTATTTTTGATGGGTTTATACATGATGGTCATTTGGGTATATTGAGCACACCATGCGTTCATAATTTCCCACGTACCAAAATGTGGCACAATCAAAATGATGCCTTTTTGTTGAGCAAGCGCATTTTGAAAAAGAGATTTTCCTTCTACCTGATGAATACGCTGAATATTTTTTTCCTGACTTGAGCCCCAAATATTAAAAAATTCAAAATATGAGGTGAGTTCATTTTGAATAGATTTTTTTACAATCGCTTGTCGTTCTTGTGCTGTATATTCAGGCAATGCAATATTGATATTTAAAGTGGTTACTTGTGCCGCTTTTACAAGTGGTGTACGGTATGTAATCGAGGCAAGCAAACGTGCAAAAATACGTGTCAATTGCAGTGGTTGTTTGCTTATAAAATTTAGCATACGATACATCGTAGATTGCATGTTTGGGCGAGTATTAGGCATGGAATGGCGTAAGCACAAGAGTGTCTTTTTTTAAGTGGTGTGGATTATAGTGGAAAATATTGAATTTAGACAATATTTGTGCGCTGAGAGTATATAATAAAATAACTTTTAATGATTTGGATGCAACGTATGTCTGATTGGCCACCAAAACCAAACAACCCGGCACCTCAAGATGTTAACCAAAATAAAAGCAAGGAATGGAAACTGTTAGAAGAAGTTGTTTTATCCTCTATACAAGAACAGCGCCGTGCAAGGCGTTGGGGTATTTTCTTTAAAATTCTATCATTTGTGATCACATTACTTGTACTACTTGGTTTATTTAGAGGATGTTCTGTTAATCCGACTGATTCGGAAAAAGCATCTAGTGTGAGTCATTTGGCCGTTGTAGATATTAATGGTACGATTAGCTCCAATAGTAAAGATGTAAATAGTCAAGATACGATTAAAGCATTACGACAAGCATTTGAAGCAAAAAACAGTAAAGCGATTGCATTAAATATTAACTCACCGGGTGGTTCACCTGTAGAGTCAGATAATATTTGGCAAGAAGTGAGATATTTGGAACAAAAATATCCTAATAAGAAAGTATATGCTGTGATTGGTGATATGGGTGCATCGGGCGCATATTATATTGCATCGGCAGCCAATGAAATTTGGGTAAACCCTTCAAGTTTGGTCGGTTCAATTGGTGTTATTATGCCAAATTATGGTGTCAGTGGGTTGGCACAAAAATTGGGTGTTGAAGACCGTACGATGACATCTGGTGAAAATAAAGATATTTTAAGCATGACTAAGCCGATTAATCATCTTCAAAGAGAGCATATTCAATCGGTTCTAGATAATGTGCATGAGCATTTTATTCAAGCAGTGAAGCAGGGTCGGGGAGAGCGTTTGAAAAATGCAGACCCAAAAATATTTTCTGGATTATTTTGGACGGGTGAGCAAGCCATTCATTTGGGTCTAGCCGATCAGGCAGGTAATATTACCACATTGATGCGTAAACTTGATTTGAGTAAAACAGTAAATTACACTGTAGAATACAGCCCATTAGAATCAGTTTTTGGAAAGATGGGTACTAAAATTGGAGAAGGCTTTAGTGAGTCTGTAGAGCAACATTTAGGCACTCAGCAAGAACTAAAATTAAACTAGAAATAAAAAAAGCGCATCTATTTGATGCGCTTTTTTTATGCTGTTTCGTATATTTGAATGGGATGATTTAAAGGTTGTTTTTTGAGTTGAACATGTTCTTTAGGGTGGTATATAAGGTCTTTATTACAAAACCACTCTACGACCATAGGATAAATGATATGTTCTAGTTGATGCACACGGCGAGCTAAACTGTCTTGGGTATCGTTTTTTTGAACGTCCAAAACTCCTTGTGCTAAGGATTGCCCTGAGTCTAGTTGTGCTGTAACAAAATGAACAGTACAACCATGTTGTGTATCACCTGCCTCAATGACTTTAGCATGAGTATGCATCCCTTTATGTTTAGGCAATAATGAGGGATGAATGTTTAACATTTTCCCCTCCCATTGCATCACAAATTCAGGGCTTAATATTCGCATAAATCCTGCAAGTACCACTAAATCAGCTTGCCATTCGAGCAACTGAGCCTGTATTTCTTGATCAAACTCAGCGCGATGAACATAGTCTGAATGTTCAATGACGCGAGTTGGAATACCCGCTGCTTGTGCGCGTTGCAATGCATAAGCAGAAGGCTTGTTCGAGAGGACACCAACGATCTGACCTGACAGATTTGCATCAATCAAAGCCTGTAAGTTACTGCCGTGTCCTGAAACCAGTACAGCAATTTTCATTATTTAAAAATCACACGAATTTTTTCATCTGCGCCTTCAATAGAGGCAGCATCTTCTTGAATATATCCAAGTGCCCATGCTTTTTCACCTTGAGCCGTAAGAATATCAATCGTTTTGTCTGCATCATTTTGATCGACAACAATCACCATACCTACACCACAGTTGAAAGTGCGATACATTTCGAATTGTTCAACGTTACCTTCTGATTGTAACAGTTGAAACAATGCTGGCCATTGCCAAGATGATTCATTGACCACTGCTTGTGCACCATTAGGTAAGACGCGAGGTAGATTACCCGGTAGACCGCCCCCTGTAATATGTGCCATTGCGTGTACTTGTACTTGTTTACAGAGTTCTAGTACAGGTTTAACATAGATACGTGTAGGTTCCATGACGACATCAGACAGTGTGCGACCATCTATTTGTTGCGTAAGATCAACATTTTTTACATCTAAAATCTTACGTAGTAATGAGTAACCGTTAGAGTGAGCACCAGATGAAGCGACAGCAATCAGCACATCGCCAGCTTTGACTTGGCGACCATCAATAATTTTACTTTCTTCAACAACACCGACTGAAAAGCCAGCTAGATCGTAATCTTCGCCTTCATACATACCCGGCATTTCGGCAGTTTCACCACCAACCAATGCACAGCCTGCTAATTCGCAGCCTTTACCAATGCCAGTAACCACATCTGCAGCTACATCAACATTCAAATGACCTGTTGCATAATAGTCTAAGAAAAATAAAGGTTCAGCACCACAAACCAATAAATCATTGACGCACATTGCAACAAGATCTTGTCCAATGGTGTCGTGTTTATTTAGATTGAGTGCAAGACGTAATTTTGTACCTACGCCATCTGTACCTGAAACTAAAATTGGTGATTCGTAACCTTTAGGTATTTTGCATAGTGCACCAAAACCGCCAAGACCCCCCATCACTTCTGGGCGAGTAGTACGTTTTGCGACTGATTTTATGCGACTGACGAGGGCATCACCTGCCTCAATGTCTACGCCTGCATCTTTATAACTTAAACTGGTGTTTGGATTAGAAGTCGAGTTGCTCATGTATAGAAGTCTCCGCTTTGCCGTGCCGATTATAACCTATATACGAAACTGTTATGTTATTTATCCAACAAAATGTTATCTTTAACTTAATTATCATTATAAATCGTGAATAAATTTAATAGGCGAAGGGTCATGGTAGATCGTACATTAGGTAGAATTTTTATTCTCATTGGCTTAGCACTTCTAGGTTGGTTGCTTTTTATACTTAAACCTGTTGTGATTCCTTTTGTTGCTGCATTTTTTATTGCATATTTGTTTAGTGGTTTAGTCAATAAGTTAACACGAATCGGACTACCTCGGTGGTTATCAACCACATTGGTTTTTTTAGGTATTGGTGTCGGTTTAGTTTTAGCCGTTTGGTATATTATTCCATTGGCGTGGAAGCAAATTGTCTATGCTAGAGATAGTATTCCGGGCGTGATTTATTGGGTAAATCATACGGCTTTGCCTTGGATCACACACACTTTTAAACTAGAACCGATGGCGATTAATGCAAATCAAATTTCTGATACTTTAATGCAGTATATCCAAACCAATTATAGTGTAGACAGTATTCAATCTCTATTATTACGCTTGGCGCAATCGGGGTTAAATTTTATTCAACTTGGCGGTACAGTCGTTCTTATTCCAATTATTTCATTTTACTTTTTATTAGATTGGCAACGTATGCTTCAGCAGATGCATCGTTTGATTCCTCGACCATATGAAAAACTCACTTTGCAAATCGTTTCTGAGTGTCATGCTGTATTGCGTGCTTTTGTTAAAGGCCAATTTTTAGTGATGATTTTACTAGGTACAGTATATGCCGTGGGATTACAGTTAATTGGTTTAGAGGTTGGTTTAATTATTGGTATGGTGGCAGGCCTTGCAAGCATTATTCCATATCTTGGTTTTGCAGTGGGTATTATTTCTGCGGTGGCTGCGACATTTTTTCAGTTTGGTTTAGATTGGACACAATTATTACTGGTCGGTGTGGTCTTTATGATTGGCCAAGCGATAGAAGGTTATGTGTTACAGCCATTTCTATTAGGTGATAAAATAGGCTTGTCACCTGTTGCTGTGGTCTTTGCGGTCTTGGCAGGGGCACAACTTGGTGGTATTTTAGGAATGTTGATTGCACTTCCTGTTGCTGCTGTAATCGTGGTTTTACTTAAACATATCCGTGATTTTTATGAAAATTCTAACCTGTATGGTGAACGGTATGGGTTAAACGATTTAGATGATACACAAGCTGTGAAAGTTCAGTCAGAGCATCTCGATGTAGATATTAAGGTCAAAACATCTGAGCAACCGAAGCAACATGCCGACCAAGATGAAAAATAGTTATGCGACAATTACAATTACATATTGAACCACAACTCGATGCATGCATCAGTGATTTTTCTGGCCCAAGTTGGGCTGGAGTCGTTGATGTTATTCGTCAGTTGCATAGTGGTTTAGTTGATCGTTTATACGTATACGGTGAAGCAGGAACAGGAAAAAGTCATTTATTATCTGCGATTTGTGATTTATATTTAGAAACAGGACGAACAGCCATACAAGTTTCTTTATTGGAATTGTTAGATGCACCGATTGAGGCTTTAAGTGCTTTAGAGCATTATGACTTGGTCGCTTTAGATGATATTGAGGCGATTAGTGGTGTTATTGGCTGGCAAAAAGCGATTTTTCACTTAATTAATCATCATCATGAGTTTAGTGGTCAACTTATTTTTTCATCTAGAGAAGCGCCTATTTCTCTTAAATTACAATTACCTGATTTACAGTCAAGATTAACTCAAGCGGTAAGTGTTCGATTGCCAAATGGGAGTTTACATGCCGACCGTGTTGCACTGGTCGAGTCTGTGCTTTCACGCCGTGGAGTGGTCTTAGACCCACAAATTATTGATTATTTGTTAGATTATGGGCCATACCAAACCTCGTTGTTATTACAAATGCTAGATCGACTAGAAGGGGTTTTACGCGGTGAAAAAACAAAATTATCGACTGCAACACTAAAACAAATTTATGCACTAATAGATGAATATAAACAAGCTTAATGAACTTACATAAACCATGAAGAATGATGCGGTGAAATCATTTAATTGTTCATACAGTTAATCTTACTAAAGCCTTATTTGGTAATTTTTACGTGTATGTGGTTTTGAGTGATTTGACGATACAACTACAACTACATATTAGAACATCAAATAAATGGCATTTAAGGTGTACCAATAACACATTTAAGCTTTTATATCTTTAATAGAGAAGCTTAAATGTGTCTTGATGATAATAAGATATTAAAAATACTTATTCATGATTAAGATGCTTTATAAGAAATATTGGCTTATGGCATAGTCGGTGTATATTTTTCGATATATTGCTGCCGAATTTGGTCACGTTCTTCTTTTGTTTTCGCTTGTTCGATTTGATCTCTGAGTTGCAAGCGCTGCTGTGTATTCATATGTTGCCAAGCTAAACGTAGGCGTTGTTGTTCTTCTTCAGAAAGTTGAGTAAACCATTCCATTTTTTGTTGAAGTATAGTTCGTTGTTGTTCAGGAATATCTTTTAAGTTTTGATAATGTTGCAATAACACTTGTTGTTGAGTGGCACTTAATTCACTCCAATCGTCACTATTGGTTACATTTGATTGTGAAAGATGAGAAGAAAACGGCCAAAAACCTGCAAAACTTGTTTGCAAAAAAGCAGCACTGATGATGGCAAGAGTAATTTTTTTAACTTCCATGACGAGGCACATTTTCTCCAAAAACCATAACCATTTCTAAATCTTCAACCATTTGTGGAGAAAGTTTATCTGAAGTGGCCATCACGGTTTGTGTGGTTTCATCATTTTTATTCATAAACTGTAAAATGTTTGGTGTGATAGCAACACTCGCTAGCACGGCTGCAAAGGCAAGACTTGTGACTTTCCATACTTGTTTTTTAGGTTTTTTACGATCTTGAATATGCTCAAGCACATGTGAAATCACCTGTGGTGTGCTTGGGTGTTGATCTGCCAGAGCGTTTAATTTCTTTGTTATTTTTTGCTCAAATAGATTTTTACTCATCTGTCATACCTTGATTTTGATGATATGGATTCAAATGGCTCAACATGTGTTGTAGAGCTTGTGTTGCGCGGTGGTAATGTGTTTTTACGCTACCTTCGCTACATTGCATAATTTCTGCAGTTGTTTTGGTGTCAAAACCTTCCCATGCTCTGAGCATAAATGCTTGTTGTTGCCGTGTTGGTAGTTTTTCAATGGCCTGTTTAATATCATTGATTGTAGTGTATTGACTAATGAGTTCTGCAGGGTCGATGTGGTAATCATCTACGATGTGTTCTTCGATTGGATCATCGTCAAACTCAGCATATTTTTTTTTGAAAAATGAAAAGGGTATAGCTGTTCGTTGTTCTTTGCGTTTCCAATCATAAAGTTTATTATTTAAGATGGTATAAAAAAGAGCATACCACTCTTGGGTAGATTTGAGCGCATAAGATTTATAAAGTGAAATAAAAGCTTCTTGTACTAAATCCATCGCAACATCTGGATTTTTTGTTGCAGACTCCATCATAATTAAAGCACGGCCGCTGACATCTTGCATAAATGCACTGAGGCGCTGCTCACGACTTGTCACCAATGTATGCCTGCTATGTGCTTGCGTATTTTTGGGTACTAGATCCATGGATATTAATAATCCTGCCATCGAATACCTACCTTTAACCATTGTTTATGACTATAACGTACAATGGTTAAATTCGGTTGACATCATATATCACTTTTTTATGTCATACGCTAAAAATGATCGTGATTATAGGCGCTGTCTGACCATTTCAAAAAAGCAAATGGAACCTGCAATCGCCACATTAAGTGATTCTTGTCCGCCCGGCTGAGGGATGGTGAGTGCTTGTGCATGAGCCAAGGCGTACTCTGATATTCCTTGACCTTCATTACCTAAAATCCAAACACACGGCGTTGTCAGGTTTTTTTCGTACAATGAATGAGATTGATGAGAGCTGGTTGCGTAAATTGGAATTTGAAACTGTGGTAAGACGTTGGTTAAGTCTACACGTTCAAAACAACATACAGAAAAATGAGCGCCCATACCCGCACGTAAAACACGAGGAGACCAAAGTGATGCAACAGCTGGTGTACAAATCACTTGTTTAATATTAGCAGCAGCTGCAGAGCGCAATAATGTACCTACATTGCCTGGGTCTTGTACGTCATCAAGGATTAACGTGTCGATATTGTAGTTGATCGTTTGATTGTGTCTAGGAATATCAATGACTGCTAAACACGCAAGGGTCGTGCCCAATATACTTAAACTTTTGTACAACACTTCGCTAATGATGAAAATATGGCCTGTGTGTAAAGCTTGAATATCTTGTAAATCTTGATGTTTTAAAGCAATTTCTGTTGTAAAAAAAGCATGAATTTTTTGTCCGCTTTGTAACCAAGCAAGACAAGTATGCGTACTTTCTAAAACGGTTTGCTGTTGCTTTTTTCGGTAATTGTTTTGTTCAATGAGTGCACGTAGGTGCTTAATCTTTGGGTTGTCTTTCGACTCGAGGTAAATTATAGACATGTTCATCGCCAAAAAAGTACAAAACGTTTTGTTTTGTACTAGGGTGGTAAATTGTGAGAAAGGATTAATGGTAGCTTTTTAAAAGCTCAATTTCATCACTTGCTCCTAAAATGACAGGCACGCGCTGATGTAAACCAGTAGGCTCTATGTCCATAATACGTTCACGGCCTGTGGTAGATTCACCACCTGCTTGTTCAATGAGCATACTCATTGGATTGGCTTCATACATGAGGCGTAAACGACCTGGCTTACCTGGGTTTTTTAGGTCGAATGGGTACATAAAGACCCCACCACGGCTAAGAATACGGTGTATATCACCGACCATACATGCAATCCAACGCATATTGAAGTCTTTCCCTCTGACACCTGTTTTGCCATCAAGAAGTTCTGAGATATAGCGTTGAACGGGTTTTTCCCAATGTCTATGATTTGATGAGTTAATCGCAAATTCTTGTGTTTGACGTGGGATCGTAATATTTTCTTGAGTGAGTACAAACGCTTTTACGTCAATATCGTACGTAAATAAAATAACACCTGCACCAAAGGTAAGTGCGAGCATGGTTGATGGGCCATACATGACATAGCCTGCGGCAACTTGGTTTGTACCAGGTTGCATAAAGTCTTCGGCTTGAGTGACTTTATTTTTTGAAGGAAGAACAGAAAAAATACTACCGACACACATGTTAATATCAATGTTGCTCGATCCATCAAGTGGGTCAAATAACACCAAATATTCACCGTTGGTTTGAGCTGGTAAAAATTCTTCGAGTTCTTCTGAGGCAAAACCACCAACATGAGGGTGTTTTTGTAATGCATTGATGAATTGTTCATTGGAAAAAATATCTAAATTTTTCTGAGTTTCACCTTGCACATTTTCATGTTCAGCACTGCCCAAAATTCCTGCAATTGCACCTTGTTGTAGATTGTAGTCAATAATATGACAGCAGGTAGCAATAGCATTAATTACCTCAGCGAGTTCGGTTGGTATTTTTCCCGTTTGTTGTTGTAAGTATTGGGACAAGGTGGTGTTCGACATAACAAGAGGCTCCGAAAAGTACAGTTTTTTCTTAGCAGAATAGTGAGCTGATGTTTTATAGATAAAACGTGATCGTGTAAAGTTTTTATAACGATGAACAGGCATGTTTGTTCTATGAGTGCTTACAATACGCTAAGAACGTGCTATGTTTATTATATAACAAGTTTGACTGTAAGGTGGCACAGATGACAACAAAAAACTTTGATGAAATGCCCACAGCAACAGAATCATTAGATATCAGTGAGATTTCTGAAGAATCAAGTAGGCAAGCTTGGGCCGACTACGAGATAAATAACCCTCAATACAAACAATATAATAAACATGATTTAATTGAAGCATTGCAATCTTGCGAAAAGATGACTTTATTAAAGTGAGGGATAAAAAAAGATGCTCTATTTATAGAGCATCTTTTTGAACGATTAAGGAAGAAGTAGTGGTGGCACCGCTTCATAATTAATTTCTACACGGCGATTTTCAGCCCATGCTTCAGGAGTGTGCGCTGAATTAACAGGCATTTCTTTACCGTAGCTAATGGCTTCAAGTTGGTTAGATTGAACACCAATAGAAATCAAGTAACTTTGAACTGCTTTTGCACGTCTTTCACCGAGCGCCATGTTGTATTCACGTGTACCTCTTTCATCTGTATGGCCTGCTAAAGCTACATGTGAATTTGGATTGGCTTGTAAAAACTGTGCATGAGCTTGAAGTGTTTGATAATCTGTTTGAGAAATTGAGCTACTATCATAGTCGAAATGTACAACACGATTGGCTAAAAAGGCTTTATTTTCTGCAGTTACTCCTTTAGAAGAAGCCCCTTTTAAGTTTTTAGCATCGAGGGCTGCATCATCGCTTAATCCATTGGTATTTACTGCCATAGGTGTTTGTGTTTGACTTTCTGCCATAGGTGTAACCGTTTGTGTGGCAGGTTTACGTGTTGCACAGCCTGTAAATACTAGTGCTGACATGATGCACGGTACAATGAGGTACTTTGTATTCATTTGGTGACTCCAATCATCTTATTTAGGGGCCCAAGCAGGTTCACGGACTTCACCTTGTTCGCTTGGCAAGTTCATTTTAAATTGTCCATTGAGTGATACGATCGATAATAGGCCACGATTTCCTTCTTGTGTGGCATATACAACCATCTGCCCATTTGGAGAAAAGCTTGGAGATTCATCGAGTGTCGTGGGTGTGATTACACTATATACGCCAGAGTTGAGATCTTGTATGGCAATTTTGAAGCTACTTCCACTTTGACGACTGACCATTGCAAGTTTGCGCCCATCTGCACTTAGCGTACTGCGTGCATTAAATGTTCCTCTAAACGTGAGGCGCTGAACAGTGGCATTATCAAATGTATAGCGATATATTTGTGGTGAACCGCCACGGTCAGAAGTGAAAATAAATGATTTACCATCAGGTGCATATCTTGCTTCTGTATCTATTGCGGTATCTTTAGTCAGACGTTCAATTTGACGAGTTTCTAAGTTCATTTGGTAAATGTCAGGGTTGCCATCCATAGAGCCTGTAAATAGCATGGATTTACCATCGGGTGAAAAGCTAGGTGCGCCATTTAGTCCCGGATAACTGGTGAGAACTTGTCTTTGACCTGTAGACAAATCTTGTAAATAAATACGTGGGCGTTTGCTTTCAAATGAAACATACCCAATAGATTTTCCGTCAGGTGTCCATGTTGGAGATAAGATCGGGTAGTGTGATGCAAGTACTGTAATTGGTCTTTCCCCATCTGTATCGGCCACTTGTAGGGTATAGCGTTGATCTGGCACATTGGGGTTACGTAAGACGTAAGCAATTTTCCCACTAAAACTTCCCTGTATGCCTGTGAGTGCCTGATAAATTGCATCGCTAATGGTGTGACCTGCTTGGCGTATTCTCGATACAGGTGCGGTTAATACCTCATTGAGTAGAAATTGTTTTTTTTCTACGTCAAATAATTGGTAATGAATTTGATAACTATTTGGGTCAGGTTGGCTTACTTTACCCACCACAACGTAAGGTACACTTGCATTGGCCCAACTATTTGCATCAATGCTATTGAGTGTAGAGGTGGCTGGTAGATTTTTTGATGCACTCGTAAATTTTCCTGAGTGGTTGAGGTCACTTTCTACAATAGTATAAATTTTTTCATCACTATCGAATGGAACAATCGCAATTTTAGGTGCACTTGCATCTGGTGACTTTGCAATTTCTAACTGTAATTGAGCCTGTGCCGAGGTTGCAATGATTGAGCTACATGATAGTGCCAATAGAATTGCTGTTAAATGTTTACGGTTCATTTCCATAATTATTTTCACGTATAACAAAGGTTAAACATAGGCCAAAATAGCATGATAATGCGTACTAATTTAACCTAGATGGTTTGAGTAAAGTGTTACTGTGCTGTAAATGTTGCATTAAAATTTTGTGCTTCACGCCGTGCATCTGGATCCGATGGCATTGGATACGGTGCTGCTTGTCTGATGGCCGCTTCAACACTGGCTTTTACGTCTGGATCATTTGATGTGACTAATACTGATGCGACTTGTCCTGAGCTAGTTAGGGTGACACGTACATTGGCTTTTTTACCATGAGTACCAGGAGGAACATCCCAAGATCTTTCTATTTTTTTGGTAAATTGGTTTTTTGCATCTGATGCAATTCGTTTTGCTTCCGCTTTTTTATTTGCAGCTTCTTCGGCTTCAGCTTTTTGCTTCGCCTCGGCATCAGCCTGCCGTTTTGCTTCTGCTTCCGCTTTTTGTTTTGCAAGATTGGCTTGTTTTTTAGCCTCAGCATCAGCATGGCGTTTTTCTTCTGCTTCTGCTTTTTGCTTTGCGAGATTAGCTTGTTTTTTAGCCTCAGCATCAGCATGGCGTTTTTCTTCCGCTTCTGCTTTTTGCTTTGCAAGATTAGCTTGTTTTTTAGCCTCAGCATCAGCCTGCCGTTTTTCTTCCGCTTCTGCTTTTTGCTTTGCAAGATTGGCTTGTTTTTTAGCCTCTACA
This sequence comes from Acinetobacter baretiae, assembly GCF_015627105.1. Classification (GTDB taxonomy): domain Bacteria; phylum Pseudomonadota; class Gammaproteobacteria; order Pseudomonadales; family Moraxellaceae; genus Acinetobacter; species Acinetobacter baretiae. The sequence goes on along the minus strand of NZ_VTDM01000005.1, from coordinate 17,594 downwards.
TCAGCATGGCGTTTTTCTTCCGCTTCTGCTTTTTGCTTTGCAAGATTGGCTTGTTTTTTAGCCTCGGCATCAGCTTGACGCTTTTCTTCAGCCTCTGCTTTTTGCTTTGCGAGATTGGCTTGTTTTTTAGCCTCGGCATCAGCTTGACGTTTTTCTTCAGCCTCTGCTTTTTGTTTTGCAAGATTGGCTTGTTTTTTAGCCTCGGCATCAGCTTGGCGTTTTTCTTCCGCCTCTGCTTTTTGTTTTGCGAGACTAGCTTGTTTTTTAGCCTCAGCATCAGCTTGACGCTTTTCTTCAGCCTCTGCTTTTTGCTTTGCGAGATTGGCTTGTTTTTTAGCCTCGGCATCAGCATGGCGTTTTTCTTCAGCCTCTGCTTTTTGCTTTGCGAGACTCGCTTGTTTTTTAGCCTCGGCATCAGCATGGCGTTTTTCTTCCGCCTCTGCTTTTTGTTTTGCGAGACTCGCTTGTTTTTTAGCCTCGGCATCAGCATGGCGTTTTTCTTCCGCCTCTGCTTTTTGTTTTGCAAGGTTAGCTTGTTTTTTAGCCTCTGCATCAGCTTGACGTTTTTCTTCCGCCTCTGCTTTTTGCTTTGCGAGACTCGCTTGTTTTTTAGCCTCTGCATCAGCATGGCGTTTTTCTTCCGCTTCTGCTTTTTGCTTTGCAAGGTTGGCTTGTTGGGTTGCTGCGAGTGCTAAACTTTCCGTCATGACTTGATTTTGACTTTCAGGTGACTGTTCAGGTGTTATTGGTGTATTTCCCGAGGTATTGTCGGGGAGTGTAACTTGATCTGTACTGACTAAAAAAGTTTTAATTTCTTGTGGTGGCTTTGGGGGTGGGGTTGTACCTAAAAAGAGTAAGCCTGTAAGTGCAATAACGTGTATCCCTAGTGTAAAACCAAGGGCTTTGAAATGGTCTTGATGAACATTATGCGGTTGAAATTTTTTCATACACTACTTAACAGGGTCTGTCAGTAAACCGACTTGGGTTAGGCCAGCACCTTGTAAAGATGCCATGAGTGCTACAACGTCACCATAAGGTCTCGATTGTGCGCCATTGATTAATACAGTCAGCTGTTGTTGCTGACTTTGCTCATTCGCTAAAGCTGTTTTTAAAGATTCAAGTGACATTTTTTGGTTTTTATATTGAGCATATTGTAAAAAATATTCTCCTTGATCATTTAAACTAACAATCGCAGGTGGAGACTTTGCCTCAAAGGGTTGTGAACTCGCCTTTGGTAGGTCAACTTTTATACTACTTGTAATCATAGGCGCTGTTACCATAAAAATAACCAAAAGCACCAACATTACATCGATATACGGAACGACATTCATATCACTTTTGAGTGGTTTTTTGATACGAGAGAAACGTCCTGAACGCTGTATGGCCATTATTCACTATCCTTTGTCGCTTCTATGGACTGGCGCTGTAATACAGTAATCATTTCTTCTGCAAAAAGTGCACGATCTGAGTAGATGGCCTCACTTTTTGTACTAAAACGGTTAAATGCAAGTACAGAAGGAATGGCAGCAAACAGTCCTATGGCTGTTGCAATCAGTGCTTCTGCAATCCCTGGAGCAACGGTTGCAAGTGTGACTTGCTCCACGGCTGACAGACCAATAAATGCATTCATAATGCCCCATACTGTACCAAATAGACCAATATATGGGGCAACTGAACCAATACTTGCTAAGCCACTGAGCCCATGTTCTAAACGACTTTGATCTCTTGAAAGTCCAACATGAAGTATGCGTTCTGTACCATCTATTTTTTGAGCAATTGTACTTGTGTTTTTTTGTAATTTGGTAAATTCAAGGTATGCATCATAAAAAATATCTTCAAGGCCATGGCGTGTTGAATTGAGCTGTGCATTGTGAAATAGAGTATTAATCTCAGCACCAGACCAAAAGATTTTTTGAAAGTGTTCATCTTGTTTTAGGGCTTTATTGAACCCCATAGATAATTTTGCAATCACATACCAACTATAAAGTGATGCAAATAACAAAATGAGCATCACAGCTTGAACAACAGGGCTTGCTTGTAAAATAAGATCACTGATGTGTAATGATGTTGGATTAGAAGTTGTCATAATATAAGCTTAGTTCGGTATCACTGATGGCTGAGAGATGGCTTTTATTTCTTGAGGGAGTCTGCAAGGTGCCATGTTGGCATTTAAACATGCTAATTCAACCTCGCCTGTAGCAAGCAAGATTTCACCACGATAAATATCTTGTTGCAATACTAAAGATGCACTTTTACAACAAATAACTTGTACACTTACATGTATAAGATCATCCATCAAAATTGGTTTTACATATTTAATATTTAGGCGATGCACCACAAAACTATAACTTTTTTGATGCCAATAATGTGCAACACCTGATGCTCTGAGCCATTCGGTACGTGCACGCTCCATATAGCGTATGTGATTAGCATGATACACAATGCCTCCTGCATCAGTGTCTTCAATGTATATACGTACTGGAAACCAAAATGTCTTGTTGTTGTTTTTACTAAGTTGTGACATACATAACCTATGTTTTGATCAAATTGTTCACGAAAGCGAAAGTAGTGAATCGTAATCATATGTGATTTATAGAGTATTACAGCAAAAAAAAAGTCTCTAGAATCACTATTTTAAAGTGCATATTGTAAAGATAACTGTAAAAAATAACTACTTTTTAGTGGAGAAAATACTTGAGGTAATGGAAGTATAGTGAAACCATCTAGTTGTTCATACAGTTCATACAGTTCATACAGTTCATACAGTTCATACAGTTCATACAGTTCATACAGTTCATACAGTTCATACAGTTCATACAGTTCATACAGTTCATACAGTTCATACAGTTCATACAGTTCATCCTATTAAAGCCTTATGTCGCTGTATTTATTAATTTTTACTTGTATGTAGTTTTGAGTGGTTTAACTATACATATGTGTATTTGATGTTTAACCGATGAAAAATTTAAGTTAAATGAAGCTTGAATGGGCTAGGTGAAAATCGATGAATCATCATGAGTAGATATGCATTAAATTTGAGGATGTATTTGTTTGAAAGGTTTTATGGATACTTATTCTGAGTGATGAGGTGTTTTGTAATCATCAAACTGCTGTAGTTTAAAACGTTCATTGGTGACGTGTTTGACGACATTAAACTACAGGTTTTGTACTTTTGATTTAATGAATAGGCCTTTCAGGTGGCGTCAAATCAAATTGTAAATAGGCCATATTGGTTGCAATACGTCCTCTTGCTGTGCGCATAACATAACCTTGTTGTATCAGATATGGTTCAATGACATCTTCAAGTGTACCACTGTCTTCAGCCATTGCTGCTGCGAGTGCTTCAACGCCTGCAGGGCCACCATCAAACCTTTCTATGAGCATGCTTAAGTAACGACGATCTAGTGTATCTAACCCTGAACGGTCTACATTGAGCATATCGAGAGCCAATTGAGCAATTTCTTGAGTGATTTCTCCTGTGCCTTTGACTTGAGCATAGTCTCGTGCTCGACGTAATAAACGATTGGCAATACGCGGTGTACCTCGTGAACGTTGAGCAATCTCTTTGGCACCCGCCTGTGTGGTCGGTACGTCCATAAGTCGTGCTGAGCGTTCGATAATAAATGTTAGATCGGCTACAGAATAAAATTCAAGTCTTTGAACAATACCAAATCGATCACGCAAAGGAGAGGTGAGTAGTCCTGCACGTGTTGTGGCTGCAACCAAAGTAAATTGAGGTAAATCTAACTTAATTGAGCGTGCAGCTGGCCCTTCACCAATCATAATGTCTAATTGATAGTCTTCCATTGCTGGATACAAAATTTCTTCAATGACAGGCGAAAGGCGATGGATTTCATCAATAAATAATACATCGCCTTCTTCTAAGTTGGTGAGCAAAGCTGCTAAATCTCCTGCACGTTCAAGTACAGGGCCTGAAGTCGACTTTAGACCACCTCCCATTTCTTTGGCAATAATATTAGCCAATGTGGTTTTTCCTAATCCCGGTGGGCCAAAAATGAGTGTGTGATCTAGTGCTTCTCCACGACCTCGTGCTGCACCAATGAAGATTTCCATTTGTTCTCTAACCACGGGCTGACCAATGTAATCAACCAATGCTGTTGGTCGAATGGCTCGGTCAATTTGGTCTTCTGGCTTTTCAAAGCCACTTATCATTCTATCTTGCATGGTTTATTATTTCATCATTGATTTGAGTGCGGCACGAATCATATCGGACACTTCAGTATGTTGATCTTTTACAGTGGCAATCACTTTTTTGGCTTCAATCGGTTTATACCCAAGTGACTGTAGAGCAGCTTCTGCTTCAGCAACTGCTGTGTGTGCTAAGAAAGGTGATGTTGTTTCTGCATTGTTTGCTGTTAATGGTATAGCACTGTGGTGTTGTAGTGATTTAATTCGATCTCTTAAATCAATCATGAGTCGTTCAGCTGTTTTTTTGCCTACACCTGGTACTTTGGTTAAGGTGTTGATGTCATCATGTTCCACGGTCTGTATGAGTAAATCTACACTGAGGGTAGATAAAATACCAAGAGCCATTTTAGGCCCAACACCTGTAACTTTTAGTAATGTACGAAATAGTGTTTTTTCACGTGCTTCTGAAAATCCGTATAGTAATTGAGCGTCTTCTCTTACGGCAAGATGAGTCCAAAGTGTGGTCGTTTGTCCTTTTTGTAGCTGGCAAAAAGTAGATAGGGGAGTATCTACTTCATACCCTACACCATGTACCAAAAGGAGTACGGTAGGAGCTTCAAGTGCGACTACTTCGCCAGTTAAGCAACCAATCATGAGGTGTCCTTGTTATCTGTAAGTCGGTCGTTGACCTTGTAAAATTTGTGCAATGTCGTAGGCTTGATGGTCTGAAAATTTGCCGACAATATCTAAAACCTGCATAATATTTTCATAGTGGCTCAGACCAAAATGAATTCCATATTGTTGTAAAATGGTCATAAGTTTTTGGTCTTTAAAACTCATTTGATGCGCAGGATCTGTCAGCGGGATAAATGCATCTAAGATATGTTGCAAACTCATGTGTGCAACAATCTCTAAATCCATTTTCTGTCGGTGTGCAAAAATTTTATCTCTTGCCAAATTTTTAGCAGTTTGAATGCCCTGAGAAATATCTGATGGACAGTATTGTAGGAGTGAGCCTTTAAATTGTCCTAGCAAAATATCTGCTTGGTATTTAGCAAAAGTGGTTGCAACTTCATCGACTAATCTTTTCATTGCTCGTCCACGTAAGGCAGAAATTTTTTGTTGCCATGTTGTCCATGTGAGCGAAATCTCGGGTGGAATGCTATAGTCTGCAATTAATTGAATGAAAATGGGCTCAACTTCTTCATAATTGAGCATGTTTAAACTCATTGCATCTTCAAGGTCAATGAGTGCATAACAAATGTCATCAGCTGCTTCAAGTAAATAGGTAAGAGGATGACGACAATAATGAGATGGACCAAGCTCAATTAACCCAAGTTGATCTGCAATGTTCTCTAAAATATGTTTTTCACTTTGATAACAGCCAAATTTATGTCTTTTATAGGCAGGTTGTGTATCGTCATTGGCAATGATCTGTGAAAGCCATGGGTATTTAAGATATGTACCTAATGTGGCAAAAGTCAGACGCATGCCGCCATCTTCAGGATGGTCATCAATACGTGTAATGAGTCTTAACCCTTGAGCATTGCCTTCAAACTGTCTGACATCTGCTTGTTCTTCGGGACTGAGTTGGTCAAGTATTCCTTGTTGGGCAGCATGATCAAACCATTCACGAATGGCATATTCACCTGCATGTCCAAATGGTGGGTTTCCAATGTCATGTGCTAAACATGCCGCTTGAATAATGGCGCCGACATCTGTGGGATCAATCCATGAGGGCAAATCATCTTTGATTTTTTCTGCAGCCAACATGCCTAAGGAACGACCAATACAAGACACTTCAAGAGAATGTGTGAGGCGTGTATGCACACCATCGTTTTGGGTTAATGGATGCACTTGTGTTTTTCGATTGAGTTGCCTAAAACTTTGTGAAAATACAATGCGGTCATAGTCTTTATGAAAAGGGCTTCTGCCGAGTTCATTACGACTTTTTTTACTTCCTAGTCGAATTGCAGAAAGTAGTTCTAGCCAGCGCATTTCTTTCATTAATGTTAAGAAGTTCCTGTAGTGGTATGCACATCATGCCAAAAAAAAACATGATTCTCTAGTCACTTGCGTCAAAATTTGTCGTAGTGATGCATTGTTGTATGATTTGATTGTATTTTAAGGCTGTGTTTTTCTCATGAGGAAATAAACCTGAAGATTTCAACGTTTATAATGCCTGATTAAGTTTGATTTAAGTTTTGGTTTTTATTATACAAAACATAGGGATTATGCTGTAATTTCCTATTTTTGGGCCATACTCCTACTGACAGAGTATGGCTTTTTTTTTGCCTTTAAATATACCCTTTTTAAGAAAAGCGTTATATTTGAATGAATGGAGTTTGCTTAAGTTACGGGCAGTTTAAGCGTTGTAACGCAGCAACACGTTGTTCAATACTTGGGTGAGTTTGGAATAAAGCACTTAAACTGAAACCGCCTTGCTCTTTACCTTCTGTAATGGCCAGCGCTTTCATTTCTTTTGGCATTTGATCAGGTAGTTCATGTTCTGCTTGTAAGCGAAGTAGAGCTGAGATCATGGCTTGTTTACCTGCAAGTTGTGCACCTGCTTCATCTGCACGATATTCACGGTAGCGTGAAAACCACATCACAACAGCACTTGCTAATATACCAAAGACAATATCTAGAACCATAGTAATGATAAAGTAGGCAATACCAGGTGCTTCGCCATCTTCTCTGCCGAATAAATTACGGTCAATGAAGTCACCAACAACACGTGCAAAGAACATAACAAAGGTGTTGACAACGCCTTGTACTAACGACAATGTGACCATGTCACCATTAGCAACGTGACCGATTTCATGTGCGAGTACTGCACGTAATTCATTTTGATTCATGCGCTCAAGTAAACCACTAGAGACGGCAACTAAAGCATCATTTTTGTTCCAACCTGTTGCAAATGCATTAGATTGATATGATGGAAATATACCGACTTCTGGCATTTTAATACCAGCACGTTGCGACAGATCACTCACCATTTGCAGTAAAACCATTTCTGCTTGGTTACGTGGCGCATTAGGGTTAATAAGCTCTGTACCTGTGGTTTTTTTAGCCATCCATTTTGACATGAATAACGATATAAAAGAGCCAACCATACCAAACACAAAACAGACAACCAGCAAGTTACCTAACTTTAGACCGCCTGCGCCGTGATAACTCCCGACACCTAAAACTGACAAAATAAGACCAGCGACAACTAGTACCGCGAGGTTGGTTAGCAAGAACAAACCAATCCGCATCATTGAGTAGATCCTCTATAATAGAAAAAGAAGTGATTGTATTTTGAATACAATGAACCTTAGTATTTACTATGTGGCTTGATTTTTTAAATTTCAAGCGCTATTTGTTGAATTTTTGAATATTCTACAGCAATCGTGCCTGAAGTTCACTGTTGAACAAGTACTTCAGTAAATGTGCCGTCAGCTGTCTGAACAATTTTTTTCCGATAAAGGGTATTGTGCACAGTTTGTGGGTTGGTTTTGATCGGATTGGTTGTTGTAGAAGAAGTGTGGTTTGTTAGGCTTAACTGATTTTGATACAGATTGTGGTAACGACTTAACACACGCTCAACATAGTTTTGAGTTTCTCTAAATGGTGGAATTCCACCATATTTATTAACATTACCTGCACCTGCATTGTAAGCGGCAAGTGCTAAGCGTGTATTACCATTAAACTGTTTAAGTAGTAAAGCAATATACTTGGCACCTGCATGAATATTTTCTTCTGGATTAAAACTATCTGAGACATTAAGGTGTTTTGCTGTTGCGGGCATCAATTGCATGAGTCCTTGCGCCCCTACGGGTGATTTTGCATAGATATTAAAGCTAGATTCTGTATGCATAATGGCTTTAATTAATCCTTCTGGAACACCATGCCTTTGTGCTGCATTTATAATGATTTGATCGAACGTGTTTTTGTTTTTACTAAAACTAGGTAGAACAGAGGCCTCATTTTTGCCCCAATTTTTATAATTATGAATATTACTGTCTGGGTAGTAGGTGACAGTGACTTTTTGAAACTGTTTGTTGGTTTGCACTTGGTTTGTAAAAAGTACTTCTCCATTGGCATCTTTATAGGTGTAAATATTGACTGCGCTGACCGATGTTGGTGCGTAGATATCATGTGCTGCAAGCAAAAGCATGATCACGTGATGTTTTTTCAATAGGAGCAATATTCGATAGAGAGGTTGATTAATGCTTTTATCAATTTAAAAAACGAAAAGCAAGTAAAATATGGCAGAGCGAGAAATTAATGATGAGTAAGACCTGATCGATGTTTGTGGTCTTACTCGTCATCAACACGGTGCTGTGGTGGTGTGTTAGCTTATTTGTTGTTGGCGAATCCCCGTTGTTGTTTTAGGTTTAATGTTGGTCTGTTCTTTGGGCTTTCCCCCAGACGGTCTTTCATTGTATAGCTTAAGTATAATCACAACAATGGCAAGTACTGCTGTGAGTCCATTGGCAGTCATGACAGGAATGTCATTCATTTTGTAACCGTAGAACGTCCAACTTGTCACACCAAAAAACAGTGTCGCATACATCCCTAAAGATACGCCTTTGGTGTCTTTTTGGCGAATCATGTGAATGACTTGTAATGAAAATGAACCTGTTGTGACCCATGCAGCCAATGTGCCTAGTGCAACAGGCCAACGATAAAGTGCAGCAACAGAAATGGATACAGCAATTAAAGTTGCAATTACAATATAAATATTTTTTCGATACTGTTTAGTCATCACTTTTTCCTTATTTGTTTTGTCCGTCATTCGACGAGGTTAAACGAGTGAGTAGTTTTGATGAGCTCGGTGTAAAAAGCTGGATCTTCAGTGAGTGAACCAAACAGACCAGCATGTGTTGCAAAAGCTGTAATAGGGTCTGAGTGCTGAAAAACTTGATCGATTGCAATGTCATTGAGTGCGCTGTCTTGGTATTCAAAAGACAGTTGGTTTTGTTGGTTGCGTTGCAAAAAGTAAAAATATGAAGCAACAAGCTGAAGTGCATATTTGGGATTTTTACCTTGTATTAAGCAATCTTTAATCGTAGGTAAAATAAAACCACGTAATTTAGAAATACTGTCAGAGGCAACCCTAGCTACAGTGTCTTTCACATATGGGCTACTGAAGCGATCTAAGATAGTTTTACATTCAACATTGGTGTTGATGTCAATCTGATGATGATGTAATGCATCTTTTACATCGTGCTTTGCATAATTTGTGAGTGTTTCACAAATAGAAGGAGCTAATGTTTCATGGATGAAAGTATGTTTATGAAGTGCTCCATACCAAGCTAAACCACTGTGACTTGCATTGAGCAATCGGATTTTAGCCTCTTCGTAGGGTAGGACATCATCTACAAATTCAACACCAACTTTAGAAAGCTGAGGGTGATCATTGACAAAGTCTTTTTCCAAAACCCATCTTGTATAATGCTCACAACTAATAGGTACAGCATCTGATTGATCTTGTTGTGCTTGTACTCTTTCAATACTTTGATCATTGACCTTTGGGGTAATACGGTCAACCATGCTGTTTGGGGCAGATGTAAATTCTTCAATCCAAGCTAAAAGTTCTGTATTTCCTTTGGCTTGAACAAAGTCATTTAAACCTTTGGCAAAGCTATCGCCATTACTACGTAAGTTATCACAACATAGTAAAGTGACCGGGCCACTTTGGTTTTTCATGCGTAAAGCGAGAATGTCATACAAAACGCCATACAGCGTTTGGATTTCGCCTGTTGCAGAAAGATCATTTTGAATCGCGGGATGTTCTAAGTCGAGGTTATTATCTTCTTTAAGAAAATAACCACCTTCGGTTACAGTAAAAGAAATGATTTTTGTCTTTGGGTTGGCACCCACATTAACAGTTGATTGAAGTCTGTGATCCCAAAGTAATATTTGGTCGAGACATTCTATGGTTTCATAGTTGAAATCGCCAGAGGGTGAGATGATTTCGAGGGTATAGGTCCCATTTTGTTGTTGCAGTTGTTTTAATGTGTCTTGTGATGAGCTATTGCGAATATTCGCTAAACTCACATGCCATGGATGATTTCCTTTTTGATTTAATTGATTTAAATAATATGCTTGGTGTGCTCTGAAAAACGCGCTTGCGCCTAAATGTAGCCAAATATTTTCAGAGTTTGGTTCAATGGTTTGCCTACTCAAACTTACTCCTTCCTCTATAGAGGTTTTTTTTGATCATATTTTTAGCTTAGCATTAACTCTCCAAAAATAAAAAAAAGCATTGACAATTTATGCTGTTTTCATCACAAATTTATGGACTTTTGGCGTAGATTACCTCGGTATTTTATATTTATTAAAAAAATGACTGTTTATACAAAACATTGTTTTATAGGCAAAAAAAAATATTTTTATTTATTTATTTGTCTTATTTGAAACTTGATTAGATTTTGTAACAATTTAGACGTATTTTTTTTAGTGATTGCTATTTTTTCCTAAATCAAGTTGTTACATATTGTAAATAATTGATCTAATCAATATTTTTGTTTTTTTCAAAAAATAAAAAATTATTTTTCATTTTTTTGTCTTGACTTAACTAAGATATTGTTTTTTATGTATTTATTTTGTAGGTTAAAAAATAACCAAACCAATTGAAAGCCTTGTGCTACTTATGATTAGTTTTGTCAAGATGGTGACAATCCACAGGTTTATCCACAGTATTTGTGGACAACTGATTTTAGTCAAAGCGTTTAGAGGGATTGCAATCAAAATTGCTCAATTATGGACATATTTTATGCTGAAAAAGCATTTTTACTGTGCAATTGTGTTGATCTGATCATAAGCTGTAAGTGTGTAAAAGGTAAATTGAAATATCTTATATAATTCATCGATAAGATAGATGCGAATCATTGAAGAATCATATAAAATTATCTCTTAATTTTTTCAAATGGTTTGTGTCGTCTATGTACTCTCCAATTGAGTCCAATCAAGGATTTAATTTTAAGCCTGATTTGCCAACGAGTTCATCGTATTATCGGTTATTAAAAAAACTGCGTAGGCAGGTAGGTCATGCCATTCGTGATTTCAAGATGATTGAAGATGGCGATAAGGTCATGGTGTGTATTTCTGGTGGTAAAGACAGTTATACGTTACTTGACATTTTATTGCAGTTTAAGCGTATTGCACCTATCCATTTTGACGTTGTGGCTGTAAATTTGGACCAAAAACAACCTGGATTTCCAGAGGATGTTTTACCAAAATATTTGGAAGAAAATAATATCCCTTACTATATTTTAGAAAAAGACACTTATAGTATTACAAAAAAATTGACGCCTGAAGGTAAAACGTACTGTGCAGTATGTTCTCGTCTTCGCCGTGGGTCATTGTATGGGTTCGCGCAAGAAATTGGAGCAACAAAAGTGGCTTTGGGTCATCATCGTGATGATATTCTTGCAACGTTCTTTTTAAATTTATTTCATGGTGGTAGTTTAAAGGCAATGCCTCCTAAGCTGTTATCTTCAGATAAAAAGAATATTCTCATTCGTCCATTGGCATATGTGGAAGAAAAAGACATTATTAAATATGCAAACATGCGTAAGTTTCCAATTATTCCATGTAATTTATGTGGTTCTCAAGAAAACTTACAACGTGCCATGCTTAATGATATGCTTCGTGAATGGGATAAAGTTCATCCTAAACGTTTACATAGTATTTTTGGTGCTTTACAAAATGTTGCACCATCGCAACTCGCTGATCGTGAGCTTTTTGATTTCGAAAAGCTAGACGAGCAAAGAGAGTTTGATTTAAAAAATTCAGATGCAGATAAAAATAAGCTAGATGTTGTTAATCTAGGCTATATGGCTTAATCAAATGTAGAGTGTTGTATAGTTCTTTAGGTGTTGCACCCTTTATCGCAATTTTTAGTGAGGTGTAAGCCGTCAATCTTTGTGTGTATTTTTAGATTGATATGTGAATCTCATTATGACCATAGTTGTCGTGAAAAACTTAAATAAATGAAAGGAAATAATATGCCTGTATTTTTAACAGAGGAGTGGTTCACTCAAGTTGAAACGCTAACGGCTCAAGCAGGAGATTTAAATTTGTCGCCTGCATTGCAAAACTTAGTCATTAATTTGATTGTATCTGACTCAGAAGCAGGCGTGAAAGAGCTTTCTTTGGCTGCGGGGAAGTTACATAAAGGTCTTTCTGAGCAAGCAAGAACAACACTAACGATGAATGCTGAAACATTAAGAAAAGTGTTTCTAGAGTTCGATATGACTGCGGCTATGCAAGCATTTATGACAGGGAAAATTAAAGTGCAAGGGGATATGTCTCAGCTTATGGCTTTACAAACTGCAAAACCAACGCCTGCACAAAAACAATTATTTCATAATATTTTGGCACATACTACTTTATAGCTTCATCTGTTGCCTGAGTTTTGCACATATTTTTTTAAGTGTGAAATGAAAGTGATTATAATCCTTCTATTGTAAACAGAATGATCTTTTACAGTGGAAGGATTTTTTTATAGGTCATTTAAAAATTGGATGTTATTTAGTCGTACTTTAGTATTGGCAAAATAAAAATAAATGTTGTATGTAAGCCATTTCTATTTTGATAGAAACAGAATAATCATTTACTCATTTTATAAATCTAAAATGCATTTAAACGTCTGAATAAAAGCGTAGTGTTGGGGGTATTTTAAAAAATGATCCATGGTGTTAGCGGTCATATCTATCATAATCACTTTAAACTGTATTACAAAAATAAATAGATGTTCTATTGTTTGAGGTAGATTGAGATATAGAAAAATTCCCACGTACCATCTTCTTATTGATTAAGAGGCTTTAGCGCTGTTATACGTGCGATTTTGAAGCTATTAGAGGCGCTCTTTACGATGATAAATATTTTTAGTGCTCACATGCTATTATTTCATGACATTTATTGCTGTAAAGTGACTATGTAAACATGATAAATGTTAAACACTATGTTGTATGAATATTCAAACGTGTATTGATATGTTCAAGTGGAATAGTGAGTGCTGTATTTATAAATTCATGTTGAAAATCAAATGAAGTAATTTGGATGTGATCATACGATCATGTCATTCATTATGAGTGAACATCTCAGTAAACGGTATTTGAGAGAGACTTTATAGACGGGCAACAGAAGGATCGCTTTGATTTACAGGATCTCTATTTCAATATAATTTGAAATGGAGATCCTGTGTTTATCACACTTCTATGGTACTGCTGTCATTACTTTGAATATGTTCGATATATGCTCTTATACGCGTTACATATTGTACAGCTTGTTTATATTTACCATTTGATGCTTGGTGAGTTTGCATATAACTATAGATATTAATCCATTCATTTGGATTTTTACCTAATTTAGACACTTTTGTTTGTACATTGGCTAATGCACCTGGGCCCATGTTGTATGCAACTAACGCGTACCATGCACGATCTGGGTACGAGATGTCTTCATACTGCTCTAAAAGGTGATCCAGATATTTCGCTCCACCTTGTATGCTTTGTTGAGGATTATTTCGATCTGTAACTCCCATGGCTTTTGCAGTATTGTTAGTGAGCATCATCAAGCCTCTCACACCTGTTGGTGAAACTGAGTTCGGTTTGAGATATGATTCTTGATAGCCCATAGCTGCAAGAAATTGCCAGTCCATATTGTATTTTTGTGCTTCTCTTTTAAAGCTTGCTCGGTAAATTGGCATGCGCTTTTTAAGATCTTGCTCAATAATTTCCCAAGAGTTTTCATCCACAGTGTTGTGATTGTAAAAAGATGCTAATTGATCAATGTATCCATTGTCGTTGGCTTTACATGTGAAACCTGTGGCTGTTTGAGCCAGTGGATCGGTGGCACTACTGACCACAAGATTAATATTACTTGAAAGGCCATGTTTTTCAAGTGAGTTTAAGTTCCCACAGGTGGCCGAGAAGAAGTTTAAACTCTTCTTTTCTATAGCTTGCATAGATGCATTGGTCAAAGCCATATTTGCTTTACCTTCTGCAACAAGCTGAAGCGCAGTTGTGTCATCTGCAACAATTTTAAAATCTAATTGTACATTTAGACTCTTCGCATAATTTCGCATTAGGTCATAACCAAATCCATGTAAACTTTGGCCATTGTTAAACACAGTATTTGGGCTTTTGACAGAGACCACAGTCAGCCGATTATTGTTCATGACATCTACATATTGATTCATTTCTTTTTTAGAACTAATCGCATGTAGCTGTAGTAAGGGCAGCATCGCAAGTGCTGTAACGATTGATACGCGAACGGGTAATTTGTTTGTTTTACATGTAAGGCGCAAACGCCTTGCTAAAACAGATAACGTATTTTGCATAGTGACTCCACGACAGAGAATAACCACCCAATGAAGCTAAAAGACAGGTGTCTAATGCTTGCGTAAGTTGCTAAAGTGTTGAGGGGGTAGTCATGTTTGCTATGTCTATAGCAAGAATTAAAGTTGGGATTTATATTGCGTTAAAAGTAGTCAAATTACTTATACAACAATATAGGTGGAAAAATAGCCATGTTGTGATGTTGGGTGCATAATAATGTGCTGAATATTAAAAGTCAAACTTGACTTTTTAATAAAAATATTTATTTTATTTTTAATCTAGATGTTCTTACAATTTTTTTTGATTAAACTCAGGTGTTTAATTTAATTTTTCTATGGATAAAAAGACGTAAATTTTTTTACTTTTAATCTTCATTTTAGATGTTCCTTTGTTTATTAAATATACGTTTTAAACTTGATTAGGAGGATGTTGCAGTGATTCTTTTGATCATTTGCTAGATATGATGACATCTTTTTGCTGTTTTTTTGTCCTTTTAGGTGATGCCAAGACATAAAACATTTGCAATATCGTCATTTTGTTTATATGATTGCGCACATTGGAAGCGTGGCAGAGCGGTTTAATGCACCGGTCTTGAAAACCGACGAGGGTTTACCCCCTCCGTGAGTTCGAATCTCACCGCTTCCGCCAAATATGTAGTTTTAAAAAGGCCACCTTTTATTGAGGTGGCCTTTTTTTATTGAGGCAAATCAAACCATAGTACATGACTATCTTTAGACATCGCTGTCATTTGATTTTCTGTGGTAAATGCCAGTGCATCTCCAGGGTTTAGGATCTGTTGCCCAATTTTAATTTGCCCTGAAATAACATGTACATAATTGACATCATGCTGTCTTTCAAGCTCAAGAGTTTGATCTTGATCTAAAAATGCTGTTTTTACTTCAGCGGACTGACGAATATGCATTAATGCATTGTCTTCAGGGCCTGCTATAACATGCCATTGGTTAGGTTGTGTTTTAGGGTCAAGTGAGACTTGCTGATAGTTCGGTTTTGCATTTCTAATATTGGGGTGAATCCAAATCTGAAATAGGTGTACGGGCGTGTCGTTTTGATTTACTTCACTATGTTCAACCCCTGTTCCTGCACTCATAAGTTGCCATTCACCAGCATGAATTTGACCATGGTTACCCATACTGTCTTTGTGGGTAATTGCACCTGATACAACGTAGGTTAGAATTTCCATATTGTCGTGGGGGTGTGTACCAAAACCACGGTGTGCAGCGATGGTATCATCATTAATGACTCGTAAAGCACCAATTCCCATGAAGCGTCTGTCATGCCATTGGCCGAATGAGAAACTGTGATAAGTGTTGAGCCAGTCCGTATGTACATGCCCACGATTTTGATGATGATGTAAATAAGTGTTCATTGTTTTGCCTTGTTTTGCAGAATATATTTATTATTTTATTGTTTTAAATTTATATTTAAATAACGAATTTGGAATGTAATGTTTTACAAGTAGAACAATGATGTGTGAAAAAAGCCTTTGTAGGGTAATTCCATACAAAGGCTTTTGATATATTATTTCTCAATACCAAATTTATACACGGTTGTACTGTGATATGTTTGATCTGGATTCAGACGGGTAGATGGAAAACTATTTTTATTTGGGCTATCTGGGAAATGTTGTGTTTCTAAAGCTAATGCATCAGCTTGTCGGTATAAAACCCCATCTCGACCCATGACATTACCATGTAAGTGATTGGCTGTGTAAAATTGTATACTTGGTTCTGTTGTCAAAACTTCTAAAGTACGTTTAGACTGAGGGTCTAGCACTTTGGCCGCCAATTGAGGGAGGTGGGATGCACTTTTATTTAACACCCAAGTTTGATCATATCCATAACCATATGCCAATTGCTGATTGTTTTTACGAATATCTTTTGCAACAGTTTTTAATGCAGTGAAGTCAAATGGTGTGTCTTTAACAGTAATATATTGGCCTGTAGGCAGTGAGTTCTTATCGACTTCTAAAATACGATCTGCATGTATTTGTACAGCGTGATTTAAAATACCATAAGGCGTATTCTTTACACCTGCTAAGTTAAAGTAACTATGATTGGTTAAGTTGATAACTGTCGGTTGATCGGTATTGGCTTTGTACTCAATTTTAAATTCGTTTTGGTCAGATAAGCTATAAATGACTTCAATATCGAGTTTTCCAGGAAAACCCTGATCACCATTTGGGCTTGTTAATGTTAATGCAGCTTTTACAGTATCTCCTTGAGTAACAAGAGGTTTTACTCCCCATACGCGTTTGTCATAGCCAAGTGACCCACCATGTAGGGTGTTTGGTGCATTGTTTTTTTCAAGTTGATAAGTTTTACCATCTAAATTAAATTGACCTTGACCAATACGGTTAGCATATCTACCAATCAGTGATCCAAAGTGAATACCTTCTTGGGTGTCTGTTACTTCGTATCCATGTAAATTATCAAAGCCGAGTACAATATTTTCTTTATTGCCTTGTGCATCAGGTGTAATCATTTGTGTAATAACAGCACCAAAATCAATAAATGATACTGAAACGCCTTTGTTGTTGGTCATCGTGTATTTAGTTATTTTTTGACCGTTTTGGGTTGTGCCATAAGGTTGGCTAGTGAGTGTTGCAGCATGACTAAGGGTTCCAATCGCCATAGCAATAATACCTATATATAGTTGATGTCTAGCTTTCATTGAATCGTCCTTTGATTCGGTTGTCTATTTTATTTATGTTGCAAATATTTCTATATTTGACATTATTATTGTACTTAAAAGGTAAGGCATAGCATGAGTGCGTGTATTGAATATGTGTAAGCAATAACGTATTTTTATGTCAGCATGACACCATTAAAATAATTAGGAGTGAATTTTATTCATTTGATTAATTACTGATTCAAGAAGGTAAGTTTCTATATAGTCAAACAATCAAAAATATAAGACAATATAAAAATGAGTTATTCAGAACATTTTAGACGAAAAGTGATAGCGAAGCTTGAGGAAGGATATTCCATACGAGCGGTCTCTGCACAATTTGAAATTGATAAAAATACAATTTTGAGTTGGAAAAAACGAATTGAGGTTAAAAGAACCCGTCCACGGAAACCTTTTAAA
>NZ_VTDM01000004.1 GCF_015627105.1 Acinetobacter baretiae | reverse complement strand
TTTTCTTATTCCCGAACTACCCCAAAATAGTGTCATCGTGATGGATAATGTGGCCTTTCATAAGCGATCGGATATACAGGAGTTATTGGAACACTATGGGCATCAGATTTTATGGTTGCCTGCTTATAGTCCTGATTTGAATTCTATTGAAAAGACTTGGGCATGGATTAAGAAAAAGAGAAAAGAATGGCAAGAGGATTGTATTGATCGACTCTTTCAGATGTTTTTTCATTTCTGTATGAGTAATTAGATTGTTTGACTATAGAGGATATACTTAGTTTTTATACGGTGAAATTTTGTGTATATAAACTTTCATGATCTGTTTTAATAAAAAAGGGGAAGTAATAAATACTTCCCCTTTTTGAAAAAATTGGCTTACAGCGATTGAATGTGATGATCAATTGCGTTGGCTTGTGCTGTTGCATTACCAATATAAGTTGCAGGCGTGAGTTCTACAAGGCGAGCACGCTCCGCTTCAGGTACATGTGCCAGTTCATCACTATTGACAAAATTAACCATCATTTCACGTGTCATGGCTTGACCGCGTGTGAGTGCTTTAAGCTTTTCATATGGCTTTTCAATGTTATAACGGCGCATAACAGTTTGAATCGGTTCTGCTAATACTTCTTGTGACTGGTCTAAATCAGCAAGTAAGCGTTGTGCATTGAGTTCGAGTTTACCCACGCCTTTTAAGCAGGCATCAAAAGCGATTAAACTTTGTGCAAAACCAACACCCATGTTACGTAGTACAGTAGAGTCAGTTAAGTCACGCTGCCAACGAGAAATAGGAAGTTTTTCACCTAAATGGGCAAGTACAGCATTGGCAATTCCTAGATTACCTTCTGAGTTTTCAAAATCAATAGGATTTACTTTGTGAGGCATAGTTGATGAACCAACTTCACCATCTTTTAATTTTTGCTTAAAGTAACCTAAAGAAATATAACCCCATACATCACGATTAAAATCGATTAAAATGGTATTGAAACGGCGTAAAGCATCAAACAACTCTGCCATATAGTCGTGTGGTTCAATTTGTGTGGTGTAAGG
Source organism: Acinetobacter baretiae (assembly GCF_015627105.1). Lineage (GTDB taxonomy): Bacteria > Pseudomonadota > Gammaproteobacteria > Pseudomonadales > Moraxellaceae > Acinetobacter > Acinetobacter baretiae. The sequence continues at coordinate 102,457 of NZ_VTDM01000004.1, read as the reverse complement.
ATTAAAGTTTAAGCCTAATGATTCAACAAAGTTTTGAGCATGTAATGCCCAATCAAGATCTGGATATGCAGATAGGTGTGCATTATAGTTACCTACAGCACCATTAATTTTTCCTAGCAATTCAACACGCTCAAATTGTTTAATTTGGCGGGCAAGACGATAAGCCACGTTGGCCATTTCTTTCCCTAGTGTAGTTGGGCTAGCAGTTTGACCATGTGTGCGAGAGAGCATTGGTTGTTCGGCATGTGTTTTTGCCAAAGTTGCTATTGCTGTTGAAATTTGGTGCATAGACTGAAGTAAAACTTCACGACCAGATTTTAACATAAGAGCATGGGATAGGTTGTTAATATCTTCAGAAGTACATGCAAAATGAATAAATTCACCTGCATCTTTGAGTTCATCAAGATGTGCAATTTTTTCTTTAAGAAAATACTCTACAGCTTTAACATCATGGTTGGTTGTGCGTTCTATTTCCTTAATGCGTAAGGCATCAGCTTCGCTAAATTGAGTCACAATGTCATCAAGTGCTGTATTTGTATGTTCGCTAAATGGACGAACTTCTTGAATCTGTTCATGCTTTGCTAAAGATTGTAACCAGCGAATTTCTACAGTCACACGAGCATGAATTAACCCATACTCAGATAAAAAAGGGCGCAAAGCATCACATTTGCTCGCGTAACGACCATCTAATGGTGAAAGTGCTGTTAAAGCGTTCATACATTTTCCTTTAAAGACAGTGTCTTATGACACCTAAAATTGTTACTTTTCTGCAAGCTGAAACTGCATACGAGCAATGGCATGAATGTTTTGTTTGATTTTACGTTTACTAAAAATTAAGTGCCGAGATCTTCCACCCATTTGTCGCCATAGATGAGCAAGTTGTAGGCCAGTAAATAACATGGCACGTATACGATTAGTATGTTGGGCATCTTTAAAGGCTTCAGGATTACCTCTGACTAAAATACGAGGCTCTATTTGCGCAGCAGTATCTAAGTAGGTTTGTGCAAGATTGGCAATAATGCTTGGGTGTAAATAGTTTTGATCAAAAAAAGATAATTGTTGGAGTATTTTTTGTTGTGTTTGGGTGATTTTCTCAACAAATAAAGGGTTGCTATATACTTTTTTTTCTAGCTGTAATAGCGAGATTGCATAAGTTGTTGCCAGTTTTGCTTGGGGTAATTTAGGTGTGCGTGTTTTAGGGTGCGGTGAAAAAGGCTGATTCACACTATCTTCAAGGTTTTGCAAACCAAGCGTAAGAGAGTTGAAATGATCAAATAAATCAAGCGGATTAAGCTTTGATTGTTTTTGAGAGGTTGGGCGTATGTTTAAGCTGGCCTTGATCAGTTGTTCGAAATAAAATGAACAACTATCGCCACTGCGCTGTGTACCTGCAAGAGCAGTTAAGTGCGTCAGTTGGGCGGCTTGGAAAACCCCTGCAAGAGCAAGGGTTCGATTTTGAGCATCTGTAAGTATGCTAGGTTGTTGAAAGGGCTGATCAACCATGCCTTTCTTATCCTTTTATCAGTAAATAAAGTCAGGGGTTGGTGCATTACTATGATGGATAACACCACCACCTAAACACACCTCACCAGCATAAAATACAACGCTTTGACCGGGGGTAACAGCACGTTGAGAAACATCAAATTCAACACGTATACCGTATTGTTCATCTACAAATAAGGTGCATGATTGATCAGGTTGGCGATAACGTGTTTTTGCGGTACAACGAAACCCTGTTGTAGGAATGGTATGTTCACCTGAAACCCAATCTATTGCTGTTGTCCAAAGGATTGTACTTTGCATAAGCGGGTTTTCATGACCTTGACCTACCACTAATCGGTTGTGTTTTAAATCTTTATAAAGTACAAACCAAGCGCCTTCTTGACTATCTTTAATGCCACCTAAGCCAATACCACCACGTTGTCCGAGGGTATAATACATCAGGCCATGGTGTTCACCGACTTCTTTTCCATCTTCAAGTACAATTTTTCCGGGTTGTGCTGGGAGATATTGTTTTAAGAAATCATGAAAGCGTCTTTCACCAATAAAGCAGATTCCTGTTGAATCTTTCTTTTTTGCTGTTGCAAGGCCTAATTTTTCTGCAATGCGACGTACTTCAGGTTTCTCAATATTACCTACAGGAAAAAGTGTTTTATTAATTTCTTGACCGTTGACAGCATGTAAAAAATAACTTTGATCTTTGTTTTGATCTATGCCTCGAAGCAGTGGCGCATAATGTTGACCTTGAGTATTGATTTGTGTTGCACCACGGCGTGTGTAATGGCCTGTTGCAATAAAATCTGCCCCTAAGGTCATCGCATGATCTAAAAATGCCTTAAATTTAATTTCTTTATTACATAAAATATCTGGGTTTGGTGTACGCCCTGCAGCATATTCGGCAAGAAAGTGTTCAAATACACGGTCCCAATATTCCATCGCAAAATTGGCTGTATGTAGGGTAATGCCAAGTTTATCTGCCACTGCCTGTGCATCTGCAAGATCTTCTAAGGCAGTACAGTATTCAGTGCCATCATCTTCTTCCCAATTTTTCATAAATAGTCCTTCAACATGATAGCCTTGTTGAAGTAATAAAGCCGCAGAAACTGAAGAATCTACACCACCAGACATACCGACGATGACACGTTGTTGCATAGGACTAGGTATCCAAAGTTAAAGTAGGTTGAGAGTGAAAAGGGTGTTCATAAATCATAGACAAAGGATATTTTTGTCCTTGTTCATAATCTTGAATTGCTTGAAGCACCAAAGGGCTACGAGCTTGAGCGGTATGTTCTAATTGTTCTTTTGTGAGCCAAGTCGTACGAATAATATCTGGGTCGAGCGTTGTATTTGCAATCGGATGTGTAATATGAGCTGCAAAACAGAATCTAAAATAGCTACGGTCTGGTGCCATAGGGGGAGTGTAGGTATAAATACCAATCAAATGGTCAATCTCTACAGTGTAGCCTGTTTCTTCAAGCGTTTCTCGTTGTGCAGCTTCGATAAGTGTTTCATTATATTCTAAATGGCCTGCAGGCTGGTTGTACACAGTATGCACAACACCTTTACTGTGTTCTTCCACAAAAAGGTATTGTCCATCTTGTTCAATGACTGTCGCAACAGTCACATGTGTAGACCAATGGTTTGCCATGCCTAAATACACCATGTGCTAAAAACGCGTATTTTACGCAATTTAGACACATGATGCTATGCTTGCTCGCAAATTAGAATAAATTACTAAAAAATTGTTTGATATGATCAATCATTCGAGAAAAGAAACCTGCTTCTTCGACAGCTTTGAGTGCAACAACAGGTTTTTCTGAAATCACTTTACCATTGAGAGAGGCAACCAGTTTACCAATCACTTGACCACTTTGTAGAGGCGCATTAATAGACTGTGAAATTTGTAGATCGGTTTTAATATCGCCTGCTTGTCCTTTTGGCATAGTCACACTAAAATCATCTGCTAAACCCACAGGGACTTCATTTTCTGTACCAAACCAAACTTTTACATTCTTTAATGTTTGGCCTGCAGGTTTAACTCGAACCGTTTCATAGTTAGCATAACCCCAAGCGAGTAGCTCGCGCGTTTGTACCGCACGTGCATTAATACTTGGCGCACCAAAAATGACGGTAATTAAACGCATTGGCCCACGTTTGCTTGATGTGGTTAAGCAATAACCTGCTTCATTGGTATGACCCGTTTTTAACCCATCTACCGTTGGATCTGTGTAGAGTAGTGGATTACGGTTACCTTGTTTGATGTTGTTGAAGGTGAATTCTTTTTCTGAGTAAATCGGATAGTATTTAGCACTGTCGTGAATAATATGTTGCGCAAGTATGGCCATATCTTTGGCCGTTGAATAGTGGCCATCGGCAGGTAAACCTGTAGAGTTCATGAAGTTGGTATTTTGCATACCAATTCTTTTAGCCTCTTGGTTCATCATGTGGGCAAAAGTACCTTCATTGCCTGCTAAATGTTCTGCCATGGCTTTTGCAGAATCATTGCCCGATTGTACAATAATTCCTCGTAACATTTGCATAACGGTTGCTGTACCATTTAGAGGTACAAACATGCATGATTCTGAACGATTACCACGACACCAAGCATCTTCATTTACTCTCACATTTTCAGTTTCTGTGAGTTGTCCTTTCAGAAGTTTTTGTTCAACGATGTAGCTGGTCATCATTTTTGTCATTGATGCAGGAGCGAGTTTTTCATTCTCGTTTTTTGCAGCAAGGATTTGTCCTGTCTGATAGTCCATAAGGACATATGATTTATTATCTAATTCAGGCGGTGAAGATAGGACAGTTGCTGCATACGACAGTGATGGTAAAAGTAGGAGCGCAGCAAAGGTGCTTGTTCTGCTCATTGAGGATCATTCCAATGGTTAGAGTCGTGTAATAAAGTGGGCATTGTAGGACAAAGTCTAGCTAACTTCTATATGTGTTATGTGCTTATTTACGTTGTCTACAGGATAATTTAAGGGCTTTTTGCTAAAGATGATATTTCTTTGCAAATTTCTTTATTTTCGGCTTCGCCAGCTTTGTTTGCATCTTGTCTCGCTTGTTCTAAAAAGGGTTTGAAATCTTTTTGTTTGGTGCGCATTTGTAGTGCGTTCATTGGGTTTTGAATGCCCGGCATATTTTCTTTTAGCAGTTCTGCATAGCCACTGCGGTAATTTGGATCTTTTTTAAAGCCATAATCGCTACACAGTTCAGACAAGACATAAATGGCTGCGAGTTCTTCATCTGTGACACCTGTTTGTTGTGGTGTGACATCAATATTTTTGTCTTCTGTTTCTGTGGCTTTGGCATACAACGAACTTACAGGCAAAGCCAATAAAATGCTGCTCATTAGGCAAGCGGTTAAGGCATGGTTTAATGGATTTTTTATCATAAGCAGTACTGTATGGGCATCATATTTTAAAAGCTGTTTACGATATTAAACAACTTTCACTAGAATGAAAGCAATAAACTGTATAAAACCTGTATAAAGTGTTGTTTAAATTTTATATTTAGAATCTTTTACACATTTTTGTGTATATAAAGTACTTTAACTCAATGCCAATGGTGTTATTTAAGGCATTATTTTTTCTCAACTTTAATTTTTTATGGTGAATTGTGAATATTCTAATTTCAAATGACGATGGTGTGTTAGCACCGGGTATTCAAGCATTGGCTAAAGCGCTAAAGCCCTTAGGGCGTGTGATTATTGTGGCACCTGATTCAGAAAAAAGTGGTTTTTCAAGTGCGCTTAGTTTAGATCGACCATTACGACCTGTAGAAATTATGCCAGATGTATGGGCAGTCAATGGAACTCCTGCAGATTGTGTGTATTTATCGATGAACGGTTTGTTTGATCTTGAATTTGATTTAGTGGTTAGCGGGATTAATAGTGGCTCTAACTTAGGAGATGATGTGTTGTATTCAGGCACGGTGGGTGCTGCTTTTGAGGGGCGTTTGATGAAACAACCTGCAATTGCTGTGTCTTTAGTTGGGCAACAACGTAGCGATTATCATCAAAAAGATGCTTTTGCGGTGGCTGCACAGTGGGTTCATGACTTTATTTGCAAAGGACTGCCATCCTTACCAGAACGACATATCTTAAATATTAACATTCCTTATTTGCCACGTGAGCAAATTCGTGGAACACAAGTGACTTATCAAGGGCAACGTAAGCAAGCCAAGCCTATAAGTCATCATGTCGATCCAAGAGGTCACCATGTGTACTGGATTGGACTTGCAGGTGAGGCAGTGTTAAAAACAATTGATGATGAAGTAAATCAAATCTCTGATTTTCAAGCCATTCATCAAGGTTTTGTTAGTGTGACTCCGATACAAATGGATGCCACAAACTACAATGTGATTGCGCAATTGAAACAGCATGTTGAATAATTAAATGAGAGACTTGAATGTATTGATGTTATTGCTTTGTGAAAATAGGTATTTATTTCACAACCTGTGATTGCTTTTTTGTTAGTCTAAGGCAATCAAACCCATTGTTTGAAAAAAATGAGGAACAGTAATGTCAATTTTAATAAAAAAACAGACCAAACCTTATACACGATTGTTATCTCGTGTTGTGTTGTTAGGCTTACCAATTGCAAGTCTTTTGTTAACAGGTTGTGCATCTAAACCTGAAATTAATCATCCAACACGCATTACACAAGCCGCGCCAACATCATATGTGGTAAAACCAGGTGATACATTAAGTGGTATCGCAAATCGTTACGGTTTAAATTATATTGCTGTTGCGCAAATGAATAATATTCCTGCGCCTTATACCATTTATGTTCATCAATCTTTGAAGTTAACAGGTTTGGCTGAAACTGCGAATACAACAAGCACGCCGAATGTGCCACAAAATATGGCACCTGTACGTACACAAAGCATTCCGCCTATTCAAACGCAGAGTATTCCATTACCACCTGCACAACCTGTTAAAGTAACACCACCACCTGTACAAAAAGCAGTCCCTTCTGTTGCAACACCTTCAGCGAGTAATGCTTTACGCTGGGTGAAGCCATCTTCAAATGAAATTATTGCAAGATATGACTTAAATCGTAATATAAAAGGCATTCGTTATGCAGGTCAGGTTGGAGATCCTGTTGTGGCTGCAGCCGATGGGCAAGTTGTTTATGCAGATGATGGTCTAAAAGAGTTTGGTAATCTTATTTTAATTAAACATAGTAATGGTTATATCAGTGCTTATGCACATAATAGTATGATGTTGGTGCAAAGTGGAGCTAGAGTAAAAGCAGGTCAAAAAATTGCTCAAATGGGGTCGTCTGGTACAAATCGTGTTATGTTAGAATTTCAAGTAAGGGCAGATGGCAAAGCGATTGATCCTGCACTGGTCATTCCTGTAAATTAATATTTTGGATTATTTTTGATCAGTAGTGTGTTTTGATCAAGAAGATGTACAGAGGTATTTACTGAAAAGCCTTACACAAAAGAAGATCTATACGCTATGATAGCGCAGAAGTGTAAATGATTAAGGAACTAAAATGACTGAACAAGCACGTGACACTGAAGCATTGATTCATGAGCAAATTGCGAAGCATGCAGTGTTATTGTATATGAAAGGCACACCACAATTTCCACAGTGTGGTTTTTCTGCCCGTGCGGTAGAAGCGCTCAGTCAAATTGGTCGTCCATTTGCGTATGTAAATATTTTGGATAACCCTGATATTCGTGCGACATTGCCTAAAATTGCAAATTGGCCAACTTTCCCTCAATTGTGGGTAAAAGGTGAGTTAATTGGTGGTAGTGATATTATTCTTGAAATGTTTCAAAATGGCGAATTAAAGCCATTAATCGAAGAAAATAGCCCAGAAGCATGATATTCATGTGACTAAAATAAAGCGCCTTTTGGCGCTTTATTTATAGGAGTATAGTCGATGCGCATTAGTATTATTGGTTCAGGTCGAGTTGCAACGCATTTAACATTGGCTTTAAAAGCACATGGACATGTTTTTGTTGATGTTTGTAGTCGAAAAATCACACATGCTGAAGGTTTGGCTGCTCGATTAAATGCACGTGCTTTAAATCATATCGACAATATGGATTTAAATATAGATGTAGTGATTATTGCTGTTTCAGATCAGTCGATTGGAGAGGTGGTACAGCAATTGGTGAATATTAAACCAACATGCTTAGTTCTTCATACGTCAGGTAGTACACATGTAACAGTGATTAGCGATCATTTGGCTTATGCAGGTGTATTTTATCCATTACAAACATTTAGTGTAGAGCATGACGTAGATTGGTTGAATGTGCCTGTATTAATTGAAGCGAATACGCCACAACAGCTTGAAATTGTACGTCTGCTTGCACAGCAACTGTCTACAAAAGTATATGAATACAGCTCGGCACAGCGTTTAAGTTTACATTTAGCAGCAGTTTTTGCCTGTAATTTTTCTAATTATTGTTATGATGTTGCACATCAAATTGTACAAGAACAAGGTGTGGACTTTGAGCTTCTTTTTCCACTTATGATGGCAACGACCAATAAAGCCACGTCAATTTCGCCTTCAATGGCGCAAACAGGCCCTGCCATGAGGCATGATGAGGTCATTTTAAAACAACATCAGGCCTTGTTAAAAAAATATATGCCAAATCATCTAGAAATGTATCGGTTATTGAGTGAGCAAATTCAAAAGAGGCACTCATAAAATGCCTCATATTCAGATTAGTTACTTCATTTAATGAATTTTTTTAAAGATAAAGTCATTAATTATATGACCTGCTTCTATTCCACGCCGTTCAAACTTAGTCAGTGGTCTCCAATCAGGACGAGGGTAGCTATTGCCATGTCCTGCAAGATTTTCCAAGTTGGGGCGATTGTCTAGCACGTCAAGCATCCACTGTGCATATGGTTCCCAGTCTGTTGCTGCATGAAAAGTGCCACCCATTTCTAATTTGGATTCAACCAATGCCATACGCTCATGTGCAACAAATCTGCGTTTGAAATGGCGTTTTTTCTGCCAAGGATCTGGAAAATAAAGCTGTATACACTGAATACTTTGGTCAGGCATATCTTTAAGGACGTGTATTGCATCTGCATCAAGTACTTTTAGATTATTTAACCCTGCAATACCTGCTTCATAAACACATTGTGCAATGCCAGGCACATGTACTTCTATGCCCACAAAGTTTCGGTCTGGGTTAGCCATAGCCATTTGTACGAAAGATCTTCCCATACCAAAACCAATTTCTACGGTCAATGGTCTTTCTGGGTGTTCAAAGTGTTGGCGTAAATCGCCAACAGGGTAAGATAAAATCAAATGTTGGTGTTGTTCAAGAGCAGTACGTTGTGAAGTGTTTAGTGGTGCAGAACGGCGCATAAAGGTCACAATTTCACGATGTTCGTGCAAATCATCAAGTTCGACAATTTGAGGGTCAAGTGGATTGTTACTGATCATTTTCAACATCACATCACATTGTAAAAACGCTATTTTAAGTACTGTACTTATGAAGTCAAATGCTATTTGGTTTTTACGAAAAGTTAACTCTTTGTATATTAAGTTGTTTGAATATAAAACTGATCTCTAGGCTGATAGATATAGCATGTTTTGAAAAGGTCAGACTAACCAAATGGTCAACTGTTTGGTAGAAAATCGAGTGTACTCATCATGTTAAAGCATGATGAAGTCTTTACTTTTGATTGCTCTAAAAGTAAATTGTTATTTTTATAATGATAAAGTTTTAATGGTTAAGTTGTTTTTCATCACAAACCACTTAATAAATGACTTTAGGTGCAGGTCTTTGGATGAAAAACTATGTGTATATCTGTAAGGACTGCTTAAAAGATGTTGAATTATATGATTTAGAACAATCTATAAATAAAATTAAAAATATGATTGAGCATCATCATTATTTTTCACACTTTGAAGTTTTTGAGTATCCCTATTATGTAAGAAAAAATATTGCTCATCGTTATCGCTTGTTGGTTCGTTTAAATGAGTATTCAGATGAGCAGTTAGGTCATTATAAAGTATATGTGTTTTTAAAAGTGTACACTCGAGGCGGTAAAGAGTACGAAAATTTATTTATTAACGCAAAAAGCTATGGTGATGTGATTTATAGCCAATGTGGGATTAAAAATGAGCTCGAAGAGTTTATTGTCACTTTAGGGCAACAACCAATCACAGTAAATCAGCAGTCATGCACCGAAGTACGGTTATTCATTCAACAATGTGGCTTTGATTTTTTAGGTTTAAATCGTGAAACTGTTGAAATGCAATATTTTACTGAACCTAGACAATGGGGATATGCCACAATTCCTTATCTTAATGAATATAAGAAACAACAAATATATTTTACCCTATTGAATACGTTATCGACTGACTCATATCAGCACACACATGTCTTACATCAACCACTCACGATAGATATGCCTTTTTCTTGTGATGAATATTTATCGCGAGATTATCCAGTAGATGCTTTACTTGATCAAGAAATATGGATGTTATGCCAACGTCTAAAACTCCCACTTTATTTAAATCGCATCCAAAGAAAGATCACAGAGTATTTCTTTGATACGGTACAAGCAAATCCTTTATGTATAGATGCAACGAGCAATACAGGGAAAAGCAGTATATTGGCATTGTTATTTGCCAATACGCTGGCAACATCTAGTCATTTAGAACAAATGAACCCATTGTTTTTGGTCAAAAAAAATGAAAAAGTTTTTTTTCAAGAGCAACTGAATATCTATTTTACAGTGCTTGCAGAAATCTATGGTATATATCCAATCTCTGTAGATGTGAAACATTATATAGACCAAAACTGTGTGGATTTGGTCGATTTGATACAGCCTGTGTTAGATCCAAAAATAAGAAAAAGTTTTTGCTTAACGCTATATGTGACAGAGTTTCGTTTTATTTGGCTGTGGCAAAAACATCTTATGTCAACAAAGGTCACAGTGTCTGCCCAATTAAGTTGGTTTGTGATTCAGCATTTAATTAAAGGGAGAATCGATTCAGATGCTGATATTTTTGACTATGCTGACCAAAAGATCAGTGCAGATGTACTACAGATTATTGTTGAAAAGGTGTGGCAGGCTTGGTATTTCCCCCTTTGTCAAAGTCAAGGTTATTGGGATGATCAAGATCTAACGGTACAAGCGATGGCATGTAAGTTACGATTACCGCCCTGTCATGGCCTTTTTGTGGATCAGGCACATCAATATAGTCCATTATGTTTACAATTTTTAATGCAAAGTTGTGCAGGTTTAACGGCTGAAGTGTGTGAGCAAGTCACTCAACTGCCTGTTGTATTTTTCGGTAATCAACAATACAGTTTCTTTGATTGGACGCAAAGACTATCTCAGCAGCTTTATTTACATTACCAATTGATTCCTAGGGTTGAGCATATTGTAGATGAAGAGACACATATTGAGCATATTCATTTTTATTTTGTAGATGAACTTTCTGAGCAAGAGCGTTTATTAACGCAACCAAGTATGACGTGGCTGATGAATAGCTGTATGAAAGATGGTTTGAAACGTCTGAAAAATGGCTGTTTAAGCCAATTTTTTAATATGGTTGCAGTAGAGCAGATTGGACTAAATTTATATTATTTAGATAATTTGCCAAATAAAGTCGCTGATTTAGTTTTACTCGATTTTAGTCCATCGCAGATAGATTTAGAGCAAATAAAACAGCTCAGTGATTTAAGTATGCTACGTGTTTTTATTGTTTCTGATATTGATGATTTTTGCCTGTGGCAACAACATTTTACGCAATTAAATGTGCATTTAGAAACAACAAAGCAGGCAGTCCTACAAGATTTAAGCATTGATCTATCAAAAATAAACTGGTCAGATGCATTGGGTTGTTTGGACTATGCTCGAGCATATGAAAATCAACATCAATATACTATGGCATGGCAGTTGTACAGCCATAGTTATTTTTTACAAGAACGATATGTCGATTATTTTCAATTGGCACAGCATGATCAGCAACGTGCATATATGGTTGAAAAATTATGGCTTGAGCAAATGCCACATATTTTGTGGAATGTACGATCGTATATACCTCATGATTATAAGTACCATTTGGCTGCCATAGAACATTGTTTTTATGCACAAGAAAAATCGTTACAAGTAGATACGTTAAGTCATATTTTAGAGCAATACTTGGCACAGAATATGACAAAATGGGCAGTCTATTGGCAAGTTTTGTTACCTCAGTTGTTTGCCCACATTCGTATTTTGAATACACAGACTACGTTTGTATGGTGGTCAAAAGTCCTATTACACATAGAACACATTCAAGACACATTTTATTTAAAAGCAGTGTGTGCTTACAATGCTCATCAATATGCATTGGCAAAAGTGTATTGGGAGCAGGCGTATTTACAGCAAGAAATAACTCAGTTCCCTCAGGTTTATCAGAACATTGAGTTAAATACGATCCATGACATTGAAATACAAGTTTTGGCATATATTAAATTAAAAAGAACGGATAAATTAATGACATTATTGGTTGAAAATACTTTAAATGAATTACAGCAGAGTTATTGGGATAAAATTTGTATTTATTTAGATGAACACGATGAGCTAAAAAGTGTACTGAATCAATTATTAATCCATATCAATCATCCTGTATTGCTAGATCGATTGTATGAGTTTTGCAAAAATAACAATGATACATTTTCTTACTCACGTATACAGCGTTTTAAAACCTTGTATGCGTGTTTAAATAGTGATTGGGATGTGGTCATTGAAAGAATTGAACATTACATGCCTACACAATACACTGTGCAAGATATGACCAGTAAGCTACATATTGGTTTTGGTACGCAGTGTTTTTCTCATTCACGATCAAAACAAAATCGTACTGTCAAGAAAAAACAAAATTCTGCTTTAAATAATGAACTGGTCGATATTTTATATGCTTTGAGCCTAAATAACGATTTGAAAACTTGTATAACAGCAGAAGAGTTTGCGGAGTATCAAGCACAACCACAGATTGTTAAAGTATTTGATGCGTTGAGAGGAGTGTTTTCTAGTGAATATTCGGGAAGTACTGTTTGGAATTATCATTTTCCTGCAGTTCGTGCACTGACAGGATTACTTGAAAAAAGTCCGTCTTTAGCAGATGCATTCGGTGTATATACTCAAATTCTATCAAGAGACATTAAAGACACCCTACATAAGTGGTGTTTAGAGCGCATAGCCGTAGTGATTGAACGTTTAAAAATGACATCCATTGAAACGTCTGAAATATGCAATGAAATAAGAAAGTTAGAGCTAAAATATAAAAAACGATTGAAAGTTGATCTGCAAACTCCCGTTGAATTAAAACCAATAAAAAATGAAGAAGAGTTACTTAAAAATATTCTTGAATTAACACAACAAGAGTTGTGTGATATTCAACAGGTGAAAAAAGCCAAACAGCAGGTAGAACAAGCCAAATTATTAGAGCAACAACGTATACAGGCTTTAGAGGATGAACAACGTCAAGCAGAAGAGCGATTAAAACAACAAGAAATAGCGCAAGCTAAGTTGTTAGAGCAACAACGTATACAGGCTTTAGAGGACGAACAGCGTCAAGCAGAAGAGCGATTAAAACAACAAGAAATAGCGCAAGCTAAGTTGTTAGAGCAACAACGCATACAGGCTTTAGAGGACGAACAGCGCCAAGCAGAAGAGCGATTAAAACAACAAGAAATAGCGCAAGCCAAATTATTAGAGCAACAACGTATACAGGCTTTGGAGGACGAACAACGTCAAGCAGAAGAGCAATTAAAACAACAAGAAATAGCGCAAGCTAAGTTGTTAGCACAATCAATGCCTTCTGACATGCAAGTGCAGTCGGTGTGTTTAGAAGAAACACAGCTACTCACAAAAAAAGCAGAGTTCAATTCAAGACAAAAAAGCTTATGTGATGTGATTGATGCCAGATCACATGAGCTTGTATATCACGCAACAACAGAAATGGAGCTATTTGGGTTATGTATTTTTTTATCGAGAAGACATAAACGCTTGAACTTAGAAAGTTTAGAAAGTGGTCTACGTTATTCTATTCAAACCAATACGAAAAAAGTCAGTAGTGACTGGTCATATACTCAAGAAAAAAATACATACTATATTGCTGTATTACAGATTACCATTGAATTACATCAAGAAAACATTATGATTCAACAACATGTGCACGGTGTTAGTTTGACCTTACACCTATAAATTAGCGATAATGTATTTGTTGTAAATATTGTGTAATCACTTTTTTTGCAGCAATTTTTAACATCTGTCCATATTTTTCACTGTCTTCTCGTATACGTTGAATATCAATATGATGATGTTGAAGTTCATGATGATGACCAATTAACCACTGTTCAATATAGTCTGTATCTATTTCTAGATGAAACTGTAATGCAAGGCTTTGCCCCACTTGAAAAGCTTGATGAGGGTATAGCTCAGAACTTGCCAGTAACTGTGCTCTTACAGGTAAATCAAAGGTATCGCCATGCCAATGTAATACAGGTGTATTGGCTAAAGGAGACAAAAGATTATTGGGGGCGTGAAGTTGAAGTGGGCTCCACCCAATTTCTTTGTGTTGACCTGAGTACACTGAAGCACCTAACGCCTTGGCCATGAGCTGAGCACCTAAGCAAATACCTAAGGTGGGTTTATTATGGATTAAACGTAGTTTTAAAAGAGCCAATTCGTGTTGTAAAAAAGGATAACTTGGACTGTCGTTTACCCCAATTGGACCACCTAAAATCACCGTTAATCCTTCGTGGTTCAAGGCAGTATCTAATGCATCTACGCCTGCATCAAAGTAACGTATCCGATAACCATGCTCGTAAAAAATGTCTTCGAGTGACCCTAGGTCTTCAAAAGCAACATGCTTGATGGCATAAATGGTTTGATGAGAACGATGCATAAGCAATACCTTTATTCGTATGAAATGGCGTAAGCGCTAAACTATATTAGCATAGCTTTTGACTGCGAAATGCTTAACATTCTGCTCAAAAGTCGGTAGGCTATCTAAATTATTTTTTTGAAGTGGTCGTATGAAGCAAGAAACTGCATTGAAACTATTAAAAGCAGGCGAAAATGTATTTTTGACAGGGTCGGCAGGGGCAGGCAAAACATACACACTGAACCAATATATACAGTATTTAAAAGAGAGAAGAGTGTCTGTTGCTATTACTGCATCAACAGGTATTGCTGCTACGCATATGAATGGTATGACCATTCATACATGGAGTGGTATTGGTATTAAAGATATTTTAACGCAAGACGATCTTAAACGCATGAAAGAGCGTAAGTACCTCAAAGAACACTTAGAAAGTGCTCAAGTTTTGGTGATTGATGAAATTTCTATGCTTCATGCCAAACAACTTAATTTGGTGAATCAAGTTTTAAAATACTTTAAAGAAAATGATGAACCTTTTGGAGGAATACAAGTCATTTTGGCAGGTGATTTTTTTCAGCTTCCACCTGTTGGTCGCCAAGGTGAACGTAATCGAGATAAATTTTGTTTTATGTCTGATGCATGGGTGGAGGCAAAATTTAGAATTTGTTATCTTAAAGAACAACATCGTCAAGATGATGAAACCCTTAACCAAATTTTAAATGCAATTCGTTCAGCATCGATTACAACAACCCATGAGCAAGCATTAAAAGCGACGAAACAACAAGAAATTGGAGAAACATACACACGTTTATATACGCATAATATGGATGTGGATAGCCTAAATGAACAACATTTACAGCAATTGACGCAAGATGCACATACGTTTCAAGCCACGTTGGAAGGAAATGCCAAACTACTAGAAACTTTAAAATCTTCAGTACGAGCACCAGAAACATTGGTGTTGAAAAAACATGCCAAAGTGATGTTTGTTAAAAATAATTTTGATATGGGTTACATTAATGGCAGTTTAGGTGAAGTCATTGGTTTTGAAAATGACGATGAGTTTGGGCTTTTACCAGAAGTACAACTGACTGATGGCACAACGTTATTGGTTGCTCCAGAAACATGGTCTGTTGAAAATGAAGAAGGGAAAGTCATCTCAAGTTTTCAGCAAATCCCTTTACGACTTGCGTGGGCGATTACGATTCATAAAAGCCAAGGGATGACTTTAGATGCAGCTGAGATTAATCTTTCTCATACTTTTGAAAATGGGCAAGGTTATGTGGCTTTATCTCGTTTAAAATCGATCAATGGTTTAAGGCTACTTGGCTTTGACACGAAAGCACTCACATTAGATCCTTTAGCGATCAAAGCCGATCGTCGCTTTCAGGAGTTATCTGAAGAGGCTCAAGCACACTTTGAAGATGCTGATTTAGAGCAACAACATAAAGCATTTATTAGACATTGTGGAGGAACGCTCAATGATGTTGAAATTAAAAAAAATAAAAACAAAATTGCACAACATGCGCAAAGTTCACTCAATGTAAATACCCTTGAAATCACTCGAGATCTATTTGAAAATGGTTATGATATTCAAGACATTGCTCAAGAGCGTGGTTTGGCTCCATCTACAATTATTAAGCATTTAGAGAAACTGCATAAAGAACATGCTTTAGATATTAGTACAGCAAGCCCGGGCGATGATGTACTTGAACAGGTTCGAAGAATTTATAAAAAACTCCAAAAATCAAACCAAACAGAGCATTTCACAGATGATGGTTCAATGAAATTACGCCCGATTGTTGAGTTAACACAACCTCGTATGGGGTATGATCAGGTGCGTTTAGCATTATTATTTATTCAATAATTGTAGATATATATTGCAGTGTCATAGACATTGCGTAAGATAAATGATCACCTTAAAGAGTTCATTGCAATGAAAGCATATATTTATGAGCACTGCCCATTTTGCTTGAGAGTACGCATGATTGCAGGGTTTAAAAATTTACCAATGCAATATGCTGTCATTATGGAAGGAGATGCAGAAACACCTATTCAATTGGTCGGAAAAAAGGTTGTACCTATACTGCAGCGTGAAGATGGTCAACATATGACTGAAAGTTTAGAGATCGTCAAATATCTAGATGGATTGGGTGAGCCTAAATATGCACAAGAGGTGATTAACACCGAATTAAAGACTTGGGTCGATAATCATTTGAAATTAGTGATGAAATTAATCGTACCTCGTTTTGTACGGGTAGATTTTACAGAGATTTCAACATCCATAGCACGTCAAGCATTTATTGAGCGTGAAACACAGGTGTTTGGTTCGTTAGATGCTTTATTTGAGCAAAGTGATATTTATATTCCTCTAATGAACAAGCAGCTGGCCGCATTAGATCAACTGATTGTGAAACATAAAGAGATTGATTTAACCGACTTTATCTTATTTCCTTGGTTGCGCTCTTTAAGTGTGGTTGAGGGCTTACAGTTTGCACCACAAACTCTACGCTATATGAACCGTATTGCCACTGCCGCAAAAGTCCCATTATTGTTCGATCAAGCCATTTGATCTGCACTTATTTGAGGCGCTTTGCACCATTTTGCTCACAAAGCATGCATTTAAAATTTTTGAGGTGAATATTGGTGCAGTGGATAATTATATGAAACCTTCCATTTTTAGATCAAAATAAAGGATATTTGCATAAATAAAAAACAATAGTTGGTTGTTTTTATTTTTTGTAGTTGAAAATCTCGTAAGTTATTTGAAGTTGGCATTATATATGCTTTTGTTGTATTGGTGTAAAAATGCAATAACAACTTTAAAAGACATGGAGATCTTATGACAACAGAAGCTAAAGAAACCAAAGAGCTTTCTCAAGGGCTTAAAAGTCGGCATGTCACCATGCTGTCTATTGCAGGTGTTATTGGTGCAGGATTATTCATCGGTTCAGGGCGTGCAATTGCTTCAGCAGGCCCTGCAGTACTTTTATCATATTTAGCTGCAGGAACATTGGTTGTCTTAGTCATGAGAATGTTATCTGAAATGGCAATTGCTAAACCAGATAGTGGCTCTTTTTCAACATATGCAGATCAAGCCATTGGAAAATGGGCAGGATTTACGATTGGTTGGATGTATTGGTGGTTTTGGGTACTGGTTATTCCATTTGAAGCATTTATTGCAGCTGCAATTCTTAACTCATGGATTCCAATGGTTCCGATTTGGGTTTTGGCGTTTGTGGTAACTGCTGTATTAACTGTTACTAACTTATTTAGTGTTAAAAACTACGGTGAATTTGAATTTTGGTTTGCTACGATTAAAGTCGTGGCGATTGTTGCGTTTATTATACTGGGCTTAGGCGCCATTTTTGGTTTCTCATCTAATCCAACAGTGGGTGGGATAAGTAACTTATACAGTCAAGGTGGCTTTATGCCCAATGGTTGGAGTGCGGTATTAGGTGCACTATTAACGACCATCTTTTCTTTTATGGGCTCTGAAATTGTAACTATTGCTGCAAGTGAGTCAAAAAATCCAGAAAAACAAATTATTAAAGCAACCAATTCTGTCATTTGGCGTATTGCATTATTTTATTTATTGTCAATTTTTATTGTAATTTGTCTTGTACCTTGGAACGATCCTATTTTAGCTAAAATTGGTTCATACCAAGCTGTGTTAGAGCTCATTCACGTTCCACATGCAAAATTGATTGTAGATGTGATTGTATTGATTGCTGTAACAAGCTGTTTAAATTCAGCACTTTATACAGCATCTCGTATGATTTTCTCTCTATCAAAACGTGGCGATGCACCAAAAATGCTACAAAAAGTCAATCAATCTCAAACACCTATATATGCTGTATTGCTCTCTACAGCAGTCGCTTTCCTATGTACTTTTGCTAACTATGCTGCACCAGCCAAAGTATTTGGCTTTTTGTTAGATAGTTCTGGTGCTATTGCGTTATTAGTGTATTTAGTGATTGCGGTTTCACAATTAAGAATGCGTAAGCAATTGATGAAGGATGGTTCAGAAATACGCATGAAAATGTGGTTGTATCCATATTTAACATGGGCTGTTATTATCTTTATTGTAGGTGCTTTAACAATTATGTTGTTCAATCCAAAGCATACTAGTGAAATTACTTCTACGGGTATTTTGGCGATTCTTGTGGTGATCTCAGGGGTTATAGTTTCTAAAAAACGTAAAAGTGAATAGAGCAGTCATTATGGTAAAATAAGAAGTATAAATGATTGGTTTTATGGCATGGGTTATTACTCCACTCATGCCTTTTTTTATGTCTTGTGGTTTGATGGTGTTGTTTAAAGTACTGAATAAAACAGTGGTTAATGATCAAAAAAGAGTGAAGTGTATTAAAAGTGCCATTTAAAGTAATGATGTTTACCTTGTGCGGAAATTTCAAGAATATATGCTTCGCCAGTATCTTCTCGCCAATCGCCTAAAACAATACGTTGTTTGGTATTGAGTTGATGTACTGCAGGGCGATGGGTGTGGCCATGTATAAGATATTGAGCGGTTATTATTGCGTTGTTCACGGCATTTAGGTTGACGTCCATAATGGTTGGTTTTTTGTGTTGGTGCGCTTGAGCACTTTTTTTTCTGAAGCCATTGGCCAATTTTTGTCGAAAAAAGAGAGGGGTTTTTTTTAAGCTTGAAAGTACAAATGGATGCCGAATGAATTTTTTAAAGCGTTGATATGAAATATCATCTGTACATAGGGCATCTCCATGCTCTAAACGATAGGTTTGATGTGCAATGTTAAGCAGATGGATGTCTGGTAAGTGTGTTCCTGAAAAATGATTCAAAAACTGCTGGCCAAGTGCAAAATCACGATTGCCTGCCTGAAAATAGATATGATTGCCTGCTTGTTGAAATAATTTTAATTGATGAATGATTTGATCTAACCAAAGATTGTGTTGATCATCACCAATCCACGCATTAAACCAATCACCTAAGATATACAATTGTGTGTGTTTGTGTTGGTAGTGTTTAAGTAAAGCGAAGAACCCCCGAACGAGTCGAGGGTGCTGTTCAGACAAATGTAAGTCTGAAATAAATAGGTATGTTGTCACGAAAACGCTTGCTGTAATTATTCAGAAATAATTTTAGCTGATTCAATGACAATGTTTTCTAAAGGAACATCTGCATGGTAACCACGGTTGCCTGTACGTACAGATTTAATGTCGTTAACAACGTCTAAGCCTTCAGTAACTTTACCAAACACTGCATAACCCCAGCCTTGAGTGGTTTTACCTGAGTGGTTTAAAAAGCCGTTGTCTTTTACATTAATAAAGAATTGAGCAGATGCAGAGTGAGGCGCTTGTGTACGAGCCATTGCAATGCTACCTAAGTCATTGCTTAAGCCATTGTCTGCTTCGTTTTCAATAGAATCACGTGTTGCTTTTTCTTTAAAGTTTTCGTCAAAACCACCTGTTTGAACCATGAAGCTGTCTATCACACGGTGGAAAATAACGCCGTCATAAAAACCATCACGGACGTATTCTAAGAAATTAGCCACTGTTTTTGGTGCTTTTTCGCTGTTTAATTCAAGAACAATACGTCCTTTATTGGTGTTTAACTCGACAAGAGGAAAACTCATTTTATAATCTCCTAGTCATGGGCACATTCGCCATGGGTTTTTGGTTGAGAGAAGCATAAGCAAACTGTAAACTAGATAGCAAGTATAAACATCAATTATCTTTGAAAAAAGCGAAGATGATGTTCCGTTTAGTCAAAATTTAACTGTATAGAAGTGAATAATCTATTATGAAGCCAAATGATGTTGTTTCAAATCTGCCTAATCATCCGACGACAGATCGTCTAGCCTCTACTGAGTCTGTGCAGCAAGAACAACAGCCCGGCTTAGACTTTGTACGTCAAATTATTACCGACGACTTAGCCCAAGGGCGTACTCAAACAGTGGTAACACGTTTTCCACCAGAGCCAAATGGTTATTTACATATTGGTCACGTAAAAGCAATATGTTTAAACTTTGGTATTGCCAGTGAATTTAATGGTCAGTGTCATTTGCGTTTTGATGATACAAACCCAGATGCAGAAGAACAAGAATACGTCACAGGAATTGCCAATGATATTCAATGGCTTGGTTTTGATTGGAGTGGTGATGCACGTTATGCATCAAGCTACTTTGAACAGTTGTATGCATGGGCTCTAACTTTGATTCAACAAGGCGATGCGTATGTCGATTTACAAACGCCTGAACAAATCAAATTGAATCGAGGTAATTTTGTTGAAGCAGGTAAAAATTCACCTTACCGTGATGTGAGTGTAGAAGAAAACCTTAAACAATTTGAAAAAATGCGCTCAGGTGAATACCAAGAAGGCCAAGCGGTATTACGTGCTAAGATCGACATGGCCAGCCCAAATGTACATATGCGTGATCCAATTTTATATCGTATTTTACATGCATCACACCATCAAACAGGCAATACATGGAAAATTTATCCAATGTATGACTATGCTCACCCATTGTCTGATGCCATCGAAGGGATTACACACTCGTTATGTACATTAGAGTTTCAAGATCATCGTCCGTTTTACGATTGGGTCATTGCAAAGGTACATTCGCAAGCTGTACCCCGTCAGTATGAGTCTTCACGCTTAAATATTGATTACACAATTACTTCAAAACGTAAATTACGTCGTTTAGTTGAAGCAGGCTATGTCAGTGGTTGGGACGATCCACGTATGCCAACAGTGGTAGGTATGCGTCGTCGTGGTTTTACACCTGAAGGTTTACGTGATTTTTGTAAGCGGGTTGGTGTATCTAAAACGGATGGTATCGTAGATGTGGCTATGCTTGAGTTTTGTATTCGCCAGTCGTTAGAAAATACTGCGGCTCGTGGTATGGCTGTACTAGAGCCATTGAAAGTAACACTCACTAACTTACCACAAGCTATGGATTTAACCCATGCACGTCACCCAAATGTAGACTTAGGTGAACGAGTGATTCCTTTAACCGAAGAGATTTATATTGATCGTAAAGATTTTGAAGAGGTTCCACCTAAAGGATTTAAGCGTTTAACGTTGGGTGGAGAAGTGCGTTTACGCCATGCATATGTCGTACGCTGTGATGACGTGATTAAGAATGAACACAATGAAATTGTGGAATTGAAATGTTCTATTGATGCAGATACCTTAGGTAAAAAACCTGAAGGACGTAAAGTCAAAGGGGTAATTCATTGGGTATCTGCAACACATGGCATACCAGCAGAAGTTCGTGTTTATGATCGTTTGTTTAATGCATCAAATCCAGATATGGGCGATGATTTCTTAGCACATCTAAACCAAGAGTCTTTAAAAGTGGTCCAAGCCATCGTTGAACCTGCATTAGCAAATGCAGTTGCTGAAGAAAGATTCCAATTTGAACGAGAAGGTTATTTTGTGGCAGATCGTTATGATCACAGTCACGAAAAATTGGTTTTTAACCGTATTTTAGATTTAAAAGACAGTTTTAAACCCTCAGTTTAAATAACAATTGACTAAAATAGAGGCTTTTTGATAAACATTGAAAAGTCTCTATTTTTTTTTGTTTTCTCGCATGCGATGTAGTTTGGTT
Organism: Acinetobacter baretiae; assembly: GCF_015627105.1. GTDB lineage: Bacteria > Pseudomonadota > Gammaproteobacteria > Pseudomonadales > Moraxellaceae > Acinetobacter > Acinetobacter baretiae. Next base: position 80,493 of record NZ_VTDM01000004.1, on the reverse strand, counting down.
TTATCTCTTAATTTTTTCTTGATGTAAAGTACCAAAGCAAAACAGGCGGTAGCAATGGTAATAAATATACCATTCATATAACTCATCAATGAACTAATATAACCAATGGTAGTGAGTCGATTCATCATTTTCACCACTTGTGGGCTACTTTCTATGCCTGTAATTGCCCAACTACACAAATGTTCACAGTTATTAATAATGAGATGATATTGGTTTTCATGCATTCGAGAGCGCATACGACGTACAACTGTACGCCCTGAGAATTTTGGATATTTGTAGGTACGAATATAAACGTCTTTACCATGTGAAAATTTATAAAATTGAGTAAGTTCAATTGGATGTTTTTTAAAAAGGTGTGCAAACCCAGAATAATGAATGACACGCCCCCGACCAGCATAGATACCGTGGTGACTATAGCCAAAATGTTTAACAATTAAGTGTGAGCCAATTGGAATATGTAGGCGTTGATGTTGTTTTTTCACATGAAAACAAAGTAATCAAAGTCACGTTATTATAACAAAATTGTGTACTTTTTTGAAAAAATCACGGTGCTTTGTTTCAGTATATTGACTTAAATTGTCGTTCATGAGTACTTCAAGTATTTTTTGGCATAGCTATTGCTTCTGTTGTTACATGAAATACACACAATAAGAAGGGCCTCATGAGTAAAACAAAAGAATGTTCTTCACCTGAAGATGAGTATTTAGGCGTTGGCAAGAGCTTTGCCTATGGCTTACAGCATGTGCTAACAATGTATGGGGGGATTGTTGCACCGCCATTGATTGTAGGGTCTGCCGTGGGTTTAAATGCAGCTCAAATCGGTATGCTCATTACTGCCTCTTTGTTTGTTGGGGGTTTAGCAACGCTATTGCAAACGATAGGTATTAAATGGTTTGGTGTAAAACTTCCTTTAGTACAAGGGGTGTCTTTTGCAGGTGTTGCAACCATGATTGCCATTGGTACCTCAGGTGGTGGATTTCAAGCCATTTTGGGTGCTGTATTTGCAAGTGCGATTATAGGCCTGATTATTGCCCCATTTTTTGCACGTATTGTTCGTTTTTTTCCACCTATTGTGACAGGGTGTGTTATTACAATTATCGGATTATCACTCTTGCCCGTTGCTTTAAGATGGGTCATGGGAGGCAATAATAAAGCACCAGACTGGGGCTCATTAGCAAATCTTGGTTTAGCAGCGATAACTTTATTTATTTTATTGATACTGAGTAAATTTGGTTCGGTGGCTATACGCCGTTTGGCTGTTTTATCTTCGATTGTATTGGGAACAGTTGTTGCTTATGCACTTGGTTTTTGTGATTTTTCAAAAGTTACAACAGGCCACTGGATGGCTTTTCCAAGTATTTTAGAGTTTGGAATGCCAACATTTGAAATTCCTGCCATCATTGCCATGTGTATTGTTATGATTGTGACATTAACAGAAACAACAGCAGATATTTTGGCAGTCAGTGAGATTGTGGGTACAGGTGCTGATCAAAAGCGTATTGCAAATGGATTACGTGCAGACATGCTATCTTCAGCCATTGCACCATTTTTTGGTACGTTTATGCAAAGTGCATTTGCTCAAAATGTAGGTTTAGTTGCCATTACGGGGGTTAAAAGCCGTTTCGTTGTAGCCGCAGGTGGTGTCATTTTAGTTTTACTTGGTTTATTGCCAATTATGGGGCGTTTTGTTGCCGCTATTCCGACGCCTGTACTTGGTGGTGCAGGGTTGGTTTTATTTGGTACAGTAGCAGCAAGTGGTATTCGTACATTGGCACAAGTTGACTTTCGTGAACAAAAAAATCTTATTATTGTTGCCGTTGCGATTTCTGCGGGTATGATTCCGATGATTAGCAGTGATTTCTTTATGCATTTTCCAAAATGGGTACAAACCCTATTTCATTCAGGAATTAGTACGACGTGTATTGTTGCGGTCAGTCTAAATATCTTTTTTAATCATCTTGCTGTTGGGAAAGCCTCTAAACAAGATGCGGTAATGCCAGATAAAGCTGCACCATCTGCACACTAGGCGCTTTGATGGTGTGTATTATGCTATTGTGTAATGTGTTGAGTATCAAATAAGTGATGTGAATCACTTATTTTTTTTGCAATATAAAATTGTTTAGATGCTTTGACAATGATAATTTGACTGCGAATGGGAATCGTTCCAAAATCAGCAAATACTTGAATGTAATGTAATTTTCCATACTGATCGCGCACTCTTGCTTCTGCATGCCGAGTGTTTGATGCCTGTCCATTAGAAATGGTTGCTAATCTGCCAATTAAATTTGGTGCTTCATAACGATAGCGTGGTGTAATCACTTGATTTAAGCAATGTACCATAAAGACTGTAAAAAAAGTGGCAATAAGAATAGTAAAAGGAAGCACGTACAGCATAGTACTAAAGCTTTGTTGATAAGCAAAATAAGCAAATTGTACAAAGTATCCTGCAAAGCTAAAGTTGAGTAGAAAAAATAATAAAATAAGAACTTTAGAAAATTTTACTGATGAAAAGCGATGCCAAAGCTGGCGAGGAACAATCGGTTTGAACACGTGTAATGGGTGTTTCCCAAAATAAAATCCCACAGTTTCAATAATACTCATGGCAATTAAGCCAATAAAGCATAAATGAAAAGGAAGGAGTTCAGGACTTAGTAAAAAATGGCTAAAACGGCTACTCATAAAATTCTTCTTTACATTACAGCGAACATATAGATGTTTGTCGGTTCAGATTTGCACCCCATGTGCGAAAACCTTGAGTATCTATATGAATTTGCCCAGAGGCATATACCCCTAGACCAAGATTTAAATTTGCACCATGTTGTCGCCAAAACTGGCACAATTTGGTTTTAGTTAGCGCAATACGCTGAAGATCTGTTGTTTGCGGTGTTGCTGGCCCAATTCTAAAATCGATGGCTGAATTATATAAGTGTCGTGATTCACTTGCACCACCTACACACTGATTGGTTGGTAAATCTCTATAGACAGAAGTGACTTCAAAATCATCAAGTATATTTTGTTCTACAAGTAATTTTAAAACCTTTAATGTAGACACCTGATTCTGCCAAAGTTCTTGAGTTGGCACAGCATATTCTTGGCCGAAGCATTTTTGCCAGTCACGGGCTGTACGTAAGAGTTCAAAAGGTGGAACTATTTGTGCAAGCTGATGTTTTGCTAAAAAAATTTCATAGGCATTGGCCTGTTGAGCATGATTTTTTTGAGCCAACCATTGTGTATAACTTGGTGGTGTCGGTTTGGATGGTGTTACCGTTGGTACATCGCGCTTTGGAGGCGTTGTATTATTTTGAACTTGTGTTAGGGTTTTTTGATTAAAAATCAATTGTTTTGATGATTGATTCATGGGATGAACGATAGGGTCTTGTACCGTTTGGCAAGACATAAGCATAAATGACAGTACGAAACACAAGGCGGACTTTTTACTTGGTAGAGTAGTCATATAGATATATCAAGCGATGAAAAGGCAACTTAAGTTTATTTTACGTGATATTTAAATCAGGTGAATGATAATTTACGTATAAATAAAAAAAGACCAGTATGTGACTGGTCTTTTTAAATCATTTTACTTTTCTAAATATTGTAACTTATCTGTTTTACCATTCCATTCATCACGGTCTTCAGGCTGTTCACCGATTTCGGTAATATTTGTCCATTTTTCTGCCAATTCAGCATTTAATTCAATAAATACTTCTTGACCTTCTGGAAGTTCATCTTCAGAGAAAATTGCATTTGCTGGGCATTCAGGTTCACATAATGCACAGTCAATACACTCATCTGGGTGAATAACAAGAAAGTTTGGCCCTTCATAGAAGCAATCTACAGGACATACTTCAACACAATCTTGATATTTACATTTAATACAGTTTTCAGTGACAACAAAGGTCATAGCGACAGCTACCTAAAAAATTTGGTGTTGATTTTTGATTGTTATATTGTAGGCAAAAAACAGGGCAACTAACAATTCCTTTTATTGATATTAATTATTAAAATCTATGAATAAGGCAACTCTATATGAATTTTACTGATAAATGATTATTAATATCATCTAAACTGTACATTCAATGTTAATTCATATTCATTGTCATATTTCTTTAAAATAATTTTTGCATGCTGAGATGGAGGTAGATTCAGATGTTTCTAAGATGGCATATATGGATGATCGAATGAATATCAAAACAGAATTAAATCAGCAAAAACAAATCAAAAATGCAAAACGTGGTGGACATAAGCCAAGCATTGCTAAAGATGTAAATAAGCATAAAATACAAAAAATACAGCGTTTGATGAAAGAGCTAGAGCACGAATATGCACAACATTGGCATGATGCAACCCATGGTGCGCACGTATACGAACAAGGATATGCCCAAGCGATACATCATGTACAAAGTCGATTAATTGATATTTTAAGCATTAAATAATATATCGAATCTCGTATTGATGTAATGATCAATACGAGATATTGCTTTTATTTCACAATCGATTTCAATTGATAAAGCATTTCTAATGCTTGTTTGGGAGTCATATCATCAATATCTAAATCACGAATCGACTGATCGATGCGTGAAGGATGTTCAATATGAACGACTTTTTCGATCACCTCAGGTATGGTGAGCTCATTTGAATGAAATAAATCATTCTGCTGTACCGTTGAAGGTGGCTGAAGTTGCTGTTTTTCTAAAACCTTAAGCTTTTTTTGTGCCTCTTTAATGACATTGTTTGGAATTCCTGCCAATTTTGCCACTTGTAAGCCATGACTTTGACTTGCAGGCCCTGTGTGGACTTTATGAAGTAAAATAAGGTGACCATTAATTTCTTTGGCTGTGACATGATAGTTGTCTATATTGGAGTCTGTTCCAAGCTCGGTGAGTTCAAAATAGTGTGTTGCAAATAAACATAAGCATTTAATACGTTTAGATAAATCAAGTACACATGCCCAAGCCAAAGAAAGACCATCGTAAGTACTTGTACCACGCCCAACTTCGTCCATGAGTACCAAAGACTGAGGCGTGGCATGATGTAGAATTTGAGATGTTTCCGTCATTTCAACCATAAATGTTGATTTACCTGTAGACAGATCATCTGCAGAACCAATACGAGTAAAAATACGGTCTATTGGGCCAAGTGTGGCATGTTCGGCAGGAACAAAGCTCCCACAATGTGCCAATAAGGCAATGAGTGCAGTTTGGCGCATAAAGGTGGATTTCCCCCCCATATTTGGCCCTGTAATAATGGCTAACCGATGTTGATGATCTAAATGTGTGCTATTGGGTGTAAAAGGTGTTTTGTTGAGTGATTCGACCACAGGATGACGACCTGCGGTAATGTGTATTCCTGTTTCTATTGTAAAATCGGGCTGTACCCAATTTTTCATACGGGCTTGATGTGCAAAATTACTTAATACATCTAATTGAGCAATGGCATTGCTCATCGATTGTAATTGGGTTAAATGACTGCGAAGCTGTTCAAGTATTTGTTCAAAAAGCATTTTTTCACGTGCTAATGCACGTGATTCACTTGATAAGACTTTATCTTCAAAAGCTTTCAATTCAGGAGTGATATAACGTTCAACATTTTTAAGCGTTTGTCTGCGAATATAGTGAGTAGGTGCTTGTTCTGCTTGCGTACGTGATAATTCGATGTAGTAACCACTGACTCGATTGTAGTTAATTTTTAATGTTGAAATGCCTGTTTCTTGCTTTTCTTTGATCTCAAGATCAATTAAAAACTGTCCTGCATGATCCCGTATTTTACGTAGCTCATCAAGTTCGGTGTCAAAGCCCTCTGCAATGACTTGTCCATCACGCAACAATACTGGAGGTGTTTCTACAATGGCAGCGGACAAATATTGATGCAATGATTCAAAATCACCAATATCTTGCGCCAAATTGCTCAGTAAAGTAGTGGCAGATGTTAATCTAAGTAAGGGCTCAAGTGTGTGTTTAAGTTCTGGAAGTTGTGTGCAAGCTTGTCTAATTAAAACTAAATCACGAGGTCTAGCTGTGCCTAAAGCAACTCGGCTCAACACACGTTCAATGTCGCCAATATGTTTAAGTGGAAGGCGAATATTGTGTTCATGGTCATATTCGAGCATGTGATGAATTGCATTTAGTCGCTGTTCTAATATGGCAGTATCTCTTAAAGGTTGCATGAGTGTACGACGTAATAAACGTGCCCCCATTGCAGTTTGACAATCATTAATCAAACCAAATAAAGATGTACCGTGTTCAAACAATGGATCAATAATCTCTAAGTTACGCCGTGTGACAGGGTCAAGTGCAATAAAGTCTTGGCTTTGTTCTACATGTATAGTTTGAATATGTGGAAGAGCTGTTTTTTGAGTTTCTTTGGCATAGTGAATGAGTGCGGCTGCAGCAGCTTGAGCGAGAGGCAGTGCCTCTATACCAAAGCCTGCGAGTGTTGAAACATTAAATTGATCACATAGCGTTTTATAGGCATTGTTGATATTAAAATCGACATTTGGTCGTTGTGTGATGGGGCATTCTTGTTGTTTTTTGATCAAATCTATAATGTTTTGGTCAATTAAGTCTTCATCAATTAAAATTTCACTTGGCATGAGTCGAGATAATTCAATGCCTAATAATTCAGGTTTAAAATCAATTTGTTGGACTTTAAATAAACTCGAGCTTAAATCAAGTAAAGCAAGGCCAACTTGATTGTGTTTAATGCTAAGTGCAACCAAATTAGACGTTTGGGTGCTATTTAAGAGTGCATCATCTGTTAGTGTACCGGGGGTGAGTATACGAACAACTTGACGATCGACAGGCCCTTTGCCTGTAACTTCGCCTACTTGTTCGCAAATGGCCACCGTTTCGCCACGTTTAACCAAACGCGCCAAGTAACCTTCTGCAGCATGATACGGCACACCTGCCATAGGAATAGGGTCGCCGTTACTTTTGCCACGATGAGTAAGGGTAATACCAAGTAACTTTGCTGCCTTTTTTGCATCATCAAAAAATAATTCGTAGAAATCACCCATTCTATAAAATAATAAACTATGAGGGTGTTGGATTTTTACATTGAGATATTGCTGCATCATTGGAGTATGTGTGGCAATATTTTCAAAAATTTCATTGAGTGTTGACACAAGTAGGCCTTCAATTTAAAAAATAAAAACAGTCTGAAGTGACTTTACTATAAATGACACTGAATAAATAGGTTCTGTAAATAGTGATGTATTAAGCAAAGAACAAAAGTGTTTGATCGGTGGTTTTTTATTGATTTAACAAGTTCCATTGTCTTGTTATCTTTGAGATTATTTTGATCATTTTAAAGCTTAGATATGGCATACATTCATTTTTTAAGGCATAGTCAAATAAAGAAATAAAACCAACCTTTAAAAAATGGAGCAGAGTATGTCTGGCAAAATAGATATAAAAATATTACTTATGGGAAAACAGTCTGATATTTATATTGAAGCATTACAAGCACAATTTAACACCGTTCATCAATTGATATTAGAAGCTCAGCCAACTGAGTTTCTAAAACAACATGGTCATGAATTTCAAGTGGTTGCGACAAGTAATAGTGTAGGTATTCGTGCGGAAGTCATTGATCAGTTGCCTTCATTAAAACTTATCGCAAGCTTTGGTGTTGGTTTCGACAGTATTGATGTCGCCTATGCAAACCAAAAAAACATTATTGTTACCAACACACCTAATGTATTGAATGATTGTGTTGCAGATACTGCCATGATGATGACATACGCACTATCTAGACAATTATTACAAGCAGATCGTTTTGTCAGAACAGGGGCATGGGCACATGGCGAGTATCCATTAACCAAAAATACGGCAAGAAAAGTATGTGCTATTTTAGGGATGGGAAATATTGGAGAAGCGATTGCCAAACGTGCAGCCGCAGCAGATATGGAAATTATCTATCATAACCGAAGTAAAAAAGAGCATGTTTCATACTGTTATGTCGATACGGTGAGTGAATTGGCCAAGCAAGCAGATGTATTGATTTTAGCTTTGCCAAGCACAGGGCAAACACAGCATATTTTAAATGCAGAAATATTATCTCAAATGAAAAAGACTGCTTTTGTGGTGAATATTGCTCGTGGCTCTGTGATTGATCAACAAGCATTGATTTATAGTTTACAAACAGGACAAATCGCTGGAGCAGGTTTAGATGTTTTTGAGGTTGAGCCATGTGTGGATAGTCCATTACTGACAATGGATCAGGTGATTTTAACGCCACACTATGCAAGTGGAACATATGAAACCCGTCAAGCTATGGCAGATTTAGTCTCTGATAATATAAAAGCTTATCTAGATGGCAAAGATGTATTTACACCTGTGACTGTATAGTGCATTCATACTTTTTTTAGAATGATTAAGCTGTCTTCATCATTAAAAACAGCATGTGCTTTGAGTACATGTTGTTTGAAAACATGTGATATAAAACGGTCAAACGAGGGAATTTTATGCTGAGCTTCTATGTGGGTTTAGCGATTTTTTGTTTTATTGCCTCAGTGACACCTGGCCCAAACAATATTATTTTAATTCTTGCCACCCATCGATCAGGTGTTATAGGTGCACTTCCTGTACTTTTGGGAATTTGTATTGGTTTTTCTATAATGTTGGTCTTGAGTGGTGTGGTTTTAAGCTATTTAAATCAAAATATTTATGCACATTATCTTTTATCTCTAACAAGCTTTATATTTTTACTCTATGTTTGTTATGGTGTTTTTAATATGAATATCAACGATAAACTTGTAGATGGGCATGCAAAAATTAAACAATTTGGTTTTATGAGTGTGGCGTTATTTCAGTGGGTAAATCCTAAAGCATGGATTATTTGTAGTGCAGCAGCGGCAACCTATGTAAAAGCAGATATGGGGTATGGGTATGTGTTTTTAACCGCTTTGATGATGTCGATACTAGGGTGTATACCATGGTTAATGCTGGGGAGTTATTTAGATCAAATCTTAAATACATCACTTAAAAAGTCTATATTTTTTAAGAGTATGGCAATTATTTTATTGCTTACAGTCATATATTCCTATCTTACATAATAAAAAAAGGTGGTTTTTTTGGACATTACGGTATTCAAACAGCTTGCACGTTACCATGTTTGGGCAACAGCCCGTTTAAATGACACACTTAAGCATGTGTCAATAGATCATTTTACACAAGCACAAGGCTTATTTTTTCAAAGTATTTTAGGTACGCTCAATCATTTGTATGTCGGTGAATCATTATGGTTTGCTCGGTTTAATCAATTAGCACCACCTCAGTGGCGTTTAAATCAAATCGTATTGCACAATAAAATAGATTTAATGCACGGCTTGCAAGAAAAAGCACAGCAGTGGGATCATTTTATTGATAGGGTATCTGTGTCTCTTTTACAAAGTGATTTAAATTATAAATCCTCTATGGGACACCATTATTGTTTACCGTATGGCTCAACATTGCTACATGTATTTAATCACGGGACACATCATAGAGGACAAGTGACGGCAGCATTGACACAATTGGGATATAGCTGTCCTGAAATTGATTTGGTATACATGCTTGTTGAAGAAAAATCTAAAGCTTAATAGCTGAATGCCGTATAAAAGCCCATGAGATGATTTATCTCAGAGGCTTGATTTTAGATTAACCAAAGGGTAGGCCAAATTTAACTACAAATTGGTTACGTCCATGATTGTCTGATACTTTGTTGTAACCTGTTGCGCAATCTGCAGTACCGTCAGCAAAACATTTACCTTCGAGTTGATATCTCCATGCTGCAGTCGCCCACCATTTTTGAGATGCATAGTGTACAGTCGGGCCAATAAAGTGCGCCGTTTGTGTGTGCTCATTCCAGAAATATCCATCATGATCGGTATGTAATCGACCCTCTATACCTGCCGACCAATTCGGTGCAAAACGATAACTTGCACCATACAAAATATCACCCATCGAATTACGAATTGTTCCTGCATTATCGTATTTTTCTTTTTCAGGTTCGTAGAGTAAATTCAATGCAACAATAAGGCGATCATCTAAAAAGTTAGATTGCAGTAAAAGGCGCAATTCAAGTGAATCTTCAAGTCGGCCTAAGGTCGGTTCGATATATACACCTACCCCAACAGGAGATGTGACGGGGTTAATTGCTCGCCAAATTAATTCTAATGAACCACCATCGACTGTGAATTTTCTATATGAGTCAGCATCATGAGCACTTGATGGTACACCGAATCCGGCATTGCATGGATTTTTATCGCCATCACACATATCTGGATTGGTATAGTTTTTCTTTGCTTGTATAGAGTATGCGTTTAGGTAGCCTGCGATTTGTAAATTATCAGATAAACCATATTCGATTGCGGTACGGTACACGCCTAAGTTGTATGATCCTGTTTGTTGACCATGGGTAACATCTGCACGTTGTTCAAACTCATAAGTGCCTTTAGGTTGTGTGTCTAATGTATATAAAAACCCAAAAAGTCCTTCACCAGCATGTGTTGTATGGCCAATATTGCATGCAAGGCATACAGCAAAGATCGTCTTTTTGACTGAAAATTGTGGCATTTTAGTTACTCTTTTTTATTGAGTGGTAATGATTATCATTTTTCCTTAATTTTTTATTAATTTTTACGCATTTTTTTAATGGTTGTTTAAGATACGCTATCAAAAATATAGCCCCAATAAAAACATAAAGATGAGTCATTATGAAATGGACCACTTGTTTGGGTACAGCATTACTTGTTACGCCTATTGTCTCGCATGCAACAATCTATCTCACTACAGATCAAGTTAAACAAGTGATTTTTCCAAATCAAATGCTTGTTAAAGAGGATCTACATTTAAAACCAGAGCAATTGAAACAACTGAGACAAATTTCAGGAATTGATTCAGCACTAAAGACAGACCAAATCTATAAAACTAAAGAAGGAGATTGGTTAGTAATAGATCAGGTGATTGGTAAACATGAAATGATTACTTACGCTGTTGGAATTCATTCAAATGGCAGTATTAAACAAATTGAAGTGATGCAATATACAGAAACCTATGGTGATCAAGTTAGAAATGCATCATGGCGTGATCAATTTATAGGTAAAACTGCAAATTCTGCTTTGACGTTGGGAAAAGATATTAAAAATATTAGTGGTGCCACATTATCTTCCAAGCATTTAACAGATGGTGTACATCGTGCAATGGCACTTTATGCAATGGAGTTAAAGTCATTAAAATAAGTCGTTCTAGCCCTTTGCTAGGTACATATGTAGAGATACATGTTGCTTTATCAGGTACCAAAAAATCAGTTGAACAGATTCATTTTGCGATTTCAAAAGCATATGAAGTCATTCAAAAAGTTCAATCTTTAATGAGTTTTCACGATGAATCTAGTGCGCTAAATCAATTAAATGCACGAGCACATTTGAGTGATATTCAAACAGATCCGTGGCTGTATGCGCTATTGCAACGTGCAAAAAAAATATATGATCATTCTCATGGTTTGTTTGACTGTACTATTGCACCCACTTTAATTGAATATGGTTTTTTGCCAAAGCATCATTTTCACCAAACATTTAATCATATTGATGTTTCACAGCAAGATGTAATGTTGTTGCCTGAAAATAAAATACGATTTAAACAACCTTTGTGTTTAGATTTAGGTGGCATTGCCAAAGGTTTTGCCGTAGACCTTGCTATACATCAATTAAGATCTCTTGGAATAAAAAATGCTGTAGTCAATGCAGGTGGTGATTTACGGGTTGTAGGGGATATGACAGAACAGATTTACCTTCGAGATTCTAGTCAACCTCAGTATATGCAATCTATGGGATATTTATCCAATGGTGCAATTGCCACATCTGGAAGTTATTTTTCGAAAAGAATCTATAAAAAAAATGCAGTATCACATTTTATTCATCCCTTGACGCATAGTTCAGTCTTTACAGAGAAAAATTTTACAGTACTTGCACCTCAAGCTTGGTTGGCAGATGCTTTAACCAAAGTCTTGGTGTTGGCGAAAAATACAGAGCATGTATGTTTTAAGCGCTTTGGTGCACAGGTATTGATTACATAGACATGAAGGATGCATCGTGAATACATCAATTCGACTCCCTAAAATTCACAAATATACTTTATATATCATTTGGGCAGTACTTAGTGTAACAGGGCTGTACTTTGCTTATAGCCAAGATTGGAAAAAGTATGATCCTAGTGAGTTTACGGTGTATAGCTTAAAAGTACATGGAATATGTGCCAGCTTGATGCTAATTTTGATTGGTACATTGATTCCTATACATATTCAACGATCTTTAGAGACCAAACGTAATTTGACATCAGGAATATCTATATTGGTATTTATGTTGTTATTGGCTTTAAGTGGTGTGGGCTTATACTATAGTGCTGAAACTTGGATTGCTCTCGTAAAAATCATCCATATTTGGGTCGGTATTTTTATTGTTTTCTTTTTACCTTGCCACATTTGGCTCGGGCGAAGACGTAAAAGACTACACAATTATAAATAGAACCGTGTGATATAAAATTTCTCTTTAACCATGAAGTAGAAGTTCACTTTAAAATGAAAATATAAACATGCCGTATTGACTCATTGTTTTAATGTTGAATTTTCTTTGCTTTTAAAACGTTGGTACCTTTAAGAACAGTAAAACACTGTTCTTAAATTGCATAGAGTTAATTGAGTTTGATGGCATGATAAGCAAGTACTAACCAACCTAAAATCATTAATAAACCCCCAAATGGGGTGACTGCACCTAAAATGCGTGGTAATCCAACGCTCATTAAATAAAGCGAGCCACAGAAAAATAAAATTCCCACTTGAATGAGGATAAAGCTGGCTTTGATGGGAAAGGCTGGTACAGCTTTCACTAATATAGCAAGTGCAAGTAGGCCAAGTGCATGGTAGAAAAAATATTCAGTTGAGGTATGCCACCATGTTAATTGCTCTGCGGTTGCACGTGTTTTTAGCCCATGTGCTCCAAATGCACCTAAAATTACAGCAATGGCCAAGTTAATAGCGGAAATAGCAAGCCACATCTTTTATTGTCCTGAATATATGATGATAGGCATAATTATAAGCATGCATTCGCTCTAAGGGGTAGCATTTATCGTTATCCCTTAGAATTGAGCGGAATGAAATGATTTAGTTAGAAGACATTGCCACTTTAATTTTTTCCATGGCATTTTTCTCAAGTTGGCGTATTCGTTCTGCCGATACATTATATTCAGATGCAAGCTCATGAAGCGTTGATTTATCATCATCTAACCAACGACGTTGTAAAATCTGCCTTGAACGATCATCTAGATCACTCATGGCATTATGTAATGCATGATTACTTTGGGCTTCCCAGTCTTCATCTTCAACTAAACGAGCAGGATCATAACGATTATCTTCAAGGTATAAAGCGGGTGACACGTAATGGCTTGACTCGTCATCATCATCATTTTGGCTTTCAAAAGCTGCATCGTATGAAGTTAAACGGCCTTCCATTTCTAACACTTGTTCAGCTGTAACATTCAAATCTTGTGCAATTGCTTCAGCTTCTTTTAATGTCAGACGTTTACTCGATTTTTTTAAACTGCGTAAGTTAAAAAATAGCTTACGTTGTGCTTTCGTTGTGGCAATTTTAACAATACGCCAATTACGAATTACATATTCGTGAATTTCGGCTTTAATCCAATGTACTGCAAATGAGACCAAGCGCACGCCCATACTGGGATCGAAACGCTTTACAGCTTTCATAAGACCTAAATTGCCTTCTTGTATCAGATCACCTTGGGGTAAGCCGTAGCCTGAATAGGTTCTAGCAATATGAATCACAAAACGTAAATGCGACATGACCAGCAGTTTAGCAGCGTCAAGATCTTGATTATAAAAATAGCGATTGGCAAGCTCTTTTTCTTGCTCTGGTGTTAAAATGGGAATTTGATTGACACTACTGATATATGCACCTAGGTTGGCACCTGGCGCAGACAAAGACAGGGGCATCGGTAGATTGCTGCTGTCAGTCATGGATACTCCTTAATGGGATACGTTTTCACGTGAATTTTATGATAATTCGCTTTGAAACTTAGATTAAGGTAAAAAGCGTATATAAATGTAAAAAAATATATCCATTGTTCGCTTTCAAGTATTTTATGTGCTGTATTGAAGGCTAAAATGAAATTCTGTTTCTGATATTTTTGCAAAAGAGCAATGAATGTGACGTAATTGACAAAAGCGTAAAATATCTATTTCACTGTTTGAGTCAGAGGTAATCAGTTTTAATGGTTGGTTTGGGTAGTCTTTTAATGCACGCTTCAGCATGAGTAAAGGGAGGGGACACACTTTATTTGTTGCATCAACAGTAACAAAATTTTGTACGTGTTGTGAGGTCATAACAATCTGTGAATACTTCAAATATTTATGCCATCTTAACAAAAAATGATTGATTTAAAAAGCCATATTTAAAAAACGAAACATGATGATTAGAGTAAAAATATCTAATTCATAAAAAACAATAAAAGATTTGTTGAAAATATTGTATCAATTCGGGGTTAAGCATGTTACTCTCGAATAGTAATTAGAGACAGGTCAATTATAAAACTTGGCTTTAACTACATTTATTTTTTGGATATAACCGGATTTTGTTGATAGTTTTACAGAAATGATCACAAGCTTAGAAATAATAAAATTTTTAACCCTTGTTAACTCTACTGTTTGCAACACCGGGTGGTCCTTTTCAATATCACTGAGGATTAACTTATGACAGTACGTGAACAAGGCGTAGTTAAATGGTTCAACGATACTAAAGGCTTCGGCTTTATTCAACGCAATGGCGGCGACGATGTATTCGTTCACTTCCGTGCAATTCAAGGCGACGGCCACCGTTCACTACGTGACGGCCAACGTGTTGAATTCAGCGTTGTACAAGGTCAAAAAGGTTTTCAAGCTGAAGAAGTTCAGCCTTTAGACTAAGTATTTGGCAAATTGCTGAATATGACATCCCGATAGTTAACACTTCGGGGTGTTTTTGTTTATAATATGTCTCATTAAGTTGAGTTAGAGATTCATTGAGAATGGCATTAGGTTTTGAAACCATTAATTTACATCCACAGTTAAAACAGGCCATTGATGCGCTTGGTTTTAAATCTATGACTCCTATACAACAACGTGTTCTTAACTTTACTTTAGCAGGCCATGATGCAATCGGCCGTGCACAAACAGGTACGGGAAAAACCGCTGCTTTTTTAATTAGTATAATTAATGATTTGTTGAATAATCCAATCCAACAAACACGCTATCGTGGTGAGCCACGTGCTTTAATTTTAGCACCAACACGAGAGCTTGCGATTCAAATTGAACAAGATGCCAAAGATCTGACTAAATTTACTGACCTACATGTCTTAACTTTAGTCGGTGGTGTGGATTTTGAAAAACAAAAAAAACAACTCGATCAAAACCCTATAGATATTATTGTAGCCACGCCCGGCCGACTCATCGACTTTACTGAGCAAAAAGAAATTTGGTTAGATCAAATCGAGTTTTTGGTGATTGATGAGGCAGATCGCTTGTTGGACATGGGCTTTATCCCAAGCGTGAAGAGAATTGTCCGCTTTGCACCGCGTAAAGAACAACGTCAAACATTACTTTTTTCTGCAACATTCAGTTATGACGTTCTTAATTTGGCTCAACAGTGGCTTTGTGAGCCTGTAACTGTTGAAATTGAACCAGAGAAGAAAACAAACGCAGATGTTGAACAACGAATGTATGTGGTTTCTAAGCAAGATAAATATAAATTGCTCAAAGATATTTTGTCGAAAGAGCCGATAGAAAAAGTGGTTATTTTTGCCAATCGACGAGATCAAGTGCGCAAAATATATGATCAACTGAAAAAAGATAATTATGCAGTGGTAATGTTATCTGGTGAGATTTCGCAAGATAAGCGTTTAAAAATGCTAGATCAATTTAAGTCGGGAAAACATCATATTATGATCGCAACCGATGTTGCTGGTCGGGGTATACATGTTGATGGTGTATCGCATGTCATTAATTATACTTTACCTGAACAATCTGATGATTATGTACACCGTATTGGCCGTACTGGTCGAGCAGGTACACAAGGAGTAAGTATTAGCTTTTTATCTGAAGATGATGCATTTTATTTACCTGACATAGAAAAAGCAATTGGGCAAAAACTGCCTCTCACACGCCTAGAAGGTTATTGCTAGTCACTTCAATACAAGCCCATTTAATGGGCTTGTATTATTTAAAAGCGACTAAATAAACATAAACCTTCAACTGTGTTGAGTCTACGTAATAATACTGGCGTCTTTTTTTTAGATTGTGCTAACCTAAATCATATTTTATAGAACTGATTGAGAGACTTATGACATTATCATCTGTTGATTTAATACATGAAAATATGCTTCAACGACAATCAGTTGGGCTGTTAGCTGATCCTGCACCAAACAAACAACAATTAGACCGTGCATTTCAAGCAGCACTGACTGCACCAGATCATCATCGCCTGAAACCAACACGTTTTGTGATTGTGAGTGAAGAAAAACGTCAAGAGTTTGGTCATTTGTTGTCGCAGTCTATGGCAGATTTTGAAGATATAGATCCAGCACAAGTAGAGCGTGTAAGAGCACATCCTTTAAGAGCACCACTTTTAGTCCTTGCGTTAACCGAATTAACAGATCACCCTAAAGTACCGCATTACGAACAAATCTTAAGTACAGGTGCTGCAGTACAAAACTTTTTACTTTCATTACAATCACAAGGTTTTTCGACCATTTGGCGTACAGGCGCTGTCGTTGAATCAAATACCTTGAAAAAAGCGCTTGGCCTACAAGTGCGTGATTATATTTCTGGAATTATTTATATTGGCACGACAGATAAAGCCTTACAGCATCGTACTGATCATAGTGTAGAGGGACATATTTCCATCTGGCAAAATGATACAGATTTAGAAGCGAAGTAATTTAAAAATGATAGAACATGTATTTTCTGAAGCAGTGACATCGTCGCAAGGTGATCAAAATCGATTAAAAATCACGATTTTAGGTGGTGGTAGCTTTGGAACAGCCATTGCGAATATGGCGGCAAAAAATGGTTGTGATACGACATTATGGATTCGTAGTGCTGATGTTGCTGCACAAATTACAAAAACACGTATCAATGCAAAATACCTACCTGATTTTAAATTAGATACCAACTTAAAAGTGTCTGCTTCTTTAGAAGAATCTGTTCTAGGTTGTCATTTGATTTTAGTGGCTATCCCAAGCCACTCTTTTCGAGCAATTTTACAGCAAATTAAACCTTATATTACAGCACAAGCAGTCATTTCTTTAACGAAAGGAATTGAGCCCGACAGCTTTTGTTTTATGAGTGAAATTATACAGCAAGAGTTGCCAGAAGTGCCTTATGGTGTGGTTTCTGGGCCGAATTTAGCTAAAGAAATTGTTGCGGGTATGCCAACGGGAACAGTGGTTGCAAGTCATTCTGATTTAGTTCGACATGCCGTACAAACCTCGTTACACAGCGCAGTTTTTCGTGTCTTTGCAAGTGATGATATTTATGGTGTAGAGCTTGGTGGTGCACTGAAAAATATTTATGCAATTGCAATGGGTATGGCCGCTGCATACAATATTGGTGAAAATACTCGTAGTATGATTTTAACCCGAGCCTTGGCTGAAATGAGTCGTTTTGCTGTTAAATTGGGTGCAAACCCTTTAACGTTTTTAGGACTATCAGGTGTAGGTGATTTATTTGCAACTTGTAATAGTGCATTAAGTCGCAACTACCAAGTTGGCTTTGCTTTGGGTAAAGGAAAAACGCTTGATGAAGCAACTAAAGCCTTAGGACAAACTGCAGAAGGGGTTAACACGGTTATACAAGTGCGTAAAAGAGCAGCTGAACTTGATGTTTACATGCCAATTACTAATGCATTGTATGAAGTTATTTTTGAACAAGCACCTGCTTTAAACATGGCACTCTCATTAATGAAAAATGGACATCGTAGCGATGTCGAGTTTGTATTACCGCATCAACATAATATGTCATTCAAATAATTTTGGAGTCTAAAAAAAATGCAACTTACTTTAGTTCGTCATGGTGAAGCACATCCAGCAGGATCGGATCATAATGATGTTGTTCGTCAGCTTACCCCAAAAGGACATACGCAAGCAGCGCAGACTGCTGATTTTTTAAAAGAAAATATTACTCAACCAGATTTGTTTGTGGTGAGTCCCTTGGTCAGAGCACAACAAACGCTCAAACACATACAACAAAAGTATCCTAATATTCCAGTGATGTTATGTGATTATATTAAGCCAGATGACGAGGCTGAATTAGCAGTGGAGTGGTTGTCGTATTTAGATTTTGAGCATGTGGTCGTGGTGTGTCATATGAATATTGTTGCCCATATTGAAGAAATTTTGGTGCAACAGCCTTTCCATCCTTTTGCGTTGGCTGAAGCTCGAATATATGAACAAACTGTTCTTACTCAAGGTCTATCAACATTAAAGGCTCACTTTGTTCCGAAGGATTAACCTTGAGTGTTGGCCAGTGTGACAGTTTTATGAAAAATAATCCCACATAAGACATAGTATTTATGTGGGTAAATGCCCTATAATAGGACGAGTTAAAGCAAATAAACTTGATCGCATATGATGTATTCACTCGCCCGACCTTTGTTATTTTCTTTGTCACCAGAACATGCACATGAGTTGACATTGTCTTGGTTAAATCGGGCGTATCGATTAGGCTTACTTAAAGCAAAAATAGTCCAAAAACCAGTGACTTGTATGGGGATTGAATTTCAAAACCCTGTTGGGCTTGCTGCAGGCTTAGATAAAAATGGTGCTCATATTGATGCACTTGCCGCATTAGGGTTTGGTTTTATTGAAATCGGTACAGTAACGCCACGTCCGCAAAGTGGAAATCCAAAACCTCGTTTATTTAGACTTCCAAAAGCACAAGCCATTATTAACCGTATGGGTTTTAATAATGATGGTGTAGACAAATTAGTTGAAAATGTCAAGCAAGCCAAATATACAGGTGTGCTTGGTATTAATATTGGTAAAAATGCAGATACACCTGTAGAAAATGCAGTCGATGATTATTTGTACTGTTTAGAAAAAGTCTATCATTATGCGTCTTATATTACGGTAAATATCTCATCTCCGAACACAAAAAATCTTAGAAGTTTGCAAAGTGGTGACGCGTTGACATTACTTCTTTCAACACTCAAAGCACGTCAACTTGAACTTGCAGAGCAGTATCAGCATTATGTACCATTGGTGTTAAAGGTTGCTCCTGATTTATCTGAAGAAGATGTCGATTTTATTGCAGCAGCATTATTGCAGTATAATATTGATGGCTTGATTGTGACAAATACAACATTGTCTCGTGACGGTGTGGAAGACTTAGCGTTTGCAGACGAGGCGGGTGGTTTATCTGGAGCACCTGTTTTTGAAAAAAGCACAGCATGTTTGGCACGTTTTGCAGCCCATTTAAAGCAAGAGATTCCAATCATTGGTGTTGGTGGTATTTTAACTGGTGAACAGGCGTTAATGAAGCAACAAGCGGGTGCGCAATTAGTGCAAATTTATACAGGATTAATCTATACAGGACCAAAACTTGTACAAGATAGTATTCAAGCGATGACCTAACACGCATGAACGCATTAGACATTGTTATTGTAATCATGGTGGTGCTAGGAGGAGTACATGGTTTGCGACAAGGATTGATTCAAGCCTTGGCGAACTTGGGAGGTTGGATATTAGCATTATTTGTAGGTGCAAAATATGCAGGTGAACTTGCGCCCGTGATGTCTAGTTTAAGTCAAGACATCGTTGTACAAAAAATTGTTGCTTTTTCCGCTTTAGTTTTAATGGTCATGGCGTTAACATGGCTTGTCTCTGCAGTGATTAATAAAATTTTCGTGAGTCTGAATTTAGGTCCATTAAATCGTTTTGCAGGTGGTGTATTAGGTATCATCAAAACGGTTTTTGTTCTTCTCATCATTATGCAAGGTGTAGAGCCTTGGGTACATGCAGCACAAAATTGGAAACAGTCGAAAGTTGTACAAACACTATTGCCATATGCTCCTGTTGCAACAGACATGACAAAAAGTGTTGCACATGAAGCAATAGAACATTTTCAACAAACCGAGGCACAAGGTGCTTCACCTGTTCGTTCAGAGTCTTCAGTCAAAAGAAGTGCTTCTGGGCATACAACAGAAAACCCTTTTAATTAATCCAAGCTTGATTGCGAGGTTGCTATGTGTGGAGTTGTTGGGATCGCTGGAAAATCACCAGTAAACCAATTATTGTTTGACGCTTTAACGATGTTACAACATCGTGGACAAGATGCTGCTGGCATAGTCACTTGTAAAGAAGGGCGTTTATTTCTTAGAAAAGACAATGGTTT
The DNA here is from genome assembly GCF_015627105.1 of Acinetobacter baretiae. Classification (GTDB taxonomy): domain Bacteria; phylum Pseudomonadota; class Gammaproteobacteria; order Pseudomonadales; family Moraxellaceae; genus Acinetobacter; species Acinetobacter baretiae. The sequence continues at coordinate 60,081 of NZ_VTDM01000004.1, read as the reverse complement.
AGTGCGTGATGTTTTTCATACACGTCATATGCGAGCTTTGCAAGGCAACTATGGCATTGGCCATGTACGCTATCCGACTGCAGGTTCGTCCAGTAGTGCAGAGGCACAACCATTTTATGTGAATTCACCGTATGGTATTACGTTGGCACATAATGGTAACTTAACCAATGCAGATGATATTCGACAGGATCTTTTTGAAACAGATCTTCGTCATATGAATACCGATTCAGATTCAGAAGTGTTGCTGAATGTATTTGCGCACGAGTTACAAAAACTCAGAACATTACACCCAACACCTGAAGATATTTTCTATGCTGTACATCGCGTGCATCAACGCTGTAAAGGTGCATATGGTGTACTTGCAATGATCACAGGGCAAGGAATTGTTGGATTTCGTGATCCAAATGGTATTCGACCGCTGATTTATGGTTCACGTGAGCTCGATAATGGTCAAAAAGAATATATTATTGCTTCAGAATCTGTTGCAATCACCGCACTAGGGTTCAAAGTTGAACGTGATATTGAACCAGGTGAAGCAATTTATATTGATGAATCTGGCAATTTATTTAGTAAGCAATGTGCAACTAATCCACAATATTTTCCATGTATTTTTGAATACGTTTACTTTGCACGTCCAGATGCGATTATTGATGGCATTTCGGTATATAAAGCACGGTTAAAAATGGGTGAAAAACTTGCTCATCGTATTTTAAAAGAATGGGGTGAGAGTCATGATATTGATGTTGTGATTCCAATTCCAGATACTAGTCGTACTTCTGCACTAGAGTTGGCCAATGTGTTAGGTGTAAAGTTCCGAGAGGGCTTTATGAAAAACCGTTACATTGGGCGTACATTTATTATGCCAGGCCAACAGCAACGAGAAAAATCTGTACGTCAAAAACTAAACCCTGTTGAACTTGAGTTTAAAGGGAAAAATGTTTTATTGGTCGATGATTCAATTGTACGTGGTACAACGTGTAACGAAATCATTCAGATGGCTAGAGATTCAGGCGCTAAAAAAGTATTCTTTGCTTCTGCTGCACCTATGGTGAAATATCCAAATGTGTATGGTATTGACATGCCAGCGAAAACAGAGCTTATTGCATCTGATCGTAATGTAGAAGAAATTAGAGCTTTAATTGGCGCAGACCGTTTAATTTTTCAAGATTTAGAAGAGTTAAAAGATGCCATTCGAGTGACCAAAGTTCCACAAGTTACTGATTTTGACTGTTCTGTATTTGATGGCCAGTATATTACAGGTGATATAGATACTGCGTATTTGAACAACTTAGAACAAAGTCGTTCAGATAAAGCCAAGAAAAAAGACAGCTACATTGATGTGAATATTGATGCAGCATCAGTCGATCTTACAGGGATTACAGAAGCCTAAATGAATAAATAAAAAGTGGGTATATCCCACTTTTTATTTGCTTAAGTTTGAACTATTTCTTGTATCATTATAAAAGATTCATGATATTGTGAGTAAAGAACATCGTATAAAAATAAAAAACGGTTTTGATAAGTGATGGTGATAAAAAGTGAGAAGGAAAGCACAATTTATTGTCATTGTTTACTTATCATAAGAGATATACATGGAATAGTCTTTATCTAGGAATGATTGAAATTGACACAGCATAGAACAACCGCCATGCATAAAAAGAATTTATTTATTGCAACGGTCATTTGTTTATTTGCAATTATACTTACATTGGCAATTTTGAATTTTTCATTTGGTTTAATGATTTATTATTTAGATCAAACACAGTCAATTTGGTGGAATTGTTATAGTCAGACTTTTTTAATTTGCGTAATGATGATTATGTTGGCCTCTTTAATGTATGAAATATACATTTTTAGAAAAGGAGGGCATTCTTTAGCGCGTCAAATGAATGCGCGTTATTTAGATATTTCTGAATGTACACCTGAAGAAATGATTGCAGTACATATTACAGAATCACTTGCAGAACAGTTTAATATTGTTGTGCCATCTGTTTATATTTTACCCCATGAAGTTGGTGTGAATGCGCTTACAGCAGGTGCAGATGATACTGATACGGTGATTATTTTAACTTGGGGTGCATTGCAAAACTTAGATGAATTAGAGCTACATGGCTTATTAAGTTATACTTTTAATCAAATTATGACAGGAGAGGCACAACAAAATATTCGCCTCAAAATTTTATTTAGTGCATTAATTACTTTTAATCAATTAGGCAGTGAAATCGCTCGCTGGGGATTTCGTTCAGATGTAAAACAAAAACGTCATAAATTTGAAAGTGTTCTTGTTGCCATAGGCGGTATTATTTGGTTGATGGGGAGCTTAGGACTTTTAATTTCTAGATTAGTTAAATATTTTACACTTTCAGGTCGAACATTTAAAAATGATGTGCAAACACAAGCACTATTACAACGAGATACCAATTTACAAACTTTGTTAAGAATTTATGTGCATCATGCCGGTTCTCAAATCCATAGCTCTTATTCTGAATCAATTGCTCATATGTGTTTTGCAAACTCCTTAAGTCCACAAAGCTGGCTTAATACACATCCAAGTATTAAGAGTCGTATTTATCGATTATCGCCACATTTAATAAAAGAATTACAGCAAGAAAAATTAAAAAAACTGACACATTTAACATCATTTAGCTTATTTAAGCCTTTTGAATATGAAGAGTTTGCTACAGCGCATATATTGTGGTCTACGCCTCAACCGTTACCAAGTTTAAGACGGGCGAATGATTTAAGAGTAAATCCTGAATACGATAAAATATATGCACTCAATCCAGAAACAAGAAAGAATATAGACAGCCCTCAAGTGGTGATTCGAGCATTGCAAACTGCAACAGGTGTACGGGAGGTTTTGGTTGCCATTTTTATGATTCGACAGTACAAAGCATTCATTCCACAAACAGTTGTTGTCAGCTATGCCATTATTGAAGCATTACAACATATAGACCATCGTTTACACGTACAAATTTTTCTGGATGCATGCCAACAATTAAAGCCAATGCCTTTAAGTATGGCTCGAAAATTTTTAACACGCCTAGCAAACATTATTCAAAGTGATGGTTCTGTTGGGTTACTTGATATTTTACTGCTAGAAAAAGTAAAAGAGAAATTAAATCTTTTACCCGTACATATGCCAACGTCAAATGAAAGTATTTCAAAAGAATTAACCACATTGGTGGATGCACTGTTACATGTGCAATATCTTGGACAGGCCAATCAAAAGAAACGTCGTGATGAGATGTTATTACAATTAACGGGAGAAATTATACAAGCGGTGCATGATGGTGTTGATTTAGGCTTGATTCTTCATCATATGGAAGGTTTGTTACTTAGAGATCGTTTGAAGTTTTTGTATATTGCTGAACAATGTTTGTGGAATGATCGAATGATTACACAAGAAGAATTAGATGTACTGACATTATTGTATTGGAGATTTGGTTTTGAAAGCGATGCGATGGTTAATCGAGTACTAAATCATAATAATATGATGATAATGTAGTTTATTTATATCTGTGAGTGATAAAATAGTCGACCATAGAAGTAAATTTCACTGTTTATGAATGATCTGATGTTACAACAGCAACGCCACCTATTACATAGTATGGGGGTGGATGTGTGGATTGTAAAAGATACACAACCTAAAAATTTTTCAGCCGAGCAGTTTTGGCGCAATCAATCTAGTGCATTTTTTGAGCTTGAAGATCAACAGCCTAGTATTATTAAACAAGATTTAATATCAGAAAAAGACACGCGCCAAAAGCATATTCAGATCCAAACGAAAGTACTTGATGATCTTCAAAAAAATGAAGATCTGATGCATGTAGAATCTGTTTTAACTCCTGAAATGCCTCAAGCATTAGTACAGCAAGTAATTCCACCATTTACGCTTATTTTATTGAGTACAGATCAATACAGCTTATTGTTAAACGTGACTGAAATATCAGTACAAGAAAAAATATTTTTAGAAAATTTAACTTATGCATTGGCCGCAACATCGACAAATTTACATTGGCCACCCAATTTGCCTGATTTTCAACAGGGGTGTTTTGCAAATAGTTATGTAAAAGGGTTTGTTGATCATGTGTCATTAGACAAAGAGGTTATTTTATTGGGACAATTACCGTCTAGCATAAACCTTGAGGTGAAAAAAAATATGCCAAGTATGACGGATATTATTAATGACCCAACTCAAAAAAGAGCATTGTGGGCAATGATTAAAAATATGTAGAATGAGCAACTATAACGTCTGAGTTAGCCGTTGAGCTGATTTTTAATTTTTGTAGATGCAATAGAAGGGTCGGCACGTCCGGCTATGATCGGACGTAGAGAATTCATCACCTTACCCATATCTTTCATGCTAGTTGCGTTTTGCTCAGAAATAATCTTTGCAATAATAGAGTCAAGTTCTTCCTCAGTCATAGCAACTGGTAGAAATTGAGATAGAATCTCAATTTCAGCTTGCTCTTTACTAGCTAAATCGTCACGGTCAGCCGCAGAAAATGCTTTGACTGACTCTTTACGTTGTTTAACTTGCTTTTCGACAATTGTAAGGACTCGATTTTCATCAAGTTCTATACGTTCATCGATTTCAATTTGTTTAATTGCTGCTTGTAAGCTACGAATAACAGTTACTGTAGACATTTCTTTTGCACGCATGGCATTTTTCAATGCATCAGTAATTTGGTTTTTCAAGTTATTCATACAAGCAACCTCAGTCACAAATTAAAATTAGTAAAGACGAGTAGTACGTACAGATTCGCGAGTCAATTTCTTTTGGTAGCGTTTCACAGCAGCAGCTTTTTTGCGCTTGCGTTCTTGTGTTGGCTTTTCGTAAAATTCACGTTTACGAACATCTGCTAAAACACCAGCTTTTTCGCAAGAACGTTTGAAACGACGGATTGCTACGTCTACTGGTTCGCCTTCTTTCAATTTAACTTGTGGCATGAAAATCCTCAATATTATGGATAAAATCTAGCGCGGTATGCACTAGAAAACAAGTGAAGTGCAGTATTTTACTCATTTACATCTCATACTACAAGCCTATAATAGCTTTGCTGCGAATTGAATGTGAAAAATAGGCGTATAAATGATTGTTTTAGGCTTGGAAACATCTTGTGATGAAACTGGACTTGCATTGTATGACAGTGAAAAAGGCTTGTTAGGTCAAGTGCTTTATACACAAATGCAATTACATGCAGAATATGGTGGCGTTGTACCTGAGTTAGCATCTCGCGACCATGTGCGTAAAATGGTTCCCCTTTTAGATCGCCTGTTAAGTCAAGCCAATATTCAAAAAAAGCAAATTGATGCAGTGGCATATACAAGAGGCCCAGGTTTAATGGGTGCATTGATGACAGGGGCTTTATTTGGTCGAACATTGGCATTTGCGTTAAATAAACCGGCCATAGGTGTTCATCATATGGAAGGTCATATGCTTGCACCTTTACTGTCCGAACATCCTCCGCAATTTCCTTTTGTGGCACTGTTGGTGTCGGGCGGACACACACAATTAATGGCCGCATATGGAATTGGTGAGTATGAAATGTTGGGCGAATCAATTGATGATGCAGCAGGAGAGGCATTTGATAAAGTTGCTAAAATGATGAATTTGCCTTACCCCGGTGGGCCAAATATTGCAAAACTTGCTTTAAATGGTGATCCTAAGGCATTTGATTTTCCACGTCCTATGTTACATAAAGGCCTTGTTTTTTCGTTTAGTGGATTGAAAACAGCTGTATCCGTTCAGCTTAAAAAATTGAATGGTGAAAATAAAGATGCAGATATTGCAGCTTCATTTCAAGAAGCTATTGTTGATACACTGGTTAAAAAATCAGTGAATGCGTTAAAACAAACGGGGCTCAAACGTTTAGTGATTGCAGGTGGTGTTAGTGCAAATCTGAGGTTGCGTGAACAATTAGAGCACGCTTTGCCTAAAATGAAAGCAGAGGTGTACTACGCAGAGCCTGCTTTATGCACAGACAATGGTGCAATGATTGCTTTTGCAGGCTATCAGCGTTTAAAAGAAGGGGCAAGTGACGGCTTAGTGGTAACTACAACACCTCGTTGGCCGATGAATGAACTCAGTAAACCTAATAGCTCGCTTTAATAAACTGAAAGCGAGCCACACTTTTTCCATCAGCTAAAACGACGTGTTCTTCAAACATACTTAATGGTCTGACCCAAAGAGAAAAATCACCATATAGGCACTGATAAACAACCAGTTGTTCTTGTGTTTCACTGTGCTGAGCTGTGCCTATGACCTGATATTTTTGGCCTTTATAATGTTGGTAAATGCCATGTTTAATATGCATATTTGATCCTAAAATAGGGAATTGAAGAAAGTGAGCGAATTTCATGGTGGTCGTTGATTTGTAATATTCTATAGTATTTTTCTACACTACTCACTACTCACTACTCACTACTCACTACTCACTACTCACTACTCACTACTCACTACTCACTACTCAAGATTATTTTTGTTTGAACCAATATTTCACGCATTCATTTATTTATTTTAAACATTCATTATCGCAACTGCGTCTCATAAAAATGATATGTGATTTAATATGAAAGTGGTTTTAGATGACATTTGGTCTGCGCTGAGAAAAGGCTATAATGATTTAAAATTCAAAACAATGAGTGAGTATGCCATTTACAATTTTAGACCCTGTTGTTTATGAAGAAGACATAAAAAAAAGTCGCTTCCAAGCTTACGTCATTCCTGTTGAAACAGAAGAAGATGTAAAAATGACTTTAGAAGAGTATCAAGATCATTCGACAACACATCAATGTTGGGCATGGAAAATTGGCCATAATGTTCGTATCAACGATGATAGTGAGCCCTCAGGAACAGCAGGGAGACCTATTCTGGCCACAATAGAAGGCAATGAATTAACCAATATTCTTGTACTGGTAAATCGTTGGTATGGTGGTGTGAAATTGGGCACAGGTGGCTTGGTTCGTGCGTATGGTGGAACTGCAGGTAAAGCACTGCTATTAGCAGAGAAAATTGCTTTAGTTGAAAAAATTGATGTTTATTTTGAATGTAATTTTAGTGAATGGCCAATTTTACAATATGAATTACTACACCAGCAAATTGTATTTACTCAAGAATATTTGATAAGTGGTGTGAAAATTTCAGCGAAAATTCAACATCATCAACAAAGTGAATTGGCACAAAAAATTCAAGATGTAACCAGAGGAAGAGAACGACTCAAAGGAGTTGATCATGACAGATAGGTTGTTAAAATACCGCGAACAGCATAAACAACGTTTAAATTATATGCCGTGGTTGTATTGGCGATTAAAAGATCAACATAAACAATGGGCGGTACAATGGCAACAAGAATATCAGGCCTACTTAATGGATATGGAAACCGTTGAGATTGGTGAAAATGTTTTTATTTCACCACAGGCTCATATTTTTGCAGAACGTGGAAGAAAAATAACGATCGGAGATAATACTTTTATTGCAGCAGACAGCGTGTTACATGGTCCATTAACGATTGGTAATGAAGTCGCAATTAATCACCATTGTATTTTAGATGGTGGCCGAGCAGGTATTATTCTTCATGATCAAGTGAGATTGGCTGCATATAGTCATCTTTATGCATTTAACCATGGTATGGCGTCAGATTCTCCAATTTATCAACAATCGGTTACATCTAAAGGCATAGAAATTGGTCAAGATGTTTGGTTAGGTGCACATACAGGTGTTCGAGATGGAGTAAAAATTGGAAATCATGCAGTGGTCGGTATGCACAGCATGGTGACCAAAAATGTGGAGCCTTACACGATAGTTGCTGGAAATCCTGCAAAATTCATTAAATTTAGGCCTGATTAATCCATAAATATCGTAATTTTTGTGCGTAACTTGCATAAAACAGTTGCACGGTTATCCACTTGTGTTAATTTGAAGCTATGATTATGTATAGAACAAACTCGTAAGAGAGGCAAAAATGAAACGTGTTATTGCATGTATTGACTCATCTCCATGTGTTAATGCCATCGCTGAAGCGGCTGCATGGATTGCAAAAACAACTCACCGTGAGCTCGTGTTATTACAGGTTTTAGATTATTACCCATCCAGTTATCATTTAGGCGAAATTAGCGGTGTTATTGGCTTTGAAAGTAATGCGATGCTGCTAAAAGAGCTCGCTGAGCTAGAGCAAAAACAAAGTACGCTTGCATTAGATTATAGTAATAATTTGCTGAAACATATTAAGCAACAAATTGAAGAAAAACATGGGTTAGATGTTTCTATTGTACAAGAAAAAGGTGATTTTTTAGAACAAAGCTTAGGTGCATTACAAGAGGATGATATTGCCTTGATTGGTAAGGTTGGTGATAGTGCTGCTGAGAAAAATAAAGATCTAGGCGGTAATGTTGAAAACTTTATTCGAGGTGCTAAATGCACTGTGATGACAGTAAGTGAGCATTTTAAGCCACCAACTCGTTTTATTTTTGCTTATGAATACTCTGATGTATGTACTAAAATGATGCATAGCATTGTAGAGAGCGATTTATTTAAACATTTACAGTGTCATCTATTATATGTAGGTGATTACCCAGAACTGTTGGAAACTCCAGAAAATTATTTAAGAGAGCATGGATTCGATGTGGTTGTTGAGCATCGTCATGGTGATGTCGCTCAAAATATTATTGATTACCAACGAGAACATGGCATTCAATTCGTAATTTTAGGTGCATTTAGTCAAAGCCGTATCCAGCAATTTTTCTTAGGAAGTATTACAACTAAAGTGTATCGAGAAATTGATGTTCCTTTAATTGTAGCGAAGTAATTCCTTTCCAAAAAAGTTATCCGCAAATCCTGTGGATAACTTTATGGATAATATGATTTTATCTACTTAAGTGTTTGTTTTTTATTTGAAATAAAAAAACGTTTAAATTTTGTCTATTTCACAATAGCAATTGCTAAACCATCGTGTCCTTTGCTTCCTACAGTTTGTAATGCTGTGCAAGATAATAGGCGAGGATGGTTTTGTAGGGCTTCAAACATTTTACGAATTCCTACAATGCTTGGTTTTTGATTTGAAGCATCAATAATATCCCCTGCACGAATGACATTATCTAAAACAATAATAGTACCAGAATGGCTAAATTGAAGTGCCAATTCTAAATATGTCGGATAACTACCTTTATCTGCATCAATAAAAATAAAATCGAAAGGAGAGGTGTCTTTCGGTAAAGCATTTAGGACGTCTGCCGCCATACCAATACGTAAATCAATATCAACATGCATTTGAGCCTGCTGAATATTTTCTTGTGCAACGCGAGCATGGCTATATCTTCCCTCAATCGTGAGTAAATAACCATCTTCTGGAAGTGCTCTAGCAAGCCAAAGTGTACTGTAGGCAGCAAATGTTCCGATTTCTAATACACGTTTGGCTTTGTTCATTTGTATGAGCATTTGCAATAACATGCCTTGATTGGGGGCAACAGCAAGATGATTAGATAACCCATATTGGTCTGTGTTATCTATCACCTGTTGTAATTTTTGATCTTGAGGAATAAGGTGAGATTCAATATAGTGATCAAGATCAGACCAAGTTTTTTGCATTGTAATACCGTATCAATCTATAACTAAAAGCTGTGATGGATTGTATACAATTCATGACCGATAAGAATACTGATTATTGAAATAATGGCTGATTTATTGTGGTAGGGATAATTTTTTGTTGTGCATCATGTAAAAATTGTTCAAGGGGGCAAAGTGTACCTACAGAGGTTGATTTACAATAAGCATATCTGAGGGTATTTTGTGCCAAAGGTGCTTTGCTTGAAAGAGGCGTAAGTTGTCGCCATTGGTCAAGTGTTCTCGCACTAAAATCGATTTTTACGAAATATTGCTGCGTTTTTAGTTCTTTATATTTACTAAAAGTTAAGCTACCCCCTGGTGGAATGTCATCTGCTAAATATTGTGGTAGTTGCCAATGAAAACCTAGCAATGTTTTTATTTGTGAAATATTGGTGTCATGACCTACAAAAATAACCAAAGGTCTAGATAAAGGGTCATTGGTCTGTGGTGTTGAAAGTGCATTTAGTATTTGCTGGTATAAAATGGATCCTCCCATTTGGGCATAAGGCATGATCTCATTGAGATAAATATACTTTGCCTGATGTAGTTGCATGAGTGATTTAACATCACTTACATCACGAACATGCCCAAATGCAATTTGATCAAGTGAGAAGTTTTCACTGTACTGTAGTCGAATGGTTTCGCCAATATTTGCCCCTTCATTGGCTGGGCCACTCAGCTTAGGTTGTCCTTTATGTGTTAATTTTAGCTCCCATGGTTCATCTAGAAATTGACAGTGGTCTGACGTGCAAACCGCTTGTTTAAAAGCTTGATTTATTGTTTTATAGCGGGTCTGTATTTTATCTTGGCTGATGATTTTTGCTTTAAATTGTTGTTGGATTGCTTCAAACGAAGGGGTTGTACTTTGCATTTTTACGGCATCAAATAATGGGTCTTGTTTATATTGACTAACATTGACGTTAAAACGGCAATGTGGATTGATTCCTTCTGCAAAGGCTTGAGCAGTTTTTTGTGTTCGCTCATCAGGAGCAGCCCAAATAAATAACTGATTTTGTTGTAGGCTACAAGGTTGATTGGAGAGTAATGGCAATCCTTGTTGTTGCCATATACTCATTTGATATTGGGCTTGATTAAGCATGCCTGCATATCCACGAGCAGTAAGGTGTCCATCAGGTACCGACCACACTGGCCATGCTTTACCTGTGGCTTCATTTAATGCTTCGGTGTTGGTTTGAGGACGAATGCCATGTCGAATTAGAGTCACGACCTGTTCTAGTTGATACTGTTTTGTTGGATTTGCAAAGGTATAACATGAAGTAAATAGCAGTATTGAAGCAATTGCTGAAACTGTTTTACGGTGCATTGTGAGTATCTATTTGTGAGAAAGAGTTGGTTCTAGTGTACGGTTGTTATTATTTATTTTAGGTTAAAAAAACCATGGTCATTGATTGTGCACCATGGTTTTTTTGATAGTGTATGTTTTAAGCTGAAATGGCCATTGCATCAACAGAGAGTTCAGTAACAGTTGGTTTAGGTTTTTCAGGGGTAAGACCTAATTTAGCAAATAACACTTTGTCTTTGCCTTCACCTGCATTGGGTGTCGTTAAGAGTTTTTCACCAGAAAACAGTGAATTTGCACCTGCCATAAAGGCCAATGCTTGGTCTGAGTCACTCAGAGCCTCACGACCTGCCGAAAGTCGAATATAACTTTTTGGCATAATAATACGAGCGACAGCAATGGTTTTAATCCATTCGGTTGTATCTAGTTTGTCCACATTTGCAAGGGGCGTACCTTCAATAGGAACAAGCATATTAATTGGAACAGATTCAGGATGAATCGGCAATGTAGCTAACTCATGTAATAAGCCAATACGGTCTTGTTTGCCTTCACCTAAACCAACAATACCTCCACTACAAACTTTCATTCCTACACGACGTACATGGTCTAGTGTATCTAAACGATCGTCAAAAGTTCGTGTCGTTATAATATTACTGTAGTATTCACGAGATGTATCAAGATTATGGTTGTAATAATCTAAACCTGCAGTTTTTAGACGTTCTGCTTGCGATTGATCAAGCATACCGAGTGTCATACAAGTTTCAAGTCCTAAAGACTTGACTTCTTGAACCATTTCTAAGACGTAGGGCATGTCACGTTCGTGTGGGTTACGCCAAGCAGCACCCATACAAAAACGAGATGACCCAGCTTCTTTCGCTGCTTTAGCTTCAGCGATGACTTTTTCAACGGCAATACGTTTTTCAGCTTCTAGTTTTGAATCATAACGAGATGATTGTGAGCAATATTTGCAATCTTCAGGGCAACGACCTGTCTTAATAGAAAGGAGTGTACTCACTTGAATGCTGTTTGCTTGAAAGTTCTGGCGATGAATGCGTTGAGCATCAAAAACAAGATCTAAAAAGGGTTGATCATAAAGTTTTTGGATTTCCTCACGGCTCCAATCATTTCTTACAGTCATTTTGTGTTCCACATCAGTTGCAATATGATTTTATGTCGTTATCATACCGAAAATAATCTGCTGTGATTAGGCAAAATACTCCAAACTTTCTTGGATTTGTAAATATCATGATGGGTGAAATGGGTTATCTTCTTCGAGAACTAGAGCGACTACGTCCACGTGCCATGCCACCTAGTGCATTTAATACAGCCATTTTGCTCATACTACCAGATGCATGGGCATGACAAATGGCTGCGGCCAAAGCATCGGCTGCATCGGATTGTGGTTTGATGGTCAGTTTTAAAATACGCATGACCATCATTTGAACTTGTTCTTTATCTGCTGCACCATAACCGACAACAGACTGTTTGATTTGTCTTGCTGTGTATTCTGCCACTTGTAAATCTAGATTTACGAGTGCTGCAATGGCTGCACCACGGGCTTGTCCAAGTTTCAAAGCTGAATCAGGGTTTTGTGCCATAAAGACCTGTTCTACAGCCGCTTCTGTTGGTCCATAAAATTTTACAATTCGTTCAATGCCAGCAAAAATTCTTTTTAGCCTTTCAGGTATTTCTTGCGTTTCTGTTTTAATGGTACCTGCATCAATAAATTTAAGATCATTTCCCTGACGTTCGATAATACCGTAACCTGTCAGTCGTGAACCTGGATCAATTCCAATAATTAAAGACATAATAAAAAGTAGCTTATAAAATTATAAGGGGAGTATAGAGGGTTTCAATCTGAATAAGGCCAATGTTTGATGCTATTTGTTTAATTTATATTTAAATTGACTTTAATTTTTATAAAAAGGCCTTATCTTATAAAACAAGATATAAATATAGTGTTGCGCTGTGCAGCGTATATGACTTCATTTGAGTGTTAAAAGGTAAACAAAATTTCATGAATATTGTTTTTATGGTTGTTATCGGCGCAATTTTAGAAATTGCTGTATGGATTGGCGTTGCTCAGTTTATTAGTGGCTGGTATGTGTTTTTTTGGTTTATCTTGGCGGCAATCATTGGGTTTAAGTTGTTGCGCTCAAGTACAGCAACGATTATGCCTCAATTACAACAAATGCAAATGACAGGGCAAATGTCTTTAGATACCAACGTTTCACGTAAGATTGCTATGGCAATTGCAGGTATTTTATTGATTATTCCTGGACTAATTTCAGATGTGATCGCTGTCTTGATTTTGTTGCCTCCTGTGCAAAAAATGGTTGTTTCTGCGTTGATGGCTGCAATGGCAAAACGTCAGCAAGCAATGATGAATAAAATGATGGGAGGAATGATGGGGGGTACTGGATCAGCAGGTGGTGCTAATCCTTTTGAAGATCTCATGAAACAAATGCAAGGACAGGGTAATTCATCACCACGAGCAAAAAATGGTGCACAAGTGATTGATGGTGAAGCAAAAGAAGTAAACCCAGATGTGAAAAAAATTAATATGAAAGACGTGAAATAACTTTTTTATTGATGGCTCAGATCACTTAAAGTTGAGTGTCATTTGGCTTTAATTGTGTTTGATCAATGGATTGATCTGTATTGGGCAATGGCTTTTTTACGGTATGGTGATGATCATAAGAATGATCTATGAGTTGTGCAACATGGTTTTCAGAACCTTTATAGCGTTTACTTCGATTGGCTCTTTCTCGAAATTTTCCTTGATTAATTAACATGTTCATGTGCTCTTTGTATTGAGATTAAAAAACCCACTTAAAAGTGGGTTTTTATGTGGCTGAATCTAATTATAAGCCACTTGCATCGCGTAATTCTTGCATTTTATCAGTTTTTTCCCAAGTAAATGCATGATCTGAACCATCACGACCGAAATGGCCATAAGTTGCAGTTTGTTGGTACATTGGTTGGATAAGGTTAAGCATACGTGTAATGCCATAAGGTCTTAAATCAAAATGTTCACGAATTAAAGCAATAATCAGTGATTCGTCAACTTTTGCTGTGCCAAATGTATTAATAGAAATAGATGTAGGTTCAGCTACACCAATTGCATAACTGACTTGAATTTCACACTTTTCAGCAAGACCTGCGGCAACGACATTTTTTGCAACGTAGCGACCTGCATAAGCCGCTGAGCGGTCAACTTTCGATGGATCTTTACCAGAAAAAGCCCCACCGCCATGACGAGCCATACCGCCATAGGTGTCAACAATAATTTTACGACCTGTTAGCCCGCAGTCACCGACAGGGCCGCCAATCACAAATTTACCTGTAGGATTAATATGAAATTTGGTGCTCGCGTGGAACATATCTGAAGGAATGATCGGTTTAATAATTTCTTCGATCACTGCTTCTTTCAGTTGTTCTTGTGAAATATCTGGGTCATGTTGTGTAGAAAGTACAACAGCATCTAAACGTACTGGACGACCATTCTCATAAGCAAACGTGACTTGGCTTTTGGCATCTGGTCTTAGCCAAGCGAGTGTGCCATTACGACGTAATCTTGCTTGTTGTTCCATGAGGCGATGTGCATATGAAACAGGTGCTGGCATCAGTACATCGGTTTCACGGCTTGCGTAACCGAACATGAGGCCTTGGTCACCTGCACCTTGATCTTCAGCATTTTGTCTGTCAACCCCTTGTGCAATTTCAGGTGATTGTTTACCAATCATGTTGACGACAGCACAGGTTGAACCGTCAAAGCCTAAGTCTGAGTGGTTATAACCAATCGCATTGACCGTTTGGCGCACAATAGCTTCGATATCTATATTTGCCGTGGTCGTGACCTCACCGGCAAGTACAACAGCCCCTGTTTTTACTAAAGTTTCACAGGCAACCCGACCATGAGGGTCTTCTTTTAAAATTGCATCTAGAATTGCATCACTAATTTGGTCGGCCATTTTATCTGGATGACCTTCGCTTACAGATTCCGAAGTAAAAACAGCGTACTCGCGCATGAAAGCCCTATAACAGTAATTTTTTAAAGACCAAACATTTTACATTGACTTCAGTAGAATCACTAGGGGCAGTTGCACTAATTGAATAAAATTCTTGCAAAGAAATAATTATTTGAGTTTTATTCAGTATTTTGGTGAAATAAAAGCCTATTTAAAACAAATAGGCTTTTATTTTATATTTTAAGGGGTAAAAGTTTGTTTTAGGCTGTCGACTTGATGATCCATACCTTTTTTAATTTCTCCTGTTTTTTCTTTGGTATATTCTTTGCTTTTCCCCCACTTGTCAGCAGTGTAGTCTTTGCTCTTGTCCCATTTTGATGCAGTTTCAGCTTTGGTTTTATCCCATGTTTCAGCCGTGTATTTTTTACCTTCGTTGGTTGTTTTTTCAATGGCGTGCTTGTTTTTATCGTAAGTGTGTTTGGTTGCATCTTTTGCTTCGATAAATTTATCTTTTGCACCTGTATCTACTGTATGTGAATCTTTCTTAATTGTATTGCCTGCTGCATCGGTTTTTGCTTCAGCTTTATGCCATGCTTGTTTTGCATCATCTTTTAGATGTTCAGTATGTGTTGTAGCAGACTTTTTCATTTCTTGGTAATCTTGCGAAATGCTTTGTGTAACACTGTTGTTTGCACTTGTTTCAGCTGCATTGGTCACTGCACTTAAGCTAGTAACGGATAAAAGGGTAGCCCCTACGAAAATAATCTTTTTAATCTTCATTGTTATACCTTAAATATATGAAACTCATAATAATATTAGCAAGTTGTCTTATTTTTTGCTGTTAGTCTATGTTTATGAGTTTGTTGGGTGATCATAATAGTCTTGTTATGAAGTTGTAACGTAAAAAAATATTTTTGCCTAAAAAACAGGCATATTGCGAATTTTATGGGGTTACAGCTCCTTTTCGTACATAAATCATGACTTATAGCCTTTACCCCGTCGCTTTTTTTTAAGACAATACGCACAGCTTGAATACTTATTCTTTTTCTTTACCATTTATTCTTGGATCTGACCTATGACAACCCCTTTAAATGAACGTCGTATTGCCAATGCGATTCGTGTATTAGCTATGGATGCTGTTCAACAAGCGAACTCGGGGCATCCTGGTGCACCAATGGGGATGGCAGACATCGCTGATGTTGTATGGCGTGAGTTTTTTAACCATAACCCAACGAATCCACAGTGGGTGAACCGTGACCGTTTTGTATTGTCAAATGGTCATGGCTCGATGTTGCAATATGCACTACTTCATTTAACAGGCTACGATTTATCTTTAAACGATCTAAAACAATTTAGACAGTTACATTCTAAAACACCAGGTCATCCAGAATTAGGCTATGCGCCAGGTATTGAAACAACGACTGGTCCTTTAGGTCAAGGGCTTGCAAATGCTGTTGGTTTTGCATTGGCTGAAAAAACACTTGCAGCCCAATTTAATAAAGAAAATTTCAATGTAGTTGATCATTTTACATATGTGTTTTTAGGTGATGGTTGTTTGATGGAAGGTGTTTCTCATGAAGCATGTTCATTGGCAGGTACACTTGGTTTAGGTAAATTGATTGCTTATTATGACGATAATGGCATTTCAATTGATGGTGAGGTTGAAGGTTGGTTTAGTGATGATACAGACCAACGTTTCAAAGCATATGGTTGGCAAGTTCTTCATGTTGATGGCCATGACCATGCTGCCATTCGTCAAGCAACAATTGATGCAAGACAAGAAACACAAAAACCAACACTGGTGGTATGTAAAACAGTGATTGGTTTGGGGTCACCAAACAAACAAGGTAAAGAGTCGAGCCACGGTGCGCCGTTAGGAACAGATGAAATTACGCTGACACGCCAAGCTTTGGGTTGGGATACACCTGCATTTGAAGTTCCTGAAGATATATATGCGCAGTGGGATGCGAAAGAAAAAGGTCAGCAATCAGAAACACAATGGAATGCATTGTTTGCCAAATATGAATCGCAATATCCTGTAGAAGCGGCTGAATTATTACGCCGTGTACATGGCGATTTGCCACAGACATTTGCTGAACAGGCAGATGCATTTATTGCAGAAACTGCAAAAAAAGCCGAAACGATTGCAACACGTAAAGCAAGTCAAAATACGCTACAAGCTTTTGGTCCGTTATTGCCTGAATTTTTGGGTGGTTCTGCTGACTTAGCAGGATCAAACTTAACGCTTTGGAAGGGTTGTGAGGGGGTGCAAAACAATCCTGCAGGCAATTACGTATACTATGGTGTACGTGAGTTTGGTATGACTGCTATTGCAAATGGTGTTGCTTTACATGGTGGCTTTGTACCTTATGTCGCAACATTTTTGATGTTTATGGAATATGCACGTAACGCTGTGCGTATGTCTGCACTCATGAAACAACGTATTATTCATGTATATACGCATGATTCAATTGGTTTGGGTGAAGATGGCCCAACACATCAACCGATTGAGCAAATCGCATCTTTACGTAATACGCCAAATTTAAATACATGGCGTCCTGCCGATACGGTAGAAACCGCTGTGGCTTGGAAGTCGTCTTTAGTTCGTAAAGATGGCCCATCTGCATTGATTTTATCTCGTCAAAATTTAGCGTTTCAAACACGTACAGACGCACAAATTGCAAATATTGCAAAAGGTGGCTATGTATTGGCTGAAGAAAAAGGTCAATTACAAGCAATTATTCTTGCAACAGGTTCTGAAGTTGATCTTGCAATGCAAGCTTATGCTCAATTAGAGGGTGTGCGTGTCGTTTCTATGCCGTGTGCTGAAGTGTTTATGCAACAAGATGTTGAGTATCGTGAAGCTGTTTTACCATCTCAGATTCGTGCTCGTGTTGCGGTAGAAGCTGCCCATGTTGATTATTGGTGGAAATTTGTTGGCTTAGATGGTCAAGTAATTGGTATGAGCACTTACGGTGAGTCTGCACCTGCAAAAGCACTGTTTGAGCATTTTGGTATTACTGTTGAAGCAATTGTAAATTCAGTGAAAACATTAACTGCTTAATGTAATGTGATTTAAAAAAGCCTCCGCATTGTCGGGGGCTTTTTATTGTGATGTTGTGGAAATCAAAGCTTATTGAGTCGTTGCATACCCACCCAATGTTTAGAAAACTGATATGCGGCACGTCCTGAACGTTGTCCTCGGCTTTGACACCATCTTAATGCTTCAGCTCTTACAAGTTCATCATATGCAAGACCTGACTTTTGTAGATAGTGTTCTACAATCTCTAAATATAAATTTTGATCCATTGGATAAAAAGACAGCCATAATCCGAAACGATCAGAGAGTGAAATTTTTTCTTCAATGGCCTCTTGAGGGTGTAGTTCATTATATTGGGGCACATCAACACGCGTAACAGGTGTATTTTCATGCATGAATTCTGGGAGTAAGTGTCGTCTATTGCTCGTTGCATATACAATAAATGGATTATTGCCGGATTGTAATGAGCCATCTAAAGCACTTTTTAAGCTACGATAGTTTTCATCTTCTGCATTAAATGCTAAATCATCGCAGTAAATAATATAGCGTTCAGAGCGACCAATCAGTTGTTGTTCAATTAAATGTAAATCTGATAAATCATTACGTTCAATTTCAATTAAACGTAGCCCTTGATCTTGATAATGATGTAATAGTGCACGGACGATGGAGGATTTTCCTGTACCCCGTGCTCCTGTTAATAAAATATCATTTGCAGGTAAACCATGAATAAACTGTAACGTATTTTGAATAATTTTCTCTTTTTGTCGCTCAATACCTTTTAAATCATCTAAAGCAATCATTTTAGGTTGATGAATAGGAACAAGTTGTTTGTTTTTCCAATGATAGGAAATGGCGGAAAAGTCGGTGTCTTTGCGGAGTTCTGGTAAAGTTTGTTGTATTCTTTTGAGTACATCTGAAAGAGTGTTGATGATGGTATCAGGGAGTTGTAATTGCATTCTTATAACCAACAAAAGAGTATTTTTTCTATCTTGGCGTTTTTTAGCTATAAAGTATAGGTACGAACAATAAAATCTTTACGATTTTTTGACAAAGAACTGCTATATTTACGTCACAATATAAAAAAACATAGCTGTCGCTTTGGGTTGATAAACATGAGTTTAGGGTGAGTTATGCTTGATTTGATGTCGAAATATAGATCAAATATTCAACAGAGTTTTAAAATTAAAAAGCTAGAGCATCAGTTAGTTCGCGCACAAAACTATGCACAGTGGCAACACATCGCTTCTGAGCTTGATCAATGTACAGATGCTATGGCATGGAAGCATGATTTACAATCTCCTTATTTTAATGCAGAAGTAATTTTAAGCCGACTGAATGCTTTAAAACAACACAGAACACAACATCATATTTCGGCTGTCATACATTTACTTCGAGAGGGGCTAAGTTATGATATTGCCAATATTTGTCATCCGATGCTTTTTTCTGTGACTCGTTTAGGAACAAAACAGGTCATTGAAGAATATGTGGCTGAAGTCAGTGAATGTTTACGTTACATACACTTATTACCTGACTCCGAAATGAGCTTTATCAAAAAACAGCAATTTTTTGAAACATGTCAAACGGCCTATGGCCAACCTGCTTTAATGTTTTCCGGTGGTGCAACATTGGGGTTGTTTCATAGTGGTGTGTGTAAAGCACTTAAAGAGCAAGATTTACTACCTAATGTTTTATCTGGTTCAAGTGCAGGGGCGGTAATGGCTGCTTTATTGGGTACAATAGATGCAAACAATCTTGATTTACTGACACAAAGTGAAAATTTATTTAGTGATGTTTTTCAATTTAAATCATTTAGAATGTTACTTAAAGAACCGACAGGTTTTACAAGTAATGAAGCACTCAAGAAATTTTTAATTGCACATTTAGGTGATTTAACATTTTCCGAGGCTTATGAAAAATCTGGGTTACATTTAAATATCGCGGTTGCACCCTATGATGCAACGCAAAAACCACAATTATTAAATCAATATACCTCACCAGATGTTTTGATTTGGAGTGCAGTGTTGGCTTCTTGTGCAGTGCCGATTTTATTTGCACCTATCAAATTGTTGGCGAAAAGATATGATGGTCAGCATGTTGCATTTTTAGGTGATACACAGTGGGTTGATGGAAGTGTACGCAGTGATTTCCCACAAGAGAAGATGGCGCGTCTATATAACATGAATTACAGTATAGCGAGTCAAGCGAATCCACACGTTGTTCCGTTTATGCAAACTGATGTTGAAAGATATAGACAAGATTTACTCAGTTGGCCTGAGCGAATTGTACGCCAACAGGGCAAATTGCTTGCTAAAGGGGTCATGGATTTTACTCGTGAGCGAGTGGCAGCTGTACCTCAAATGAGACGATTACTCGATCATGGATATGGGATTGTCGATCAGCATTATTATGGTGACATCAATATTATTGGTCAGTACAGCTTACGGCATTATCGTTATTTATTACAAAATCCAAGTGCTGAAATTTTTAAAGAACTTCAAAAAGAGGGTGAGCGTGCAACTTGGCCTAAATTATCAATGATAGAAATGTATGCACGAGTGGGCAAAACGATTGAGCATATTATTGATGATTTAAAGCGGCAGCAGTATATGAGTTAAATGAAATGTATTTTGACATCAATATACCATATGCCATGCAAGCGTATCATCGACAATCTAGTGAGCAGTATGGGCGAAAATTATATCAAGTAGTACAACAGGGGCAAGTTTATTGGCTGAAATACCAAAAACTCAATGATGTTAAAATATGTAGTCAAATACATATCGATGGTTGGAAACGAGAATGTCATTTTTACAATATACATAAAAATGAACCATTCGTCATACCACATCAAGTGATTGATTTAAAGGATTTAAATAATATGGAAGATGAGGGTTATGGTTTAATTTTCCCTCATAAAAAAAATTATTTTCAATCTATTTCTCGAAATATAGATGAGATCCAACAATCGATTAAAGCACTGTGCGAACTTTTATTTGAATTACACTTACTTGACTATGTGCATGGTGATATTAAGAAACAACATTTTTTAATGGATGAAGATCATATTTATATGATTGATTTTGAACATAGTTTTAATATTTATACACCACTAAGTGGAATACATGCAACTCCAAGATATATGGCACCAGAATTATTTCATGGGGTATCAAAAAGTGCAGAAAGCGACTTTTATGCTTTAGGTGTTGTAATTTATGAATGGCTGACAGAGCAGAAATTATCTGCTTCAAGCTATCAAGACTGGGCAGTAATACACTGTCAACATTATTTTTATACGCTACCTATGAAGTATGAACCCCTTCAACCGATATTGGACTGTCTGCTGGAAAAATCGCTTTTTAAAAGAAAGGAAAAACTAAAACAGTTAAAAAGTATATTAAATCAACAAATTGCTATGAATCATGAAGATTAATCTTTATTTTGATTGATATTTGCACATGCAAAAACTTTTTTAATAAAAAGGCTTGTCAGGTATAGTGGTTATCTATATTATACACAGCCATTGGGGGCGTGGCGAAATTGGTAGACGCACTGGATTTAGGTTCCAGCGCCGCAAGGTGTAAGAGTTCGAGTCTCTTCGCCCCCACCAACACATGAGAGTGTGTTATAGAGGATTGGTGTAATGGTAGCATGACGGTCTCCAAAACCGTTCGTAAAGGTTCGAATCCTTTATCCTCTGCCATGATTGGGGATGTGGCGAAATTGGTAGACGCACTGGATTTAGGTTCCAGCGCCGCAAGGTGTAAGAGTTCGAGTCTCTTCATCCCCACCATTAAAAAGAAAGATAAAGCATCTTGCTTTTTTTGTGTCTGAATTTTATCGCTTTGTTTGCCTTAATTTCAAATTAAAATAATTATTCCTATAAAAACTGTTAGAACATATATACAAGTAAAAATGAAGAACGTAGTTAAAAAAGACGTTAATGTTGTTCGCTAGTTAGCTAATTAAATGATTTTACTGTCAATATGATAAAAAACACTCGAGACAAAGTATCACTTCTGTATTTAACTTTAAAACTCATGTGTATTTGTGGTTGAGTGTACTGTATCTGTAAATACTAAATATATTTTTATTGTTAAATTTATGGTTCGTGATCTGAATAAATACAGTCTAGAGTCTTTTTTCAAAAAGATGAAGTTACATTTGATTGAGAAGGGCTGGATAGCCTTCGCTACGATAAATATTGCTATGAATAACCTGAATCTTGTTTAATCATTTATATTTTCAGCCATAAAGAATATTTATATCTCATCTATTTCCTGTCACGTGTACTTATCTTTTAGGTGAAATTGTGTTGTTTGCTATGTAATAAGATCAAGAAAAATCTTCTCATTTAAATGAGAGTATATAAAACATAAACTTATTTATATTTCTTGTGCGCGCTTTTTTGGGTGATGAGTAAGATTCACTTGATTAATATAGATAAACTTAGAAAGTTTAGGTCATTATATGGTAAACTACTCGAAACTACATACACCTAAAAATTACTAAAGATGACTATACAAAGCTTTAGTATGATTAGCTATATGAACAATTAGATGCTTTCACTAAAGATATTTGATTACACATGTAAATATCTACATTTTGATAAATTCTACGCGTTATCTGCGACAAGCCTGTTGGTGATTCAGCCATAAATAAAAGTGGTTGTATTTAGAGATCACTGTGAACGGTTAAAAAGTAAATTTTGTGATTTATATGAAGTGGAATTGTTCAATGTAAGAAAAGCATATTTTTTCAAAAAGACATCCAGGCTTGAAAAAGCAAAGATGGGTGAGGTCATGGTTACACGATGAAAAGGTGTAAGTCGAATGTGTATTGAATCACGGGTTAAACAGCGATGGTGTGATGTAGGCAGGTATTTATATCATTTAAATCTGACAGGCCATGATGTATAGGGTATACCGTGATTCTTTTTTATATCTATCCTGAATATGAATAAGCTAATCTATAAAAACATTTAGTTTACTGCAATCGGTGTCTTATTTATAATCCGAATGCATTTTCCAAAACAATACTTTAAGCTTTTAAATGGTCTTCGAACTCTTCGCCTAGTTGCATGGCTAATGGATTACCCGATAGCTCACATGTCACAAGGCCGTACTCTTTTTTAAAACTAAAGGTAAAACCACGATTATCTGTTAAGCTTTTAACAGAATAGCCTAAGTTTTCTAACCAAATTTTAAACGCAATTAAATTTTTTGCTTTAACAACTTTCTTCATTTTAATAATGCCCTTTAATGTTGCCGACTTAAATTCTTTATAAGGCTATTTCACGTATTTTTAAAGGGTGAATTGATATAATAATTGTGATTTTTTTTCTCTTTTGTAAGAAATGAGTATTTCCTTGAGGAAATCTACATGATCACATTTAAAAATGATCTTTTAATGTACGAATTTGACTAAATAGTTCAACTGACTCTACACGTAAAAATGGATTGGTTTCGAGTTCTACTGATAGTGTCGTGGGTAAAGTGATTTGATTTAATAAACGCAAAGCTTCTATGTGTTGAGCACGCTCTTGTAGTATTAAATTATTGGGTTCTATAGTTAAAGCAAATTGTGCATTGGATAAGCTATATTCATGAGCACAATATAGGCTGGTATGAGTAGGTAACGCAGATAGACGTTGTAAAGAGTTGAACATGTCTTGATGCGTACCTTCAAAAATACGCCCACAGCCCATAGCAAATAAAGTGTCGCCCACAAACGCACAATCAATAGAGGAAATATAATAACAAATATGACCGAGTGTATGCCCAGGCGTATAAATTACATCAATGTCTAAGTCAGCAAAATTAAAGTTATCACCATCTTTTAATGCATGTGTAATCATTGGAATTTTTTGCTGTTCATACATCGGGCCATATACAGGAACTTGATGCACTTCAAGTAAACCCGATAGTCCACCAGTATGGTCTTGATGCCAATGAGTAAGCCAAATTTGTTCTATATCTAATTTGTGTTGAGCGCAGTAATCGAGAACGCATGCAGATTCGGTAGGGTCAATCACGATCGTGCTTTTATTATTTTGATTTTCAATCAGCCAAATGTAGTTTTGAGATGAGTTTGCAACATCAATGACATGTATTTTAATGTTTTGCATCGTATTGTTCCTATAGTGAGTACATTATCATCAACAGAAGAAGGTGGTTTTATAATTTTGTTTTGCTGATCATATTCATCATAGCTTAAGAGGTTAAATTTGTCTGTTAAACCTTGCTTTTTGAGTAAAATAACAAGAAATATAAACATAATCCGAATAAACTATAGGTGTAAATAGGTTGAGGAAGGAAAGCGTGTGGAGCTGTATTTAAAAAATGGTGAATGGTTAAATATACCAAATATTCCGATTCAAGATCGAGCTTTTCAGTACGGAGATGGTTGTTTTACAACAGCTAAAATACAGCAAAACAATATTTTACTTTGGGAAAGACATCTACAACGTTTAAAAAGAGATTGTGATAAATTACATTTACAGCCCTGTTTTCATCATTTAGAACAGCTTGTTGCTGATTTACAAAAATTTAGTGGAATGGATAGCCTGACGGGAACCATAAAAATCATTATCAGCCGTGGCCAAAGCCATCGAGGCTATGGATTTTCTCATTCACAAAAATCAGATGTTTATGTCTGTTTTTATCCAAATCATGCGATCCAAATCAATTATAATGAAATTCATTCTGATGTTTTAACATTGCCTATTTCAGCGCAACTGATGCCTATATTGGTTGGAGTGAAATCATTAAATCGTTTAGAGCAAGTTTTATTGAAACGTGAAGCAAAAACCAAAGGTGTTGATGAAGCCTTGGTATTAGATACAAATCAAAGAGTCATTGAAGGTGTGAGTAGTAATTGTTTTTTATATGTGGGAGGAGTCTGGCAGACGCCTAAACTTATCGGTGCTGGAATACAAGGTGTTATGCGAGAAGAAATTTTAGTTCGTATGCGCTCTGTGGATATTGATGTCTGTGAGACGGATATATATAAACCGATGTTATCGCAAGTGGATGCTTTATTTTTTTGTAACGCACTGCATCCTATGCAAGCAGTACATACTTTTTCAGGACGTCGTTTAGATTGCTCAATGACCCAAGCGTTGTTTAATCTGTTGAGATTGGAGCACATATAATGGGTTCAGATGCACTTAAAAAGAACGCAAAAAAACCTATAATGGGTCGAATATTAATGGTCTGCTTCATTTTAGCCACTATATTGATGATTTTTGTGGTCTATAAAATGAGTTTAGGACGTATTTATCCGGTAACAGCCAATAAGCAATTTATTTCAATTAACAATGGTGAAACCTATAGTGGTTTAATTGATAAATTGGCTGAGCGAAACAAAGTAGAGTTTCCATGGGTATTGAAAGCGTATCGAAAACTATTTATACAAAGTCAGCTTAAAGCAGGTGTTTACGAAATTCATTCTGGCATGACGGTAAAAGAAGTCTTTGATTTAATGTCAGATGCAGATAATGCACAAATGAATAAAATTATGGTCATTGATGGAACAACGTCTAAACAATTACTTGAACGTTTAAAAAAAGATCCAAATGTTGTGAAAACGGTTGTGAATTTGCCTGAATCAGAAATGATGAAAGCGTTAGATATTCCTTATGCGAATTTAGAAGGATTGCTTGCACCAGATACTTATTTTTTTATGAAAGGCGAGACAGATAAAAAAATCATACTACATTTATATCACCGTCAAATGGATACATTAGAACGTGAATGGCAAGCTAGATCTCATGGATTGCCGTATAAAAACAAATATGAAGCCCTCATCATGGCATCTATTGTTAAAAAAGAAACCAGCTTAGATCGAGAGTTAACACAAGTATCTGGTGTTTTTGCACGCCGTTTACAGCAAGGTATGCGTTTACAAACAGACCCTACAGTCATTTACGGGATGGGAGATGACTACAATGGGAAAATTACAAAACAAAATTTACGCACGCCAACGGCTTACAATACTTATACCATTACAGGATTACCTCCAACTCCAATTGCTTTACCAGACGAAAAATCTATAAATGCAGTGATGCACCCAGATGACTCAAAAAATGTCTATTTTGTAGCAACAGGGAATGGTGGTCATAAATTTAGTGAAAACTTGACGGATCATAACCAAGCTGTGCAAGAATATCTTTCAGTTTTAAGATCTAAAAAAGATGGAGTAACACCTTAAATGTTTATTAGTTTTGAAGGTACAGAAGGTGTGGGTAAGAGTACGCTAATTCAGCGAATTTATGATCATCTGATTCAACAAGCAAAGCAAGTGACCTTGACTCGAGAACCAGGGGGAACAGCGATTGCTGAAAAAATCCGAGCATTACTACTTGAAATTCATGATGAACAAATGTCTTCGGAAACAGAGCTTTTATTAATGTATGCAGCACGTAGTCAACATTTATCGCATGTGATTTTACCAGCATTAAATATGAATCATATTGTATTATGTGATCGTTTTACAGATGCAAGTTTTGCCTATCAGGTAATGGGGCGTGGTCTAGATGCAGAAAAACTTCATACCCTAAATCAAACATTTATTTCTCGTATGCCAGATTTAACGCTTTGGTTAGATGCGCCTGTTGAAGTGGGCATGGCACGGGCAAAAGCACGTGGTGAGTTAGATCGCTTTGAGCAAGAAAAAGTCTCTTTTTTTAATAAAGTTCGTTCAGGTTATCAGTTTTTACATGAAACACAGCCAAGTCGAGTGAAAAAAATTGATGCAACTCAGACATCTGAAGAAGTGTTGGCTCAGGCACTAAAATACATAGATCTACACGTTGCAACTTAAAATAGCAATAATGCCCACTAATTGGGCATTATTTTTTTAATGACTAATTTTGGTGCAAAAAAATTATTGTACTATTTTTTACATATCTAACTTAGATTAAATACATATTAATTTATAAATAAAATAATTTAACCAATACAGTGTGATAATCATTATAAATAGACACTTTTTAATCAAATGTGATACCTGCTTCAAAGTTGGTACAGTATTTGCTTCTAATTGGTTAGGGTTTTGGTAATCTTTTTTATATCTAAAAAAGAGGCTAAAACAGGGCGAAGTCTTAGAGGTTTAAGTAATGAAATTTTTATCAAAATCTGCGCTAATTTCAGCATTAATGGTGTCTAGTTTCGGTGGTCTAGTGACTTCAGCAAATGCCGCTGATACGTTAGAGAAAATTAAAACGAGTGGTAAAATTATTATTGGTCACCGTGAATCGTCTGACCCTATTTCATATGTTGCTGGTGGTAAAGCCGTTGGTTACGCGGTTGATATTTGCAACAATGTGGCAAATGAAATTAAAAAAGAATTAAAAATGCCTAACCTGCAAGTAGAATATAAAGCAATCACATCTTCTACTCGTATTCCTGAACTGTTGTCAGGAAATATCGATATGGAATGTGGTACAACAACCAACTCTAAACAACGTCAAGAACAGGTTGGTTTTTCTACGAACTATTATGCAACTGAAGTTCGTATGGCAGTAAAAGCAGCATCTAGTATTAAGAGTATTGCAGATTTAAATGGTAAAGCCGTTGTAACTACTCAAGGTACAACATCTGATAAATACATTAAAATGAATGAAAAAGGTCAACAAGTAAACGTACAAAATGTTTACGGTAAAGACCATGCAGATTCATTTGCAATGCTTGCGTCTGGCCGTGCAGCCGCATTTGTGATGGATGACAATATTCTTGCAGGACTCATTGCAAAATCATCAAATCCGAAAGACTTTGCTATTGTTGGTCCTGTACTGTCATCTGAGCCTTACGGCATTATGTTGGCTAAAGGCGATACAAAAATGAAAGCAGTTGCAGATCGTGTAGTCACTGGTATGTGGAAATCTGGGCAAATGGATCAATTATACAAAAAATGGTTCCAATCACCGATTGCACCTAAAAATGTAAACTTGAATATGCATCAAAGTGAATCATTCAAACAGTTGAAACAACATCCTACCGACGCTGGTGTTTAATAGACCAACGTGCTAAATACTGACTATCTTTTAAAGATAGTCAGTCTATTTTTTTAGGGGGATTTATGTCATTTGGTTCATTAAATTGGACAGTATTTTGTTCGGCTTCAAATGAGTTTGGGGTAGACAAAGCTGGATGGGCTGAGTCGATATGCCAACATATTGGTGGGCAAAGTTATTCTGCAGCTGCAGAAGCACCAACATGGTTGCAAATGCTTGGCTCTGGGGTGTTCACTATGGTGTGGACAGCATTCGGCGCATTCATTATCGCTTTCTTTTTAGGCTCTTTACTTGGGGTTGCTCGCACACTACCAAATAAGTGGTTAGCTGGTGTGGGAAATGTGTACGTTGAAATATTCCGAAACGTACCACTCATTGTGCAACTATTTTTTTGGGCATTTATTTTTCCAGAGTTTCTACCACATAGTATTAGTAGTGGTAGTGGTGAGTTGGTTGCTGGTGGTTGGTGGAAAGGTTTACTAAATACCCATCCTGCTGCTATTGGTGTATTGGCTTTAGGTTTATATACCGCAGCGCGTGTATCTGAACACATACGTGCAGGTATTTTGACGGTTTCTCGTGGTCAAAAATTTGCATCATCTGCAATGGGTTTTACAACGGCTCAAAGCTATCGTTACGTTATACTGCCTATTGCTTATCGTATGGTGTGGCCAACGGTAACCTCTGAAGCAATGAATGTGTTTAAAAATTCAGCTGTATTGTATGCTTTGAGTGTATTAACCTTTTTCGCATATACCAAAACCATGCGAGAAGAAACATCTCAAGATATTGTTATTTTAATTCTATCTACACCTGTGTATTTGGTTATTACATATTTGATTAAATACTTAATGGTATGGATTGAGAAAAAAATGGCTGTACCTGGTCTTGGTTCGGGAGGTAAATAAGCATGGATTTTAGTTTACTACAGCATGCAGAAGTCTCTCAGGCATTATTAAAAGGCTTACAATTTACACTGACAGTCACAGTTTTATCGATGATTGGTGGTATTTTAATTGGTACGCCATTAGCAATGATGCGTTTATCTAATAACAAGTTTGCAAGTAACTTTGCTAAAGTATATGTAGATTGTTTTCGTGGTATTCCACTCATTCAAGTGATTTTTATTTTTTACTTTTTACTCCCAAAAGTTTTTGAATTTCAAACAGATACATATTATGGGCCGTTGTTTTCAAGTGTGATTACATTTGCAATTTTTGAAGCGGCTTTTTTCTCTGAAATTGTTCGTTCAGGAATACAATCTATTTCTAAAGGACAAGTTTCAGCAGGGTATGCGATTGGTTTTACGTATAGCCAATCTATGCGCTATGTTGTGTTACCACAGGCCTTTCGTAACATGATTCCTGTGTTGTTAACACAAACTATTATCTTATTCCAAGATGTTTCTTTGGTCTATGTGATCAGTGCACCTGACTTTTTAGGAAATGCAGATACATTATCAAATACTTATGGTCCAGAAACCAAAGCGACATTTTATGCAGTAGTTGCGATCGTTTATTTTGCTATTTCTTTCTTCTTGTCTCGTTTAGTGAAACGTTTACAAGAAAAAATAGCCATCATACGTTAGTAGGGAAATTAAATATGCCAATGATTGACATCCAACATATCTCTAAATGGTATGGTGACTTCCGAGTATTGACAGATTGTTCAACCTCAATTGAAAAAGGTGATGTAGTTGTTGTCTGTGGACCATCAGGGTCTGGAAAATCAACACTCATTAAAACAGTGAATGCTCTTGAGCCTTTTCAAAAAGGTAATATTATTGTCAATGGTGCATCACTAAAAGACTCTAAAACTAACTTGGCGCAATTTAGATCACAAGTGGGTATGGTCTTTCAGCATTTTGAGCTGTTTCCACATATGACAGTGATGGAAAACCTAACAATTGCACAAGTAAAAGTTTTAGGGCGTAACCTAGCAGACGCACAGAAAAAAGCACAGCAATATCTTGATCGTGTAGGCATGCTTGCGCATAAAGATAAATTTCCAGGCCAGCTTTCAGGTGGT
The DNA here is from genome assembly GCF_015627105.1 of Acinetobacter baretiae. Classification (GTDB taxonomy): domain Bacteria; phylum Pseudomonadota; class Gammaproteobacteria; order Pseudomonadales; family Moraxellaceae; genus Acinetobacter; species Acinetobacter baretiae. The sequence continues at coordinate 30,123 of NZ_VTDM01000004.1, read as the reverse complement.
CAACAGCAACGTATTGCAATTGCTCGTGGCTTATGTATGGACCCTGTGTGCATGTTGTTTGATGAACCAACGTCTGCACTTGACCCTGAAATGGTCGGAGAAGTTCTAGATGTTATGGTTCAGCTTGCAAATGAAGGCATGACGATGATGTGTGTTACCCATGAAATGGGGTTTGCAAAAAAAGTATCTAACCGTTTGATCTTTATGGATGCAGGTGAGATTTTAGAAGACTGTTCAACGAAAGACTTCTTTGAAAATATTGATGAGCGTCATGAGCGTGCACGTATTTTCTTAGACAAAATTCAAGCAGTACATTAAATAATTTGAATTTCTTGAAAAAATTGTCGATATGCTTCTACTTTTTTTTCTAAAGCTAAAGGATATGCTCTAGAGCTAGAGGGTAAGCGGTATAGGTTAAATGGTTTTTGATGTATCTTAACCTGACTAGGCTGCCCAATTTTAGGTGTGGGCGTATCTGAAAAATGCAACATCATCGCCTGTGTTGCTTTTTCCCCGGTGGTCATGATGGTATGACAATCGGGGATTTTTTTGAGTAATTCAACCAAATTGGTGGGTTCTACAATGTGTAAGTGTAAGTCAGATGCATTGTGTTTTTTTCGAATAACTTTATATGCTGTATCAAAAATACCAATTTCTTTTGTGATTAAAAATTCTTTAATTTGCTCTAATTTGAATTGTTTATGCGCTAAGTCTAAAAAATAATTTTTTTCATTAAAAAAATGATTCCCATAATACGCCACATATCATTTTGATAGTTTGGATAATAAAAATCCATTTTCCATTTATTTTTTGGTGGTGGAAAGCTACCGAGTAAGAGTACTTTTGTTTTGCTTGGTAGAAATGGCGATAGAGGATGTGTTTCTATATCATGCATACTTTTTATCTTGCCTCAATGAAGTTGTAATCGAAGTAGATGTATTTTAGCTGAAATGAATTATGGATCTATATCTGTTCATGATATGGTTGTGAGTATCTTAAAGCATTAAAGTTGATTTTATGTACGAATATAACTATAGAACAGGTTGGGGTGAAGCTAAATATGACTTTAGTACGGAGTTAAATAAAGAAGTCCAAGCATTAGGTGAGCCAACCACACAAGAGCAAGCAATTGAAGAGTTGGGCTATATTTGTGATCAGAGTCTATTTTTTAACCCTGAAAACTCTCCAAAGTACATTACAGTGCTCATTGCAAAAGATGTCACTCCTGACTTATATCAGTATATTGTTATTTTTGCATTATATACCGACAGTGTAGAGTATTTTGGTGTAACAGATACCCCGAGTCTTATTGAATTACTGGGCAAGCTTGTGCCATTGGTGCAGTATTAATTGAAACGTATCCACCGTATAGCAAACATAATGAAAAATGAGCTGTTATACGGTGATATGACGATAAAATGGCATTTATACTTATAAGATGTCTGTACTATGTCTAGTGCGTAGACTGACTGATAAATGATTCATACCCTTTTTTTCTTAATTCACACGATGGGCAATCGTCACAGCCATATCCCCAAGCATGAAAATGTGTACGATCACCGTTATAACAGGTATGTGTTTCTTTAATGACGTAATCTATCGCATTTTGGCCAGCAAGAGATTGAGTCATTTGCCATGTTTCACATTTATCGATCCACATGAGTGGCGTGTGTATGACAATTTTCTTATCTAATCCTAAATTTAATGCAACTTGTAGTGCTTTCATCGTGTTATCTCTGCAATCTGGATAACCAGAAAAGTCTGTTTCACATACACCTGTAATGATATGTTCAATATCGTGTTTATAGGCAATGGTACTTGCAACATTTAAGAAAATTAAATTACGGCCAGGTACGAATGTATTGGGATATTTTTCAGTCTGATCTATATTGACGTCATGTGTTAAAGAAGTGGTATTAACCTGTGATAAAAAATCTAAATTAAAAATGTGGTCTAATTTTAACTTATTTTTCCATGTAGGTTTAATGGATTCGATAGAGCGTAAAATTTGATGACGACAGTCCATCTCAACATGATGTTTTTGTCCGTATTCAAAGCCTACAGTATAAACTTCATGAAAGTTTTCAAGTGCCCACATCAGACATGTGGTTGAGTCTTGACCGCCAGAAAATAAAACTAATGCTTTATTCATGTTTAATTGCCTACTTGAATAATGATGAATGTATGTTATTTGAAATAAATCGATAAGGGTAGGAAAGGATACCTAGATCTAGAACTATTTATGTCTACTGCGTGGAATGATTTCATCATACAATGGAAAAATGCAACGATTAGTAACATATAAAAGCTATGCTTTTAGTTCATTTCATGAAATGATAAGAACATTAAAGTGTAAAGTATTTGATTTGCTTTACCAAAGTTTCGTCCATTTTTGGACCACCGTGCGTCGTCTATACGAACATGGTTTTTTATTAAAAATGAGCAGGGCCATTGGGCCCTGCTTTTTTGTTATTTCAATCCGTTACTTGTATTTCCACACGTGCGGTAACACCACACATTAATTCATAGCCCAAAGTACCAGAGGCCTGTGCAACTTCATCGATAGATAAAATGTTGCCATATTTAGACTTCCCCCATAACACAACTTCATCACCTATGTTTGCATCGTGCTGTGTTAGGTCAACAGCTAACATATCCATACTCACTCGCCCGATGAGTGTACTGCGTTTACCATTGACTAAAACAGGAGTTCCTGTTGGAGACACACGTTGATAGCCATCTGCATAACCACATGCAACGATACCAATTTTCATCGGCTGTTTAGCAATATATGTTGATCCATAACCTACACTTTCATGGGGCTGAACATGTTGTATCGCAATAATCTCACTGCGCAAGCTCATTGTTGGCTGTAATCCCCAATCTGCTGCAGTATGGGTCGGATGATCAGGTGAGCTACCATACAAGGCAATACCTGCACGTATAAAATCTGAATGCAGGTGAGGGTGGCGTAACATGGCTGCACTGTTACTGACAGATTGTTGACCTAATAAGCCATGAATTGCTTTTTGGAAGGTTTGATATTGATCATTAATTCCATTTTTACCAAAACGTTGTCCATCTGCATCTGAAAAATGCATCATATGATGTAGTGTAGAGACACAATCTAATTGAGTTAGTGTATTCCAAGCGAGGCGGTATTCTTTGGGCCTAAAACCTAAACGATTCATACCGCTATTCATTTTTAAAAAAACTTCAAATTTTGCTGTACCTTGATAGTGTTGTAACCATTGTATTTGATGTGGACTATGTACAGCAAAGCTCAGGTTATATTGTGCACAGAGGTCTAAATCTGTGCTATGAAATATCCCTTCTAAGAGTAAAATCCGACCTTGATTGTGAAGTGCCCGTAAACGTATGGCTTCATCTAAGTCAAGCAATGCAAAACCATCACCATCGTTAAAACAGTCGTATACGTTTTCGATTCCATGACCATAAGCATTTGCTTTGACAACGGTCATTAATTGAGCCTGACCACTGTATTTTCGTGCAATGGCAAGATTATTCCTTAACGCATTGCTATGAATCATGGCTTTGATTGGGCGTGGCATGTAGAACTTCCTATAATAAGTATGAGCCTAGTCGTAGCGCTGTAAAGATAAACCTTCTGTACTAATATCAGGGGTTTGATTCATCACAAGATCACTAATCAGCTTGCCTGAGCCACAGGCCATGGTCCAACCTAATGTACCGTGCCCTGTATTTAAGAATAAATTATTGTAGCGTGTTGCGCCTACGATCGGTGTACTGTCTGGGGTCATGGGGCGTAGACCCGTCCAAAAAGTAGCTTCCGCGGTATTTCCTCCGGGAAAGAGGTCATTGGTGACCATTTCTAGCGTGGCTCTGCGCTTTTGTTTTAGACTTAAATCAAAACCACTCAGCTCTGCCATGCCTCCTACACGAATGCGTTGATCAAAACGTGTGATTGCAATTTTGTAACTTTCATCAAGAACTGTTGATTCAGGCGCACGTGTGCGATCTATAATTGGAATGGTGAGTGAGTAACCTTTTACAGGATACACAGGGATATTTAAATGTAACGGTTTTAAAAATTCACGACTATAGCTACCAAAAGCTAAAACATAGCGGTCTGCGGTATGCACAACACCATCGACTAAAACGCCTTTAATTTCCTGACCTTCAACAATAAGTTGCTGTACGTTTTGATTGAATTTAAATTCAACACCCTGTTGTTGTGCTAATTGAGCTAAGGCATGAGTGAATAAGTAACAATCACCTGTTTCATCATTGGGTAGGTGTAATCCACCCACAAGTTTATCTTTTGCAAATGCTAATGCAGGCTCTACAGTTTTTAAATCATCGCTATAGAGTAGCTGGTGCGCTACGCCACACTCTTTTAATACAGCAATATCACGCTCTACAGCTTCAAGTTGAGCTTCTTTACGAAAAACTTGTAAAGTGCCTTTCGAACGGTGTTCGTAAGAAATTCCTGTATCACTGCGTAACGTACGTAAGCAGTCCCGACTATATTCTGCAATACGTGTCATACGTTCTTTGTTGATGGCATAACTGCGTGGATTACAGTTTTTTAGCATTTGAGCCATCCACTGTAATTGCCATGCACTTCCGTCTAAGCTGATAGCAAGCGGAGCATGTTGTTCAAACATCCATTTCATGGCTTTGACTGGAATGCCTGGTGCAGCCCATGGCGTTGAATAACCAGGAGAAATTTGGCCTGCATTGGCAAAACTTGTTTCTTCTGCAGGGTTTGCTTGTCGATCAAAAACAGTGACTTTTGCCCCATTTTTTGATAAATAGTAAGCGCTTGTTGTACCAATAACACCGCTACCAAGAACAATCACATGCATGTGGGTTTCCTGCAAAATTTATAAGTCGATTTACCTAGTATATTGTTATTTTAATAGTGAATTTTACTGTTTTTAATGCTTTAATATCTAAGTATCCATATATTTTCATGTAAATGTAGGTAAAAGTAGTAAAAATGCGAAAGTTAGATCGAATCGATTATCAGATTTTAGACATATTGCAAAAAAATGGTCGTATAGCGATTAGTGAATTGGCCTCACAGGTGAATTTATCAACCACGCCGTGTTCAGAGCGAGTAAAAAAATTAGAAAGAGAAGGGATTATTACAGGTTACCATGCACGATTAAATCCTGAATATGTCGATCGTAATTTATTGGTTTTTCTAGAAATTAAACTTTCTGCTAAATCAGGTGATGTGTTTGATCAAGTGGCTAAAAATCTATCCGATATTCCTGAAGTTTTAGAATGCCATTTAATTTCAGGTGAATTTGATTATCTTGTGAAGGCAAGACTGAAAGAAATGGGGGTCTATCGACGATTATTGGCTGATATTTTAAGAAAATTACCAGCATCTGCATCTTCACATAGTTATATTGTGATGGAAGAAATTAAAGAAAGCTTATATTTAGATTTAAAGCAAACTTAATTTTTATAAAATACTCGAATCTTGTTTTAATAAATTAGATTAACTGATTGTTTTATATTTAATTATTTAAATTGTATTGTTTTTCCCTTATTATCGTGTATGACGTGTATGACGTGTATGACGTGTATGACGTGTATGACGTGTATGACGTGTATGACGTGTATGAAAAAAAGATGATTTTACCTAAAAATAATAAGTAACAAAAATAGATATGCTCGAAATATATTATAGAGTAGTTGTAATAAACTATTGACTTAAAATCTATATATTTGAAATCGCAATCATGGGTTGAATCGTGAGGGAATTTAAACCCTAGACTGCATACGACAAACACAGAAATAAATTTTTTGGGTTTATCTCTTTAAATAAAATTAAGTAAATGATTAAGCGTGAAGTTATAGTTTATTTTAAAAAGCTGCTTGATCTTAAAGGAGGTTGTATGACGTGGTTATTCAAAATTGATTTTTAATTAAAAATTTTGTTTTAGCCATCTATTTATTGATTTGAGTGTACTTTAACATAAATTTTTCATTTATTTATGGTTCAGTTTCTGCAAGACTAAACCATTTACTAATCTTAATTAACTCTGGAGTGTAAATATGATGCAACGTAAGATTGCCTTTATCGGTGGTGGAAATATGGCTGCTGCAATTATCGCTGGATTGATTGCATCTGGTTATGAAAAAAGTTTAATTACTGTATCTGCACCTAGTGAAGCGACACGCACACGATTTACACAAAATATGGGTATTTTAACTACAGCCAATAATGTAGAAGCTGCCTCGCAAGCAGATGTCGTGGTATTGGCAGTTAAACCACAGCTGATGCGTGAAGTCTGCGAAGGCTTAAAAGCAATTCAAAATTTAGATCAAAAATTATTTTTAACTATTGCTGCGGGTACAGCAGTACAACTGTACCGAGATATTCTTGGTCCAACGCTAAAAATTATTCGTATTATGCCAAATACTCCATCTTTAGTTGGTGAAGGGGTTAGTGGCGTATTTGCAGATGAAATGATTACTCAAGACGACAAAACATTTACGACAGAACTCATGAGTGCTGTCGGTAAAGTGGTATGGGTTGTGAAAGAAACAGAGATTAATCATGTTATTGCAGTTGCAGGCAGTGCTCCTGGATATTTATTTTTATTTTTAGAAGCCATGTATGATAAGGCAATTGCTTTGGGTTTTGAGCCTCATCAAGCACGTGAAACAATTTTGCAAACAGCAAAAGGTATTGTTGCTTTGGCTGAACATGAAAAAGATTTAGGATTCAATCAGCTACGAAAAAATGTAAGTTCAAAAGGTGGAACTACTGTTGAAGCGTTGGCTGTATTTGAGAACAAAGGCTTGAAGACAACAGTCGATGAAGCCATGCAGGCTGCAATTGATCGTGCTCAGAGTATGGAAATAGAGTTTTCTTTAAACAAAAAATCATAATTTTTTGATATACATTGGGTGAATGCGTGTGTTCATCCAATGTATATCGTGGCTTTAAACTAACTGTGATAACAACTCAATTACTGTGATATAAACTATAGGCAGTCACTGAATTTGTGTATAATAAAATGTAATATTAATAAGATTGACGACATGGTCAGCATGCGTCAGTGACCGATTATATCCATGAAAATCTTTCCTTCTTCTGAATATCACCAAATTATAAAATATACTGGGTATTGGTTATGTGCCTCTATAGCAATAGGGTTAATTTCTGGCCTTGCATCTACACTGATTTTTAGTTGTTTTGATATTGCCAATAAAGTGCGTGCGTTATATCCATCTTTAATTTATTTTTTACCCCTTGTTGGTTTATTTATTGGTTATTTATTTTACCGTTTTGGTACACCTATTGAAAAAGGTACACATTTGCTCATTGATGAAATTCATGAGCCGAAATCTTTTATTCCAAAACGAATGAGTCCACTGATTTTTTTTAGTGCGATTTTAACGCAATTATTTGGCGGATCTGCAGGTCGTGAAGCTCCTGCTGTACAATTATCTGGAGCACTCACAGATCATATTGCACAAGTTTTAAGGGTCTCTAGAGATCATCGCAAAATTTTCTTGATGGCAAGTATTGGTGCAGGTTTTTCAGGTATTTTTGGTTTGCCACTTGCAGGAGCAATGTATGGGCTTGAAATTACAGCCTTAGGTAACTTGCGTTATTCTGCGGTATTTCCATGCTTTATATCATCATTGATTGCGGCTAAAGTTCCAGAGGCCTTTGATATTGTACATCCACATGTATTTTACATTGTCAGTCATTATCCGGAAATAAATTTAAAAAATTTACTGTGTTTAATGGTTGTGGGGTTAATTTTAGGGATAGCCGCACGACTTTTTATCGCATCGATTCATTATGTCAGTTTAGGGTTTAAAACAGTGATTCCATTTATGCCACTTAGAGCGATGGTAGGTGGTATTCTTTTAATGCTCATGACACTTTGGGTGGGTTCACAAGAGTTTAATGGTTTAGGTGTAAATAAAGTGATTGCTGCATTTTACGTACCGTTGCCTGTCACAGATTTTTTGAATAAAACTTTATTTACAGCACTCACACTAGGCTCAGGGTTTAAAGGTGGTGAAATTACGCCATTATTTTTTGTTGGTGCAACGCTTGGCAATGCTCTTGGAGGATTTTTACCTTTACCAATATCGTTGTTGGCTGCGCTTGGTTTGGTTGGAATTTTTTCAGGTGCCAGTAAAGCCCCTATTACGTCTTTAATTTTAGCTGTTGAGTTGTTTGGTACACAAATGATTATTTATGCGACCATCATTTGTTTATTTTCATACTTGTTTTCGGGAAATTGTGGGCTATATCGAACACAAAAGCCCACAGAATAAAATGAATAACTTGATTTAAGATAGAGAAGATTGGCTCTTTTCAACTTTGAGCGCGATAAGGAAAATCATGAGTCCGCCTAAGGTTAAAAAAATACCTACCCAAATCGGGGAAAGCCAACCTAGGTTTTTGTTTAATACCCAGCCCCCTAAAAATGCACCAAGTGCATTAGCAAAGTTTAATGCAGAATGATTTAAGGTTGCAGCTAAAGATTGGGCATTGCCTGCAACATCCATTAATCGAGTTTGTAAGGTGGTGGTGAGTCCTAATACACTGATACCGATCAAAAATAACGCCAATACAGCCGTATAAATATTCCCCATCATTGGTAAAGCAATACAAAACGACAGGGTCGAGCAAATTAAGATCCCAATGGTGGTTTTTGTTAGATTTTTATCTGCAAAATAACCACTGACAAAGTTACTACACACCATACCTAACCCCCAAATTGCTAAAACAATTGGAATAAAGTCATTTTTTAAATGTGTATAATTGAGTAATATGGGAGAAATATAACTATATACTGCAAATATTCCACCAAAACCAATGGCACCGACTGCCAACGTGAGCCACATATTTATATTTTTAAGCCCACGTAATTCTTCTAAAATACTCTCATTGTCTTTTATGGCAATATTGGGCACAAAAAATAAAATAGCCACGATTGTAATAAATGCAACTGTACCTGAAAATCCAAAACCTGCCTGCCAACCAAAATTTTGACCAATCCATGTGGCTAAAGGTACACCGATGACATTGGCAATCGTTAAGCCAAGCATCATACGTGCAACGGCTGTAGCACGTCGTTTAGGTCCTGCAAGCTCTGCTGCAACTAAAGAAGCGATACCAAAATAAGCACCATGTGGTAAACCTGCAACAAAACGAGAAAGTAAAATAAGGTCATAACTATGTACAAATGCGGTGGTGACATTTGCTAAACCGTAAAATAACATGAGGCTGATTAAAAATTGCTTTTTAGGAATTCTTGCACCAAGAATGGCAAATAGAGGAGCACCAATTAACACTCCTAAGGCATATGCACTGATTAAATGCCCTGCATGTGGAATCGAAATATGGAGATTATTTGCAATTTCTTGAAGTAAGCCCATCGTGGCAAATTCAGTTGTACCAATGCAAAAACCACCAATAGCTAACGAAAGTAATGCAAGGAACAAAGAATGAGATGCTGGAGTTGTTGTCGTCATAAAATTATAAATTGTTAAGTTTTTTTGTATTCTACAAGAAAACTCACTTATATTTAATCGGGGAAAAATTTATTCATCAGAAGCGCACAACACTCACAGTGCTTTGAGGTGGTATTTTTTTGAAAATGGCATCAAATTTGTACAGCATCAAAATAAATCAAAGTCAATATAATCATTCAGATTGAAGATTTAAAAATGATTTAATCATGAATTAAATTAATTTTTTTTATGATATATTAAGATAAATTCAATATATATGTCGTGAGTATGTTAGAAATTCGTCATTTAAAAACCCTGCTTGCATTGAGAGAGCATGGTTCTTTAGTTGCCGCAGCAGGTGATTTGTGCTTAACACCATCGGCCATTTCACATCAGTTGAAAGAATTAGACCATTGGTATGGAGTGGAAGTGGTGAATCGCCGTAGCCGACCGATACAATTTTCACATGTTGGACAGCGTCTATTAAAGTTAGCTGACGATATTTTACCGCAAATTCATCTTACACAGAGTGATATTACGCGCATTATACATGGGCAAACAGGGCGTATTATTTTTGCTTCAGAATGTCATAGCTGTTTTGATTGGCTTATGCCACTGTTAAACCAATATCGTCAGCAATATCCAGATGTAGATTTGGACTTTGCGCCAGCATTTGAATCAAACCCACACGAATTGTTGCAAAATAGTGAGTTTGATATGTTGATTACGGCAGATCCGATTGAATTGAAAGGGATAGAGTATTTTGCCATTTTTGAATATGAGTCGCGTTTAGTACTTTCAAATACACATCCACTGGTTCGCGCTTCACAAATTAGTGTGCAAGATCTCGCAAATGAAACACTCGTAACTTATCCTGTAGATAAGCATCGCTTAGATATTATGTCACATTTATTTATTCCAGCAAAAATTCAACCTAAAAATCTACGAACTACGGATCTAACACAAATGTTAATTCAATTGGTTGCAAGTGGGCGTGGGGTTGCAGCATTACCAGATTGGGTGGTTAATGAATATGAACAAAAAGGATGGGTTACCAGTCGTCGTTTAAGTTGTGTATCGCCCCAAGGCTTACGCCGTACGTTATATGCAGGTTATCGAGTAGATGGCAAAGAAAAGAACTATTTTGAAGGTTTTTTAAAACAGCTTGAAAAGTTTTCAAAAAAACGTGTGCAATATTATGGTTAACTTAAAAATGAATATGCTTGAATATTAAATACTTTAAGTTTTAACCGTTGATAAAAAGATACCATAGTCAGACCACTCAAAATCACCAAATACGGTGACATAAGGCTTTAGTATGATTAACCGTATGAACATTTAGATGGCTTTACTATATATCAAACTAAATATTTGCATATTTATAACAATTGCGAATCGTAGATAAGACATATAAGTAAGTTTTTGTTTTATATCCTCTTATTTAAATTAGCAGTTTTTTCTGATCATCTTGCATGACAAACAAAGTGATTTCATTAAAAAAGATAAATACAAGTGACATGAAATTGATGCGATATAAATATTTTTTATGGCTAAAAAATAATTTAAATTATTGATTTTAAAATAGATAATTAAATAGGGTTCGGGTGATAATACATAAATGGACTTTCTATTTATATTCAACCTCGTTAAAATAATTTAAACATACCATATGGTTGGTTTTTATTATGAACAATATTTTAGTTGCATATTTATTGCTTGCTTGCGCAATTATTACGGAAGTGATTGGTAGTACATTTTTAGTGAAATCAGAAGGTTTTACTAAACTTGTACCGAGTTTAGCAATGATTATTTGTTTAAGTGCTGCATTTTTCTTTTTATCATTGGTGATTAAAACGATTCCTTTAGGCATTGCATATGCAATTTGGGCAGGGGTAGGTATTGTACTTACAGCATGTATTGGCTATTTTGTATTTAAACAGTCATTAGATATGCCTGCACTTATTGGAATTGGTTTTATTGTCATTGGTGTTGTCATTATTAATTTATTTTCTAAATCTGCTGGTCATTAATCACATGAAAAAGATAGAACAACCTAAAAAACAGCCTGAAGTGGTTCGTAAGCGAATTATTGAGCAAGCAATCATTTTGGCTTCTTTAAAGGGAATTTCTAGTGTTTCTATTCAAAGTGTTGCAAGTGGAGCAGGTGTGACCAAAGGCGGTGTTTTTCACCACTTTTCTAGTAAAAATGTTTTAATTCATGAAATGATGATTGAAATCATGCATCAATTAGATGCTAAAGTAGAACATCTCATTCACCTAGATCAAGCTGAATATGGGCAGTTTACTCGAGCATATATACAGATTGCATTAGATATAGATGAGACAATTTCACCATGGAATGCTTTGGCAATGACCATGTTAACAGAAAACACGTTTAATTCATTTTGGCAAAAATGGATCGAAATGAAATTAATTCAATACAAAGAAACAGATTATTGTTTTGATCTTGAAATGATCCGTTTGGCAGCTGATGGTCTTTGGTTGAAAAATATGACCAGTACCTGTGAGGCTAATGACTTAGTTTATGCTAAAAATCAATTATTAAATCGAACGTATTCTTCATGCTAAAAATTTTGTTTTAAGAGCTTAAAGATTGATTGTATTTAATTTTTTTTGCTCATGGGTTTTATATACAGTGATTGTTGTAATCACAAAAAAGTGTTCTGTACTTGCTTTAATTGGCATGTTAGCGAATATTCAAAACTCACGGTATTCATTTCATTGATTTGATGTGTTGTAATTGGATTAAAACGTCAAAGTCTTGTATGTAGAAAAAATAATTACTATAAAGATGTTGGGCTAAGGCCGTTTAAAGTATCTAATATTAAAATTGGACATTGATATAGCATGTAGATGTGTAGGATAACATGTTGTAAAAAGCATAAAGATAAAGAATGAAGCATCTAGGTTTTTCATGTTCTGAATCTTGTGAAAGACCCGATAGAACGTTACTTTTTATATGGTTGTATTTAAATGGTATAATTTTTTTTTAAACTCTTTTGTATGACAAACAAGTGATGTCACCTGAAAAAATAAGCATAAGTGCCAAGAAATAGAGGTTATACAAATTTATTATGTGATGAAAATACATAAGTCATTCATTTTAATATCCGATATTAAAAAAATCCGTATGTAGGTGAAATAGATTGAACCGTAATTAAGCCACTTGAAGCCTTATTTTGTCTAGGTGGTTGGATCAATATCGTGTATTTGTTGTTCTTTATAAGTTAAATAATATCACTTAAGTATTTTATTTTAATATAAACAAAGACAATATCCCTGCTGCAATTAGGGGGCCAACAGGCACACCTTTTAAAAGTGCCACACCTGCAATAGTGCCAATGAGTAGCCCTGCAATCACATCGGGTTGAGTACTCATTAGTTTGACTCCTCGTGCACCAAGCCAAGCAACAATGAGACCAATTGCAATTGCAAGTATTGATTTATAGCTAGCAAATGATTTTAGCAAAGTGGCTCCTGCAATTGTACCACTTGCAATAGGTGCCAAAACACCAATAGTGAGTATAGTGATACCAAAATTTAATGCATGGCTTTGAATGAAGGGGAAGTATTGAGATAAGGGGGTGATACGCACAATAATCAAAGCGACACTGGCAATAGTGACAGAAGAATTATGACTCATGATGCCACATGCTAAAAGGATAAAAAGCGCAGTAAGGTTAATGTCAATAGAAGCCATATACTAAAATTACCTGAATATCTTATGGTATTGTAGCCTGTTTTATCTAGATTATTGATATATAAATCATAAAAAGTTCAGCAAAGCACAGGCTTTTTAGTAAACTATACAAATACATGATTTAGGTTATTCAAATGCGTTTAGATAAATTGTTAATTTCTCAAGGTTTTGGCCCAAGAAAAGAATGTCAATTCTTGATACAACATGGTGCTGTTCGTATAGATGGTGAAGTGTGCCAAAATATTAAACAGCAAGTAAACCCCAAAGGGCTTGAATACTCGGTGCATGATGTTGACTACCTATACCGCGAACATATTTATTTGGCTTTGAATAAACCGCAAGGGTATGAGTGCTCACATCAGCCAGAGCATCATTCGAGTGTATTTGAATTATTGCCAGAGTTATTAATTTATCGAGGTTTGCAGTCTGTTGGACGTTTAGATCAAGATACAACAGGATTATTATTATTTACTGATGATGGTCAGTGGTTACATGGGTTGACTCATCCCAAAAAGCATATTGCAAAAACCTACTTTGTAACCACAAAAGATCCTATTGATTCTACTCAGATTGAGCGTTTAACAAAAGGTGTTGCACTGCGTAATGAGGTTGGTTTGTATAAAGCCACTGATGTTCGTCAATTAAATGAGCATGCGTTACAATTAACTATTCATCAGGGTATTTATCATCAAGTTAAGCGTATGATTGCCGCTGTAGGCAATGCAGTAGATACGCTGCACCGAAGTCAAATCGGGGAATGGGTTTTGCCTGATACATTGGCCGAAGGTGATTGGCAATACCTAGAGGCAGCGGATTTAATTAAATTACAACATCAATAAGTGAAGTTAAGTTTCATCTTTAACATTGAGTAATTCTTGTAGTGTTTTTAGAAACTCATCATCGTTGACGTTGTGCTGTGCTTGAGTGGTGGCTGTTTTTTTGTTTTTAGGGTGATCTACATTGATGTTTTGATTTTCGATAGAAAATGGAATTGATTTGGTAATGACCACTTGTTTAAAAAAAAGACGCACTGCTTGAGCAGGCGTGATACCAAGTTGTTTAAACACAGCAAAGGCTTGTTTTTTTTCTTGTGAGTCTAAACGTATTTGATAGACTTCAGTTTTTCTCATGAGGCTAAACCAATTCGTTATAAATATATATGGTCTTATTTTAGCTAAAATTTAAGCAATTACAATATGCATCTGAATTATATTGTCATTACACTGTTATGGCAATGTCAGTGTTTTGTGCGAAAAAAATTGCATGTTTTGCATGGTTATTGGATCGGTAAATGCCAACATGTGAGCCAATAATTGCAAAGGTTGTGTAAAATCGTCTTCTGCTTTATGTGTGACTGTTGGATATAATGAGTCATGTAAAATAGGAATACCCAAGGCATTGAGATGAACACGTAATTGATGTTGTTTGCCTGTATTGGGTTTTAGTAGATATTTTGCATAGTGTTGGTTGTATTCTAAACATTCAATGATGGTGTCACTATTACTCGGTAAACTTGGATCAATACACATGGTATAAAAAGGGTTCCCCTTTTTCATATGGCATTGAATATGATGAGGGAAGGATAGTTGCTGTGTATGATGTGCAATTGCATGATAGTGCTTGATTATTTTGTGATTGGCAAAAAGTTGTTGATAAAGTGCTCTATTGCTAGGTTGTTTAGAAAACATCATTAATCCTGCAGTTTCACGATCTAAACGGTGAAGTGGACTTAAGTTTTCATTGCCTGTAAGTTGTTTTAATCGAACCAAAAGCGTTTGCTGTACATAACGCCCTGTTGGGCTAACGGTCAAAAAGTGAGGTTTGTCTACAACCATAATGTCATCATTTTCAAAGATAATATGGTGTGAGAATGGCACATGAGTTTCGTGCTCTAAAAAACGATAATAAAAAATATACTGCTGTGCTTGGTAAGGTGTTGACGTGTTGATGATATTTAAATGTTGATCAAATATCATGCCTTCATCGCAACGCTTTTGCCATTCTTTTGCACTAATGTGTGGAAAGTATGCACATAAAAACTCAAATATGGTCAGATAGGGTGTGTGTGATGGAAGTACAACACGGCTGGCACTGACGCCGTGAATCATAGGTGGTTTAGGGTCATGAAGTGGCATAAATGAAGTGCTGTAGTGTGGGCAAATAATGGTGAATGGTAGGTTTTCAAGTGTGGCAATGCTATCATAGCGGGGTACTTTTTTCTATGATTCATGACTATGTTACACAGCCTTACTTTCGATATTTTATCTCTAGAAGACACACAGCGTTACGCAGATACGTTAGCCAGTTGTTTTACGGAAGGCGTGGTGTACTTAATTGGAGATCTGGGTGCAGGTAAAACTACATTTACTCGCTATTTCTTAGAGTCATTTGGTCACGAAGGTGCGGTAAAAAGCCCAACATATACGATTGTTGAACCATATCATATTGATGGACGAAATATTTTCCACTTCGACTTATATCGTTTAGATGATCCGTATGAGCTAGAGTTGATGGGAATTCGTGATTACTTAGAAGAAGATCAAGCATTGTTTTTATTTGAATGGCCATCTAAAGGTGATGGTGAAATTCCAATGGCTGATATTACATTACGTATTGAAAAAACTGAAGATGAGCAGGCACGCAAATTCACGTTTGAAAGTGATTCAAAACGCCTGATTGAGTTAATACAGGAACACCTTGATGCAAAACGCTAACCTACAGCGAATCGAAACTTTAGATACCGCTTTAGCGAACCAAATTGCCGCAGGTGAGGTGATTGAACGCCCATCTTCTGTGGTAAAAGAGTTGCTTGAAAATGCAATTGATGCAGGTGCAAATTCTTTAATTGTTCGAGTCGCACAAGGTGGTAGTACACTGATCGAAATTATTGACAATGGCACAGGTATTCATGCAGAAGATTTAGCGTTAGCCGTCATGCGACATGCAACCAGCAAAATTAAAACATCTGATGATTTACATGCGATTGCCAGCTTAGGTTTTCGTGGTGAGGCATTAGCATCTATTGCAGCAGTCTCTCGTTTAAGTCTTTCAAGTAGCCAAGATGACTCAGGTGTGGGATATCAGCTTGAAATTAATGGGACGGCATTTAACCACCAACAGGTTAGAGCGTGTGCTTGTGAACGAGGTACACATATTCGTGTACAAGATTTATTTTTTAATGTACCTGCACGCCGTAAATTTTTAAAAAAACCTTCCACAGAGTTTATACATATTGAAGAAGTCGTGAGACGTTTGGCACTTACTTATTTTGACGTGCGTTTTATGCTTGAGCATAATGATCAAATTCGTTTAAATTTGCCCAAAGCAACCACAGGAACACTTCGATTACAACGAGTACAGCAACTTTTGGGCAAGCCTTTTGCAGAAAATGCCTATTGGATTGATACAGAAATGACAGGGATGCGTTTGAGTGGTTGGTTAGGTCATCCTTCAGATGCACGCCCACAAGCAGATTTGCAATATGTTTATGTGAACGGTCGTATTGTTAAAGATAAAACTATTTCACATGCATTACGTATGGCTTATGATGGTATATTGCATGGTCATCAATATGCAGGTTATTTGTTGTTTTTAGAGGTCGAGCCAGAAACCATTGATGTGAATGTGCATCCGACTAAAAGTGAAGTTCGGTTTTTAAATCAGCGCAGTGTACATGAGTTTGTGCGTCATACCGCCAAAGAAGTGTTGGCACAGTTTCAAACCGCAGTGGCTGATTTAGCGCAAGCCATGAAAAAACTACCGCCCAACCAAATGGCCAAGCAACAACCCACATTACAAGAAACCCTCGGTCTTTATCAGCAATCTGAACAACGATCTGAACAAGCAGCCCCTACATTTAATGATGGTTTAACGACAAATTTTAATCAATCAGATGTTAAGTCAACCACTCATTATGCACCACAAGCCCATAAAAATACGGCAGTACCACAATTTCAAAATGCTCTACAGTCATATTTAGCACCTTTACGTGAAGTTGACCCTGTACAGTCAGATAAAAAAGATGAATATCCATTGGGTATTGCTATGGCACAGCTACATGGTATTTATATTTTGGCACAAAATACAGAAGGGTTAATTATTGTAGATATGCATGCTGCACATGAGCGTATTGTATTTGAACAAATGAAAAGTAGCTGGGATCAACCTGATTTTTGGGCATCTCAACAACTTTTAATTCCTAAAATAATTAGCCTAAGTGAGCATCAAATCGAAAAATTTGAAGCACGAAAAATGCAGTTTTTAAAATTTGGTTTAGAGCTTGATGTATACGGTCAGCATGAGCTAATTGTGAGAGGCGTTCCTGCAATTTTACAACATGCAGATTTAAATCGTTTGATCTGTGAGTTATTAAATGATTTAGATCCTAGTGATCAGGCGCTAGGTTTATTAAAGAAACGAGATCAAATTTTAGCGGGTATGGCGTGTCATGGTGCGGTACGTGCACATCGGCAGCTGAGTTTACCTGAAATGAACGCTTTGTTGCGTCAAATGGAACAGACTGCATTTGCAAGCCAATGTAATCATGGGCGACCAACATGGCGTGCTTTTCCGTTGTCGCAATTAGATAAATTATTTGCTCGAGGAGAGTAAGGATTCATGAGCAAGATATTACCTGTCATTAATTTAATGGGGCCAACAGCAAGTGGCAAAACTGCACTCGCTTGTGAGTTGTATGATCATGGTGGTTTTGAGCTGATCTCAGTGGATTCAGCATTAGTCTATCAAGATATGAATATTGGAACAGCTAAACCCTCTTTAGAAGAACAGCAAAAATATCCACATCATTTAATTGATTTAATTACACCATTAGAGGTGTATTCGGCTGCATCGTTTGTTACAGATGCAATATGTGTGATTGATCAAATTCATGCACAGGGAAAAACTCCAATTTTGGTAGGCGGTACTATGTTGTACTTTAAAGCTTTACTTGAGGGGTTGTCTGACCATTTACCTAGTGCAGATCAAAATGTACGCCATGAGATTTTACAACAGGCAGCTAAAGATGGTTGGGGTGCTGTGCATGAAGAATTACAACGAGTTGATGCAGAAGCTGCACAGAAATTTTCAGTGTCAGACAAACAAAGAATTATTCGAGCGTTAGAAGTTTATCGTTTAACAGGATGTTCAATTACACAAATACAAAGAGAGCAACCAAAATCATTACCATATCGTTACAATTTTCATAATTATGCACTCGTTCCAGATCGGTTAAAATTGCATCAGTCAATTGAGCAAAGACTCAACAAAATGTGGGATATTGGTTTTTTGAGTGAAGTTAAAAATTTAATTGAAAAATATAATCTTTCAGCTGATACACCCTCTATGAGGGCTGTAGGTTATCGTCAAGCTGTTGAATTTTTGCTCGATGAACAACTAAAAAATGGTCATACTAAAAATATGGAGGATAAAGCACTTTTTGCAACGAGACAACTTGCAAAAAGACAATTCACTTGGTTACGTTCTTTGAGTGAAAAACATCGAATTGTAACGTTTTTATCTACAAAACAAGCACAAGAGCACTTGCGAAACTGTTACAGATAAAGCAAAATCTGCAAACTGTCTTTTTTATAAATTTTTAAAAAACTGAAGATAGTTTTTGCGCTAGTTTCATTTTTATTTTTTGGAGTAAATAACATGTCTAAAGGCCAGACCTTACAAGATCCTTTCTTAAACTCTTTGCGCAAAGAGCGTATTCCTGTTTCTATTTTTTTGGTAAACGGTATTAAGCTACAAGGCCATATTGAATCATTTGACCAATACGTTGTACTTTTAAAAAATACTGTCAGTCAAATGGTGTATAAACATGCCATCTCTACAGTTGTACCTGCAAGAAATCCACGTCCAGCAGGTGCTCCAGCAGGTGCTCCAGGTCAGGGTTCAAACTTTAATGCAGGCAACAACCAAGGTGGCTTCGGTGGTGGAAACCAAGGTGGCTTCGGTGGTGGACATCAAGGTGGCTTCGGCGGTGGAAACCAAGGTGGCTTCGGCGGTGGAAACCAAGGTGGCTTCGGCGGTGGAAATCAAGGTGGCTTTGGTGGTGGAAACCAAGGTGGCTTCGGCGGTGGAAACCAAGGTGGCTTCGGCGGTGGTTTTAACCAAGGCAATTTTGGTGCAGCACCTCAAAGCAATAACTTTGAAGCTGAACAAAAGTTTGAAGATAATCAAGACGAAGATAAAAACAACCGTTAATCGCTCTTGTGTAGGGTTATTTTATAATCTGAAGACCCTAGTGTTTTAGAACGCTAGGGTATTTTTTTGAATAACAATCAGCTTGAGCTGATGTGTGTTAAGCATTTGTGTGTATGCTTCATTGGGTTGTTGATCTGTAATGAGATAATCAAATTTATCAATAGAAGAAACAATTTTCACACCTGTTTTTCTAAATTTATCAGAGCTTAAGAGTAAAATTCGTGTAGTCGACGAACGCATCATTGATTTTTTAACCTCAACTTTTTCTACATCAAAGTCAAGAACATTGCCTGCTAAATCAAGTCCAGATGCAGAAATAATACTTAAATCTGTTAAATAGGATTGAATTTGGCGATACGTTTCATCTCCTGTAACAGCACCATCACTTCCTCGAATTATTCCACCTAAAACAATGACGGTATGCTTATCTTGTTTTGCTAAAATCAGTGCGGCAGAGAGGTTGTGAGTAATAACTTGTTTATGACTGATTTTATTCATTTCAAAGGCTACTTGATCACAGGTTGTACCCGTATCTAAAAAAAGACTGTCTACGTGTTTTATTTTTTCTAATAAGTGTTGTGCAATCCAATTTTTTTCTTTCGCCATGTGAGATGATTTAAAGCTGTGACCTAGGCGCACATCATTATGATGGAGTAGGCTGACACCACCGTGAAAACGTTGTAGTAGGTTGTCATTACAAAGTTTAGTGATATCTCTACGAATAGTTGGTTGTGAGCACTCTAATTGCTCTGCCAACTGTTCAATAGAGGTGTAACCATTTTTCTTTACAATTTCAAGCAATTGGTGTTGTCTCACTTTAGACATAATTTTCCTTAAAATGTCATAATGATCATTTATGATCAAATTTAATGGTGTTTTATGAATTATATCTGATCTTATGTATAAAATAATCTCAAATTTAAACTTTAGTGTGTCTGAAGATACACATCGGTTGTTATGTAATGGGCGTTTAACTCAGATTAGATTGATTTCAGCAACTGATGATTTGATGAAAGCATTAATACAATGTTGCGATACTAAGCAATTTTTTATCTTTTTAAAACAATATACACAGTATTTACAAATTGCACCTGTGGGTATTATTGGCCCTAAAGAGGCATCACAAAGTGAATATATATTTGCTGAGAAATTAGGGCAATCTTTGGCAGATTTAGGGTTGCCTATCATTTGTGGTGGTCGTAATGGCGTGATGGAAGCGGTGTGTAAAGGGGTGCATCAACATGGTGGTATGAGTATAGGATTAATTCCAAGTGGTAATTTATTTGAATCAAATCATTATGTTAAGCAAATTGTTACTACAAATATGGGGCCAACGAGAAATTCTCTAATCGCATTGTCTGCATTTAGTTTAGTTGCGATAGGTGGAGGAATGGGAACTTTGAGCGAGATTGCCTATGGTTTGCATTATGGTAAACCTGTTTTTATAACTTCTACAGCCCCTTATGTTGAAGGGGTGGTTCTAAGTGATAATTTAGATGAAATTATTACATTGGTTATTGCAGAGTTATTAAATTTTAATGATGACTAATGTATTTCATTATTTTGTCATGTTTTAAAAATATGATCATAATTAATCATTTTGGTCTTTTGTGATCATGAAAAAAGTCACGTATTTGTATTTAATTTATTTGTTATTGCCGATTGTATTGTTATTTGTGGGGTCTTTAGGGCAAAGCTGGACAAATAGCTTACTTCCGACAGGCTTTACAACACAATGGTATTTAGAAATATGGGAATCTACAGCGTACAAACGTGCATTGATCACGAGTCTAATGGTATGTGTTGTTGTGTGTATACTCAACTTTATTATGATTACGCCACTGATTTATAGATTACACATCAGTGAAAATCAACGATTACAAAAGATTGTACGTACGTTCGCATTATTGCCAATTGCTGTTCCCGAACTCATTTTAGCATTTGGTTTTATTTTGTTTTTTAGTCAAGAAATTACTCCTTGGTTGGGAACAACATGGTTGTTGATTCTCGGACATTGGGTCATTACTTGCCCGTATTTTTACTTTAGTGTAACCGCTGAAATCTCTCGCTCACCATTGACTGTTTTAGATCAAGTTGCTCAATCTTTTGGTGCGAATCAATTTACACGTTTCAAAACAGTTTTTTTGCCACTTGCGGCAAAATCTATTTTTTCCGCTTTAGTGACAGTTGCTGCAATATCTTTGGGTGAGTTTCAATTAAGTAATTTCATTGCAGGCTTTTTGAATCGTACTTATCCCACATTATTGTTACAGGCCTTTTATGGTGCAACGGGGTTAGCCTGCGCAGCTACCGTCATTTTATTGTGTATGGCAATTTGTATGTCATTGTTGTCTAACTGGCAACCTTGGAACAAAAGAAAAGGTTTTTAATTCCATGATAGAGTTTCGTTCAGTTTCCTTTACTTATCCGAATAGCCATGCAGGTATCACTGATATTTCTTTGTCTGTTGCAACTGGAGAAATTATTGCAGTATTGGGGCAAAGTGGTTGTGGTAAAACCACTTTACTCAAACTACTTGCAGGGTTTGAACAGCCTACTGAGGGTGAAATTTGGGTTAATCATAAAAATCAGCAAAATTTATCATGCGCTGAACGTAGATTAGGTATTGTTTTTCAAGATTACGCATTATTTCCTCATTATACCGTAGCACAAAATATTGCTTACCCTTTAAAAATTAATCGAGTTGCCGATATTGAAACCAAAGTTCAACGTATGATGGATTTGGTGGGATTGACTGCAATGGAAAAGAAATTTCCAAGTCAATTATCAGGGGGGCAAAAACAACGTGTTGCATTGGCAAGAGCATTAATTTTTGAGCCACAAGCACTTTTACTTGATGAGCCATTGTCTGCATTAGATGCTTCATTAAGAGATGAAATGCGTACAGAGATTAAACGTATTCAACAGGCTTTAAATATCACCACGTTTTTAATTACACATGATCAAGAAGAAGCGATGATGATGGCCGATCAAGTGGCTGTGATGGGGCAAGGTGCAATTCAACAATGCGCACCACCAAAAGAAATTTATCATCAGCCTAATAATTTAGCTGTTGCTCGATTTGTGGGTAAAAACAATATATTTCTAGGTGTGGTGTTAACACCAACTACAGTACAAACACAGTTAGGTATTTTAACTGTAATGGCGACAACTTTGGCAATTGGCTCAAAGGTGAACATTATGGTCAGGCCTGAAAAGATTATCATTAATCCATTAAGTAATGACGTGAATGTGGTCAATGTGGATGAAGTGGTGAGCTCTCAATTTTTAGGTCATTTGAATGAATTTGTGATTAAAAGCCAAGGTGAGAGAGTCAAAATACATACGATTTTTGCCGATCATCAGTTACATCTTATTTCACTTCCTATACATGCAATACATCTTATTATGGAAAATCCATTATGAAATCAATTTGGTTAAATACGATACTAGGCACAGTGTTATCTATGTCAATAGCTTCTACTTTTGCAAGTCCTTTGGAGGGTGGAGAGCTGTATCCTCAAGAGCAACTACAATACGAAAAAGCAAAGAAAGAAGGTATGGTGATTTCTTTTGATACAGGGCCTACATGGGCAAATTGGAGTAATTTATTTACTGATTTTAAGAAACGTTACCCAGGGGTTGAAATTGTCTACAATGATTTAGGTTCAGCTGCAACAGTTGTGGCTTTAGAGAAGTCAAAACATCGTCCACAAGCAGACACAGCGTATTATTTTGGTGCTTCTGCAATTGATGCTGCAAAAAAGAATTTAGTGGCATCATATAAGCCAGTGAACTTTGAGAAAATACCACAAGTATTTAAAGAGGGAAATGGTCAATGGTTCACTGTTCACTCCCTTACTGTTGCAATTTTAGTCAATAAAAAATTAGTTAAAAATGTACCACAATCTTGGGCAGATTTACAAAAGGCTGAATATAAAAATAGCATTGTATATCAAGATCCTCGTACTACAGGTCAAGGGCAAGTTGTAGTACTTGCTGCAAATTTGAGCCAGGGTGGAACCATGAAAAACATAAACCCTGGTGTTGAATATTTTGGGAAGCTCCAAAAAACAGGCAATGTATTGCGTGTTGTAGGCACAACACCATATGCACAATTTTTAAAAGGTGAAATTCCAATTTGGATTGGTTATGAAAATGATGGTTTAAAAGCCATGAATAAAGATGGCATGGGTGATCAAATTGCTGTTGTGATTCCAAAAGAAGTATCTTTGGCTGCTCCTTATGCGATGTCATTGGTTAAAAATGCACCTAATCCTGAAGCAGCAAAATTATGGGCTAATTATGTGATGTCATCAAAAGGCCAAACATTATTTGCAGAGGGTTTTGTACGCCCTGTTGTTACGAGTATTGCATTGCCAGAAAGTGTAAAAGATAAATTAAAACCTGCACCTCAAATTCAGCCGTTAGATTTAAATTTAGCAGCTGAAATTAAGCCCGAGTTAGATAAACGTTGGGCTAGTGCGGTACTTTCACAATAAAATTAAGGAGACTACTGTGAGTTTTAAAACAATATGCCATGATTGGTTGGCGACCATACCTACATTGGTATGCTATTTAGTATTTTTTATTCTTCCAGTGGTCTTTGTTTTTTATGAGCCTTTGCAGTCACCGATAATTACGTTAAATCGAATGTTATCAGATCAGTACTTATTAAGCAGTATTACGGGGAGTCTTTTATTATCTATTTTTACATCAATGATATCTTTGCTTATTGCTGTACTGATATCTTTTCATTTAAGTCGTTGCTCTGATCAATTACGACAGTTTTTTATTGTACTTATTTCTTTACCGCTGGTCTTTAGTGGTTTAATCGTAGCTTACGGGTTTATACTCGTTTTTGGTCGAGCGGGTTTTATTACGCAATTGCTAGGACAGATTGGTTTTTCAGAGCAACATATTGGTAATCTTATTTTTACACCCATTGGTTTAGGTATGGCATATTGTTACTACCTTATTCCTCGAGCAGTATTTATTTTATTGCCAGTCTTTCAAAGTTTTGATTGGCGTCAGATTGATATATCTAAAAGTTTTGGTGCAACTACATTACAAAGTTATCGCCTGATTTTATTTCCTCAAATTTTACCTGCCATGGTCACGTCTTTGTGTGTGATGTGTTCAGTGGCATTGGGTGCATATGGTACAGCTTTAGCACTGTCGGGAACCCAACTAAATATTTTGCCTTTAGTGCTTTATAGTAAAGTATCCGATGGAGGTACAGATTTTCCTGTGGTAGGCATGTTGTCTATTATTTTAATTACATTATGTTTAATATTTACTTTAACAGCAGATTATTTAGCCCGTAAATGTGACTACAAATAAGTGATGATTTGAAAAATAGGCCAGTGTAATCGTATACTTATTATACAGTTTTAATATAACCTTGTTTTGTGTAAAGTGACTAGTTTTTAGAGAGATGTTACTTTTGAAATTTTAAATGTGTATTTTCTAAATAGCTATACCGAAAAGAAAAATTATTGTCATAGATAGTGCAAAATTTCATAAAAAATAGCTATACGAAAATTATTGGAAAAAGAATGATCAAATCTTGTGGTTATTTATATTGCCCTAATACAGACTCTATTGAATTTTGCGAGCAGTGAATTACAAATAACCAAAATTTACAGTGATCCACTCTTTAGATGTTTGGTCATGTCTAAAGAGAAATTAGAAGGCGTCATTATAATTTTGATACATAGATGGAAAACATCGCGACCTGATTTGTCGCAGTTGAATGAAACGTGGTTGTGAGTGTATAAAAAAATAGATATTGTAAAAATAACCAATTAAAAAAGTCTAATAATAATGCAGCAAATAACAGATTTGAAAGCAATCTTACATTCCAAAAGAGCCAATATCTACTATTTAGAATACTGTCGTGTGATGCAAAAAGATGGTCGAGTTTTATATTTGACTGAAGCAAAACATGAAAATCAGTATTGGAATATTCCGATTGCTAATACCACCGTCATTATTTTAGGAACAGGAACATCTATTACTCAGGCGGCCATGCGTATGCTTGCCACAGCAGGCGTATTGGTGGGGTTTTCTGGCGGTGGAGCAACCCCATTGTTTATGGGCAGTGAAATAGAATGGCTTACACCTCAAAATGAGTATCGACCTACTGAATACATGCAGTATTGGATGAGTTTTTGGTTTGATGAACAAAAGCGTTTTGAGGTTGCCAAACAATTTCAATATGCACGTATTCAATATATTGAAAAAGTATGGGCCAAAGACCGAGATTTAAAAGAGTATGGTTTCCATTTGAGTGATCATGATATTGCATTTGCACTACAAGACTTTACTCAAAAAATTCCTAAATTGACAAAGGTGGGAAATTTATTACTAGCAGAAGCACAGACAACAAAACAACTGTATAAAATTGCTGTAACTCGTTGTGGGCAAACATCATTTACTCGTAATCCTAAAGAAGGTGATTTAACCAATACTTTTTTAAATCATGGGAATTATTTGGCTTATGGTTTGGCAGCATCTACATTATGGGTTTTGGGAATTCCACATAGTTTTGCAGTGATGCATGGCAAAACAAGACGAGGAGCTTTGGTATTTGATGTGGCTGATTTAATTAAAGATGCTGTTGTACTACCATCAGCCTTTATTTGTGCCAAAGAAAAAATGACTGAACAAGAATTTCGTCAGTATGTGCTACAAAAAATGACTGAACATAAATGTTTAGACTTTATGTTTGAACAAATAAAATTACTAGCTTGTAAAAATAAAAATATATCTGAGGTTACATTATGATTGTGACCTTCATTAGTCAGTGTGAAAAAAAAGCGATACCGAGAACAAGACAAATTTTAGATGCATTTGCAAATCGTATAGGTAGCCATACATGGCAAACGGTGATTACAGAGGAGGGATTACTTGCAGTAAAGAGACTATTGTTAAATACAGTGAGTAAAAATACCGCCGTAGCTTGTCATAAAATAACCACCCGCAGATCAACTGCATTAGTTTGGATTGTGGGTAATCGGAGTCAATTTAATAGTAATGGCATTGTTCCAGTAAATTATACAACAAAGGAGTTATTTATGGATTTACCTATTGAAACAAAAACAATTTTAGCTAATTCTTCTGGACAACCCTTGAGCCAGCACTTATTTTCCGTGGGTTATTTGGCCTATTACATCATTGAAAAATTAGAGATTAATAATAAAAATCTTGCACAATCTGCTTTTATTACTGGAATATTGCACGATATTGGAAAACTTGATCCACAATTTCAGCAATGGTTATCTAAAAAAAGTTACCCCTCCGATGAGATTGTACTTTTAGAAGATGGTGTGCATATTGATACCACTGTTCGAGGATTTAAAGATTTTTCTTTTGAAAATCATCCTAGACACAACGAAATTTCTTGGTTATTGGCTGAATCGTTATTAAGAAAGAGTACACAGCTCAATACATTGCAATGTGATCAAATTTTTCATGGTGTTTATTGGCATCATACAAGACCCTACCGTAAAGATGATACATTTTTTGATACAGCAGAGGGTATTGATAAAAAATTTAAAAATTCGCTTAAAGATGTGAGTCTTGAAAAGCTAACTGATCAGATAGTAGCTATTTTAAAAGATATTCAACTGATGGGGAAACATTTTAGTGTTGAAAATCTATTTCCACAATGGTCGTATCACTATCATGTAGAAAAAAATAAAGCTGTACCAAAATATAAAATATACAGTGATTTATCAGAAAATATAGAAGAATTTGTAAGTGATGTTGAACCGAATGCATTACACAATTTAGTGAGAATGGCAGTCATTAGTGCAGATAGAATTGTATCTGCAATGACAAAAGAGGACTTAAATGAGTATTTGGCAGAGGGAACATTGGTTCAAGCACTTGATCATATTTTATTGGAAAAAAGCAATATTTCTCAGCAAATTCAACAGTGTATAGATGGATTTAATACTAAATACTCAGAGAGTGAGCAAAATAAAGTGCAAGATCAAGCATCATCTACCCTTGCAGCACTTAAAGATAATGCTGAATTTGATGAGGTATCTAATGTGGCCGTACTTCAAGGCCCCGCAGGTTGTGGTAAAACCAAAATTTCGCTTGAATGGGCATTAAAAACAGATGCTCAAAAAATTATTTGGGTGTGTCCTCGGGTTCAAGTATGTTTGGGAATATTACATGATCTAACAGCATCTAGTTATTTACCACATAGCCGTATTGAAATTTTGACTGGTGAGTATAAAAAAATATTGCAAGGAACAACATTTGAGCAAGCTGAAGACACCGACCCTGACCAGTATTTTACAGGTGATATTGTTATTACGACGATTGATCAAGTGATTAATAATATTATTTCGCATCATAAAGTGACAGGTATGATTAATTTTATGCAATCACATATTATCTTTGATGAATTTCACGAGCTGATTGTTATGCCTGCATTTAATTTGTTTTTTGCAGAACTCATCGCGGCGAAAAAATTGAAGCATCAGCATGCCAATACACTTCTTGTCTCTGCAACACCCCATGATTTTTATATAAAAAATATTTTAAAAATAGACCCTAGTTATATTGTTCGTGTGCCAAGTTTTAACCAAGCAGATTATCAAATAGAGTTTGTAAACTACGATGAGACGGAACAAAAAAGCCCACTCATTACACAAGCAATGCCGAGTGATAAAGTAACTTTTGTGATTAGTAATACTGCACAAGATGCACAGCTTGGCTTTTTATTGCATCAAAATACAGAAAACAGCATTTTGCTACATTCAAAATATACTAAGGTAGATAAATCCCTTTGGTTTAATCGGGTATTTGAAAGTTTTAAACACAATGGCAGTCGGCAGTATCATGTGTTAAGAAGCGGCCCTATTGTACAAGCTTCGCTTAATATTAGCTGTGAGCGAATGTATACGGATTTAACCAGTGCTGAAAACTGGTTGCAACGTTTAGGGCGATTAGATCGCTTTGATAAACATGGCGCAACAAATATTTACACCACAATTGTACCCAAATCAGCTGAAAGAGGTAAGCAAAGTAGCCAAAAAGCTAAGTTTTTAGCTACGATGCATGTATGGCAAAGTGCAGTAGCTTGGCTACTTTTCTTAAAAGAGCATATTGGTCATGGTGAAGTAATAAAAATTAAAGATTTATATGCGATTTATCAGTTATTCTATACTGACTCTGCGAGTCAAAAATATATTACAGAAGATCTTCAAAAGTCTTTAAGAGAAAGTGTTAGTTTGATTAACCAAAAAGTGCTTGATCCAGTGAGTATGCCGAGTCGAAGCAAAAAAAACAAAGATGGTGTAGCTAAAATAGCCAATATATCGCTTCGTGGAGATAATCGTTTTGTGCAATTGGCTGTTTGTGAGGTTAGTTCTAGCTTAGAGCCAAAATTTTTAAATGAATATGCGTACGCTGAACAACATGATCATACAAAAGAAACGATTGGTTTGACTGAGTCGGTAAGTAAAATTCAGGGTGGTCGTTTTGAAATGAGAGATAGTAATAAGAATTTACTGGCTTTTATGCATTCAAAGCATCATAACGTGATGAAAGCAAAAAACTTAGATATAGAATACAAAAAATCGAATCGTGATTGGGAATTACTTAAATTGGCTCGTTCACCTGAATATCCCATTTATTTAAGTTATACCCCCTTAGATTTAGAACCTATTGGTGGCGAAAAAACTAGACATTCACATGCGATGTATTATGTGAAAACAAAAAAACAGCCTGTGGGTATGATGAGCATAGATCAACTCATTTATCCACAAGTCATTGAATAAGCTAATTATACAGTGGAAAAAATTAAAATACTATTTTGCTAAGCTATTTTTATAATAGGTTGTGAGTGCATTGGAGTTTATTTATAAAATACTATAGTTGTTTTAGTTGTTTTAGTTGTTTTAGTTGTTTTAGTTGTTTTAGTTGTTTTAGTTGTTTTAGTTGTTTTAGTTGTTTTAGTTGTTTTAGTTGTTTTAGTTGTTTTAGTTGTTTTAGTTGTTTTAGTTGTGAATGTGGTTTATTTAAAAATAAATCATCAAAATAATTTTATAAGTTATTAGTGTGTTGGAGAGAGAGATGGAAAAAGTAACAGGTATTAAGAGTGTAGACTTTAAAATTCGTGCTTTTGGTCATGGTGTCGTGAATTGGAATGGGCCAACGACTTTAAGTAATGAGGGGCGTACCGTAGATAATCATACCTTACCTAAATTACGTGGCTATACTAATCTCACTGGAAAAATAAAAGAAGAAACAGGCTATAAGTATAAAAAAGAAGCGGCTGATATTAATTTTAAAGAAAATCCTTTATATATTAGTCAAAACTGTATTCGTCACCACCTCTTTCGTGATCAAGCCTTTGATTTACACTTTGCAGCAGAAAAAAGTTTGCAACAGGTTTTAGCATCGATAACAGGGTTAATCCGTGGTTATGTGGTGCCATCTAGCCAGTGTAAACGTACTATAGTCAAACAATCTAATTACTCATACAGACATGAAAAAACATCTGAAAGAGTCGATCAATACAATCCTCTTGCCATTCTTTTCTCTTTTTCTTAATCCATGCCCAAGTCTTTTCAATAAAATTCAAATCAGGGCTATAAGGCGGTAACCATAAAATCTGATGCCCATAGTGTTCCAATAACTCCTGTATATCCGATCGCTTATGAAAGGCCGCATTATCCATCACGATG
>NZ_VTDM01000003.1 GCF_015627105.1 Acinetobacter baretiae | reverse complement strand
TCCTTTGTTACTTGAAGATTTTGTAGATCAGTTACATAACGGTAATTTTGAACAATTTGGGCAGGCTGGTGAGCGTGATAGTTCATCATTCTTTTCTAAAACCACGTTTGGTGACACAGAATATATTTCTTATGGGTCTATAAGTATAGAACAATTAGCATTTATTTCTTTAGATAATAAATTTGACCGTGCCGCAATGGTTATTAAGGATAATCAAGGTCAACAGGTCGCGCAATCCGTGCAAGATTTTATTCAGTCCCTTGCCCCAGAGCGTGCACCTAAAGCCATTTTTCATACAAACTATGTACGTAAAGGCACTATATATCAAGAGGGTGAGGTGGGTATTTTATTGGATCAAGAAGCAGTTGATATTTTAGTGAAAACAGCGCTAGAGATGATTGCTCATTTATCTATTCGTCAGGCGAAAGGCTATATGTATGTCGACAGTATTGAGGTTGATTATAATGATAGCAATAAAATGATGCGAATCAAACGTAGTCCCAATGAAGTTTCACCTGAAGCCAATACAACATATGCAGTTTATTTTTCAGCAAAATAAGTTGAGAATACTATGAGAATAATCATTGACTATGAGTCTTCATGGCGAAACTCTTTCTTAGATGGCAGTAACGATAAACCTTTACCGAAAAAAGGGCGTAACTTTATTGCATCTATGACCGAGTTAAAAAAGCCTGAAAATTTTCATCAAAGAGTTGTCACTAAAAATACAGTCATGGGTATTTTGAGTCGCTTGATTGGTGATCAACGTAAACTATATGATGCACGTCAAAGCGAACATTATTATTTTGCAGATA
Source organism: Acinetobacter baretiae (assembly GCF_015627105.1). Lineage (GTDB taxonomy): Bacteria > Pseudomonadota > Gammaproteobacteria > Pseudomonadales > Moraxellaceae > Acinetobacter > Acinetobacter baretiae. The sequence continues at coordinate 60,552 of NZ_VTDM01000003.1, read as the reverse complement.
AAGAACAATTGATTACATTTAAAGATAAACCGCATGTGATTAATCATGAAATTGCTTATATTCGTAATATGAAAGGAAGTACTGATCAAAATTCATTTACAGGTATGATTAATGTGAATGATCCTGTCTTTTTATCGGAATATTCTAAGGAATTTTGGGGTGTTTTGGGGTTGAATGTTGAACAGCTATGTGATTTTATTTTAGAGGGTAGGTGTGTTAACCAAATGCATGTGGAAAAACAAATTATCCTTGATCCAATTTCAATTTTAAGTCGCTTGGGTGATATAGCTAAAATGAAACCCATTCTTGCAGACAATCGAGTTGTACAAGCATCTGAAACACTAACAGCATTATTTGATAAATATAAGCCATTTAACTCAAAAGGATTGCAGCTTCTTTTACCGATGTATTGTTCAGCGCTGTATTTACAGCTCAAATACTTAGAAAGTAAATATGATATGTCTAGTGCAAAATCTAAAATGGGAGGGATTAGTGGTATTTCAAATAATGGGTTTACTGCGAAAGATTTTATGGATAAATATACCACAGGTGCTAAAAAACTCATTTACGGTAACCCTTATATTTATGAGGAGTTTGTTAAGGGCGAAGGTAAAGTTAAGCATAATCTTACTAAAGCGAGTGGACAGCTTGAAATTAGCTTAGATATTTCAACCGACACAGCAAAAGAGCTCAAAAATCTGATAGATCACTCAGGTGTTTCGAGCTTTTATTTAGGTAAAAAAGGGCTAGCTTATGTATCTGCAATGCATTTGAACTAAGGGGTAATAATGAATTATTATATAGAGTTAACCTTAATGGATGGCCCGGAATTTTTATGGTTTGAGCTTTGGTCAAAACTGTATACACAGTTGCATATTGCTTTTACCGAGCATAAAAATGAACAAGAAAAAGTCCCTTTTGGTCTTTCATTCCCACAATACCGACTCAATGAGAAAAAGAAGATATGGCTTTTAGGTGCAAAAGTTCGTATTTTTGCTCAAACAGAAAATGAGCTATATCAACTTAACCTTGGAAAATGGCTAGAGAGATTAACTGATTATGTGCATATAACACAAATCAGAAAAGTGCCAAAAGATAAAATTACGGGATATTCAAATTATTATCGCATTAACCGAAAAATGGACTTAGAGAAAAGGATTAAGCATCAAGCAATCCGCCGAAATATATCTATAAGTGAGGCGCAGCAACACTTTAAACAGTATATTGAACAGCTTAATCAAGTGCCTTATATAAACTTAAAAAGTTTGAGTGCTCAGCGTAAGTATAATGTAGATCAGTTTTATCAATTACATATTGGTAAAAGCATTGTTACCGAACCAAAAATTGGAGGGTTTGGAACATATGGGCTAAGTAGAAGTTGTACGGTACCTGAGTTTTAACCCAATATTTTTTGACTCTTTAATAGATTAATAAAATCAATAAGTTGTAATAGTGAGTTTGAATTTTGGTCTATTTATAGGTTTAAGGTTTAACTTATTGTTATCGCTTTATTTTTTATGATATATTTCCTGTTCACTGCCGCATAGGCAGCTTAGAAGTCCCTTTTCATATCGTAAATTGTTTCCTCTGTGTTCACTGCCGCATAGGCAGCTTAGAAGTAATTCTAATTTTACCTCTAGTTTGCGCTTCTGTTCACTGCCGCATAGGCAGCTTAGAAGTGTAATCGTACGCCCTTCTTTGTGCTGCTCATGTTCACTGCCGCATAGGCAGCTTAGAAGAATTGATTAGCACACTTCGACCAGATGCACGAGTTCACTGCCGCATAGGCAGCTTAGAAGACAGCGTCACTTGTTTGCAAACAAGCTTTCAAGTTCACTGCCGCATAGGCAGCTTAGAAGTGCATTTGCGATCAAACGATCACAAACGGACTGTTCACTGCCGCATAGGCAGCTTAGAAGTAAGTTTGTAGCATCTAATTCATACAGTGTAAGTTCACTGCCGCATATGCTGTACTGGGGGTGTTTGCAGTTGGCTTATTCGACTGTAAAACTAATTCAAATATATTTAATTCTAGGTAAAGCATTTACTTACGCTTAAGTTGCCCACATACAGTATCTTCAACTCTTTATAAACGAATGGATATATAAGAGGTATTAAAAGACATGGTTGAGTTAAGAAAAGAGGGGTAGAAAGACTGTATCAATCAACGTTTTTTTAGATATTTTTTATACTTGTATAAATAATTAGGTTATTTGAATCTATATGCATTAAAAAATTCTGCCAAAGCATCAATATTTTGCTATTCAAGTTGAACAATATCGACAACCATTTTTTCCTGTAGTGCATTATTATTTTAAAAGGTAAAAATCGCCCTAGTGAAGAGCGATTTTTTAAGTGAATCAATTAAGGAGTTGTATTACTGATGGTTGCTTTGCGATCTAAGCTAGGATCTTTAATTTTAACATAAGTATTTGCGCGTAATTCACGTAGCCAACCATCAAGTTCAGTATCAAATTGTTGCTCACCTAAATATTGTCGAGCAAGGCGACGTTGATAATCTTTGGTCATATCTTGTTTGCGTGTCCCTAATACTTCCAATATATGCCAACCAAAAGAACTTTGGAAAGGTTGACTAATTTGTCCAACGGGTGTGTTTTTCATCTGTTCTTCAAATTGAGGAACCATTGTTCCTAAGTTAACCCAGCCTAAATCACCACCATCTGCTGCTGATCCTGGGTCATTGGAAAATACAGAAGCCAATACGGAAAAGCTTTCACCTGCTTTTAGGCGTTTGTAAATACTATCTATTTTTTGTTTGGTTTGCTCAGCACTTAATACTTCAGATGGCTGAATAAGAATATGTCGAACATGATATTGATCAACGATCACTTTTTGGTCACTTGCTTTACGGTCAAGTAATTTTAAAATATGTAAGCCATCTGCCGCAGGAATAATTTCTGTGGTTTGTCCAGCTTGAATCACGGCTGCACGTGCGGCAAGTTCAGCAGGAATATCTGCAAGATTACGATATCCCATATCTGCGCCATCGACCTTAATGGTATTGCTTGAAAATTGCTTACTAATGGCAGCTACATCATTGGACTGTGCTAATGCCATTTTTACGTCATTGGCAGTCTTGTTGAGTTGCTCTGTATTCCCATCTGTTGATGCAACACGTAAGTGAATGAGGTGGGCTTGACTACCAATAGCAGCTTGTCCTTGAGGTGTATTTAAAAAGTTATCAATATCTTGATCGCTAATACGGATACGTGACATCACTTGTTGTTGACGTAGTGTATTAATCGCCAATTCTTGGGCAATACGTTTTTGTACAATTTGGTAAGCACCAGGGTATTGTGCATCTAGACGCTTTTGAAAGGCATCTAAGCTTGGGGCACCTTGTTGAGTTGCATATTGTAAAACAGCCGCATTCAACTCACTTTCTGTAGGTTGAATATTATATTTTCTCACTAATTCAAGCTGTGCTTGATGTACAATAATATTGCTTAATGCTTGTTGTTGTAATGTTTTTTCATCTGGAATAGCTTGATTTTTTGCCTGTAACTGCTGTTTTAAACCATCTGTGATTTGGTCTAAGTCACTTTTCAAAATTGCACTATCGCCAACAACAGCAACAACTTCATCACTTGTTGCTGCAAAAACAGGCACTGAGCTGGAAATAAAAAGTGCAAGTGTTGTCGCTTTAAAAAATTGTTTAAGTTGTTGGTTCATCATTAAGGTTGTGTCCAAGTTTGGTTAGATTTGTTAAAACCAGTGATTCTTTGCTCTAATAAAGAGGCAAGTCGGTTATTTAATGCGCCTAAGCCTTTGAGTGTAAACTCAGCCATAATCGCATTTGTTCTTTTGGTAGATGAGTTTTTGATGTCATCTAAGTCATTAAAATATGAACGACCGTAAACTGAAACTGCCCAGCAGCATGATTCATAATTTACACCAAGTAAATATTCACGAGCAATATGGTTATCAATGTCGTATTGTACGTGCCCAATAATACGCCAATCATTTTTTACAGGTTGTATTAAAGATGCAACCACTTGATCGTAGGTTTGCTGTGTATTGTTAATACTCTTTCGCTTATAATAGCCTAAGTTGTAAATTTGTCCTGTATTTGCAAAGTAGTATGTTTGAAAGTTCGCTTGCGAGATCTTTTTACCATTGAAAGCAATATTTGAGCTAATGGTGAAGCTGTTAGAAAGTTGACTAGATAATGCCAAAATAGGGTCAGAGTTTTTCTCAGTTTGTATCTTGTCGTCAGGGTTTAATAATACTTTACGATCTGAGAAATAAAAACTTTGCCCAACAGCTGCTTTAAGTCGTTCTAAACCTTTTTGATCAAAAAGACTATAGCTTACGCCTAACGACATAAAATTATTATCATCTAAACGGTCGTGTCCATAAAAACGGTATGGATTAAACAATTGATCATAACTGAGTGACGGTGTTGTGGTGTCGAAATTTGGATAATCTGTTTGGTTCTTATACGGTGCATATGTATAAAATAAACGTGGTGTTAGAGTTTGTAAATACTTGCCTTGCTTTTCAAAATTGAGGCCAGTGTCTAACGTAAATTGTGGGACTACGACATTCTTATTTTTACTACCGCCAGGATTATTCAGTTGAGCATCTTGGTCATAAAAGTAATTTAAAGAGCGAACTGAAACTTCAGGAATAAAGAAACTCCAAGGTGTACGGTAGTTGTAGCGTGTCGCAACTGAGTTGTAAATTCGTGTGCCGCTGTCTTCTAGAGCACTATTGTCATTAATGGTTTTTTTGAAATACGCCGTGTCGTTATGGTATTCAAATTGCCAACCTTGTGGGTTTGTTGTTTTATAGTTGAGTAAAAATTGTGGTAAACGAGCATATGGCTTGTCTTTATCTTTAATCGTTTTATCTAATGTTTGGTAACTTTCGACTTTAAAGCTCGCATCTAAACCTTCAATTGCACGTGCAAAATTAATTTGAAAGAGTCGTTTTTGGTTGAGATCTGTGGTGATATTTGGATCGTTGTCTAAGTCGTATAAATAGTCAATATCTGATAAATAGTTATATTCAAGATAGGTAGAAAAATATGGGTTGATGTCCCAATCATGTTTAATTTCGAGTGAGTCACGGTCTTTATTGCCATATGACTTATCATTGGGTAAATACCCTGCATTAATACTACCACGACCAAAATATTGAGTTTTAAAATTAAATTTACTCTCAATCATCGCTCCATGCTCCTCTAGGTAGCGTGGTGTAATGGTAGCATCGTAATTAGGTGCAAGATTAAGATAAACAGGCAGACCAAATTGTATTCCCGAGTTACTAGACCAACCAAAGCTTGGAGTGAGTAATCCTGTTGTTCTACGGTCATCGATAGGGAAGTTGTAATAAGGCAACGCCATGACAGGAACGTCTTTAATATACAGGCGAGTGTCTCTTGTTGTACCACGACCTGTATCTTGATTCAGCTCAATTTTCTTGGCTTTGATATGCCAATCTGGGCTATGAGTAGGTGCACATGTGGTGTATGTTGCATTTTCTAAGACAATTTGATTGGGTGTGGTACGCACAATACGCTGTGCATAGCCATGTGCATGATTGAGCTCAGAAATATAATAACTATTTTCTAATTCACCTGTTTGTTTTTGTAGATTATAACGAATACTTTCACTTTGTGAAACCAAACCATTTTGTGCCATTTGTACATTACCTTGAGCATAGGCAATGGTTTGTGTTTGGTCGAGGGTCAGTTTTTGTGCTTTTACTTGACGACCTTCTTGGTCAATCATGACATTGCCTTCGAGCACTGAGTCGCCCTTGGGGTTATAATGGGCGTAGTCTGCACTGACATGCGTTTCACTGTCTTGGATGGCTTTTGCGGTTGTGTTGGTGGCCACAGGAGTAATCCATGCCCCTTGACAATAGTTACTGTATTGCGGGTTAGATGGGCGCTTTTCGACACTAATATCATTTTTATTAATATAGTACTGATCAAAAAAAGCTTGGCCGCTATTGGCCTGTGCTAACTGTTGTTTTAGCTGTTGATTATTTAGCGTAGAGGGAACGTTAGTCGATTCAGCATAGCTTGATTGTATAGACCCACCACACAAAAGTGCTAAAATCGCAGTTGCTAAAGGATTAAATTTGAACTGTTGCTTCATTTGCTTCATTAACCAAGTATGCTTTTTTGCAATTAATTATTCATCCATCATAGAGAAAAAGTACATAAGTAGCTACACTTATGACTCTAAAAAGTTTGACTGTGGTCGATTATTTTACAAATGAATATACAGCGTGAACAACAAATTAAAGTATGGTTAACCAACATCTTTGGTTCAGACCAATTTGAAATCAGTTATTTAGCAGGTGATGCAAGTTTTAGACGCTATGCTCGAGTAAAACAAAACAACAAAACATTTATGTTAATGGATGCACCCCCAGAAAAAGAAGATTGTGAACCCTTTGTACGCATTGCTGAATTTTTGGCGACCCATACGGTGCGGGTGCCACGCATTGAGGCTCAATCATTAAAGAATGGTTTATTATTGCTTGAAGATTTTGGTGATGTCGTTCTAGCACATCAGCTAAATGAGCAGACGGTGCAAAAGTATTATACACAATGTTTTGTACAGTTAAGTGAGCTACAACAAATTAATGCAACATCGCATTTGCCACATTATAGTCATGATAAGCTCATGGCAGAAATGAAATTGTTTACTGAATGGTTTTTACCATCATTGCAATTAGATATAACGCAGGAGCAAGCACAAATCATACATCAAACATTTGAAATGTTGGCTAAGAATGCATTGGCTCAACCTCAAGTGATTGTTCATCGAGATTTTCATAGCCGTAACCTAATGGTGTTGGAAAATGAAACCACATTAGGTGTAATTGACTTTCAAGATGCTGTGATTGGTGCAGATACCTATGATCTGATTTCATTGGTGAGAGATGCATATATACAATGGCCAATTGAGCAAGTAAATATGTGGATTGGGCAGTTTTATCAGCAATTACCCAATTCACATAAACAACATCGTGATCTTGCGCAGTTTAAAAAAGATGCAGACTTTATGGCATTGCAACGTCATATCAAAATTTTAGGTATTTTTGTGCGTTTGTTTGAGCGTGATGGAAAAATAAACTATTTAAAAGATTTGCCACTTGTGATGTGGTATGTACTTGAGCAAAGCAAACACTATGCAGAGTTAAATGATTTCCATCAATTATTCATCGAAAAAGTTTACCCTGCATTTGAAAAAAATATGTGCGATAAAGGAGGCTGAATAATGAAAGCAATGATTTTGGCGGCAGGTTTGGGCACTCGTATGCGTCCATTGACGTTACACACGCCAAAACCTTTACTGAAAGTGGGGGGGAAACCACTCATTGTTTGGCATATTGAAAACTTAAAACGTGCAGGAATTACAGAAATTGTGATTAATACAGCATGGCTTCCTGATACTTTGCATCAAGCTTTGGGCGATGGTCGTGCATTTGGGGTTCATATTACATGGTCAGATGAACCAGAGGGTTTAGAAACAGCAGGTGGAATAATACGTGCCTTACCTATGTTGGGTAAAGAGAACTTTGTTTTAGTTAATGGTGATGTGTGGACAGATTTTGAGTTTAAACATTTATTGAATGTTCAGCTTGAAAATGCCCTTGCACACCTGTTGCTTGTAGATAATCCACCTCAGCACCAAAAGGGTGATTTTGTTTTAACGGATGGTTTTGCCCACTGTATTGACGAATTACAGTTACCCACGCTGACCTATAGTGGGATCGCTGTATTATCACCACAATTATTTGCGGGGCTGAGTGAAGGTAAAAGGCCACTTGCGCCTTTGCTAAAAATGGCGATGCAAACACATCAGGTGCGTGCTCAGAAGCTTTTAGGACAGTGGGTAGATGTGGGTACACCAGCGCGTTTGGCAGATTTAGACCAGCGCTTAAGCTTGTAATTGCATACTTGCTAACCAGTATACGCTATGATTGAAAAGATAAATCGGTATACTTCGTGTAAATTAAATGAGAGATTGACTTATGCATCTGTTTTTTCAAACGCTCAAGCAAGGCACGAAAGCACTTGGCTTGACACTCAGCGATGAGACGTTGAATGTATTGTTAAAATATCAAGATGCATTGGTGCTTTGGAATAAAGCATATAATTTAACGGCTATTCGTGAGCCGAAAGATATGTTGGTTAAGCATTTGCTAGACAGCTTAAGCATTTTAACTCAACTGCCTGAAGGTCGAATGTTGGATGTTGGCACAGGTGGTGGTATGCCAGGAATGATTGTTGCGCTGTGTCAACCCACTCGTGAATGTGTGTTGCTCGATTCAAATGGTAAAAAAATCCGCTTTTTAAAACAATTCATTGCAGATTTGAAGCTAAATAATGTTACAGCAGTACAAACACGCGTTGAAGATGTTGAAATGATTTCCCAACTTGGTCAGTTTGATGTGTTAACAAGCCGTGCATTTGCTTCATTATCAGACTTTGTACAGGCCTCTCAACCCTATATGCATAAAAATAGTGTGATTTGTGCAATGAAAGGGCAGGTGCCTACCGATGAAATTGAGGTGTTGATGCCTAAGTTTGATATCAAAACCATTGCACTTCAGGTACCTCATTTAAATGAACAACGTCATTTAGTTATTTTAGAACAAAAGCAAGGGTAGGGTTGTATTGTATGGCTCAGGTGATTGCAATTGCAAATCAAAAAGGTGGTGTCGGTAAAACAACCACAGCAGTCAACTTGGCAGCGTCTTTAGCTGTTTTAAAAAAACGTGTTCTACTGATTGACATGGACCCACAAGGCAATGCGACCATGGGTTCGGGTATTCAAAAAAATGATTTGATTTACTCAATTACAGATGTGTTATTAGGTGAAGCGCCCATTGAAAATGCCATCATGGGCTCCGAAGTAGGCTATAAAGTATTGGCTGCTAACCGAGAGTTGTCAGGTATTGAACTTATTATTGCTGAACAAGATGGCCGAGAATTTATTTTAAAAAATGTTTTAAAACATGTAGATACACTCTTTGATATTATTTTAATTGATTGTGCACCTAGCTTAAGCTTAATTACCATTAATGCAATGGCAGCAGTCAATGGGGTCATTATTCCTATGCAATGTGAATACTATGCATTAGAAGGATTAGCTGATTTAACACAAACGATTGAACGAATTAAGCAGGCCGTGAACCCCAATTTAGAAATTATGGGGGTGGTTCGCACGATGTTTGATGCAAGAAGTGCACTCACACGAGATGTATCAGATGAGTTAAAACGGTATTTTGGTACAACATTGTATGACACTGTGATTCCTCGTAATATTCGACTCGCCGAAGCACCAGCGCATGGCTTACCTGTACTTTACTTTGAAAAAAGTTCAAAAGGTGCAGTGGCTTACCTCAAATTGGCGGCTGAGATCATTAAAAAAAATAAAGTAAAGGAATAGTTTATGGCAGTAAATAAGCGTGGTTTAGCAAAGGGACGTGGTTTAGATGCACTACTTGGTTCAATTCAAAAAGAACGTTTAAGTATTGAGTCACAATCACAAGATCAAGGCCAATTAAAATTGGTTGATGTGAATGTGTTACAACGTGGCACTTATCAGCCACGGCGTACAATTCGTGAAGATGAATTGGTTGATTTGTCTGCATCCATTAAAAAACACGGTGTGATGCAACCCATTGTTGTTCGCCCGATAGAAGGGCAAGAACAACCTTATGAAATTATTGCAGGTGAACGCCGTTGGCGTGCTGCCAAAATGGCAGGGCTGACAGAAATTCCAGCAATTGTGCGAGATTTAAATAATCAGGTTGCTATTGCTTTGGCCCTGATTGAAAACATTCAACGCCAAGATCTTAACCCGATTGATCAAGCTTTAGCATTGCAACGTTTTCATGATGAATTTGGTTTGAGTCATCAAGAAATTGCAGATACTGTAGGAAAAGCTCGTACGACCATTAGTAACTTACTGCGCTTACTTACTTTGCAAGATACTGTGAAAGATTTAATGCAAGAAGGTGTCTTAGATATGGGGCATGCACGTGCAATTTTGACACTTAAAGCCTCAGAGCAAGAAAAAATAGCACAAATTGTGGTCGATAAAAGCTTATCTGTCCGTCAAACTGAGCAATTTGTAAGAGAGCTGAATCAACCCAAGGCTGGCAGGGATTTGGCTAAAAAAACATCGCCAGATATTGAGCAATTAACTCAACAGCTTTCTGATCGATTTAATGCAAGTGTAAAAATTGACCATAATAAACAGGGCAAAGGTAAACTCGTGATTCACTATCATTCTTTAGATGAGCTAGATGGTATTTTAAATATTTGCCTACATTAATATAAGATTTTTGGATGACACGTCTTATATGAAAGATAGATCAGACGTTTTATTTTCGTATGTGCGCTGACTCTGCTAAGATGTGCACCGTGTGAATAACTCAAACGAAAACCTCATAACATGAGTGATTGGTTATGAGTGTACTTCTGTGAGAGTGCCTATTTAGAGGTTATGTGTGAAACAAGATTTTCAAGTTTATTTTCGTCTGATTGCCTATCTTAAACCCTATTGGGGCTATGCGGTTTTAGTACTGATTGGTTTCACACTAAGTGCAGCCACGGAAGTTTCTATTGCTAAATTGCTCGAATTTATTATTAATGCCATTCAAAACAAAAATACTGCACAAACATCTTTATTTCCTTTTTTAATTATTTTACTTATTTTTGTACGTGGTGTTGGTTCATTTTTAGGTGACTATTTTTCTGCAGTGATTTCTCGTAATCTTATTTTTGTGATTCGAGAAGAGGTTTTTGCTAAATTATTACGTTTACCGTCTAACTATTATTTAGAAAACTCAAGCGGTCATATTACATCAAAAGTTTTATTCAATATTGAACAACTTACAGCGGCATCATCTGAATCTGTACAAACTTTATTTAAAGAAGGTTTGATTACACTGGGGCTACTTGGCTACTTACTGTATCAAAATTGGCGTCTAACCTTGGTGATCTTGGTATTTGCCCCTTTGATTGGTTATAGTGTGAGTAAGGCTGCCAAGCGAATGCGCCGTTTATCGACTCAAGTCCAAGACACGATGGGTGATGTCAATCATGTGGTACAAGAATCTATTTTAGGGCAAGCGGTTGTCAAAGGGTATTGTGGACAAGCATTAGAAGAAAAAAGATTACATCACTATTCTATGGCAAACCTAAAGCGTGGTTTAAAACTTTTAGTGGTAAACGTTTTAAATACACCTGTTGTACAGCTGATTATGGCATGTTCTATGGCCATTATTATGTGGCTAGCACTGCGTCCTGAAGTGTTAGGCAATACATCAGCCGCACAATTTGTTTCCTTTATTACTGCCGCAGGCATGTTAAGTAAACCCATCAAAAATTTAACGACTGTCAATGAAAAATTACAACGTGGTTTGGCAGCAGCGCATTCAGTGTTTGAAATTCTTGATTTACCTGAAGAAAAAAATACAGGCACTTTACACCCAAAATTACAAGGTGATATTCGATTTAGCCATGTCGACTTAGTCTATCCAGATGGATCACAGGCCATTTACGACTTTAATTTGAATATTTATGCAGGGCAAACCGTGGCATTGGTGGGTCGTTCGGGGGCGGGTAAGTCATCGTTAGTTAATTTAGTCACTCGTTTTCAAGATGCAAGTCAAGGGGATATTTACTTTGATGGTCATCATATTCACGACATTGAACTTAATTGTTTGCGCCGTCAGGTCGCCATTGTGAATCAACAGGTTTTCTTATTTGATCGAACCATTAAAGAAAACATTGCATATGGCCAACTTGACGATATCAATGATGAAGATGTGGTTTTGGCTGCTAAAATGGCATATATCCACGACTTTATCATGACTTTACCTGAGGGTTACGAAACACGTTTGGGTTCACAAGGGCTCAATTTATCAGGTGGACAGCGTCAACGTTTAGCGATTGCACGGGCCATTTTAAAAAATGCTCCAATTTTAATTTTAGATGAGGCAACAAGCGCATTAGATAATGAGTCTGAATACTTTATTCAGCGTGCTTTTGAAGAAGCAATGAAAGAGCGTACCACTATTGTTATTGCACACCGATTATCGACCATTGAAAATGCAGATCAAATTGTGGTGATGGATCAAGGACGCATTATTGAACAAGGTACACATCAAGAACTTCTTGAACAACGTGGTGCATACTATCAGTTGCATGAGCGTAACTTTGAGGAATAAATGATGGCAGTGGCAAAGCTGATTCAACAGGCTTGGAATAAGCAGTCTCAATGGTTAAAGCTATTGCGTCCTTTGTCTTTGCTATATGGTTATGTATCTGAACATCAAAAACAACAGTACGTTCTTGGAAAAAAAAAGGCCTACACCGCACCTGTTCCTGTCATGATTATTGGTAACATTACTGTGGGGGGCAGTGGTAAAACCCCTTTGCTGATACAGCTTGTTCAATATTTACAGCACCGTGGCGTGAGCGTGGGTGTGATTAGTCGAGGATATGGCGGTAAAGGGCCATTTCCAATGCATGTGACTTCAGAAAGTACGGCATCTATTGTGGGTGATGAGCCTGCATTGATTGTAAGTAGAACACAGGTTCCTATGGTTGTGGGGCCAAATCGAAAGCAAGACATCGAACTTTTATTGTCTAAATATCAGCTTGATTTAATTTTAAGTGACGATGGTTTACAGCATTGGGCGTTAAATAGGCAAATTGAATGGATCGTTATAGATGCAAAACGTGGTTTAGGAAATGAAAAGCTGTTACCAGAAGGATTTTTAAGAGAGCCTAAAAGTCGATTACAAGGCAGTACAGTGATTGAACATGCAGGTACTGAAGCATTTAGAACATCACTCAATATGCATCTGGTGACAGGGCAACCTTATTTACTTAACCCAGCAATGGCAATCGAGCAGACATTTTGTTCAAATCAAAAAATGCATGCAGTCGTTGGTATTGGTTACCCTCAGCGTTTTTATCGCTCATTGGCTGACATTGGAGTAACCCACATTCTTGAACATGAGTTTGTTGATCATCATCATTATACTCATGAGGATTTACAGTTTAACGACCAACTTCCTATGATTACCACGGAAAAAGATGCGATCAAAATCAAAACACTATTACAAGATCATACGATAACATGTCCAATTTGGGTGTTGCCTGTAAATGCAATGCTTTCTGATTCGTGCTATGACGTATTAAAAGCACAACTTGCCTCAGTGCATATTACTATTTAGGTTTTATCATGAAACATATTGTTATTCCTGCTCGTTATGCTAGCTCAAGATTACCCGGTAAACCTTTGTTACTTATACATGGCCGTGCGATGATTCTACGCGTGGTAGATCAAGCGCGAAAAGTGGAAGGTTTTGATGATTTGTGTGTGGCAACAGATGATGTACGCATTGCAACACTCTGTGAGCAAGAAGGCATTGATGTAGTACTGACAAATCCATCCCATCTTTCAGGTACAGATCGTCTGAGTGAAGTTGCACATATCAAAGGGTGGGATGCGCAAGATATCGTGGTCAATATACAAGGTGATGAACCTTTACTGCCTGCAAGTTTAGTGAATCAGGTCACAGAGGTGTTGGTGGAAAACCCACAATGTTCGATGTCTACCTTGTGTGAACCGATTCATTGTATAGATGAGTTTGAAAGAGAAAGTATTGTTAAAGTCGTGATGTCACAACATCGTGAAGCCTTGTATTTTAGCCGTGCAGGTGTTCCTTATTGTCGAGATACCGCAAATGTACCTGATCAGACCCCGCGTGGTTTTCGACATTTAGGTTTATATGCCTATCGTGTACAATTATTAAATGAATATTCTACATGGCAACAGACACCGCTAGAACGTTTAGAATCACTTGAGCAACTGAGAATCTTAGAGCAAGGGCATCGGATTGCCATTGATATTGCTAAGGTAAACTTACCACCTGGTGTAGATACCCAACAAGATTTAGACCGACTTAATGCGTTAAGTCCAGATATATTTTTAGTCTAAGTGGCTTGATTGTTTATGTCAGATCAATTTTTTAAACAGTCCATTGTGTATGCTTGGCAACAAGATACATGGCAACGTCTTACTGCACGTTTTCCAAACATCGGGCATGGTATTTTGCTTTATGGTAAAAAAGGGTCAGGGAAAAAAGATTTTGCCCTACATTTTATTGCTTGGCTATTGTGCCTAGACAAAAAAGAAGAGACAGCATGTGGGGTCTGCACAAGTTGTCAATGGCTAAAATCAGATACACATCCAAATTATGTGCATATTTCAACTGATGATGAGAAAAAATCATCGAATGCTCAAATTAAAATTGATAAAGTTCGTGAGATACAGCCCTTTGTACAACAAACGGTAGAAGGCTGGCGTATTGTATTAATTGAGCCTGCCGAAACGCTAAATACGGCAGCTGCAAATGCTTTACTAAAAACACTAGAAGAACCGGGTGAGCGCACCATTATTATTTTGCTCACAGATCACTTGCTCAAACTTCCTGCAACAATCCGTAGTCGATTACAACGTTACGCTTTAGATCGTATATCTACAGATCTTGCATATCAACATGTCAGTCAAAGTGTGCCAACACTCGATCAAAAACAGATACAATTGCTACTCAATTTAGCATACGACATGCCCTTACGTGCTCTTGAAATAGCACCTCAAGCATGGTTACAACAGCGTAAAAATTTTATTAATGATTGGTTGTCTTTGGTGAAACAAAAAGATGGCCTGATACGCTATGCAACCCAGTGGTCTAAAGCACTGAGCTTTATAGAGCTTTGTCATATGATGCAATATTTAGTTGCAGATCTGATTGCTTTAAAATTAAATCAACAGATTAAAAACATAGATCTTAATTTTTCTGATATTTTACCTTATTATAATTTAGATACTTTATTTAACATCTCTCACAAGCTACAAGATTCCAAAATATACATGCAGCAAAATATACAGAGCAATTTAATGATTGATGCACTGTTTGTGATGCTGTTGGATGTGTAGTGAACTGATCTTGCTGATCTTAAGGAAATATGATGCAAACAATGCAACGAGGCGGTGTATTGCAGGTTAATATTACGGATATTAATGTACTTCAAGCCAGCTATATGCCGTATGTGACAGGGGGCGGTCTTTTTGTACCGTCAGCACAAGTGGTCTCTTTGGGTGAAGATATTTTTCTTTTGGCGACATTGCCAGGTCAAAATCAAAAAATCCCTCTCACAGGTAAAGTCATTTGGATTAACCATGAAGCCACCGATACCAAACCACAAGGCTTTGGTATTCAATTGGCAGGTGAAAAGGGACGTTTGTATCAAGAACAAGCTGAAAAAATGTTGGGAAATCGATTATATAGTCCAGCACCAAGTTATACGATTTAAAAGGAAAGCACTTTGTTTGTAGACAGCCATTGCCATCTTAATTTACTCGATCTGACCCCCTATGAAGGTGATTTAAATTTAGCATTAGCAGAAGCGAGGGCAGCAGGTGTACATCGCTTTATGGCTATTTCAGTCAATATAGATGACCATAAAATACTAGGCGACATTGCCGCATCTCACGCAGATGTTGGCTATAGCGTCGGTGTACATCCTTGTGAATTACCTGAAGTGATGCAAAAAGCATCTGTTGAATACTTGGTACAGCTTGCTCAAAATGAGAAAGTTTGGGCATTGGGAGAAACAGGTCTAGATTATTATCATAGTCAAGAATATGTGGTCGAGCAAAAGGCATGTTTTGCAAGGCATATCGAAGCATCGAAAATAGTTAAAAAACCTGTGGTTGTACATACCCGATCTGCTCGAGAAGATACTGTCGACTTAATACGTAGTGAGCGTTCAGAACACGGAATATTACACTGTTTTACTGAGGATTTAGACACAGCAAAAGCAGTGTTAGACTGTGGATATTATATTTCATTTTCTGGCATTATTTCTTTTAAAAATGCACAAGCATTAAGAGATGTTGCGCGTTATGTGCCTTTAGATCGTTTATTGATTGAAACGGACAGCCCATATCTTGCACCGATGCCATTTCGTGGAAAGAGTAACGAGCCTAAATATGTACCTTATGTTGCACAAGCATTGGCCAGTGTATATGGGAAAACTGTTGAAGAAATTGGTGAATTGACCAGTAAAAATTTTGAACAGTTATTGAAAGCCACTGTTTAAAATAATAAAAGAGGCATGCCATGCAATTAACACATCGTCAAAATAAATTTAAGCAACGAGAAGACTTAATTTTTACAGTGGCAGAGCAGTTGTTAATTGAGCATGGCGATGTTGGTATGACGTTGGAAGAGCTGGCACAAGAGTTAAATATTGCCAAAGGCACACTATATAAACATTTTCACAGTAAAGATGAATTATTTTTGCAACTCATTTTAAGAAATGAATATCTTATTTATGAGTCTATGAAAAATAGTCCTTCTCATTTTGATGCACAGTTAAACTGCTTGATTCATTATCATTTAGATGATGCAGAGCGCACAATTTTGTACCATAATTTAGAAGAAAAGCTGTCTACTATAGGCGGAGGTAATAAACAGTTGTTTCGGAAAATTTATCATATTCGCAAACAAAGACTAAAAAAAATTATTTATACAACAGATGTTTACTTGCGCCAGCAACATTCTAAAATTACAGTGAGAGATTATTTGGCGATAGCATGGTCTCTTATTTTTGGTGGAGCATTATTGTTAAATTCAAGTTTCTATCAGCGCTATTTAGGCTCTAGAGAAACATTAAAAATGAGCTACTTTAAACAAGCACTTGAAATTGCAAATAAAAAATAAATAAACACGATCAATACTATTGATCGGTTAAAAAACACTGCAATATGTTATATTTGATTTATAATCTATAGTCTCCCTTAAATTACACACAAGAGCTTATGTTAATCCGAAAATTATTTAAGTTTGAAAATGCGCATATTGTGCGTAATTGTACTTCAGATCGTTGCAAGCGTTCATTACATGGCCATAGCTACAAAGTCGAGCTTTTGTTAAAAGCCGATGCACTGGATCATGGTCAGATGGTGTATGACTTCGGATTACTCAAAGGTGTAATTAAAGATCTATTTGATAGTTTTGATCATGCCATCTGTTTTTGGAATAAAGATGACTTGGCATATATTCAAGCATGTCAACAATTCAGTGCAAGATGGGTAAGCTTACCTGTTTCACCTTCAGCAGAGCAATTTTCAAGAATCTTTTTCTTTCTTGCACAGCAAGTTTTAAAAAGTACAAAAATGCAAAATGGTGAGGGAAATGTTGACGTTTATTCGGTTATTGTCCATGAAACAGATACAGGCTATGCACAAAGCTTTCTGGAAGACATTAATAATCCTCAGATGGGCATTTTAGCATTAGATCACATTGAATTTTCAGATCAAATACAGGCCGAATGGGCCGATCCAAACACGTATGCAAAACTTAAAAATGGTGAAACATTTCAAAACCCATTGGTAGAGCAACAGGTTAAAATTTAAATATAAAACTAGATGATATCGTAATGCAACTAACTGAAGCCCAACAACAGAAACTTGACCGAGTGCAACTTGATTCTAGTTGGAAAGACAAGCTACAAGATTTTTTACTCAGCTCTAAAATGGATCAACTTCGCGCTTTTTTAACAGCGCAAAAACACGCAGGTAAAGTCGTTTATCCACCGAGTCAACTCATTTTTAATGCATTTCAATTGACACCATTACCTCAGGTGAAAGTCGTCATTTTGGGGCAAGATCCGTATCATGGGCCTAATCAGGCTCATGGTTTGAGTTTTTCAGTACAAAAAGGCGTAGCTGTACCACCTTCATTGCGTAATATTTTTCATGAATTGTCGACAGATCTTTCGATTAAACCGAGTCTGCATGGAGACTTAACACAATGGGCGCAACAAGGTGTATTACTGTTAAATAGCGTTTTAACTGTAGAAGCAGGACAACCTACATCGCATCAAAAACAAGGTTGGGAAGATTTTACAGACCATGTGATCGATGTCATTAATGAGCATACATCAAATGTTGTCTTTATTTTATGGGGTGCTTATGCACAACGTAAAGGACAGCGTGTTGATCGAGAAAAACATCTTGTTCTGACAGCAGCTCATCCATCACCATTGGCAGCAAACCGTGGTGGTTTTTTTGGCTGTAAAGCATTTTCTAAAAGCAATGATTATTTAAAATCTCATCAGATTGCTGAAATAAACTGGCAGTTGAGCCCATGACATATACACATTATCACGCTGATATTAACGTTCAATCTTATAGAAATGGCTGGTTAAGCATACAGCTTGATCGTCCTAATTCCTTGCATGCTTTAGATTTAAGTCTAGTGAATGCATTAATCTCTTTATTTAATGACATTGCTAATGATCAGGCCGTTAAAGCCATTTGGTTCGATTCAAGTACACCAAGAGCATTTTGTGCAGGCGGTGACGTGAGAAAACTACGCCAACAAGTAATTGATGGTGAACAAGATAAAGCCAGTGAGTTTTTTAAACGAGAATATCAGCTTGATTTACTCCTACATTATTATGCAAAACCGATTGTGATATGGGGTGAAGGCTATGTGATGGGGGGAGGTCTCGGGCTCTTTATGGCAGCACCTTTTCGTTTGGTCACACCTGCATCACGCTTGGCTATGCCTGAAATTAATATTGGTTTATATCCAGATGTAGGTGCAACTCGCTTTTTGGCAGATCGGGGAAGAATTGGTTTATTTCTTGGCTTAACAGGCACAATGATGACTGCTTCAGGTGCTTATGCGATTGGTTGGGCAACGCATATCTGTGCCATGAAAAAAGAGCTTGTCTTAAATAGATTAGTGCAAATTTCTTGGCAAGATTATCCTGCAGGCACATTTAGAGCGCTCGATGATGTCCTTCATGGTTTGCATAGACCTGTGAGCGTAGGGCCACTACAAACGGCATTAGATGCCATACATACTGTATGTAATGGACTTAATTTTGAGCAAGACTATGATGCAATTTGTCAGCTCAGTGAAGCACATAGTGACTGGTTACGCCAAGCAGGAGAAAACCTAAAACAAGGTTCACTGGTGACGGCAGCACTAACGTGGTTACTTTGGCAATGGGGCAAACTAGGTCATAGTTGGGCTGATACTTTTGAATTGGAACAACAGATTTCTACATGGAAAATTAATCATGTTGACTTCGCAGAAGGTGTTCGTGCACGTTTAATTGACAAAGATTTGTCACCAAAATGGCAAAAGTCAGAAAATCGCAGTTTGAAAAGTATCTTTAGCCAACAAGCACCGACCACAACCATTGATAGTTGGAATGATTTACTCAGAGATTACGATATTATTGAGAGAATATGACCGCATTAAATGATCAGCTTATATCATTTACAGCACAAGACTTTAAATGGATGCAGTTGGCCTTTGAACAAGCACAACAAGCAGCGATGCAACAAGAAATTCCCGTGGGTGCTGTCATTGTTAGTCAAAATCGAGTCATTGGTTTAGGGGAAAATTGCCCCATTATGCGTTGTGACCCAACAGCACATGCAGAAATTATTGCTATTCGTGATGCCTGTGCACAAATGAATAATTACCGATTGCCTGAAGATGCTACGTTATATGTGACATTAGAGCCTTGCACGATGTGTGTGGGTGCATTAATACATGCCAGAATTCATAAAGTCGTTTTTGCGACAACAGAGAACAAATCTGGATCATTGGTGAGTGCACGGCGTTTGCTCGAAGATGGCTATTATAATCACTATTTTCAAGTGGAATCTGGATGTATGGCAGAAGAATGTGCAATGCAACTGAGCCAATTTTTTAAACAACGTCGTTTGGCAAAGAAAATATTAAAATGAAGGCAAGTGTATGAATATTATTACAATTGACGGTCCAAGTGGTTCTGGTAAAGGAACACTTGCAACAAAATTAGCACAATATTATCAGTATCAATTGTTAGATTCTGGCGCTATTTATCGTTTACTTGGATTAAGCTTGGCACAACAAAATTTACTTACACAGTTAGATGAAAATATCTCTGACGCTGTAAATATTGCCACCCATTTGGATATTGAATTTGTACCTTCAATGCATGGAATCCAAACCTATTTAAATGGTGAAGATGTATCAAAACAGATTCGCAGTGAAGAAGTTGGGCTATTTGCCTCAAAGGTTGCAGCCATTGCTCCACTCAGAGATGCTTTATTAGCACGTCAACGCCAATTTGCAACATCTAAAGGCTTAGTTGCAGATGGACGTGATATGGGTACAGTTGTATTTCCACAAGCACAAGCAAAAATCTATTTAACAGCATCAGCGCAATCTCGTGCAGAAAGAAGATACAAGCAGTTGCAGGGCATGGGGGTTGATGCTAAACTGAGCGCCATTTTAATCAACATCGAAGAACGCGACCGTAGAGACACGCAGCGAGTTGTTGCTCCTCTTAAGCCTGCGTCTGATGCGCTCATTATAGATAGCTCTCATTTATCGATAGATGATGTGTTTAATCAGATGCGCTCGTATATCGATACACAGTTGATTTAACTTATTTTTTGTTTATATGTTGCTCGATCAGTTTTAAAGTAGACAACGTATAAATGTAATTAAACAGGCCTTGACTGATCCAAGACCGCTGAACATATCAGGTATACCATGACCGAATCTTTTGCAGCCCTCTTTGAAGCAAGCGAATTAAATCTTAACGTTGAAAAGGGTGCAGTCATCCAAGGTGTTGTTGTAAACATCGATGCTGACTGGGTAACTGTTGACACTGGCCTTAAATCAGAAGGCGTTGTTGACCGTGCAGAATTCTTAAACGACCAGCGTGAACTAGAAGTTCAAGTTGGTGACACTGTTGATGTTGTTGTTGAAGCACTTGACAACGGTATGGGTCAAACAGTTCTTTCACGTGAAAAAGCAAAACGTGCTGAAACGTGGACTAAACTTGAAAAAATCTTTGAAGACGGCGAAATCGTTACTGGTCTAATCTCTGGTAAAGTAAAAGGCGGTTTCACAGTTGACATCGGTCCAGTACGTGCATTCTTACCAGGTTCTTTGGTTGATACTCGTCCAATCCGTGACACAACTCACCTTGAAGGTAAAGAGTTAGAGTTTAAAGTTATTAAACTTGATGCAAAACGTAACAACGTTGTTGTTTCTCGCCGTGCAGTAATGGAAGCTGAATCTTCTGCTGACCGTGAAGCATTGCTTGCTCAACTTGAAGAAGGCCAAACAGTTACAGGTACAATTAAGAACCTTACAGACTACGGCGCATTTGTTGATCTAGGTGGAATTGATGGTCTTCTACATATCACAGATATGGCTTGGAAACGCATTAAGCACCCTTCAGAAGTAGTAGAAGTTGGTCAAGAAGTGACTGTTAAAGTCCTTAAATTTGATCGCGATCGTAACCGTGTTTCTCTAGGTCTTAAACAACTTGGCGAAGATCCTTGGTTAGCGATCATGAACCGTTACCCTAAAGGTTCTATCGTTAAAGCACGTGTAACTAACTTAACAGACTACGGTTGTTTCGCTGAAATCGCTGAAGGTGTTGAAGGTCTAGTTCACGTTTCTGAAATGGATCATACCAACAAAAACATCCACCCATCTAAAGTTGTTCAGATTGGTGATGAAGTTGAAGTTATGGTTCTAGAAGTAGACGAAGAACGTCGTCGTATTTCTCTTGGTATTAAACAAACTCGTGCTAACCCATGGGAAGAGTTTTCTAAAAACCATGATAAAGGTGAAAAAGTTTCAGGTACGATTAAATCAATCACTGACTTTGGTATCTTTATTGGTTTACCAGGTGGTATCGATGGTCTTGTTCACCTATCTGACATTTCTTGGAATGAACAAGGTGAAGAAGCAATTCGTCGCTACAAAAAAGGTGACACTGTTGAAGCCGTTATCTTATCTGTAGATGCTGAAGGTAACCGTATTAGCCTAGGTATCAAGCAATTAAACAGCGATCCGTTTAATGATTTCTTAGCAACAAACGAACGCGGTGCATTGGTTAAAGGTACTGTTATTGCTGTTGATGCAAAAGCTGCAACAGTAAAACTTGCTGATGAAGTAGAAGCGCAATTAAAAGCTTCTGAAATCAACCGTGATCGCGTTGAAGATGCAACGAAATTCCTAGAAGTTGGTCAGGAAATTGATGCGAAAATCATTAATGTTGACCGCAAATCACGTACAATCAACTTGTCTATTAAAGCAAAAGACGAAGCTGAAGAGCGTGAAGCAGTTGCTAACTTGCGTCAAGCAGCACCTGCTGCTCAAGACAACGGTCCTAAAACGATTGGTGACTTGATTAAAGCACAGCAACAAAAATAGTAAGAAAAAAGTATTAATTAGTGTAACTAATTGATACTTTATATTTAATTACTGTTAACGGTAGTGTAATATTGACTTATTACACTACCGTTTTGTATTTAAACAAGTTATTATCTAATAACTAACAAATAAAAGTCGCTAAAAATCAATGAGGTCGTTACATGACTAAAGAAGCACTGAATAAATCAGACTTAATACAGCGCATTGCTTTAAAAAACCCACATTTGGCTGAACCCTTAGTCGAAGACGCTGTGAAGATTATGATAGATCAAATGATTGATACATTGTCTGCAGATGACCGCATTGAAATACGTGGTTTTGGTAGCTTTGCTCTACATCATCGTGATCCTCGCATTGGGCGTAACCCAAAAACAGGAAAATCTGTTGAGGTTGCTGCGAAATCTGTACCACACTTTAAGCCAGGTAAAGCACTGCGTGATGCAGTAAATGAGCAAGTTAAATAATTAAAACTACATCTATATGGTGATATTATGCGTTTTATCTTACTGATTTTATTGATTCTAGTATTTGTTTATTCCCTTGCATTGGTTCTCATAAATAGCACACCTGTTACTGTTGATTTATGGTTTACTCATGATGTTCCTGAAATGCGTTTGGGATTACTAGTTTTAATTACATTGGCATTAGGCGTTGTATTGGGTCTACTTGTTGGTGTGCAGGTATTTAAAGTATTTCAAACTCATTGGGAAATTAAACGCTTAAACAAAGAAATTGAGCGTTTAAGAAAAGAGCAGGTTGAAGCTGCACAATTGGCTGCAAAAGAAGCTGCTGCAAATACAAGACATGAAAAAACAGTGTTAGATATTAACTCAAATAATCAAAGCCCATTATAATGGGCTTTGATTTATTCTTTGTTGAGGTTATACCTTGAGTATCATTGTTGCTTTAGATTCAAAAAGTAAAAAAGAAGCATTACAGCTTGCTGATCAACTCGACCCTAGTTTATGTCGGGTAAAAGTGGGTAAAGAGTTATTTACCCATGAAGGACCAGAAATCGTAAAAGCCTTACATCAATTGGGCTTTGACGTATTTTTGGATTTAAAGTTTCATGATATTCCAAATACCACTGCGCAAGCCGTATGTGCTGCTGCAGATCTTGGTGTATGGATGGTTAACGTGCATGCATCTGGCGGCCGTAAGATGATGGAAACTTGTGCTGAGCGATTGAATGCAGGAAATTATCAAACGCAACTTATTGCAGTCACTGTACTTACCTCCATGGCACAAGAAGATTTAAAAGACATTGGTTTAGATGTCAATCCTGTGGATCACGTGAGACGCCTAGCACGATTAACCAAAGACTCAGGCTTAAATGGTATTGTTTGTTCGGCACAAGAAGCGACATTTTTACGCGCAGAGTTGGGTCAAGACTTTACTTTAGTCACACCGGGTATTCGCCCTCAGGGCAGTCAAAGTGATGATCAAAAGAGAATTGTGACGCCATCACAAGCGATGGATGCTGGTGCAACACATTTAGTGATTGGTCGACCAATTACAAAATCAGCTCATCCTCAAAAAACACTAAAAGAAATTATACAATCAATTATGTAAAATCTAGGCCATAACATACGATAAAATATGGTGTGTTATGGCTTTAATGCATCTTAAAATTCTTTTTAAACGCATAATGATTGTGACCTTAATCGTAAATATATAAAAACTAAATCTTAGATTATAAAACAGATGTAGCTTATGCTCGATCTTTGCTATGCTTTATTTTATTTTTAGATCACTCTATTATGGATCAGCACTCTCCATTGGTTGTTTATCAACAGGCTATAGATGAAGGAAAAGTAACTTCAGATCGTGTACAAAAAAAAGCAATAGATGCTTTAGATGTGTTATGGCATCAGTTAGTGGCTGAAGAAAAATCATCAAAAACAATCTTCTCATTTTTTCGTAAAAAACAAATTCCTCAAGGTGTGTATATGTGGGGGGGCGTGGGTCGTGGCAAAACTTGGTTAATGGATCTTTTTTTTGAGTCGTTACCTTTAAAGCGTAAAATGCGATTACACTTTCATCACTTTATGCAATATGTACATCAGCAACTTAACCAACGAGTCGGACAGCAGAATCCGTTAGATGCAGTCGCAGATCATATTCATGAACAAGCTAAAGTCATTTGTTTCGATGAATTTTTTGTATCTAGCGTACCTGATGCCATGATACTGAGTGATTTATTTCAAAAATTATTTCAGCGTGGTGTGAGTCTGATTGCAACATCGAATATTGCGCCCGATGGTTTATATAAAGATGGCTTACATCGAGATCGTTTTTTACCAACAATAGCGTTGCTAAAAAAACATTGTCATATTCTCAATATAGATGCAGGTATAGATTATCGGTTAAGAATATTACAACAAGCAGATTTGTTTCAAAGCCCTTTAAATGAAAAAACAACACAATGGATGCAACAGCGCTTTAATCAACTGGTTGATGTACATAAAGTTATGACTACAGCCATTGAGGTGAATCATCGAGAGGTTTTAACTTTAGCACACACCTCTGAAATACTGTGGTGTCATTTTAATGAATTGTGTTTAAAACCAAGAAGTCCTATCGATTTTATTGAAATTGCAAATAGATATCACACGGTATTTGTGAGTGATATACCTCTTTTAAGTGATCAGCTTGCAGATGGTACACGGCGTTTTATCTATTTGGTTGATGAATTTTATGACCGCGGTGTAAAGCTGATTTTAACCTCACAAGTGCCTATTTTAAATATTTATCAGGGGCAAAAACTAGCATTTGAAATTGAGCGTACACGTTCTAGGCTATTGGAAATGCAATCTGCTGAGTATTTGAGCAAAAAACATCGTATGGCTTAAATTGGTCTGTTTTTTGCTAATAAGTGTTTGCGCTAAATGAGTTTTTAGCAAAGGTGGGTGAGAGACAATAAAATGTTGCCCAAATGAATGATGCCAGATCAAATAAGGAAAAATAATGACACAACGTGTACAGATAGGTGACTTAGCCATAGATCAAATACTTTTTGATTTTATCGAAAATGAAGCACTTCCAGTTGCGAAGTTAAATAGTTCTACCTATTGGTCTGAATTTGAAAAAATCGTCAAGGCATTTACCGCACGAAATAAACAACTCTTGCAACATCGTCAAACGCTTCAATCTGAAATTACACGTTGGCATAAAGAACATTCATTTGATGTAGAAGTATACAAACAGTTTTTATACGATATTGATTATTTAACTCCTGATATTGAAGATTTTAAAATTACAACTGATTCTGTTGATGACGAAATTGCAACCATTGCAGGACCTCAATTGGTTGTTCCTGTGCGTAATGCGCGCTATAGCTTGAATGCTGCAAATGCCCGATGGGGTTCATTATACGATGCACTCTATGGATTTAATCTCATCTCAGAAAAAGAAGGTGCTGAAAAAACAACATCGTATAATCCAATACGTGGCCAAAAGGTAATTTCATTTGCTAAGCAGTTTTTAGATGAAAATTTTGCGTTGGAACATGGCTCACATTCAAATGCAGTGAAATATCATATTGAAGAAAATACACTGTGGATTACGTTGACTGATGGACAAGTAACAACACTTGTAAATCGTGCATTATTTGTGGGTTTTAACGGTGAAAAATTAGCACCTACTGAGTTGGTGTTTCAGCATCATCAATTACATGTCATGATACAATTTGATGGCAGCCATTTTATTGGTCGAATAGATCAAGCAAAAATTAAAGATATCATTTTAGAGTCCGCAGTCACCACGATTCAAGATTTAGAAGACTCTGTTGCTGCAGTAGATGCAGAAGAAAAAGTGGAGGGGTATCGCAATTGGCTTGGCCTTATGCAAGGTACACTTACAGACCGTTTTGAGAAAAATGGCCAAATGCTGACAAGAACTTTACATCCTGACCGTCATTATCAAACGACAACAGGCCAAACGATCACTTTACATGGGCGATCGATGATGTTACTCCGACATGTTGGTCATTTGATGACGAATCCTGCTGTTTTAATACACGGTGAAGAAATCTTTGAAGGGATTTTAGACATTTTAATTACGCCATTACTGAGTAAAATTGATATTTTAGGGCAAAATACATTAAGAAATTCTCGCACAGGTTCGATGTATATTGTAAAACCTAAAATGCATGGCCCAGAGGAAGTAAAATTTGCTGTAGATCTGTTTGAAAAAGCAGAACAACTTGTTGAATTACCGCATAAAAGCTTGAAAATTGGAATTATGGATGAAGAGCGTCGTACTTCTGTCAATTTAAAAGCATGTATTGCTGCGGCTAAAGATCGTATTATTTTTATTAATACTGGTTTTATGGACCGTACAGGGGATGAGATTCATACCTTTATGGTGGCAGGCCCTATGGTCAGAAAAGCAGATATTAAGCAACAAAAGTGGTTTGCAGCGTATGAAAATCGTAATGTTGCAATTGGTTTGGCCTGTGGTCTACAAGGAAAAGCTCAAATTGGTAAAGGGATGTGGCCGAAACCCGACCAATTGCTTGAGATGTATCAAAGTAAAATTGAGCATCCTCAGGCAGGTGCATCTTGTGCATGGGTGCCATCACCTTCTGGTGCAGTCATTCACGCAATGCATTATCATCAGTGTCATGTGGTTGAACAACAAAATAAACAACTAAAACAAGATATGTTGAGTTTAAACGATTTATTGACACCACCTTTGGCAACACAAATACATTGGACAACAGAAGAGATAAACCAAGAACTTGAGAATAATTGTCAAGGTATTTTGGGATACGTTGTGCGTTGGGTTGATTTAGGAATGGGCTGTTCTAAAGTACCCGATATTCATCATGTGGGGTTAATGGAAGATCGAGCAACGTTACGTATTTCATCACAGCACATCGCCAATTGGTTGCATCATGGTATTGTTACAGCAAGCCAAGTGCGTGAGACACTCGTGCGGATGGCAAAAATTGTAGATCAGCAAAATGCCAATGATCCAAAATATAAAGCCATGTCAGACAATTTAAGCCATAATTTGGCTTTTCAAGCAGCATCTGATTTAATTTTTAAAGGTGAATTACAACCTTCAGGCTATACAGAGCCACTTTTACATGCAGCACGTTTAAAACTTAAAGGTTACTGTGTAAGTGAATAGTGATTTACCTACGCCAAAGCCTCAAAGATCAAGTTGATTGTTGAGGCTTTGGGGGTTTTAAATATAGGATTTTTCCATGTTTTATATCAGTAAAAACGTAATATTGTAGATATTCAGTCTGTTAAAAAGGCGTTAAAATATACATTCGTCCATTTAATGAATGATTATGTGTGCAAATTTTAAACCACTGACAATACAACAATGCCAGCAACTTCATTTGCCAAAAATTAGCTTTGATTATGCCAATGAGGTTTTTCCAGCGGGGCGATTTCCTTTATTATTTGCTTCGCAACAAGGACTAGAATGGAGAGAAGTGATTTTTGGGTTGGTTCCGCAGTGGGCAACAGATTTAAACATTGCAAAAAAAACATATAATGCCCGACAAGAAACGTTGTGGGATAAACCAAGTTTTCAAAATGCTTTACATAAATATAAATTTGGTGTGGTTGCTGTGACTGAATTTTATGAAAGTAAATACGTTGCAGGTCAACCCCAACGTTGGGGCGTACGCCGTAAAGATGGTGGTGCTTTTTATATTGCAGCACTTTATGAAATTTGTAAAATTAATCAAGATATTATACGCTCAGCAACTATGTTGACTATGGATGCGATAGATCATCCTATGATGAGTACATTTCATGAACCGGGTAATGTAAAGCGTTCAGTGATTATTATTCCTCAACACCGGTTACATGAATGGTTGTCTCGTAAAAGTACCGATCTTACATCATTTGTTCAAGGCTTTAATGTCGATGAATTTGAATGCTCGCATGTTCCTAAAATAAAATATTCTAAACCCTCACCGCAATTAGATATTTTTAGTGAGGGGCATTAGATATTTAGTGTTGATTTAGTAAAATGGAACTGATTACACCTGTTGCAATGGCAACCAAAATATAATCACCATTGACATTTAGCCAGCGATGACCACGAGGTGGTGTTGGAAGTTGTTGACGTCTCCAATCATTGACATAGTAGTGTGATGATCTATATTGATTGGGAATGTACTGACCTTTGCGCCATGGTTGATGATCTGCTCGTGATCTGTCTTGGGCATAAGATGGCCCATTATATGAATGATGCTGGCGTTCTGCATTACGGTCTCTCGTTTGCATAGGGGCTTGAGGTCTATTTGGGTCATACCTTTGTGACTCATATGGACGATCTGAAAAATTGTTTGGACCACGAGGTTGGTCATACGGCCCAGCAAAAGCACTGATACTGGTAAATGTAGTAGAGGTGATTAAGCCCAGTGTAAGCAAGCGTTTCATTAAATAAGTCATCATTTCACTATTCTCATATTTGAAGCATTGAAGAGAAGTTAGCAAAAGAGTTGCCATAAATAATGAAGAAAAAATGCTGCTGTGTAACGATTTAAGTGGCTTATATGAATGTGTGAATAGAAAACATATATTGATCATCTATTTATATATAGTATGTAAGCCACTTAAATATTTTATTTGTATTTAAAGTTAAACGTAATATGTATATTTTTAGCATTTCTCTTATTTTAAATGTTGTACGAGATAATCAATCAATACACGTACAGCAGGAAGAATGCCACGGCGAGATGGATACACCAAATGTAAAATACCATGAGGAACATTCCACTCAGGTAAGACGTAGCGTAGTTGCTGAGTACTGATTTCATCACAGACAATAGTGTCGGGAAGCAAAGTGATACCTTGATTCTGACAGGCGAGTTCTTTGAGTAGGTTTAGGTCAGAAGCCATGATGGTGGGTTTTAATGGTACTTTGACATTGCTATGGTGTTCGTGACTGAGTGTTAAAGTCTGTTCGGTAAAGTCTTCTGACATGCTTAAAAAGCGGTGTTCTGTAAGACTTTGTGGCGTTTTGGGTGTTCCATATTGATTAAGATATGCCTGACTTGCAAATAGATGTTGTACTTCTTGTCTAATTTCTCGGACAACGAGGTTTGGGTCATCGTCAATATGCGCACGAACACGTAAGGCAAGGTCAACATTTTCATTGACAATATCTATGCGTCGATTGCTGACCACCATTTGTATTTTAACTTCAGGGTATTGTTTTAAAAATGCAGGTAAGATCTGTGCAAATCTATTTTGTGCTGTTGCAACAGGCACACCAATACGTACAATCCCACGAGGTTCTACACTAAAATGATTGACCATGTCATGTGCGGCTTGAGCTGCATTATTCATAGCTTGAGCATGTCTATAAATATTTTGCCCAATATCGGTGACTGAAAATTGTCGAGAGTTACGTTGAATTAAACGAACACCAAGATGTTCTTCAAGTGCATACACTCTACGGCTCAGTTTAGATTTAGGGATATCTGTAGCACGCTCTGCGGCGCTAAACCCACCATGTTCGACAACCATGGCGAAGTAGTAAAAATCATCAAGCATATTTAGTATTAGATATAAAAGTACCCTCTAGTATCTATGATTTTAACAGTGATTAAAATATACCTGAACATATTATTGTTTTATTTGATAAAAGTATTATAAATAGATGATATGACTTATAAAAAGGCAGAAAAATTATTTCTGCCCAATCTACATACTAAGGTTTTTTAACTTGATAGAGGTTATGCTCAATTAAATGTTGTCTTAGAATACGTCGAAGTTCAAGCACAGCTTCAGGGGTTTCTTGAATGGAGTGCCCACCATGAACCACTTTTTCAGAAATAGCACCTCTTAAATGTGCACTTTCATACGGCACAATTCCATCAGTCATGATTTTGGGGTCAGTGCTTTGGGTCATATTTCCCATGACAGAATGGTATGGAATGTTTGCTTTGGGCATAATGCCTTGAGTTAGTTCCATAAACTTGGATTTGTAACTTAAATCGCTTGGGCCATTTTGAATTAATCCATTGTCAATTTGTTTGACAAAATCTTTGGGATTCATATCACCTTGCAATGAATCTGCAACAGCACCTAAAAAAGCACCGGGTAAACGAATGATTTTTCGAGCTACTCGAGTAAACCATAAATCTGCATAAGCTGTACCTCGATGTGGTGATGCAATAAAGATCGCTCGGTCAAAATTATTAATAGAGCGCATATTTAAACGATCTGCAATAAAGGGTAGATTTTGAGATTTTTCGAGCTGTCTTTGTTTAAAAACTTTAAAGGCTTGTTTGCTAATATCGGCATTACTGACAAGAAGTCGTGAAATTACACCCCCCATACTATGACCAATTAATACTGCGTTTTGAGCGGCTGGAGTATGTGAATCAAGCTGACTAAAAGCTTGTTTTATAATTGCATAAATTTGGTAGCGACTTTCTAACATAGGCATATTGGTAGAGTAGAAAACTTGCCATACTTGGTAATGTTCACGTAGTACAGCATCTCCCATAATGTCATTGGTTAAACGAATCCATGCTTCAGGACTACTAGCCAAACCGTGTACAAGTACAATGATTTTTTTATTGGGATTGTAGGGCTCTAACATATATAAATGAGGCATAGTGAGTTGTTGATCACGATCAATCAACGATAAATAGGCCGTTTTCCCTAAATTTGTATTTGCAAGCCATAAACCATAAGGTGCAGAAAAATTGGTTGCCAACGGATAGGCTTTGCCTTCAATTTGAATTTGATCAAATTGATAAGGATCTGTGACTTTAATGTATAAAGGTGCATTTGAAAGAAGAGCTTTGATGCTGGTATTGGCATCAGATTCAATAGAAATGGTTGTGGCTAAATATTGTGGTGAATGAATATTTGGATTGATTGAATCTTTAAACTGATAACGTAATGGGTCAAGAATATATTTATTTTCTTCACTCATTTTAGGCTTTGACAGTACAGTGACAAATTCGGACCCAAAACCATCTCTGCGGTTAATAGATCGAAGCCCCGAGAAATTTAAATTGTAGCTTGAAATAAAATCTTCAATTTTTTGATTTTTTAACTGTGGAAAACGGCTAAGGTCAATAATGTATTGGCTGTCTGCAATTTTAAAACCACTATTTGCCGTATTGGCTGGCTTTTGCGTTGAAGAAAGCATAATGAGCTTCGCGATTGCTTGATTATAAAAGTCTCGCACTTGTACTTGTCTATTATCAAAAATACGTTGATCTGGATGACGTTCAGTTTTAAATAAGTAAGCGTAACTATAACGAATACTGCGGTCGAGCATGTGCATTTCTTGTTGGATGCATTGGTTTTGTGCGTTGAGTTTTTCTTGTTGTTTAGAGGATAACGCCGTGTCTTCTTTAATTTTTGATTTACAGTTGGATGATTTTTCAAGTGACATTGCTTTTGCTAAATATAGTTCACTTGCTGTTGAAAAAAATTGCTCATTGGGAATTTGTGGAATTTGTTCAATATCGGATAGACAAGATGTAGGGTCATTGGTACAAACTTTTGCCTCACGACCTGTCATAGATAATACGTTTAAACTTGCTTCGCTGAGTTTATCACGAGTGAGAATACTGTCTCTTTCATTGGAAATGGTTACATTAAATGCCTGTTGTTTTACACTCACCACCTGACAGCCATTAAGGATACTCAGGCTAGCGAGTGTAAATAGTAAAAGGAAGTTTTTCCTTGTCAATTTGAGCATAAAGTTCTACAGCGATAATAAATTATGCTCAAATTTTACATGATTATTACAAATCTAGGGGGATTTTATAGCTTATGTATAAAACCCCATTAGGATACCAAGATTTTAATAACTTCCTTTTTTCATATTGTTTAAATTTTCCCAAACATTGGTACGACCTTGGGTTTGAATTTCTTTGATCAATTGATCTGCCACTTGTGCTTCTTGTGGATATTTCACTTTATAGTTGCGTAAAGTGGTAATCGCATTTCTATTTTGCTCTAGATATAGATAGTTGTTTGCAGCAGAAAGATAGGCCTCTTGTACTCCGGCTTTAACTGCTTTATCTAAATATGGAATCGCTTCACGTTGGCCACCACCTTCTGAAAGATTAAAACCAAACCAAAAGTTAACTAAAGGGTCATTTGGTGCCATTTTAAGTAATCTTTGTCCATACTTGAGTGACTGAGTAGTGTATTGAGACCCTAAATCGAGGTTACGTGCCATAATACTGGCTTTAAATGCACGAAATAAAACATCATAAGAGGCATTGTCTTTACTTGCATAACCATCTAAGAATTGTGTGGTTTGTTTGAGTTTACTTTCAAAACCACGACGAACCATTTTATTGGTAAATTTAGGTGGGTAGTGACGTGCTTGACCTTCTACAAGTTGTAAGAAATCATCTATAGCTGTGACATCTAACTCATTTTGCCCTGCAAGTGGTGAAAATTTGATAGTGTTTTTAGTGTTATCTATGGCAGGAATAATGAGATGATTTTCATCAAAGGTTTGTGTTTGACTTGGGTCTTTAGGGTTTGTGGCGATCATTTTTGTGACAGGTTGTGCAGCCGCTTTTTGTAAATTGATTTCAAAGTCAGATGGTTTGTCGTAATTCACCGCATTTAAAACATAAAAAGGTTGTGGGAGTTCTGGTTCTTTAAAAGTAATAGGCCCAACTGGTGCAGTGACGGTTGGTGTTGAGACGGTGGTCGCTGTATGTTTTGCTGTTTGAATATTAGAGCATGCCGAAAGTATTGCTGCTGTTGTTACTGTTATGGCAAGGGTTTTTACTTTCATAGGTTTTCCACTTTAAATTTTATTGTTGAACATCGTAAATAGGTTTGAGCAGTTTAATGTAAAATAAAACGGCTGTGCAATGTAAGGCATGTAACAAAATTAAGTCTTTGGCAACGACTTTTGTTCGTTACAGACTTGCTGAATATTTTCTAGTATTTCAAGTTGCTCTTGCGTCATTTGTTCTTGGTGTACAGACTGAGCATATTTAGGATCGAGTGCTGTTAAACGTGAGTTTAAAAGACATATTTGTTTTTCATTTTGTTTGAGTCGGTCAAGTAATATATTCATGCCCTCTAGTATGGGGTCAGATTGATGAGGTGATGCAGCATAGGCTTGAAAACCAATGCTTTTTGCATAAGCTTCGCGCTGTTGTTCTGTTTCAGAGCGTGGCTTGTTTTTGACAATATAACGAGCAGGACTCCCTACGGCAGTCGTTTCTGAAGGAACACTTTTTAAAATAACTGTGTTTGAGCCAATTTTTGCATTTTTACCGACAGTAAAAGGCCCGAGTATTTTTGCACCTGCACCAACAATAACACCATCTTCTAAAGTAGGGTGTCGTTTGCCTGTTTTCCATGTTGTGCCACCAAGCGTTACACTGTGATAGAGCGTAACATCATCTCCGATTTCTGCAGTTTCACCAATAACAATGCCCATACCATGATCTATAAATAAGCGACGGCCAATTTTTGCTCCGGGATGTATTTCAATGCCTGTTGCAAAGCGACTAAAAGATGCCAATGTACGTGCACTTGTTTTTAGGTTTTTTTGCCACATTTTATGTGCTACACGGTGCAATACCAAGGCGTGAATACCAGGATAGGTTAAAATTACTTCAAGGGTATTTCTTGCCGCAGGATCTCGTGAAAAGACAGCAGCAATGTCTTCTTTGAGCTGTTTAATCATTTTATTTATTCTCTTTGGATTGAGGTTGTTCTGATTTTTTCCATGTACCATGACTTAATGCTTGTACCCGACTAAAAACACCACGTAACAGGTTATATTCAAGGCGATCAAGTTGAATGCGTCCAAAAAGTCGTTTGAGGCGTGTTGGTAATAGTCTCGGGTGCTCAGGATCAAGAAATTCAATGTCTGTCAGCATTTGTTCCATATGTGGGTAAAATGCTTGCATTTGTTGATGTGTAACTAACGGCTCATCCCATTGCATGTGCTGTTGCTCGGTGACGGGCATTTGTGGGACATCTGACTGTGAGTCTTCAAGTGTTGTGTAATGTTGTGATGTTGCCATGCGTAGTTCATAACAAATAATTTGAATGGCCTGAGCCACATTAAGCACACCATAGTCTGTGTTTACAGGAATGGTCAAATGATAATTTGCCAGTGCTAACTCATCATTGGTCAGGCCACGATCTTCACGGCCAAAAACAATCGCAACATTGTGTTGCTGTTGGCCAATATGTTGAGAGATGAGTTCTGTTGCAGGTCGAACATCAAGTAACGGCCACGGAATGGTTCGGCTACGTGCACTCGTTCCAAAAACAATATGACAATCTGCAATGGCATCTTGTAATGTATCTACGATGGTGATGTTTTCAAGTAAGTCGGTTGCGCCTGCGGCTAAAGCAGTAATGTCTGGATGAGGAAATGTTTTTGGTGCAACAAGCGTTAAGTGACTGAGCCCCATGGTTTTCATGGCTCGCAAAGCACTACCAATATTGGCAGGTAATGTGGTGTTAACCATGACAATACGCACGTGTTTGAGTTGTGTATTGATTTCTTGGTTATGAGCTTGCATATATAGTTCCGAGCAAAATGGCTTAATGTCAGTGTGGCTAGTGAGGCTTTACTGATTGTTGTATTGTATTTTGTAGCGTTTTAGATTTCACCTGATATTCAATGTGAATAGCATCTTTTCCAAAGTAGTCACGTAATGCACACAAGGCATCATCTAAAGGAGCGATACGCCATTGTTGGCTTGGGCAAATCTTCGCTTGTGCATAATCGGTGTCTACAGTTAATAATAGTGGAATATGCTGGCACATGTCGACCTCACAATAAGGGGTGATGAGCGTTTTTAAGTCATTTGCAAGTTTTGAGCTCAGTATGTTTTTCTGTAAATGAATTTGAACATGTTGAGCGCGTTTTTGTCGAATTTCATTGAGACTAAAGGCTTTGGATAGACGTGACATTGGCCGGTCAAACCCCTCACGCTCATATAAATCACCTTCAATGACCACTACTTTATCAATTTGTATGATGTCTTTAAAGCGTTGGAAACGCTCATGATTACAACTGACTTCTAAGCGTGATGTACCATCATCTAATGTAATCATCATACGATTAGGAAAATTAGCGACATCAACAACTAAACCTGAAAACACGGTGGTTTGTCCACGCTTTGTTGGCGTGAGTTGGTTGAGTTTTGCAGGAATAAAAGCTTTTAATTCAGAACGATAAACATCTATAGGGTGCCCTGTAAGATACAGACCTAAGGTGTCTTTTTCACCCTTTAAACGAACTTCATCTGACCATGGTTTAAGCGGTTGGCTTGGTTTTCTTTGAATTTCTTCAACCTCACCAAATAAATCCATAATACCTGTTTCACGATTTTGTCGTGCTTGATCGGCAGCTTGTACGGCTTGTGGTAATTCGGCCATGAGTGTGGAGCGTTCTGTATTTAAACAGTCGAGTGCACCTGCACGAATGAGCGCTTCTAAGGTGCGTTTATTCATTTTTTTGAGATCAATACGGTGACAAAAATCAAAAATGTCACGATATGGCCCTTCTTTTTCTCGTGAATCAATCACTGATTGCATGGCTTGTTCACCCACGCCTTTTATGGCACCTAGTCCATAAACAATGGTTTGTTCATCAATAGCATGAAAACGATAGATGGATTGATTAATAGATGGTGGTCGTACTTGTAAGTTATTATTTCGACAGTCATCAATTAAAAAAACAACACTGTCTGTATTTTGCATTTCTGAAGACATGACAGCAGCCATAAATTCAGCAGGGTAGTGCGCTTTGAGCCATGCAGTATGGTAAGCGACTAAGGCATATGCTGCTGCATGTGATTTATTAAAACCATAGCCTGCAAATTTTTCCATAAAGTCAAAAATATGGTTGGCTGTAGCTTCATCAATTCCTTTTTGTGCCGCACCTTCGGTAAATATTTTACGTTGTTTGACCATTTCTTCGGGTTTTTTCTTACCCATTGCACGGCGTAATAAATCTGCACCACCTAGGGTATAGCCTGCACACAATTGAGCAGCTTGCATGACTTGTTCTTGATAAACCATAATCCCATAAGTTGGCTCAAGTACACCTTCTAAAAGCGGGTGTAAATATTCAAATTCACCACCATGCATACGGTGAATAAAGTCGGGAATAAGATCCATTGGACCCGGACGATACAAAGAGACAAAAGCAATAATTTCTTCAAACTTGCTTGGACGAGCCTCTTTAAGCATGCGCTTCATGCCTACAGATTCAAACTGAAATACCGCAGTTGTGTTGGCTTCAGAGAAAATTTTATAGGCTTTGCTGTCATCTAACGGCACATGAATAATATTCAGTGGTTGAGCAAGTTGAAGCCGTTTATTGATATTTTGTATTGCATCTTCAATGACGGTGAGATTACGTAATCCTAAAAAGTCAAACTTGACTAGACCGGCTGACTCGACATCATCTTTGTCATATTGTGCTACTCGGTTACTACCATCGGCATCGCACATAATGGCTGAAAAATCAGTGATTTTACCAGGTGCAATGACAACACCACCTGCGTGCTTTCCTGTGTTTCGGGTAATACCTTCAAGTTTTAATGCCATTTCCCAAATTTCACTGGCATCGTCATAGTCTGGATTAGATGGGTTTGTCACAATGTCTTTGAGCTGTGGTTCCATGCCAATTGCTGTGGCAAGATCAACACCTAGTGGTTTTGTGGGTACCATTTTAGAAATGCGATCAGCTAAACCATATGATTTACCCAGTACACGTGCAACATCTCGTATAGCCCCTTTGGCTGCCATGGTACCAAAGGTGGCAATTTGTGAAACAGCATCACGGCCATAGTGTTGTGCAACATATTCAATGACACGGTCACGACCTGAAATACAAAAATCGACATCAAAATCGGGCATAGAAACCCGTTCAGGATTTAAAAAGCGCTCAAATAGCAGATCATAACGTAGAGGGTCTAGGTCGGTAATATTTAAACTATATGCAACTAATGAGCCTGCACCTGAACCACGACCTGGGCCTACAGGTACACCGTTATTTTTAGCCCAATTAATAAAGTCCATGACAATGAGGAAGTAACCCGGAAAACCCATTCCTAAAATGATACGTACTTCATATTCAATTCGTTCATCATACGGTTTTCTAATTTGAGGCCAATGTTCATCGCGCGCTTGGATGGGATAAAGCTGTGCTAAACGTTCTTCAAGTCCTTCTTTAGATAAGTGCTCGAAATAAGTGTCTATGGTGAAGCCTTCAGGAATGGGGTATTCAGGTAAAAAATACTCTCCAAGGCGTAAGTTAACATTACAGCGTTTAGCAATATTTACTGTATTTTCAATTGCACTTGGAATGTCTGCAAATAGTGCAGTCATTTGTGCACTGGTTTTGAAATATTGTTCTGAATGATAAATATGTGGACGTCTTTGATCTGCAAGTACGTAACCATCAGCAATACAAATGCGTGCTTCATGTGCTTCAAAATCATCAGGACTAATGAAATGCACGTCATTGTGTGCGACAACACCAACGCGATATTTTGATGCAAGTTGTATTGCTTCATTAATAAAGAGTTCTTCATTTGCACGGTCAGTACGTGTCAGCGCAAAATAAACACGATTGCCAAAGGTATTATGCCATGCTTCAAATAAAGGTGGGGCTTTATCGGGGTGTGATGAACACATCGCTTGACCGACGTCACTGTGTTGACCTAACAAGACAATCAGGTCTTGATGTTGCTCTAAAATCCATTCTTTTTTAATACAAGGAATATCAAGTTTTTGGCCATCAATATAGCCTCTAGAAATAATTTCAGTTAAATGACGCCATCCTGTATTACTCATAGCCAATAAAATCACACGGTGGTTGGCATCTTCAAGTTGTACGGTTGCACCTAAAATCGGCTTAATGCCTTTAGATTGACATGATTTAAAAAACTTAACGGCAGCATGTATATTTGATAAATCTGTGAGCGCCAATGCAGGCATATGGTCTTTAGCCGCAGCTTTCATAAGCTCTGGTATCCGAACAATCGATTCAGTAATAGAAAATTCGGTGTGAATACCTAGATGAACAAACTGCATTAAAAGATCCTTAGTACCATTTTGGGCGCTAATTTTAACATGCTATATGCAGCAACGTATGTGTTGATTGTTGTTTTTGCGATGATTTAATACGCGATTATCATCTCGTTTACGCGTAGATGATCGGATGTAAATTCCATTTATACATTAAATTAATCAGATTAAATAAATGATATGCCGTATGTAAAATAAACGATATTTTGTATAAAAAATGATATGTGTCTGTAAAACATTTATATTTTATAATTTATTTTAAGTGACGTAATAAGATTAATTTGTGATATATTTCGTTATTTTAACAACTAATGTGATTTTTTTAACGTATGAAGCTATTTTTTTTATACTTGTTGTTTGCATGTCTATTTAGCGGTTGCAGTAATTTATTATTGAATGAAAAACAAGAAGCAGAGCGTTTTTATCAAAAGAGAGAATCATTGCTTCAAATGGGGTTTGATCAAGATGCTCAGTCAGAAGACGGTCATCGTTTATTTGTGATTACAGATCAACATATTTATACGCTTACGCCGTTAGAGAATTCTTCAATTTTAAGAGATATTTTATTGTCAGATTTAGGGAAGGGAAATAAATCTTTATCTTTTGTTGTTACAGGAAATCATTATTTTTATTCAGAACCTGAAGGTACTTATCCTTATTTTTATCAAGGTTATATACAATTTCAAGAAGGACTATTTTCTCAACTTGAAAATAGAGATTTGAAAATTACTTATCAAATTCCATTTGCTTCTTTTGTGGATGATCCCACAGGGAAAAAAGAGCAATTAACTTTAGAAAGGGATAATCAAATATTGAGTCAATTTCACTTTAAAGGCAATCATTCCAATACAGCGCATAAATCAATTAAAGTTAAAGTAGATATACAAGATAAGTATCCTAAAAAACTCATACAGCCATTGATACTTACAGAAGATTTACCCAGTGAAATACAAAAAATTGAAATTTCAATGCTGAAAACAAACTATTCAAAAGTGATCTTTAATCTATTAATTTTGCGTCCTTTAGCGATTATTGCTGATATTGTCACATCTCCTGTTCAATTAGTTCTTATGATTACCTTTAAAGGGTTTAATCCTATACGATAAATGTCCCTATAAAAGACAACAGTGCATCAAAATGATGCACTGTTGTCTTTTTTTGAGCAGTGGTATTTTAATATTCGTAGAACATTCTTTGTAGTTCTTTTGCATCTTGTGTTTTTGTAAGCGCAAGTGCAGTTAATAAGCGCGCTTTTTGTGGATTTAAGTCATGTGCAACAACCCAACCGTATTTATCATCGGGTTGTTCTGCATTGCGCAATACGAGCCCTTGAGGTACACGTGAAGAACGCACAATTTGAACACCTTCTTGCTGAATTTTGGTGAGTGTTGGCACGAGGTAGTTACCAACGGAGCCATTACCCGTACCTGCATGAATAATCGCTTTAGCACCTGCTTGTTGTAGTGCAAGATACGATTGAGCAAGCATATTGTCTGAACCATATACAATTTGTACTAAAGGTAAAGTATCGCTTTTAATGTTTTCAATATTAAACTCAGAAGAGCTGTTATGTCGTTTACTTGCTTCTCTGAACCAATATGCTTTACCTTCAACTAATGTACCTAAAGCACCCCACTGGCTTGCAAATGCATTGGTATGAACATTAATGGTTTTTGTGACGTCTCGTGCAGCAAAAATACTGTCATTCATCATCACTAAAGTTCCTTTGCCTTTAGCGCTATCTGATGATGCAAGAGCCACTGCGTTATACAGATTAAGTGGGCCATCAGCAGATAATGCAGTGCCTGGACGCATTGAACCGACCAATACAATAGGTTTGTCTGTGCGTATGACCAAATTCAAGAAGAAAGCTGTTTCTTCCATAGTATCTGTGCCATGAGTAATCACAATTCCATTCACATCAGGTTTTTTAACTAAATCATTGACCTGACGTGCCAATTGAATTAGTTCTCGATCTGTAATGCTTTCAGATGCAATTTGAAGTGCTTGAATACCACTCACATTTGCTAATTGTTGTACTTGTGGTACAGCATCTAGCAATGCATTTACAGGAACTTTTGCAGCAGTATATGTTGCACTATTGGTTGAGCTTGCGCCTGCACCAGCAATTGTTCCACCAGTGGCAACAACAACGACATTATTTTTTGCAAAT
This sequence comes from Acinetobacter baretiae, assembly GCF_015627105.1. GTDB lineage: Bacteria > Pseudomonadota > Gammaproteobacteria > Pseudomonadales > Moraxellaceae > Acinetobacter > Acinetobacter baretiae. The sequence continues at coordinate 20,022 of NZ_VTDM01000003.1, read as the reverse complement.
AGTGCTGTTGGTGAAAGAAGCGTTAAAGCCATTGCTAAAGAAGTGAGAGTTTTTTTCATGGAAAGACGATCCTTGGCAAAGATGTTCAATAAAGTGTTCAAGAATAATTAAGCATATTGTGTGCCAATTTTAGTTTTTTTGTATTTTTATGATTATATTTTGTTCTATCGTGTGATTGGTTTATGGTATTTTTTACAAAGGGTGTTTGAACGGCATTCTTGCCAAACATCTGTTTTTATGGCCACTAAATGTACGAGAAAGTAGTTTTTTCTTTTTATAATTGTTGTGTTGTATAGGACACCAAACAAAGAGAATATGTACGCTAAGTAAAATAGATGGAGCGGTGAATATCAAACCAATACCGTAGCTTGCAATAATACCTAAGAGAAGGGTTATAAAAAATACTACTTTGGATATATTAATAAATTTTTGGCTTTTGACGTTTAAATTAAAAATCCACTGTATATTGAGAATAATATATATGGCATGTGAAAATATAATGAATGCCCATAATATATAGGTGATCACGAGTGGGCTATTAGGTATTATAAAACTCAAGTATTTCGGAATAACAAAAACATATAAAGAGAAAAAATATGGAATAATTGCAATGATAAATTTAGTAAGAATATGGATAAATCTAATACAAGTATTCATATAGAACAAAAGATTTGGTATTTACAATATTATACATTGTTTTATAATGAGTGATAAGCCACTTTTTTATCTAATTAAATGACATTTTTCAAATTTTTATCTGGTATGAGTAAGAGCGAGCTTGTGTGGTACCCCGTTATTTGTATGTGAGAATTTGTTTAAGATCAATCATAATTTTGATCACGATATCACTCTAAATGATTTAAAAACATTTTTGTTATAATAAAGATGAAATAAATGGTTTATTTTTTTTGGGTTGTTCAGTTACTGGTTTGTTTTCTTTTGCCTATTTATTTTTCACGTGGATTGTTAAAACTACAAAAGACAAATTTTTTGAAATGTCTTATATGGTTTAACTTTCCAGTTGCGATGGTGGCTTTTGGGTTCCTTAGTGTTGATTTTATAGGTATGCAAAACGATCTTGGTATAAAGGATTTGTTACTAAGTAGCTTTATACTCATAGCGCCTTTTTTATTTGCATTTACCTACATTATTTACTTAGCACTATTTTTCACTTTAGTTGATATCATTAAGCGAATGAGACATTGGAGCATGGAGTATAGTGTTTACTTTGTCACTTTTTTATTTAGTATTATTTTTCAATATATTTGGTGGAAGTATTTTTATACTTCGGTATCCCTTATGCGAAGGGTGGTTGGCTGGAATATCGTTACAGTTGTTTTTCCGTGGTTACCTGTATTGGGGGCGATGTTCTGGGTCAAAAGAACATCTAGAAACAAACATGAGCCATTTGAAGTTGAATAAACATAGCGTTATATTTTGTTTTTATGAACTTTAATGCGAGTGATACACAGCTCGACCTAACTTTATTTTGTGGGTATTTTTGTTTGGCTTGAGTAGGTGAGTGACTCACTTGATATGAGTCACGGTGTATGTATGATTAACGAATGCTAGCTAAAAAACGACCTATACGATGAATGGCTTCTTTGAGTTCATTTTCAGCAGGTAAAAACACAACACGAAAATGGTCAGGGCTTGGCCAATTGAAGCCTGTCCCTTGTACCAAAAGCACTTTTTCTGCACGCAATAGGTTGAGCATGAGCTGTTCATCGTCTTGGATTGGGTAAATATTAGGGTCTAAACGAGGAAAGCAGTACATTGCACCTTCAGGTTTAACACAACTTACACCAGGGATTTCATTGAGCATTTCCCATGCAATGTTTCGTTGCTCGTATAAACGTCCTCCAGGTCTAATCAGATCATTAATACTTTGGTAGCCGCCTAGAGCAGTTTGAATTGCAAATTGTGCTTGATGGTTGGCACATAAACGCATTGAAGCTAACATATTTAAGCCTTCAATATAATCTGCCGCACGTGATTTATTGCCCGTAATGGCCATCCAACCTGCGCGATAACCAGCCACACGATGTGACTTAGACAGCCCATTAAAGGTAATACACAGTTGGTCGCCTGCAAGCGTGGCTACTGAAACCTGTTCAATGCCGTCATAAATGATTTTGTCATATATTTCATCTGCAAACAGCACGAGGTCATATTTTTTCGCTAATGCTGTAATTTTTTCAAGTATATGACGTGGATAGACTGACCCTGTCGGGTTATTCGGATTAATGATCACAATGCCACGTGTGCTTTGTGTAATTTTACTTTCCATGTCTGCGATATCGGGATACCAATAGTTTTCTTCATCGCATTTATAGTGAATTGCAGTACCTCCTGAGAGGTTGACAGCAGCTGTCCACAGTGGATAGTCAGGCATAGGAACTAAAACTTCATCCCCATTGTCGAGTAAACCTTGCATTGCCATGACAATAAGCTCTGAAACGCCATTACCAATGTAAACATCATTGACATGCATGTCTAAAATACCTTTTTGTTGGTAATATTGACATACGGCTTTTCGAGCAGGAAAGATCCCTTTTGAGTCGGTGTAGCCCGTTGCATTTGCTAGATTGAATGCAACATCATTAATAATTTCTTGTGGTGCTTCAAAGCCAAAAGTCGCAGGATTACCAATATTTAATTTAATGACTTTGTGCCCTTGTTCTTCCATTTCATTGGCGGCTCGTAACACTGGTCCACGAATGTCATAGCATACATGCTCAAGCTTAGATGACTTTTTAATTTCGCGTGGTGGGGTGTTATCTTGAACGGGCATAGTGTTGTCCAATTATATGTATGTTAAAAGAAAATAGATTACTTAAATTGCACAATCTACTTGAAATTTTTCTAGCATTTTAGTCTGCGGTAGCGTAAATATAAAGACAATAACATACGATATTGAATTTTATATCTTTCAAGGAATTTGTCATGGGAAAAGTCAATAAAACAGACCGTGAATGGAGAAGAGAACTCTCTGCAGAGGAGTATCGTATTACCCGTCAAAAAGGTACAGAAGCGCCATTTACAGGGCAGTATTGGAATACCAAACAAGCAGGGCAGTATCGTTGTCGCTGTTGTGGAGAGGTATTGTTTTTATCAGATACCAAATATGACAGTGGTTGTGGTTGGCCGAGTTTTTTTAAGCCAGCCAATTCATCCGTTGTTGCTGAACAAGAAGATTTGACCCTTGGCATGGTGCGTACAGAAATTACATGTGAGCGTTGTGGGTCACATTTAGGGCATGTTTTTGAAGATGGTCCTCAGCCTACAGGGTTACGCTATTGTGTCAATTCAGCATCGTTAATATTAAAAACAGAAGAAAAAAATGATGGAGAGAGTTACCCATGACCACGATTTACCAATTACAAGCTGATTTACTCAGTGGTAAAGAAAAATATTTTTCAGATTACCAAGGCAGTGTACTTTTAATTGTTAACACAGCCAGTAAATGTGGCTTTACTCCACAATTTGCAGGGTTGGAAAAACTATATGCGCAATACCGATCACAAGGTTTTGAAGTTTTAGGTTTTCCATGTAATCAGTTTGGTGGACAAGATCCCGGTACGCATGCAGAAATTGAAACATTTTGTCAAAAAAATTATGGTGTGAGCTTTACCATGTTTGCCAAAGTTGATGTCAAAGGCCCTGAAGCACATCCTGTATTTAGATTTTTAACGCGTGAAGCCAAAGGAGTATTGGGTACGCAAAGTATAAAATGGAACTTTACGAAGTTTTTAGTGGGTCGAGATGGTAAAGTGATTGCACGCTATGCATCGACTGCAAAGCCTGAAACATTACAGCATGATATTGAGCAGGCTTTAGCTCAAAAATAATGCAATTGATGTTTGGCTTTATCACTCTGCTAAACGCTGTGTTACAGTAGTTTGGTTATGCTTATGTCTGACCAAATATACGTTTTATGTATCGTTGATTGCATGACAGTGAACGGATTTAAGTTATTAGTTAAAAAGGTTTTTGGAGATCACATGACGGTTGCAGTTACCGAAACACAAGTAAATACCCACGAAGCATTTGAATTTATACGCAAGCAATATGTAGAGGCGTTAGATGTTCATGTGTCTGAGTATCATCATCGTGTAACGGGGGCAATACATTACCACCTTGCAAGCCAAAATACTGAAAATGTATTTTTAGTGGCTTTTCGTACGCAACCGATGGACTCCAAAGGCACAGCACATATTTTAGAACATACTGTGCTTTGTGGTTCTGAAAATTTTCCAGTACGTGACCCTTTCTTTTTAATGATTCGCCGTTCATTAAATACATTTATGAATGCATTTACTGCAGCAGATTGGACAGCATATCCATTTGCTACAGAAAATAAAAAAGATTATTTTAACTTGCTTTCAGTGTATTTGGATGCCGCTTTTGCAGCCAATTTAAATCCTTTAGATTTTGCACAAGAAGGGATTCGAGTTGAATTAGAAGACAATAAACCTGTATTTAAAGGTGTTGTATTTAATGAAATGAAAGGTGCAATGAGTTCACCTTCAGATCAATTATATCATCGTTTAGCCCATCACTTATTTCCTGAAACAACATATCATTACAACTCAGGCGGAGAACCAAGTGACATACCTGATCTGACACATGAACAATTGGTGGCCTTTTATAAAAAGCATTATCATCCAAGTAATGCCGTGTTTATGACGTTTGGTGATTTGCCTGTAGATGAAATTCAAGAAAAAATTCAACAACAAGCTTTGGTGAAATTTACTCGAGGAGAAACGATTTATTCTCAGCCTGAGCGTCGTTTAACCGCTCCTTTAGAGATTGTTGAACCTTATGCAGTTGATTCTACAGAATTAAAAGATAAAACCTATCATGTGATTTCTTGGTTATTGCCTGAAGTAAGTGACGTTAAGTTACGTTTAGGAATGCGTTTGGTTGAAGGTATATTGTTGGAAAACTCAGCCGCACCATTACGCCAATATCTTGAGACCTGTGATTATGCAGAATCCTCTGGTCCATTTATGGGTGTAGATGATAGTAATTTTGAAATGACCTTTTTTTGTGGTGTTCAGGGTTCAAATCCAGAGCATGCACAACAGTTTCAAGACGGTGTATTTAATATTTTGAAACAAGTGGCTTCTAAACCTGTAGATCCTGCTGAAATTGAATCTATTTTACATCAAATTGAATTGCACCAACGAGAAATTACAGGTGGTACGCCGTATGGCTTAAGTTTGATTATGAATGGAATGGGAAGTGTTATTCATCATAATGATCCATTTGCTGTGTGGGATGTAGATCAGGCCATTGAAATGGTGCGTTCGGAATTAGAAGACCCAATGTGGTTATCTCATTTGATTCAAACACATTTATTGGATAATCCACATCGTGTTTTACTCACACTAGTTCCCGATGCGCAAAAGACTCAACGTGATCAAGCCATCGAGCAAGCACGTTTAGATCAAATTGAGGCGCACTTAACTGATGAGCAACGTTTAAGCATTACACAGCAAACAGAAGATTTAAAACGTCGTCAAGATACGGTTGATGATTTAGATTTGTTACCAAAAGTTGGGCTACAAGATATCCCAGCAATGATTGACATTATGACAGGCGATGAACAGCATTGTTTAGTGAATGGTCAACCGACTCCTTTACATGTATATCATGCAGGAACCAATGGGCTGTATTACCAACAAGTTGCGATTGAGATTCCTTTAGACATTGTACAGTCACCTTATTTCAGCTTATTGAGTATTTTAATGGGTGAGGTCGGTGCAGGAACATATAATTATCTTGAATTGCAGCAACAACAAACAGCTGTAAGTGGTGGTGTTGGTATGGGTGTTTCATTGCGCTCAGGGTTGAATGATAAAGATGAAATGAGTTCATTTCTTAGCCTCACTACAAAATCATTGACCAAGAAATTAGATGCGATTGCATTATTAAAGTTAGCGTTTGCAGAAATGCGTTTTGATGAAAAAGACCGTATTATTGAACTTTTGCAAGAGCGAAAAACGCGCTGGCAATCACGAATTAGTGGTTCAGGACACAGTTACGCAATGCAAATTGCTGCACGTGAAATGAATATGTATGCAAAGCGCGATTACTCAAATACAGGGCTTGGTGCATTAAATTGGTTGGCGGCATTAATCAAAAATATTGAAACAGATCCAGCAGCATATACAGATTTTATTGCTCAAATGCAGTCTATTCAACAACGATTACTACAGGCACCTAAGCAATTTTTATTGGTGAGTGAAGAGCAACATAGTGCAGATTTAACACAACAGATCGAACAAACATGGAACAATCTAGAAATCAACTCTGATGTTGTTGCTTTGGCACAAATACCACGCCACGATGTGAGTGGTGATCAGGCTTGGTTGATTCAAACCAATGTGCAATTTTGTTCGGTGGCTTATCCTGCTGTTGCTCCTGCACATCCAGATGCTGTGGCATTGATGGTGTTGTCTGCGTATCTGCGAAATGGTTTCTTACACAGTGCATTACGTGAAAAAGGTGGTGCTTATGGTGGTGGAGCAACCTATGATGGCAATAGTTGTTCATTTAAATTCTATAGTTACCGTGACCCACGTTTAAGTGAAACATTTACAGACTTTGAACGTAGCGTGACATGGTTATTGACAGAAACACAACAACCTTACCAACTTGAAGAAGCCATTTTAGGACTCATTGCATCTATGGATCGTCCTAGTTCTCCTGCAGGAGAAGCAATTACTGCTTTTTATGCACAATGTCATGCACGTACGCCTGAGTTTAGACAGCAAATGCGCCAACGTATATTGTCGGTAACTTTAGATGATGTAAAACGTGTTGCAGTACAGTACTTAAAAGAAGGTAAGGCAACGCGTGGTGTTGTTGCACCATTTGCTAAGCGTGAGGCGTTAGAGCAACTTGGATTTGATATTCAAGAACTTCACTAAAAATAAGGAAAATTGAATCATGTTGCTGTGTCAAATAAATAAAAACTATAAACCTGCACTGGTGACGTTTTCTTTACTATTTGAAGTTTTGTGCTTGTCTCAACGATCTTATGCTGTAAACACAGCACAGTCATTACAGCCTGCATCTGCGCAGGCGTGTAGTGCAATTGCATTTAATGCAGATCGATTGGCATGTTACGATCAGTATTTTGGCTTACCAAAGACTACTGTGGTTAATCAGGTAGACAATACCCCAGTAGTCAACGCCTCTTCAAATCATTTAGTAAATAAGCTTAAGGATGCAGTGCGTCCTATTTATGCCAATGATATTGGTCAGTCTGCTTCTCCGACCACATCATTGCTAGATAGTCGTTGGGAGTTGTCTGAAGCCAGTAAATTGGGCACGTGGAATGTTCGCAGTTACAAACCTGTATATGTTTTACCTGTGTTTTGGAGCAGTGAAAAAAATTCAATGCCATACAGTCCAAACCCTGAAAATCAAGTGCCATATCAAAGTCTTAATTCTACAGAATTAAAATTCCAATTGTCTTTAAAAACAAAGATATGGGAGAATATTTTTCCAGACAATGGTGATTTATGGCTAGGTTACACTCAATCTTCACGTTGGCAAGCTTACAATGAAAAAAATTCGAGTCCATTTCGTGAAACGAATTATGAGCCAGAAGCCAATTTAATCTTTCGAACCAACTATAAACTATTCGGTTTAGATGGTCGTTTGCTTGGATTGACTTTAAATCATCAGTCTAATGGTCAGTCTGATCCATATTCTCGAAGTTGGAATCGAGTCATGTTAAATCTTGGCTTAGAACGTGGTAATTTTGCCATGATGATACGGCCATGGTATAGAATTCCTGAAAGTGCCCGTAATGACAATAATCCTGATATTCAAAATTATATGGGGCGAGCAGATGTCACTACATTCTATAAATGGAATGATCATCAATTCTCTGTGATGCTTAGGCATACTTTAAAAGGGGGTCATAATTCACGAGGAGCGATGCAGGTGGATTGGACATTTCCAATTAAAGGTAATTTACGTGGTCAACTACAATATTTTAACGGATATGGAGAAAGTCTGATTGACTACAATCATCGTGCAAACTATGTAGGATTAGGGATTTCTTTATTAGATTGGTATTAATGATCTAGATAATACAAAACTTGAATCTCGAATCATCAATACAAATAAGTTTATATATTATATATTCTGGTCTAAATGAGCAGTTTTTCGTGATCATCTTGCATAAAAAACAAGGTGATCTCACGTAAAAAGAGAAGTAAAAATGACATAAAACAAATGAGATATAAATAATTTTTTGACTAAAAATATATCAATGAGTAACTTTGGAGTCAGTTTTTAAACAGGGTTTGAGTTAAAAAAGCACAGCCATTCGCTGTGCTTTTTTTAGATGGTTAGCGTAGAAAACGTTGATAACCTGCGTTCTGTGTAATTTCTTGATAAGGGTAGTTAATACCGTTAAGTTTTTCAATCAGATCATCATTTTTTGCTGTGGCAGATGCGTGTTGTTCTGATTGTAGTGCGACCAAGACACGCCCTTCGGCTGCACCGTGGTTACGGTAGTGAAAGAGGGTAATGTTGTGTGCAGGTCCGAGTCGCTCCAAAAAGGTGAGCAAAGCCCCTGGACGCTCTGGAAATTCTACTCTAAATAAACGTTCTTGGTGTTTAGTATGACCACCGACCAAATAACGAATATGTAATTTAGCGACTTCATCGTCAGATAAGTCATCAACATGATATTGTTGTTTTAGCGTGTTGAAAATTTCTAGTCGTTCTTCTTCGCCATATTTTAAGCTCACACCTACAAAAACTTGTGCGCTATGTTCATCATTTGCTCGATAATTAAACTCGGTGAGGTTGCGCCCTTGCAATGCACGACAAAAATCTAAAAAAGCCCCTTTTTGCTCTGGAATAGTCACAGCATAAATTGCTTCACGTTTTTCACCTAATTCAGTGCGTTCAGCAATGTATCTTAGGCGGTCAAAGTTCATATTGGCACCACAAATAATGGATACAATATTTTTATTGCTTAAACGATGCTCTGCAACATATTTTTTAATGCCTGCAAGTGCCATGGCGCCAGAGGGTTCAACAATACTACGAGTTTCATCAAAAGTATCTTTAATGGCAGAACAGATCTCATCAGTATTTACCGTGACCACTGTTTTATTGACAATGTCGGACCCATCTGCTTTTTTTAGATTGAGAATTTGAAAAGGCAATTCACCAATGCGAGCAACGGCTGTACCATCTGCAAACAAACCGACATGGGGTAGGGTAACTCGCTCATTGGTTTCAAAAGCAGCTTTTAAACATGCAGATTCTTCGTATTCTACAGCAATGATTTGTACATGAGGTGCAACTTCAGCAAAATAAGCTGCAACCCCTGAAATTAAGCCACCACCACCTACCGCCACAAAAACATAGTCAACCTCACGCCATTGGCGATGAATTTCGTTAGCAATGGTTCCTTGTCCTGCAATGACCAATTCATCGTCATATGGCGGTACAAAAACCAAGTTTTCTTTTTTCGCTCGATCAATGGCATAGCTGTTAGCAGCATCGAATGTATCGCCATGTAAAACCACCTGTCCGCCTAAGCGCTTAACGGCCTGTACTTTAATATCGGGGGTGGTGCTTGGCATGACAATAATGGCAGGAATATCAAGCTTTCGTCCGGAAAGTGCAACGCCTTGTGCATGGTTCCCAGCAGAGGCGCAGATGACGCCTGCTTTTAATTGCTCTTTTGGCATTTGGCTGATGCGGTTATAGGCACCACGTAGCTTAAATGAAAAAACAGGTTGTAAGTCTTCTCGTTTAAAACGAATGTTATTATTAATTTTTTGACTAATTCGTGGCGCTGCTTCGAGAGGAGATTCAATGGCAACATCATAGACAGTTGCTTGTAAAATTTGTCTGACCAAGCGAAACAACATGGTTATCTTCCGTTTAACAGTTTAAAATAAGGGGTGATTGTAACAAACACTCTATAGGATTGGATTGAATAATCAACAGAAATCTGTGATTGATCAACAAAAACAAGTGATGACTATGACTTTATATGCAAACCAAGATGCAAAAAAGCAAGCTGCGGCACAGGCTGCGCTAAAACACCTTCCGCATGGCGGTGTGTTGGGTGTCGGTACAGGTAGTACAGTAAACTTTCTGATTGATTTATTACCACAATTAGAGTTAAAAGGTGCTGTTGCTAGCTCCGAAGCCACCGCAAATCGTTTAAAAGCACTTGGGATTGATGTTGTTGATATGAATCAAGTGGCAAGTTTAGATGCTTACGTGGATGGAGCTGATGAAATTGACCACCATTTATATATGATTAAAGGTGGGGGTGCTGCATTGACCCGTGAAAAAATTGTGGCTTCAATTGCACATAAATTTGTATGTATTGTTGATGACTCTAAGTGGGTTAATCAATTGGGGCAAGATTTTGCACTGCCTGTAGAAGTCATTCCAATGGCACGTTCTGCTGTCGCACGTAAAATCGTGAGCCTTGGTGGTGATCCTGTGTATCGTCAAGGCGTAGTCACAGACAATGGCAATGTGATTTTAGATGTTTATAATCTTAATATTTTAGATGCACTTGAGATTGAAAAAACAATCAATCATATTCCTGGTGTAGTCACTAATGGTATTTTTGCTTTAAATAAAGCAGATATTGCGATTGTGGCTACCAATAATGGAATTGAAGAACGCTTTGCACAGTGATTTTGAATACTTACATCATTTAAAACGTGTACGACATGCAACGGCAAGGCGATTGCGTCTTACCGTTCATGCCGATCATATTCGTTTGACTGTACCTAAACGCTGTTCTGAGCAATTGGTTAAACAGTTTTTAGCACAGTCACACGATTGGTTGGTACAAACATGGCAACAACAAACGCGTCGTTCACTGTTGAATGTAGATGATTTACCGAAAACTCTTCATTTATTTAATCTAGATGAACCTGTTGCTGTTGTATTGGTTAAGATGTCACATGCCTACGATTATCATCATCAAATCAAAGTGTTACATCTTAATTCACAATCGCCATTTAAAAGCTTAAAAGCATTCTTATGTGCGTATGCACGTGAGCATTTACCCGTGTATCTGAACACAGTATCGACACAAACAGGGCTAGATTATCAAGCTGTACAGATTCGTTATGTGAAAACGCGTTGGGGGAGTTGTAATAGCCAACATAAAATCATGCTGAATGTATTAGTGGTACTATTACAAAGGCCACACGTGCGCTATATATGCATACATGAATTAGTGCACACAGCAGTCTTTAATCATAGTTTGGTCTTTTGGGAACAGGTTGCAAAGTATGATGTAGACTATATGAAACATCATCAAGTTTTGAAAAAAAATGTGTGGCCAAATTGGGTATACATTATACTCGGTAGGCTTTAACAGTGATTTTAACGATAAAATTCAACGAAAGCATAGAAAAAGCTATTTAGAAAAAATATGCTTCCTGTCATACTAATTAACTTTCATAAATCTAATATTTGAGGTGGCGTAAAGTGATTTCAGTCGCAATTGTTGGTGGAACGGGTTATACGGGTGTAGAGCTTCTTCGTATCTTATTACGTCACCCACAAGTTACTGTGCGTATGCTTACGTCACGCACCGAAGCAGGACGTGCCGTTGCAGATATGTTTCCCAGCTTACGTGGCCATACAGATTTAACCTTTTCTGATTTATCTTTAGATGCATTAACAAGCTGTGATGTCGTGTTTTTTGCAACACCGCATGGCGTTGCAATGAAATATGCCGAAAGTTTAGTGGAACAAGGTGTTAAAGTCATTGATTTAGCTGCTGACTTTAGACTACAAAATTTGGTCGATTTTGAAACATGGTATGGTATGAAACATGAGTGTCCTGAATTGCTTAAACACTCTGTATATGGCTTGCCTGAATTAAATAGAGCACAAATTTGCAAAGCTCAAGTGGTAGGTAACCCAGGTTGTTATCCAACAACGGTACAACTTGGATTAGCACCCTTGCTAAAACAACATGGTTTAATTGATCATCAAAGTATTATTATTGATGCCAAGTCTGGTGTATCTGGTGCTGGGCGTAAAGCAGATTTAGGGTTGTCTTATAGTGAAAACACGGACAGTTTTAAAGCATATGCAATTTCAGGACATAGACATCAGCCAGAAATTGTAGAAGGCTTAAACCGTATTGCATCGACCAAAGAAGAATTTAAACAACTGGTATTTGTCCCGCATTTGGTGCCTATGATTCGTGGTATGTTAAGTACGATTTATGTTGATCTGACAGAGCAAGGGATTGGCTTAGACATACAAAAAGTATATGAAGAATTTTATCAAGAAGAGTTTTTTGTAGATGTCATGCCTGCAAAAAGCGCACCTGAGACTCGTAGTGTAAGAGGCTCAAATATGTTGAGAATTGCATTATACCAACCACAACCTCAAAAATTAGTGATTGTTGTTGTGCAAGATAACTTGGTCAAAGGTGCAGCAGGCCAAGCGGTGCAAAATATGAATTTAATGTGCCATTTACCTGAACAACTGGGCTTAACTGGAATTGCATTAATGCCATAATACAGTGTGAATTGTATAATGGAAAATGAATGCATTGAGTATAAAAATGAATCAAAATAAGCAAGAAGAACCAAGTGCTGTAGCGCAAGGCGAGGGAAAAAAGCAAAACTTTGTTCAAGCAAGTAAGTTTTTATTGCTGGGCAGTGTGCTATTGTGCTTTGGTGGCTTTGCCTTTGGATATATTGTTGGACATAAACAAGGTCTGACAGTCGTTGGGTATGATGCAGATGCACAACAGTTGGTTGATGTGATCCAAAAGCAAAAGGACACTTTAGCGGAGCTAAATAAAAATTTTAATCTTGCAACTCAAGAGCGAGATTTAGCGCTCAGTAATACAACAACCTTAACTCATACACTCACAGAAACTCAGGCTGATTTAGGTATTTCTGAAACTCAAAGTCAGATCTATCGAAACTTACTACGCCAACGTGGTGGTGTTGGGTTAATGGTGCAAAATTTAGCAGTGCGTCCTTTGCCTGAAAATGCTTTTGAATATCAACTAGACTTGTTACAAGTAAGCTCAGGTCAAAAAAAAGCCAGTGGTTCTGTTGAGTTGAGATTGATTCGTGGTGCAGAAACACTTGTTGTACCAATGCAAAATAGCCGTTTTAATTTCGAAAATTTTGAACGACTAACCGGTCGTTGGACGATTCCAAACGGTTTCGTACCCCAATATATCGAGGTTAGAATTAACGGTGGTATTAATGAAATTCGCCGATTTAATTGGTTGCGTGGAAAGGAAATTGATCATTCAGCACGATTTGCAACTGATATACCTCAAGCCGAAGCCAAAACTCAATAATGTGAAATGTACACTATGCATGGTTTAAAAAAGAAGATTGACTTAACTGATCTAAAAGCTGCTTTTAGTGAAATAGGGTATGTTGATTGGCATATTCAGATGTCTATTCAGGATCAAGATCATCACGATGATGATTTAGATGTTAAAGTTGCACCACCAGAACTGAAACGTCCACCGTTGTATGTTGTTGTTTTATTGAATGATGATTACACTCCAATGGACATTGTAATCGAAATTTTACAACAATTCTTTGCAATGAATCTTGACCAAGCCACCGAAGTAATGCTAACTGTACATTACGAAGGAAAAGGTGTCGCTGGTATCTATCCGAGAGATATTGCTGAAACAAAAGCGAATCAGGTCAATAATTACGCTCGCTCACAAGGTTATCCACTACTTTGTCAGATAGAGCCAAAACAATAAGGGGATTGATATGCTCAGTCGTCAACTAGAAGTTTCTTTACGTTTAGCAGTGAGTATGGCAAGACAGAAAAGACATGAGTTTCTTACTGTTGAGCATCTACTTTTAGCATTGCTAGACAATGACTCTGCAGTAAATGCGTTACGTGCTTGCGGTGCAGATATTGTGGTACTGCGTAAAGAGCTCGAAGAGTATATTGAGCAACACACCCCTAAATTAGGTGAGCACAGCGAACAAGCGCCTCATCCAACTGAAAGTTTTGATCGTATTTTACAACGAGCAATTTTTCATGTGCAATCGAGTGGTGGTGATCGTACAGTTGAAGGTGCAGATGTGCTCGTTGCAATGTATTCAGAACGAGATGCGTTTGCAGTCTATTTGTTGAAACGTCATCAAATTAACCGTTTAACTTTAACGCAATACTTGGCACATGGTACAGCTAAAGCCGATGCAAGTGCTGCAGATGAAGAAAGTGAAGAACAAGAAAACGATGCTGCAAATAAAGAATCAATAGACAGTGTTTTAAATGCCTATACTTTAAACTTAAATGTAGAAGCGGCTAAAGGTAAAACAGATCCTTTAATTGGTCGTGAAAAAGAAATAGAGCGAGCAGCGCAAATTTTATGTCGCCGCCGTAAAAATAATCCTTTATTGGTGGGAGATCCAGGCGTAGGAAAAACCTCAATCGCTGAAGGACTAGCATGGTTAATTGTCAATGAAAAAGCGCCAAAGCCATTACATCAGGCAGAAATTTATAGTTTAGACCTAGGCGCATTGGTTGCAGGAACAAAATATCGGGGTGATTTTGAGAAACGTTTAAAGCAGTTACTCAATGCTTTAAAGAAAAAACCGCATGCTATTTTATTTATTGATGAAATTCATATGATTATTGGTGCAGGTTCAAGCATGGGTAGTAGTATGGATGCATCAAATTTAATTAAACCTGCTCTTGCAAATGGTACATTGCGTTGTATTGGATCGACAACTTTTCAAGAATATCGTCAAGAGTTTGAAAAAGATCATGCATTGTCACGCCGTTTTCAAAAAATCGATGTCAATGAACCGAGTGTGAGTGAAACCATTGAAATTCTACGTGGTTTGAAAAGTCGTTTTGAAGAATTTCATCATGTTGAATATGATGACCAAGCATTAGCAAGTGCAGCTGAATTATCTGCTAAATTTATTAACGACCGCTTTTTACCAGACAAAGCCATTGATGTTATTGATGAAGCAGGCGCAAAATGTCGTTTAAAAGGCTTAGATGAACGTATTCACATTTCTGTTGAGCAAATCGAAGAAGTCATCTCAAAAATTGCGCGTATTCCATCAAAAACTGTGTCTAAAGATGACAAATCGGTCTTACAGTATTTAGAACGAGATTTAAAGCGAGTCGTTTTTGGACAAGAAGAGGCGATTACAGCACTGTCTTCTGTGATTAAGCTATCTCGAGCAGGATTGAAATCACCAAATAAGCCTGTAGGTAGTTTTGTATTTGCAGGCCCAACAGGGGTGGGTAAAACCGAGGTTACCAAACAGCTTGCGAAGTTACTGGGTGTTGAACTTGTTCGCTTTGACATGTCTGAATATATGGAGCGACATGCAGTATCGCGGTTAATTGGTGCACCTCCTGGCTATGTTGGATTTGATCAAGGTGGACTGTTAACAGATGCAATTCATAAAAATCCACACTGTGTATTATTGCTTGATGAAATTGAAAAAGCACATCCTGATGTTTTTAATTTACTCTTGCAAATTATGGATCACGGTACGCTAACAGATAACAATGGACGTAAATCAGATTTTCGTAATGTTATTTTAGTACTGACTACCAATGTGGGTGCAGATAGTATTTCTCGCTCAAGCATTGGTTTTACAGAACAAGATCATAGTTTAGATAATCAAGATGCGATGAAAAAAGCTTTTTCACCAGAATTTCGTAATCGTTTAGATAGTACTATTCAGTTTAAAGCTTTGCCAAAAACGGTCATTGAATCTGTTGTAGATAAGTTCTTAACAGAGTTACAAGCTCAGCTTGATGATAAAAAAGTAATTTTAGAAGTAGACACAGCTGCTCGCCGATGGTTAGCAGAGCATGGTTATGACTACTACATGGGTGCTAGACCAATGCAACGTCTTATCCAAGAACATTTGAAAAAGCCTCTTGCAGATATGATTTTGTTTGGCGAGCTTGCTGAACACGGTGGTAATGTAGCGGTTTCTGTAAAATCTGAACAGGGTAAAGACATTGGCTTATTGCTGACAGTATTTGAAGATCAAACAACTGTTGTTGGATAAAAGTGAGTAAGAGCATTATTTTATGGATGTTATGAAAATACTTTCAACATTTGCTCTATTTTTTATGACAGCTATTGCAGAAATTATAGGCTGTTACTTACCTTATCTAATGTTGAGTGAAGGTAAAACGAAATGGCTGTGGCTTCCTACAGCCATGAGTTTATTGATCTTTGTATGGTTACTGACATTACATCCTGCTGCATCTGGTCGTATTTATGCAGCTTATGGTGGAATATATGTATTTACGGCTTTATTATGGCTACGTTTTTTTGATAATATTGCATTAACAAAATGGGATTTAGTGGGTGGTTTTGTTGTTTTATGTGGTGCTTGCATCATTATATTGCAACCTAATGGATTCACAAAATAGCTACTTTTTAAAATGTGCAGAGCGAATATAATCTTATTTTAAATAAAGTCTTTAAATATATTAATAATTAGGTAATGATCATGGACAATCAACTGATTGAGTTATTAGAAGCAATACAAATTGACAAAGAAGGTTGTGAAACTATTCGTTTTAATGAAGGGTCATTGTTTAAAGTTATTCACGATTCAGACAGCCACATTTTGGTTAAAGCTGATAGTGGT
This sequence comes from Acinetobacter baretiae, assembly GCF_015627105.1. Classification (GTDB taxonomy): domain Bacteria; phylum Pseudomonadota; class Gammaproteobacteria; order Pseudomonadales; family Moraxellaceae; genus Acinetobacter; species Acinetobacter baretiae. The sequence continues at coordinate 3,361 of NZ_VTDM01000003.1, read as the reverse complement.
TTCACATTTACATTGGCACAAGTTGGGCAAAACAAATTGTGGCACTACCTTTAACTGATCTGCTTAACAGTCAGTCAATGATTACATGCTAATGTCAGTTGGCTCTATTTTTTAAAATATAACATGTGCCTTGCTTATGGTTTTATAAAAATATAAGACGATGAGTAGGGTATCTTAAAATGATCGATAACCTCCTTTATTTAAACTATGGCCTAGCGTGAATCATTATAGCTAAGGCTTACATATACTCATTAATACGTTTGCAGTCGAATATTTAATGAACACAGGTTCGATCTTGTATATTTATTCTTATGCGACTAAAAATGATTTAAGTTAAAGAGGCAGAGATGCTTCGTTTGATGATGTGCACTGTTTCTTTTATATGTAAACGTAGTGATAAGGATGTATTATTTGAATAACCTAGCACAGAGGTATGGTCTGAGCTAGGTGTGTTATAGAAAATTTAACTTAAATTTGATTATTTACATCAATATTTTTAGTTTCACGCATAAATAAAAATGCAATAAATGAAATGGCCGATGCTGCAATGAGATAATAACCAACAGCATAGATTCCATAATTTTTTGCTAAGTCACTTGCAATAAGTGGTGCAAATGATGCGCCTAAAATTCCTGCAAGGTTAAAGGCTAAAGCAGAGCCTGTATAGCGTACAGACGTTGGAAATATTTCGGATAAAACAGTACCGATTGGGCCATAAGTAGACCCCATAATTGCTAGACCAATACATAAAAATAATGTAATAGAAACAGGACTATTGGCTACAAAAAGATAAGGGAAAGATAAGCCAAAGAGTGCTGTGATCACGCAAATACTGGCAGAGGTCGTTTTACGACCAATTTTTTCTGCAAGTAATGCTGAAATTGGAATAAATGCTGCAAAAAATAAAGTTGCAAATAATTGCATTTTTAAGAAATCACCACGTGCATAGCCAAGTGCAGAGGTTCCCCAATTAAGAGCAAATACAGTCATCATATAAAATAAAACAAATGTACAAATTGCAGATAATGTACCAATTAAAAGTGTAAGACTATGCTTACTAAAAACTTCTTTAAATGGAATATTTGCTTCTTTTTGTTTATTAAGCACACGTTTGAATGCGGGTGTTTCATGAAGTTTTAAACGAATATATAACCCAACAAAAACAAGTAATGAACTAGCGATGAAGGGAATACGCCAGCCCCATTGTAAAAAGTTTTCGTTAGACATTACTGCACCAAGCAATAAAAATGACCCTGCTGCAAGAATAAATCCGATAGGTGCACCTAATTGTGGGAACATGCCATACCATGCACGCTTGCCTTCAGGTGCATTTTCAGTAGCCAATAGAACAGCACCACTCCATTCACCCCCTAAGCCAAGTCCTTGACCAAAGCGACAAAGCACCAAACAGATCGGAGCGAGAATACCAATTTGTGCATAAGTCGGTAATAAGCCAATACAAACAGTGGATATACCCATCAATAAAAGGGCTGCAACAAGGGTTGATTTTCGGCCAATACGATCACCTAAGTGACCAAATACTGCAGCACCAACAGGTCGTGCGATAAATGCAACGGCAAATACAGCCAAAGATTGTAAAGTTGCAGCGCCACCACTACTTGCTGGAAAAAACAAATGTGGGAACACCAGTACAGCAGCAGTTGCATAAATATAAAAATCAAAAAATTCGATAGTTGTACCCACAAGGCTAGCAAGGAGAACTCTAGCCTTTGAGTTGGGTGGAGTGTTTTCACTCATGGTTGATGCAGATTCCATAATATTCATTCACATAATTAAACATAGATTATTGTTTGAGTTGCTATATGAAAATAGCGACAAAAGAAGAAAAAAAATCCTTGGGTATGGATTTTAGCTTCTAAATAAAGCAGAAAATTGAGGGTATGAGGTTCTGTTTTACGTTGTGTGTTTATTATGCGTATATTAGGATTAAATTTATAGTCCAAATATTGCTACTTTTATGAAAAAATATTCAACTTTAGGGGCTAATTTTAGAAAAAATGTAAAAAAACTAAATATAATGCATTTCTTATGTGATCTATCAAAGCCAATCGTTTAAAATAGACCAATATTGTGAGGTGATAGATCAATGAGTAACAAGGTTAAAAAGCAAGTGGCATTACCATTTCCTGTAGCAAGTTTAGAGCAAGCAGAGCAAAATGATGCATTACATAATCAGGTAAGACCCAAAGCACAACAGTATGCAGATCGTACATGGGCTGCACCACGTGGTACAAGACGCTCTATGGGTAAACGTTAACCGTTGCCATCATGACATTGTTGAGCTAAAGCGATGAATAAAAGTGTTAAGCCAGCACTTTTATTTGTCCAATATATGTTATATTATAACATAACATAACATTTATTGGAGCATAAGAATGCAAGTATTATCATCTTTAAAAACAGCAAAAAGAAGATCTTCAGATTGTCAGATCGTCCGTCGTAGAGGGAAAATTTTTGTGATCTGTAAATCTAATCCTCGTTTTAAAGCAAGACAAGGTTAAATGAAAAAACTGAAGCATAATGCTTCGGTTTTTATTTTTTGATTATGAAAATACGTACTTTTGCAAAGAATAGAAATATTCAAACTGTTTTATGCACCACACTTCATATGTTCTAGTTTTGTTTTAATGAATATTTTTGGGCTTTAAATGGTGAGGTATTCGAGAGAAGATTAAACAGCGAAAGAGAAGTGTAAAATTTTTAAAGTTATTATTCACCATTTTATCTTATTTAAAGCTAAATGAGTTTCAATTTAATAGAGCACAACAGTATTTCGATTTTCTTTTTTTTGAAACGACCCTGATATATATCATACAGAATTACAGATAATATTTTATTTAAAGGTCAACCCTCTTTATATTTTTACCATGTAGATTATATATTGTTATATTTCCTTACTAAAGGGTGTTTTATAAAGTGAAATCTTTAGCTTGCAATACCACACAAAAAGGAAAATAGTATAACTGAGATGAAATATATCAAGTAACGAAGATAGATTTCTTATTTGGGATTCGGATTAGATAGGGGGTGGTGTCCTTCAACCCATTACCATTTTAATCTGTTTTTAGCGTTCTTATTAAAAATGTCATACTTATAGTTTATGTATAAAGTTTTAGAAGTAAAAGTAACTAACTTAGCGCTGTGATCCTAGACAAAAAAGTGGACAAAGATTCCCTCTAAAGCTAACGTAAAATTAACTTTGGAGCACACTTATGGCTAAACGCTTTAGTCAGGAATTTAAACAGCAAGCAATCGATTATGCACTTGCGAACTCACATGAACCATTAGCAACAATTGCAGGTAAACTCGGTGTTGGTTACTCCACTTTAGATAAATGGAT
>NZ_VTDM01000018.1 GCF_015627105.1 Acinetobacter baretiae | reverse complement strand
AAATTTCTACTAGTCATTTCAATGATATGTATTTCATATCAGTGATAACTCAGTAAAAATCCACACAAGTTGTTCTTCAATTCTATTAATGATCTTCTAACTGATTCGTCATCAGTAAGCTAGGTCGGCCATTCTACTCCGTTTCCAAAGTTTGTCAAATGCTTTTTGAAAGTTTTTTTAAACTACTTAACTCAACCCCAACCAATCAATTTAAAGTCAAAACCCTAAATTAATCAACTAAGCTATTGTTTATCAAGAAGTTTCTCTCAACAGCACCGCCGATGGATACGCATTATATATAATCCCCTAGCCTTTGCAACCCCTAAATAATGCTTTTTTTAAAATTAGTCTGCAAACGAACGTTATTCAAACAATAATCCCTTAAATAACGCCTTTTTTTCTTAATGAGGGCAAAAAAACCGTTATTTAGGTTTATTTGATCATTATGAGCTTAATTTACATCTATTGGAGGTGTAGTGATGTACAGCGCATAGTTTTGAGGATCAAAAATTTGTTTTGCTAAATGGCGAATCGTGTTTTCATCAATGTGTTGACTAAGTTGACCTGCTTGTTCTAAGTAGTTGCTATTTTTATAGTGTTGATCACTCAAAATTAATCTTCGTTGTAGTGTATTAATATCAAGTGCTTTATTTTTTTCACTGTCTTGAAAATATTTTTTTTGCTCTTGAATATCTTCTTGAGTGATTAAATCTGAAAGTTGATTTAAAGTAAGTAATGTCTGCTTCCAAAGCTCCTCTGTGCGCTGAGGTGCAGTAGTAAAACTAATTTCTGTTTTGATCAGGTTATTTGTATCGTCTAATTCACTGTTGATTTTCATACGATAAATACCCTGTATTTGATCTCTTAATGTGTGTTTCAGGTATTTTTCTGCCAAATTTCTCACGATGCTTACCTGCATTGCAATTTCTGGGGTCCAAATATACTGCTTTTGACTCCACGCTCTGACTTCAGCTCTAGGCTCAATATTAATTGCAGCTACTTTTTTCAGTACGCCAGGTTGTTGTTGTACATATGAGGTGGGTGCAATATATGTTTGTCGTGTAATGCCAGCAAGATATTGCTCTATGTCGAGTTGATATGCTTCAGGTTCTCTTGCACTTAATATGTAAAATGTGACGGGTGTGGTTCGTATTTTATTCCATTGCTGTGTTAATACATTGGGTTGCAGTTTTTTGAGATCCTCCAAACTTGGCTCTATATTTTTTTGATTAAATCTTAGTTGCTGTATGTCTTTACTTTTTATGGCTGAAATGGAGGTTTGTTCTAATGCTTTTTTACGCATAAGCATGCTCGTGCCTGATGCTAAAACATGTGTGTTAAAAGTTATCTGCTGTTGTGTCGCAGCATACAACTGCAACAGTGGCGTAATGTTATTTTCTGATGCTTGTCCTGAAAAAACTAATTTTTGTGGCTGTTGTTCAATTGAGAATTGAACATTGTTCTGTTTCTTCCATGCCTGAAGCTGTTCTTGTTGCCATTGTTCAGGTCCTGTTTGTGACAGTAACTGTGACGCAATTTGTGCTTGCCATGCATTTAAATCTTGACGCAAAAAACCTGCATCTGCTTGTGCTGTAAAGTAGATTTTATCTTTGGCCAGTTCTGTTTTTAGCCAAACTATTCGGTCGCCATTACTAAGTTTCCATTCTTGACTAGATGTCGATTTGATGTGTTTTTCACTTATTTTTCCGACATTTTTCTTGATAGAAAGTTGCGGTGTTTCAATATCTTTTGATATTTTAAGCATAAGTGGTGTATGTTTGTATTTCTGCTGAAGTGCTAAAATATCGCTTGCACGAGGTAAATTAATTTTCGTCATTCCCGGTACACTGTACTGTATTAATTGGTCTGTTGAGTTTAACCAATCATTCACTTGCTGATTAACGTCGTCGTAACTGATACTTGGAAGAAGTTGTAGTGCTTGTTGTCCAATATAGACACTGCCTAAATAATTTTGATTTTGTTGCCATACTGGAACAATTTTTCGCACCCAATCAGAAAACTCTCGTTGTTCTGGTGCTTGGATCATTTGCTCTGCTGTATTTTGTATGTTCTTTTTAATACGCGTAACAAGTGTGTTTGATAATGGATTTTGCTGTAATCGTGAAATTTCTTCAAGTAATATTGGCAATGCCTCTTGATGCCCTCCTGGCACAACATCTGCAAAAATACCGACTGCAAAACTATTTGGCCCAATATCTGATTTACGTACAACCAAATGGCTAATTGGATCAAGGCCAGTTTTTGACTGTTGTTTGATTTGTTGTGTTAAAGCTTCTAGAGCTATTTGCTGTAATAAACGTTGTCTTAACCCTTGAAGGCTATTTTGTTTTGCCAAATGATCTGCAAAACGATAGATATATGAAATTTGACTACTCCCGCTTTCACTGTCTTGTAATTGCACCACTCTGAGTTGGTTTTTTAACGCAACATCATAATTTTCTTTTTGAGGAATATTTGTTGGTGGTAGCGCACTAAAATATTTTTGAATTTGATTTTTTGTATGCTGGCTATCGACATCACCAATAACTAAAATTTGCATATTTTGTGGTACATACCATGTTCGATAAAATGTCTGTAATTGCGATAATGGCATGGTTTGGATAGATTGCTCTGTACCAGCTACCGAACGCTGAGTATATAAGGCATCTTTTCGAATCGCTTGCAAACGTTGCTCATTCATACGATCAGCAACACCTAATTTCCCACGCCATTCTTCAAGAATAATTGGACGTTCTTGATCTAATTCAATTTGATTAAATTGACTCGCATAGGCCATTTGACTTAATGCTTTTAAGCTTACGTCTAAAGATTTTTTACCATCTGGCGGACTCATCATAAACATGGTGCGCTCATGATTCGTGACGGCATTATAATGTTTACCTCTTTGCCACCCTTGTTGTTGTAAGTAATGCCCTACACCTTGGTTAAGCTCTTTACTGTGATGAAATACCATATGTTCAACCATATGCGCCACACCATCTTGCTCTAAAGTTTGTTCAAGTGCGCCTGCATTAACCAGTAAACGTATATCTATACGATTTCCTTGGCCTGCAAGTGGTACGATCGTGTACTGAAGTCCGTTATCTAATGTGCCATAAGTCATTTTTGGCATCGGGCTTAGTATTTCTGAATGACCAAACACAGGGGTTAAGAGCACAACAAGAACTGTCATGCAAGGAAGGTATTTCAACATATTCATTCTCTATATATCAGTCATTACATATAAAAGCCGATGCAATTACGATCTTCATCGACTTTTATGACGGTTCAATTATTTACCAGTTCCAAGCAGCGCCAAGCCATATTTGACGGCCTGTTTTATAGGTTATTGCACTGCTTAATGTGGTTGATTTAGAGCTTTCTATGGCAGTGTTAAATACATTCATTACATCTACTGTCAGCTCTAGACTTTGAGTTTTAAACATTGGTTTGGTATAACTAAAACGCCAATCGTAAGATACATAATTTTTATATTTTACAGGTGTATACAGCGTTGCATTTCCAACGTAGTTACCACAAAGACCTGTACCATCACAAATGAGTGTTGATGTTGAATATGATTTATAACCCGAGGTGTAACCTAAACGCTGTGTCCAATTGAAGTTCCAGCGTGGTACAGTCATATCTACATTAAAATATGCTTTCCACGGCGTACTATAATCAAGGGCATCCATGTCACCACGTTGCATCAGCTTATTGTCAAATACCACCATGTTTTCATCGGTGTTACTGACATCATAATAAGTTTGTGAGCTAGATTTATTGTTGCTGTAACTGGCATTAAATGACCATGTTAAGTCAATATATTTAAAAGCATACGGGCTGATTGGTTCAATGTTTAGTGATACTGTATTACCTTTCGTTTTACCTTCGTTAGACAGGTAATAATATTTTTGCCCATCAGCGGCTGTTGCATTATTGCGCCCAAACTGATCTCGACCTTGGCGGTTAACATATTTTAAAGTCCATACCGTATCTGCTATACGCTGTGAAATACCCAGATTTAACTCATCACTATATGGCGTTTTTAAGGTTGAAATATCATAATCATATGATGCTTTAGTCAAGGTGCCTGTCGTCCATGCACTACTTGCATTTGTACGACTTTGCACGTAGTACTCACTGATTCCTTGACGAAGTTTATAAGCCAATAAGCTTTGGGCATGATAACGGTTTGCACCTGCAAATAATCGCGTTTTGTGATCACCAAATACATCGAAAGAACCCGATAATCTAGGCGATATATTTAAGTTACTTAAATAATCATCATAAGATAACCGCATACCTGCTGTAACTTCGAAATTATTCCATCGCATACTGTCTTGTAAATATGCTGCAATATTGGTGTAGTTGCCTTTAACTACACGTGCAGGGTACAAAGTACGGTTTTTAAAATATTGTTCACCCTCTAAACACAGTACATCGCCTGCTTGACAAACAGTTGCCGTACTCCATGTGGATGTTCCACGACTTGAAATCACATCGCCAAACCTTTGATAACGGGCACTGTAGTTGTCTATGTTCCAACCTAGATCAATTTGATGTTGTGTCTGTCCCCACTGTATTGGCTTTAGCTCATAATCTTGTTTTGCAGTTAAGCTACTTTTTTCAGTGGCAAAATGACCAGACCCCCCATAATATCCTAGACGTGTTGCTGTCGATGCTGATCCTGTTGAGTTCCAAGAAATGCTTTTAGAGTTTGTATTTTGGTAACGATTGTACCAACTAGCATAGTAGTCTGATTCATGTTGAATATCGTTTTCTTCAAACTGATACCCAATCAGACTCGTTACTTTGCCCCACTGTGCTAAATGATTCCACTCTAAGTTAAAGCGATACCCTCCTCCTGTATTGGTAAATGCACCGTCTTCAACATCTTTTTTTGGATATGTTGACTCGTGAGGTGAATACATTGCTGTAGCACGTAAAGTATCGCCATTTGCTAACAAATAACTTCCTTTAAGTAAAAAGTTTTCAGACTTTCTATTTTGATCTTCCCATTTCCCCAACACACTATGGTAAAAAGGAATATCCGACTCTTGTCGGTTATATGAAAAAATAATACCTGCTTGATCGGATAGGGGTTGGTTAATCGTTGCTGTATAAAACTTTTTAGTAAATTGAGGTTGATACGTTAAGCTCGTTGCTTGCTCAAATGCTTCATGAATACGATCATCAACATGATATTCTGTTAAATGATGGTTAGTGGTACGAAAAGAGATACGGCCTGATGGTTTATTTAAATCTGGATCTTTTAACTTTGCATCGACTACACCACCAGTAAAACCACCATATTTAGCAGAAATATTAGAATCAAACACTTCTGCTGAAGCAATCAACTCAGCATTAATCCAAAAACTTTGTGTACCACCTGCAGGTAAATCTGTTGGTGAATAACCATCGGGGCTATTGGATAACTCACCATTATTTGCACCGGGATTAATGGTATTATTATTAGATAAGCCATCAATCAAATAACTATTTTGATAAAATTTCTCACCATGAAATGATACATTTTCAGGCTGTAATTCACCGGGAGTATTACTATTATCTGATTGATTTGAAAACTGTACATTGGGATTGTTTTTAAGCAATTCAGTAATAGAACCGTTACGTGTTGGCATTTTTGCAATTTGTGTTGCAGTAATGATTTGTGTACCCATACTTTGACTGGTGGGTGTAGATCGAACCACAATAGTGTCTTCATCTGATACTAGTGCTTTTTCTTCAGCGTATGCAGCATTTACTAATGCACCAAAAACTAAAAAGGTATATACGCTTCTATTCATGAGTATTTTCACTTCCCCTACTGACAAAAAATAATTATCTATGGATTTTCAACCACAACTCGCCCATCTAAACGAAAGACAATATGAACCATTTGATCTGTTACACCCTGTGTAACGTGATATCGCCAACGTGCCATTTCTTGCACAAGATCATTTACAAAAAGGCCTTTGGGTGCCTCTTCAAGAATCTGAATATTTTTAACTGTGCCTCGATTTGAAATATCAAATTTTACTTTTACTCGTCCTTCAACCCCTAAGGCACGTGCACGACTTGGATAACTGACTTGACGACTGATAATTTGTACATCACTAATTTGTACATCACGAGAAGGCGTTGCTGTAGATTGCATCGTTTTTTCGACTGCTTGCACCTGTTCTGATGTTTCATCTATAGATGGTGAAACTGATACTCGCTTTTCTTTTTCTAATGAATGTTGTGGTACCGACACAGGCATCTCATTAAACGACGTAATATGTTTTTCTATTGTTGGATTTGTTGGATTTGTTGGATTTGTTGGATTTTCAGATGATGAGTCTATGTGTTTATTGTCTACACGTGCAGTCACTCGTGGACTCACTTGTGTTGCTATAACAGAATGTCTTTGATCAACAGTGTGCTGTTGTGACTGAACCCTCTTTTGCTGAATTGGTTTTGGTCGGTTTTCTTTAGACAATATTTCCGTTGAACGCTGCCAACGAACATGTATAGGATTTGCCCCTTGCACAGTATTTTTTAAAGCGGTCGCTTGCTTTGTTTTAGCAAAGAAAACACTTTCATTAAATATTAAGTATATGAAAAATAAATGAGTAATCAGGCAAATCAGAAATATTGCAAAATATAATATGGCGTGAAATTTCTGCTGAATACTCAAATTGAAACATTACTGTAATAAAAAACGTAATGTTAATGATTACTATTTAATAAATCAATCAATATTCATCTTCAGGTGTATTTTTTATTCATGACTTGAGGCACCTAATATATACATATTAGAAGCCTCAGAAATTATATACATTCACTAAGTTTTCGTATTACTCTTTTTTTCACATTGACGAACGTACTTTTCAACCTTTTCACGAGCACGCTGACGCTTCAATGGCGACAAGTAATCAACAAAAAGTTTTCCGTTTAAATGGTCCATTTCATGTTGAATACACACGGCCAGTAGTCCATCTGCTTCAGTATCAATATGTTGTCCTTCTAAGTCAGTGTACTCTATACGTACTCGAGCAGGTCGTTCAACTTTGTCATAGACTTGAGGAATAGACAAACAGCCTTCCTCATACTGTTGCATTTCATCCGTCAAAGGAGTCACTTTAGGATTAATAAAAACCATCGGTTGGTCTTTATTTTCAGATAAATCCATTACAATAAGCTGGATATGCTGATCAATTTGTGTTGCAGCTAAACCAATACCTGGCGCATCGTACATCGTATCGAACATATCTTGTGCTAAGGTACGGATTTCTGCTGTTACTTGCTCTACTGGCTTAGCAATTATGCGTAGACGTGGGTCAGGAAAGCTAAGAATTGGTAGTAAGGCCATGTGCCCTCCTTAAAATTTGCATAAATCATTACGATAAAATCGTTTCTTGCTAGAATATTAACCACAATTTTAGCTATTATAACTGAATCTCACCACTATCGTTTTGAGCATTACACAGATGAAAAAAAATTTTGATCATATTGGGGCAGTTTTTCAGTATAAAAAGAAACAGCTGATTCAACAGATGACTGCAAAAGCACTTGTTTCATCTTTAGTTTTGGGAAGTGTGTTCGTGGCATCACATGTTACAGCAGCACCTGTCCATCTAAATTCAACAGCACCGAATGTATATGTGGTAAAAAAAGGCGATACGCTTTGGCATATTTCAGGGTTGTTTTTACAAAAACCTTGGTTATGGCCACAAATCTGGGTTAAAAATAGTCATATTAAAAATCCAAATTTAATTTATCCCAATGACCGCTTGCTCATTTGTAAAGATCAAAACAATACACTGATTGGCAAAGACGAAGGTGATGGCTGTAGCGGTATCGTTTCTCGTGCAGCAGGTTTAAAAACCACCGAAATATTACCAAGAGTGCGCGTACAAGCGTTATCTGATGCAATTCCTCTTATTCCATTAAAAGATATTCAAGTCTGGCTAAATCGTGCCAATATCGTTTCTGCAGAATCGATAAAACACACCCCCTATATTATAGGGTCTGAAAATGGACGCCTGTCTTCTGCGCTTGGACAAAAAGTCTATGTTTCTGGTCAAGGGCTCAATATCGGTCAGCGTTATGCAGTATATAAAACCACGCAACCGTATATTCTTCATCGTGACGATAAAAAAACAATCAATGCTGGCACCGAGCTTATTCAAACAGCTTCAGGCGTAGTGACAGATATTCAGCAAGATATTGCAACCTTAGAGTTGACTAAAACCTATAACGAAGAAGTCAAACAAAAAGATCTGGTTTTACCCGAGCAAAACAACAGTTTACTCACGACTTTCACACCAACACCAGCCTTAATTAGCAGTGGTCGTATTATTCGAGTGGCAGGTAGTATCGGTGATGCAGCAAAACACAGTATTGTGACGATCGATCAAGGCAGTGATCAAGGCGTTGAAGTAGGACAAGTGTTTAATATTACTCAAACTGCAGTCATTAGTCGTGATCTAAACATTCATCAACAGCTCCCTACCGAAACCATAGGTGAACTTATGGTCTTTAGAACATTCAATCATATTAGCTATGGTTACGTTTTAAAGAGCCGTATTCCTATTCAATTAGGTGCTAAAATACAAGCTCCTGAGTAATTAGTAATCGATTTATGTCTGTGCAATTATCTAGACATCAATACCAAGTGATTACTTTGTGGTATCTCGTGCAACATTCCTTAGCGAGTTACCACAAATTAGTAAATCACTTTGGTCATATTGATGCTGTACTTGACCCTAAAAACTTAATGCAATGGTCTACACTTAAGATTCATAAAAATCATATAGAACGTGCAAGAGAGTTTCAACAACCTGACTCACAAGCACAGTTTCAAACATTGATCGATATTATTTGCCATCAATGTGACTTTGTTTGTACAACCCAAGATCCATATTACCCTCAGCAACTCTTACATTACTCAGACTGCCCACCCATTTTATTGGGTCAAGGTTGTGCTGATTTACTCAACACACCCCAAATTTCTATTGTTGGTAGCCGAAAAGCATCGAAAGCGGGTATGCAAATCAGTTATGATTTTTCATATTTTTTGGCTGAAGCAGGATTTACAATTACCAGTGGACTTGCTAGTGGTGTAGATCAAGCAGCGCATGATGCAGCTTTACAACACCATAGAACCATTGCTGTCATCGCAACAGGGATAGATACCACCTACCCTAAATCAAACACCTCACTTAAAGAACAAATACTTCGTCATAAAGGGGCAATTGTTACTGAATTTTTACCATTTACCCCACCTCTACAACATCACTTTCCTCGCCGTAATCGCATTGTCAGTGGGCTTAGCTTGGCTGTATTGGTGACACAAGCATCTTTAAATAGTGGCTCTTTAATTACGGCCAAAGCAGCGGCTGAACAAGGGAAATTGATTTTTGCAACACCGGGGCATATTTATGATGCGCACTATCAAGGCTGTCATCAACTGATTCGTGATGGAGCGATTTTAGTTGATCATCCAACACAAATTTTAGAAGATATTGCACTACCTACGCATTGGCATATCGAAAAAAATGCATCTCAAACAGAATTACCTCAAAGCTCTAGCGATATTCCAATACATTTAAGTGCCACTTATCACGCATTATCTTGGCAAGGGCAAGATCTTGATGAGATTTTTGCTAAAACACAAATACCTACGAGTACACTTCTTTCAAATCTTATGGAGCTTGAACTTGAAGGTTTATGCGTGCAACAATTTGGGTTGTACTTTAAACACACTCTCTCATCGGTCTAAGGAATACACATGCCACTTGAGCCAACAATTACTCAAGCCGTCAATGACTTGAAGCAAGGAAAAGTGATTGCTTACCCTACGGAAGCGGTTTGGGGGCTCGGCTGTGACCCACTCAATGAACAAGCATTTCAAAAACTACTCACTTTAAAACAGCGCCCTATTGAAAAAGGGGTCATTTTATTGGCCAGCGATATCTCCCAAGTGGAACATTTATTCAAATCATTAGATCTCCACATTCAACAACGCATTATGGCAAGCTGGAGTCAACAACATATAGGCTCTAAAGCGACTACGTGGCTATTACCTTCCGATGCAAGTATTCCTCAATGGATTACAGGTGAGCATCATAGTGTTGCTGTTCGTGTAACACAGCACCCACTATGTCATTCTGTATGTCGAGCATTTGGTCATTTTATTGTTTCAACAAGTGCTAACCCTGCAGGTGCCATACCTGCAACATCATTAAAGAGTGCAAAAGATTATTTTCAAGATCAAGTCACATACATTGATGGAGAACTAGGATCATTTTCTGAACCGAGTCGTATTATTGATGCGCGTACAGGAACAATTATTCGTGCATAAAAAAAGCCCAGCTGAAAATGAGTTAGCTGGGCTTGAAAATGATGTGCGTTAATACACATCAGAGGGTTAACTGGTGAGTGATATCCGACTGAATCACTATGGATTAGATTATGTGCAAAAAATGCCTCTTTTAAAAATAGTTTTAAACTATAACTAAATTTATATAAAGAATACTTTAATGAAAGCCAATTTCCGCTATTTATACGTTTTTTATATAGAAAATCTGTCAAGCTCTACACTTTATTGGTCATAAGTCTGCACTGTGCTGTATAAAAAAGAGACATCTAGTCATAGTCAAATACTATTGCGCTATACTTTTTAACAAATATAGATCCAATTTTTATGAGAAAAACGATAATGATGATAGTTAATAACTATAAGTAGATGATCATGCAATCTAAAATATAAAAAAAAGCCCTCTAATATTCAGTATCCCTCACTGTTTATTAAAGCGCTTTTTTTAAATGTAGATTCACTTAACAGTGATACATTTTTTTCATATCGGTCTTATAATACAATGCCACTATTATTTGGATGTGTTTTTAAATACTTAAAAATTTGGCTTTGTGGCATATTTAAATTAATGTTTTGTGGTGGAATCGGCGATTGGAACCATTTTTTATATAACTGATCCATTTGACCTGACGTCCACATGTTTAAAATTACTTTATCTACAACCGTTTTAAGTTTACTGTCGTCTTTAGCAAATACAATAGCATAAGGCTCTACCGCTAAAGCTTGACCACCAAGAATAATAAAATCTTTTGGATTCGGTGATTTTGCAATATAACTTGCCAAAATCGACTCATTTTGTAAAAAAGCAGTCACTTTTCCAGATGCAAACATAGAAAATGCTTCTGTATGGTTTTTACCATAAGAAGTCGTGAGCATAATATTTTTTGATTTTTCTATATGCAAAATATGCTTTTCAGAGGTTGTTCCTTTCGTAGTCACCACCGATTTACCATTCAAATCTTGTATATCTTTAATATTTGAGTCTTTTTTTACAGCGAAGCGTACCTCAGCTGCAAAATAGTTAATAGATAAGCCAATCTCTTTTTGTCGATCTTTTGTATTGGTTGTCGTATCACAAACTAAATCAATCTGACCTGAAGTGACTTCAGGAATACGTTGTTCAGCCGTTACTTTTTTATATTCTATTTTTAAGTTTGGTATTTGTAATTCTTTTTTGATTTCATTGGCAATATTATGGCAAGTATCAAGAGCATATCCTAAAGGCTTACCAGCTACTGCATATGAAACAGGCTCTGACGATTCAGAGTAGCCGAGTGTAATTTTGCCACTTGTTTTAATTTTTTGTAAGGTATCTGCTGCATAAGCTGTGCTTAATAGACTGACGGTAGAATACATAAGTACTGAACATAATATCTTATTCTTTAAAACTGTCATTTATAAAACTCCTAAAATTTAGAGGTATATGCTGTCTACCTCTATGAGATATAAAATGATAAAAAGCCGGTGTAGCTAGAACTCGTTAAAAATTACGAGAAAAATAAAGCTTTTTTATATCATAATGCTAAAATACTTCTAATTTGTGTAAAACTTATACAAAATAAGATACACACTACTATAGTATATGAATTAACATAAAATATATTGTATTTTTTAAAAAAATATTTTTTCTCAAAATCTCCCAAATATAAACATTACATTTGAGAGATATTTTTATATAAATGAGTTACTTAATTTTAAGTGCATCTTTCATAATGAAAAACAGATCTGTTTGGTCTGTTAAACCAACAATATTTGCAGCTCTTGGCCCATGTGCAGCAACACGTACTTGAGAACCTGTATGCTCTTGACTTCCTTTGTCAGAAGTTGCGTAATTAAGTACCATTGGTGCATTGTCTTGCGTTAATAATTTGACCGTTTTACCTGGGCTTGGCGAGTCTAAAGGCACAATTTGACTGGTATGTGCATGGTCGCCCGTTAAAATAATTAAGGTATCTGGATGAGTTTTCGCAAATGCCAATGCTGATTGTACGGCTTCATCAAGTGCTAAAGTTTCACCAATTTGTCCACATGCGTCTGCTTCATGGTTACGTTTATCAATCGATGCGCTTTCAACTTGTAAGAAAAAACCTTTTGGATTGGTTTTTAGCAAATTAATCGCTTTATCTGTCATTTCTTTTAACGTTGGTGTCGAAGCTTTGTATTCAGGATTCGGTTGGCAGCGCTCGGCAGGTTTTTCATTTCCACCATGTGTTGCTTCTGGGCCCACCCATCGTACAGCCAAATTCCCCGATGCAAATACACCAAGTACAGGTTGTTTTTGATTTGCAATCACGACTCGATCTAGTTCTGATTTGTCAGTAACAATTTGATAGTTTTCAGTTTGAGCCTGTTCTAACAAACTCTTACCCTGAAATTTTCCTGCTGTTGCTTTTTCTTGGAAAGATTTCATACCACCACCAAAAGTTACATCGGCACGGGCATCTAGTAATTGTTCAGAAATTGAACCTAATCCACCATTTTCTAGTGCCTCTTTTGGACATAATTTAGTGGTTGATGATGGTGAATAACATTTACGTTTTGGTACATGTGATATTAGTGCTGCAGGTGTTGCATCTTGTAATTCAGACGTTGTTACATTACCTGTTGCATAACCCGCTTTCTTTGCAAGTGCTAATATTGATGTTTGTGGCTGATCATAAATATTAATCCCTAAAGCACCATTATACGTTTTTACACCTGTTGCCCATGCAGATGCTGAAGCTGCAGAATCTGTCACATATTCAATACTTTTATCTTTATTCAATGCATAAGTGGTATAACTGCCTGTAAATGGCAAAGCATCTATACCAGGAAAATAACCACTTGCACCTTTGATATAATTACGTGCACTGGTAATTTCAGAGTCACTGGTTCCATCACCAATAATTAAAATCACATTTTTTACATGACGTTGACTAATAGCCGCTTTTAAAGCTTGACTGCGTTCTTCTTTCAAGCGTGTTGCACCTGAAAATTGAGATACATCACCTTTTGCTTGGGGTGCAATTAAATCCTGATGGTCGGCATGTGCAATAGACCATGTTGAATATCCAAGCAGTAAAGTTAATACTGAAAGTAATTTTTTCTTATGTATCATGAGATACTCACCCCTATATATTGATCATTATCAAACTTAAAGCGGTATTTAAACGCAATTTTATGACATATTCATGTCACTACTCACTCGTTTGCATAAAAAATAATGATAACTAATATTAGTTGTAAATGAATATTGAAAAATTTACAGAGCGTATATATCAAATCATAAACTTATCTCACATAATTATTTTTTCACACAAGTAACTCATGCTCTCAATGAAAGGATGATTCCATGGCAAAAATTTATGATATTCCTGTTAAAAATATTAAAGGACAAAATAGCAGTTTAAAAGACTATCAAGGACATGTTTTAGTCATTGTCAATACTGCATCTAAATGTGGCTTAACCCCTCAGTACGAAGGGTTACAGACATTGTTTCATGATAAGAAATCAAGTGGATTAACTGTTCTTGGCTTCCCTGCCAATAACTTTTTACAACAAGAGCCTGCATCTGATGATGAAATTGAAGAATTTTGCTCATTGAATTATAAAGTTGATTTTCCTTTATTTTCCAAAATTTCTGTCGTTGGTGAAGATAAACATCCGCTATATCAATACTTGACTGATGCACAGCCACATCGTATTGGTGGACAAGCATTTGCTGAAAAGCTGAAAAGTGCATCCATTGATGTAGCAGATGAACCAGAAGTTTTATGGAACTTTGAAAAATTTATCGTGGGTAAAAATGGTGATGTTGTTGCGCGCTTTTCACCAGACACCCTTGCAAGTGACTCTGAGTTTCTCAAGTGTATTGAAATTGAATTAGCAAAATAAGCTCATATCATGTCATGATCAGAAATGATTAACTCATATGTAGCAGATGCATTAGGTGCTAGTTTCATACTAGCATCTTTTATTTGGCCTGATTCTAAACACACAAAATCTTGCCATGCCTGATCTCCCACATCTGCCAAACGTTGTGCTTTAGTTAACCATGGATTCCAAACAACTGCACTTTTAGCATTACTTTTGACATAAATCGTAGGCATTTGACCCGAACTAATTTTAAATACTCCTTTTGTTTTTGGATAAATTCTGTCCATTTCTTTTTCTATTTCAATATATTCTTCTGTTTGTACATCATCTTGCATATGTTTTAATTGATCAATATATGCTGTCTGATGCAATCCCTTGATTTTGGCATGATAAATATCTACAGGAAAGTAACTGTGCCAAACAAATTCATATTCAAACTCTATATCACCCGTATTGATGATTTCAAAATGTAAAGTTAGCTTATCTTGACAACAAATTTTCATCTGTAATTGAAATGAATGATTCCATAAATGACGAGTATGCGCTGTATCTTTTAATTGAAACACCAACTCATGACCTTTTTTTTCTGCATAAATTACATCTATTAACTGCCATGGAAGATAACGAGCAAAACCATGGGCAGGATAATCATGATGTATTTTATGCCCGCCAAACCAAGGAAAACAAAATGGAATACCACCACGAATTGCTTTACCTTGTTGATATGTATTTAAAGAAGATGTCCAAAGTAAACCTTTAGAATTTATCATTTTGTTTGATTTAAACTCTAATATTTGTGCGCCTTGTAATGAAATGATTGCATTACAAAATTGATTATCTATTTCAATCACTTCAAGTTCATTTTTAACATGATACGTGACTCCATCTACCGACTTAAATTCAGTCATTTTCTTCTCGAATTTTGAATGTATAGTAACGTATATTTATCACATGCAAAAACAAATAGACATAAAAAAAGCCACTCATGATTGAGTGGCTTTTTTCACATCAACAATTTACATTGCACGATGCTTCATTTTACGAATGGTTTCAAGTTGTCCTGCAACTTCTGACAGAGATGCTAACGCTGCTGCGGCATCCAAATCATTCTTTTGATTTGCTAGCAATTGTTCAGCATGTTTACGTGCTTCTAAAATTGCCACTTCATCTAAGTTTTCTGCACGGACGGCTGTATCGGCAAGAACAGTAACTACGTGAGGTTGTACTTCTAATACACCACCAGACACATAAATGACTTCTTCTTTACCATTTTCAAGCACAACACGTATTGGACCAGGTTTTAGCAAAGTTACAAGCGGAGCGTGACTTGGCATAATACCGAGTTCACCACCCACACCTTTAGCAATCAACATAGTCACTGTGCCAGAGAATAACGATTCACTAACACTTACGACATCACATTGCATCGTTGCCATGAGATGATCTCCTTATTAGAGTTTCTCAGCCTTAGCAATCACTTCGTCAATGCCACCCACCATATAGAACGCTTGTTCTGGAATATGGTCGTATTCACCAGCGAGAAGACCTTTAAAGCCACGAATCGTTTCTTTAAGCGGTACCAATTTACCAGGTGCACCAGTAAATACTTCAGCAACGTGGAATGGTTGAGAGAAGAAACGTTGGATTTTACGCGCACGGTAAACTACCAATTTATCTTCTTCAGCCAATTCATCCATACCCAAAATAGCAATAATATCTTTTAGTTCTTTGTAACGCTGTAAGATATTTTGCACTTCACGTGCAATGCTATAGTGCTCTTGACCAACAACCAATGGATCTAATTGACGTGATGTTGAGTCAAGTGGATCAATTGCAGGATAAATACCTTGAGATGCAATATCACGACTCAATACAACAGTTGCATCTAAGTGAGCAAATGTTGTTGCAGGTGATGGATCTGTTAAGTCATCGGCAGGTACATATACCGCTTGAATAGATGTAATCGAACCTGATTTAGTCGAAGTAATACGCTCTTGTAATACACCCATTTCTTCTGCAAGTGTTGGTTGGTAACCTACAGCAGATGGCATACGACCTAGTAGTGCAGATACTTCTGTTCCCGCTAGTGTATAACGGTAGATGTTATCAACAAACAATAAGACATCACGGCCTTTACCATTTTCATCTTTTTGATCACGGAAGTATTCAGCCATGGTCAAACCAGTCAGTGCAACACGTAAACGGTTACCTGGTGGCTCATTCATCTGACCGTAAACCATCGCTACTTTATCAAGTACGTTGGAATCTTTCATTTCATGATAGAAGTCATTCCCTTCACGAGTACGCTCACCAACACCAGCAAACACAGATAAACCACTGTGCGCTTTTGCAATGTTGTTGATTAACTCCATCATGTTTACAGTTTTACCAACACCGGCACCACCAAATAAACCAACTTTACCACCTTTTGCAAATGGGCAAAGTAAGTCAATGATTTTAATACCAGTTTCTAGTAAGTCAGTCGATGCAGCTTGTTCTGCATAAGAAGGCGCTGGACGATGAATTGGTAGATGAGATGATGCCTCAACTGGACCTGCTTCATCAATAGGGCGACCTAATACATCCATAATACGACCTAATGTTCCGTCACCAACAGGTACAGAAATTGGGCCATTAGTATTGGTTACAGTTAGACCACGTTTAAGGCCTTCTGTTGATCCCATTGCAATTGTACGTACGACGCCATCACCAAGCTGCTGCTGAACTTCTAAAGTAGTTTCAGTACCATCAACATGAAGCGCATCATAGATTTTAGGAACACTGTTTCGTTCAAACTCGACGTCGATAACCGCGCCGATGATCTGAATGATATGACCGCTACTCATTGCTGTCTCCTCAATTCAAATTTCAATATTGTTAAACGGCAGCGGCACCACCAACGATCTCAGAGATTTCCTGAGTAATCGCGGCTTGACGCAGCTTGTTATAAACGAGTTGTAGGTCTTTAATAAGCTGACCTGCATTGTCAGTTGCTGCTTTCATTGCAACCATACGTGCAGATTGCTCACATGCGATATTTTCAATCACACCCTGATAAACCACCGACTCAATGTAGCGAACCAATAAACCATTTAGCAGTTGTTCTGCATTTGGTTCATAGATATAGTCCCAACCATAATTACGGTTTAGTTCTTCGCCTTCGTCTGCCTGCGCTAAAGGAACAAGTTGCTCAACTTTTGGCTTTTGTGTCATTGCATTGACAAAACCATTCGACACAAGGTAGATACGATCTAACTCGCCTTTGTCGAAAGCATCAAGCATGATTTGTACTGAACCAGAAAGCTGATCTAATGTTGGTGCATCACCAATTTGCGTGGTTGCACCAAGTACTTTGCCACCGTAGCTATTAAAAAAAGACACCGCTTTTTGACCAATTAAAGCAAATTGAACTTCAATTGATTGCTCTTTTTGTTGCTGAACATGCTGAACTACTTTTTTAAACAAGTTAATGTTTAAACCACCTGCTAGACCACGGTCTGAAGACACGATGATATAACCAACGCGTTTTACAGGACGATCTATCATGTAACGGTGTTTGTATTCAGGATTAGCCTGTACCAAGTGAGCAATAACACGGTGCATATTTTCGGCATACGGACGCCCTACGGCCATACGATCTTGCGCACGACGCATTTTTGAAGCAGCGACCATTTGCATTGCACGCGTAATTTTTTGCGTGTTTTTAATGCTGGCTACTTTGGCGCGAATTTCTTTTAAATTTGCCATATGCTTAATAACCTACTGTTCGAAAGCTTTAAATCAAAGCCTTCGAACATTGATCCGTGAAAAACTTAGTAAGTTTGAGTTGCTTTAAAGCTCTCAATACCGGCTTTAAGTGCAGCTTCGATGTCTTTGTCGTATTTACCAGTTGCATCAATTTGTTGCATTAATTCAGCATGTTCTGAACGGAAGTATGCAATTAATGCGGTATCAAATGCTACAATTTTGTTGACTTCAACATCAGTCATGTAGCCTTCGTTTGAAGCATAAATTGACACTGCTTGGTCAGCGATTGAGTATGGAGCATATTGTTTTTGCTTCATAAGCTCAGTCACACGTTGACCATGTTCAAGCTGTTTACGTGTTGCTTCATCAAGATCTGATGCAAATTGAGCAAATGCTGCAAGCTCACGATATTGTGCAAGTGCTGTACGAATACCACCAGAGAGTTTCTTGATAATTTTCGTTTGCGCAGAACCACCAACACGTGATACAGAAATACCCGCATTTACCGCAGGACGAATACCTGCATTAAATAATGATGTTTCTAAGAAGATCTGACCATCTGTAATTGAGATCACGTTTGTTGGAACGAATGCAGATACGTCACCTGCTTGTGTTTCAATAATTGGCAGTGCAGTCAGTGAACCTGTTTTACCTTTCACTTCACCTTTAGTGAACTGCTCAACATAATCGGCAGATACACGAGATGCACGCTCTAATAGACGTGAGTGAAGATAGAATACATCACCTGGGTACGCTTCACGGCCTGGTGGACGACGAAGTAGCAATGAAATTTGACGATAAGCAACAGCTTGTTTCGACAAATCATCATAAATAATTAATGCATCTTCACCACGATCGCGGAAGTATTCGCCCATCGTACAACCAGCATACGGTGCAAGGTATTGCATTGCAGCAGGGTCAGCAGCAGCAGCAGCAACCACAGTGGTATATGCCATTGCACCTGTTTCTTCTAACTTGCGTACAACGTTTGCAATGGTCGATTGTTTTTGACCAATTGCAACGTAAACACATTTAATACCAGATTGCTTTTGCGCAATAATGGCATCAATCGCCATTGCTGTCTTACCTGTTTGGCGGTCACCAATGATCAACTCACGCTGACCACGGCCTACAGGAATCATGGTATCTACTGATTTATAACCTGTTTGAACAGGTTGATCTACGCTTTGACGCCAAATTACACCAGGTGCTACTTTTTCAACAGCATCTGTTAATTTTGCATCAATTGGGCCTTTCCCATCAATTGGGTTACCCAAAGCATCAACCACACGACCTAGAAGTTCAGGACCAACTGGAACTTCTAATACGCGGCCTGTACAACGTGCTTTTTGACCTTCTTGAAGGCCAAGGTAATTACCTAGGACAACGGCACCCACTGAATCCTGTTCTAGGTTCAGTGCCATACCAAATAAGCCGCCGTCAAATTCGATCATTTCACCGTACATTGCATCAGCAAGGCCGTGAATACGCACGATACCGTCAGACACTTTTACAATCGTGCCTTCAGTCTTCGCAGTTGCGCTAGTGTCCAGATCGCTGATACGCTGTTTAATGAGCGCACTGATCTCGGATGGATTCAGTTGTTGCATTGCGCTATTCCTCAATCTTGTATTAGTTCAGTCTTTTGCTTTAGGCAAGAAGACGAGTCCGCATTTTCTCAAGCTTGCTCAACGCAGAATCATCTATCACTTGATCACCTGCACGAATCACAACACCTGCAATGAGTGCAGGGTTAACGCTCACAGATACTTTCACACCACTATTAAAGCGTTTTTCTAACGCTTGAATCAGTAACTGTTCTTGTACTGCTGTCAACGGAAATGCTGATTCAATATCGATATCAACAATTTTATTGCGTTGTGACTTGAGCTCTTCGTATTCAGTTAATACTTGTGGAAGCAATGCCAAACGGTCATTTTCAGCCAAAAGTAAGATGAATTTTGATAGTGCTTCTGATTGTGCTTCACCTAAAACGTGCGTAAGAAGCTTTAATTGCCCTTCCGGAGTCATCTCAGGACGGTTCAAATAAGCGGAAAATGCTTCGTCTTGCACCGCAGCACTGAGCATTTGTAATGCATTTGACCAATTGTCAGTTACACCTTGCTCAGCAGCATAAGAAAATGCTGCTTTAGCGTACGGGCGTGCCAACGTCAAGAGTTCAGACATATCTCGCCTCTCTTAGAGTTTCGCAGCCAGCTGAGTCAGCATGGCATTGTGAGCTTCTGCATCAACATTTTGGTTAAGAATTTTTTCTGCACCATCTACTGCCAAAGCAGCAACTTGTTGACGTAATTGTTCGCGAGCAGCATTGATCTCTTGATCAGCATTTTCTTGCGCCTGTTGACGAATACGTTCACCTTCAGCAGTTGCTTGTGTACGTGCTTCTTCAACCAATTGATTTGCACGACGATTCGCTTGTTCAATCAATTGTGCTGCCTGAACTTTTGCTGCATCAAGTTCATTTTTCACTTGAGCCTGTGCATCAGCAAGATCTGCTTTTGCTTTTTCAGCAGCGTTTAAGCCATCAGCGATTCGACGTTGACGTTCACTAATCGCATTGATTAGTGGTGGCCAAACAAACTTCATGCAAAATATGACGAAAACTAAAAATGCAATTGCTTGACCAAATAATGTGTAGTTGATATTCATTGCAATTCCTCAATCACATAATTTTGGAATATACGAATTAACCTACTAAGCCAACAAACGGATTAGCAAAAAGAATGAATAGACCAATACCAACACTGATCATAGGGATCGCATCAAGAAGACCCGCAACAATAAACATACGTGTTTGAAGTTGTGGTGCAAGTTCAGGTTGACGTGAAACTGCTTCTAGAAAACGACCGCCTAACAATGCAAAGCCAATACCAGTACCTAGTGCTGCAAGTGCAATTAAAAGAGCTACTGCAATCGCAGATAATCCAACTACTAATTCCATGAAAAAATCCTCAGAGGTTAGGTTATACCAAATTAAAATATAAATTACGCCTAACCCTATTAATACAGTTAGGCAATACCATTAATGTTTTTCGCTTGCCATACTCAAGTAAACGATTGTAAGCATCATAAATACAAAAGCTTGCAGCGTAATTACAAGAATGTGGAAGATTGCCCACGGCACAGACAGTGCCCATTGTGCCCACCATGGTAATAGTGCAATCAGAATGAAAATTAATTCACCTGCATACATGTTACCAAAGAGTCGTAGCGCCAATGAAACTGGTCTTGCTAGGAAAGTTGCTAATTCTAAAACTAAGTTTACTGGAATAAGCAATACTTTAAAAAACAAATTACTTGGGTTAAATGGGTTGAGTGCAAACTCGCCAACAAAACCACCTACACCTTTTTCACGTACACCATAAAAAATAATTAATGCAAACACAGACAACGACATACCTAAAGTCACATTGATGTCTGTAGTTGGAACAATTTTCATGTATACGTGATGTGGGTCCATACCAAATACATTTGCACCGATGACCTGTGCTAGATATGGAATAAAGTCAACAGGAATCAAATCCATCAAGTTCATGAGGAAAATCCACACGAAAATGGTCAGTGCAAGTGGGGCGATCAGGCGAGATTTACCATGAAAGGTATCTCGAACATTTGAATCAACGAACTCAACAATCATTTCTACAGCAGCTTGTAGTTTAGTAGGTACGCCAGCATTTGCAGCTTTAGCAACTAACCAAAAAATAAAGCAAAAAATGACCCCAAGGCCAATTGACCAACCCATTGAGTCCAAGTGAATAGCAGAAAACCCCATCTGTTGAGCTTCTTCTGCACTCTCAGCCAATTTCCATGTTCCATCTGGCAATTTGCCATAGGTCATGTTGGTCAAGTGATGCTTGATATACTCGGTCGAAGTCAGGGCATGTTCTTCAGCAGCCATAAATCACACCTGGTCAATGTCAATTACGAAAAAGAGAAACGAATACTGCGTACTGCAAAGGTATCTCGTGTCTCTCCAATAATATTCAATTTTATGTGCTTATACTTGTTTATTTTGTTCGTCTAGACACCAAAAAAGGGGCAACCCATGACATCATCTGAACAAGTATAAAACCACAAAACAATGCAATTGGTGACAACGGTTTCACATTGTTTAAAATTAAAGCAAATCCAATCATAACAATCGCAAACTTACCCATCATTCCTTTATACATATTAAAAAGCACTTGCTTTGAAGCGCGTGCTCCTGCGGTCCGAAAGGACTGCCATGAAAAATAGGTACATGCAAGCCAGCAAACCAATGCACCAAGTGCAATACTTTTTGCAGCCGCTCCACCTTTCAAAAGCCATGTAATAAAGGCTGATACTGGAATCATTAATGCTTGTAAACAGACCTGAGCTTTGGCAAAACGTAGGTCTATCATACGCTTTACTTGAGCCATTTTGGCTGACACCTAACATGAATGTTCAAAAGTTTAACTCATGATCGTTTTTAATCGCAGGCATTATAGAGTCACCCCCCTCAACATGCAATCTTTTCCGACGGTTAGCGCCACCTTTTTGGTAAAAAGCGAGTTTTTTTTAATTTAAGCTTAAGTTAAGCCTATTTTTTAAGATTTGGTTGATGTTTGCACACATTGGTGAATTTTTTGTGCAAGATCAATCCACGCTTGAATGAAATCATTTTCACCTTTTAAACTTTCATCAACAGGCTGAAATTGTATGGGTTGTAATTTTTGATATTGGCTTCGATTTGCTTCACCCTCTGCCAATAAACACATACTTGGATAAGGTCTATTGTCATTGAGGTATTTAATTTGAGCGACAGTTGGTGGCACATGCGGGTCATTGGTGAGTGTACCTGCAAGCTTAATGTTTAATGGACGTTCAATATACTGGTAAGCATCATGGTATGACCAATATTTCCTCGGTGTTTTATGCTGTCCAAATTGATGTGTTGCAATTAGAAATTTTTGTGCAAATGCACGTGCATTGGCCCAGTATTGTTCTTTATGTTCAGGATGTTGTTTAGAACGTGTTGCTGCAATAAAAAAGGCAATTCTAACTGCATTATTTGGCTCTAGCCAAACATGACTATCAACAGACTGAGCAATGGTATTTCCTTTAACATCTCTTAACGGTAAAGTATTTAGCACACCCGATGAAAGCAGTGAAAACGCTTTAGGGTTATCTGTCAGTAATTTGCTTAAAGGGGCTTCGTGTGCTTTACCTAACCAAATAATCAACTCTGCATCTTGTATACTTTTACGATTCTCAGGCGTTAACTGAATGTCATGACCGGATTGATTGCCCAACAGTAACTCTGGTTGTTCAATTCCCTTGGTGACTTCTTGAGCAATCAGATATAATGGATGAATTGAAACAACAAATCCTTTTGCCCAAAGACTATGGCTATAAAAAACCAACATCAATACTGCAATTAAACGTGCCATGGTCGATCTCATTTGTGTTAATCATACGATTTTAAGCGTTATAATATAACATTTTACGTTATACTGTAACATATATCAGAAATATGCTAATATAATTTCGAAAATATATCGTCAAAATCTCTTATTTCAGGTCAGGTAAATTATATGGCATCATGTACTCATTCACATGATAATACAGTGCATGGCGTACATGATCATGCAGACATCGATACTCGACTGCTTGAAGCTGAAAATCTATGCAGTCAAAATCATGCTCGTCTTACACCGCTTAGGAAAGAAGTACTTTCTTTAATTTTACAATCTCATGGCCCAATTGGGGCATATGATATTTTAGCGCAAATCAAAAATACCTCAGATAAACCTGCTGCCCCACCGACAGTGTATCGAAGTTTAGATTTTTTACTTGATATGGGTTTGATTCATCGATTAAGTTCTATTAATGCATTTATTCCATGTTGTCACCCTAGAGAAGGACATCAAGCTGCTTTTTTAATTTGTTCAAATTGCAAAACAGTCAAAGAAGCTTCTGCAGATTCTGCGCTGAATCAATTATCTATGCTTGCAGGCTCAGATGAATTTACCATTCATCATACCACCATTGAAATTTCAGGAACATGTCGCCAGTGCAATCTCGCATAGTGTCTGAACTGATTTCTTTAGATAATATTCACGTTCAGCTCGATGAACGCCATATTCTTACAGGTGTAGATTTCACACTCCATGAGAATGAAATTGTGACACTTATTGGGCCAAATGGGGCAGGTAAATCGACTTTAATTAAAGTATTGCTTGGCATTGTCCAGCCAAATCAAGGCTATATAAAAAAAGCCAATCATTTAAAACTGTCTTATGTCCCTCAAAAATTCCATCCGTCTTTAAGTTTACCTTTGCGTGTGAAGGATCTACTTGCTTTAGAAAAATGCTCACCACGTATTAAACAACAAATCATTGAAGAAACAGGCATTTACAAATTACTTGATGCCAAAGTACAACTGCTCTCTGGCGGTGAGCGTCAACGAGTATTATTGGCACGTGCGTTACTTAGACAACCACACGTTTTGGTTTTAGACGAACCAATGCAAGGGTTAGATATTCAATCTGAAGCTGAACTATACGCCTATGTTCGTACTTTACCCGAACGTTATGGCTGTGCCGTAATTATGGTGTCACACGATCTTCAATGGGTCATGCAAGGTACACATCGTGTTATTTGCTTAAACAAACACATTTGCTGTAGCGGTTCACCTGAAAATGTACAACAGCATCCTGAATATTTAGCCATTTTTGGAACTCAACGTACTTTTTATCAGCATCATCATGATCACTGTGCCCACGGCGATACACCAACGACATGCCAGCATGATTCTACTCCTCACATTCATCCCGAAGCGGAGATATAGATCTTGATCGAATGGTTACAACTATTGCTCCCTGCATGGGTCATGGGCAGTTTACTTATTTTTCTCACTGCACCACTCGGTTGTCTTATGTTATGGCGCCGTATGTCTTTTTTTGCAGATACAATGGCACACGGCACTTTGCTTGGAGTTGCTGTGGCAGGGTTATTGTCTTTACCCTTATGGCTTGGCGTGTCTTTTTTAGCCTTGTTATTGGTCGCAATTTTATGGTTTTTACATGACCGACGCTTACCCAATGATGCACTATTGGCTTTATGTTCAGCCACATTGCTCTGTAGTGGTTTATTGTTAATTCAACAACTTCCACTCCTTCGACCTGAGTTACAAAGTTATTTATTTGGTGACTTACTCACTATTAATTGGACAGATTTACCGCTCTTTTCTGCTGTTATTTTTATAGCAATTGCAGTTTTATATATCTTTTGGACCCCTCAAATTCAAATTGCAATTGATACTGACATCGCTGTTAGTGAAGGTGTTAATGCAAAGTTACAGCGCTTAGTGTTTATGCTTTTACTCGCCATGTTTACTGTACTTGCACTTCGAGCAGTAGGTTCATTGCTCATGGGCGCTTTATTGGTCATTCCTGCTTTGACTGCACGACTGTTGGCAAATTCTCCTAAACAAATGGTTTTGTTTGCCTTTATATTAGGCCAAGTGGCATTATCTATTGGGCTTTGGTCAAGCGCACTACTCAATATTGCCACAGGTTTAAGTATTGTATTAACCATGGCATTTTTATTTTTCAGTATTTTTACACTGCAAAAATTGATGCGTCGTTAACACCTATAAAAAGGGATTCTCAACCTCTTTTTGATCTTGTATTTTAATTTTTTCAGGCAATTCTGTTGTTTGCTCTAAAGCAATGACAAGGTCATTGACGAAGGCTTGCAACGCTTTTGCGGTTTTTAAACCGTCTTGATCTTTCGTCACCTGTAAATTGCCATATATATTTATTCGATCAGCGCCATTTTCTAAAGTAAGATCATATATTGCAGATGACTCATCGGTTTCAAATGGTTTAAACATATTTACTCCTATTTGTTATTGTTGCTCTCAATTGATGATTATTTAGCCATTAATTTCGTAAAAAACGCAAGTAAATCCATGACAATATTTTTAAAGAATAATATCCAATGGTTTTGTGTACCACTCGTAGCTGTTGTTTCAGCATCTCCTACAGGGCGATGAGGGGCAGAAAATTGTTTTTTCAGTGCAATTAAATCGTCATGGCTGACTGCCGATGCACAACTACTTTTGGTATCTTCAGACAAATAGCGTGGTTTTACATTACTTTGTACATCTGCGGTTGATTGAGGTAAGTCATAAATTTTGCGTTTTGCTGATTCATTTAATGCAGGAAAAAGATTCATACCTGTCAATGCTTCAATGTGGCAAACACTCACCACACTCACCTGTAAAGAATTATTATTTGGTGCATAGTAAGCACCGATCACCCCTGTTTTGGGATAATAAACTGCTTTAAATACGGCAGAAGGTACAAAAACACCGTTGCCAATGGTTTGAATTTTATTTCCAGAAAATATAGGGCCTGTCACCACATAAACGTCTTGCTTTTGTTTGGTGACCATACCTCTAGTTGCTTCTTCAAGCATACGCCATATTTCTTGATTGTTTTTTGGTGCTTGTGGCACCATGTTAGCCAGTGAAAAACTGTCATATTGTGACATTTCATCTGGCATATCTCCATTTGGAGACATATGACCACGATCATACCCCGAACCTTTATAATCTTTGAGTGTTGCACGGTAAATCGAAGGCACTCGCTCTTCTTCATGAAAGCTATCTTGTCGTTTTATTTTTTGGCTTAAACGTGTAGGTGTTAAATATTCTGCACTCCAAAATGGCGTTTTAGAGACCCCTGAATACATCACGTTAAAACCATTAAAACATAATGCTGTGGTGTTTTTTTTAAGACTGTCTTTAACCAAATAAGGGGGCGCATTATTATAAAATTGACTAGTACAAGGCATGGTTGACCAAAGGTTTTCTACTTTTGCCATGGCCGTATGTGGCAGTAACACACTACACATTGCACCTAAGTACATATAGCGAGATACACTCATAATTTGATGACTCATACCTGTTTTAAAGCAATTTAAACCATTCGCCACAGACTTCATATTTTTTTCAAATGCAATAATTTAAGAAGAGATTAACAATCTCACATTATAAAGTATATTAGTGATGCGTTAATTGTTTATAGATTAAACGGTTTTCGAAAATCACCTTCTATTTACCTCTACCCGTATGTAACGATGGCATTTACTTTTATATAAAGCACCTTTGGAAGGGTGTAAAATAAGAGTTTAACTGTTGCTATATCATGATTTCAAAGCTCTGGAGTCGAACAATGCGTCATATTATTTTCGTTACTGGCCTATTGGTCGGTTTTTCATCTCTTCATTCTGCATTTGCAGAGCCTGCTGTACAACCCGGACAAACGCTAGAGAGTTTATCAAAGGTTACAGTATCGACAACGGTCAATGATCAACCCGGTTCTTTGGCCAAATTGTTACAAAGTGGAGAGTATCAACTTATTTCACCTGATCCAATTAATACCAATGCATCACCTGCCAATACAGATAATGCACCTGTACGTTCACCATAAAATAAGTGACCTATAAAAAAACCGAGCGCTAGGCGCTCGGTTTTTTTATTTAAATTTCAATTTGGCTACCCATTTCTACAACCCGATTGGTTGGGATTTGATAAAAATCACTCACAGGACTGGTATTTCGATACATGGAAATAAAGAGTTTCTCTCGCCACGGTGCCATTCCTTGCCCCACTGTATGTATGAGTCTGTCTCTTGAAATAAAGAAACTCATATGCATCATATCAAATTCAAAATGAAGTTCGTGATATGCTTTTTCTAAAGCTTCAGGCACATTAGGCTGGTCTTTAAAGCCATAATATAAAAATATACGATAAAAACGCGCATCTAATTTTTCAATATATATCCGATCTTGATCTGAAACAAAAGGAACATCTTGCGTCACCACCGTAATCATAATATTACGTTCGTGAAGCACTTTGTTGTGCTTAATATTATGCAACATGGCATGCGGAACGATATTTGGTGTGCCTGTCAGAAAAATTGCTTCACCCGGTACATATTTTGTGTCATCACTCATGCTCACACTTTTAATAAATAACTCAAGAGGTAAAGCATCTTTTTCTAAACGTTGAATCACAATTTCACGCCCATTCTTCCATGTCATTAATATAGTGAATACAACCACACCTATCGCAAGTGGCACCCACCCTCCTGCTAAAATCTTTAATGATGTTGACGATACAAATACAATATCCATTAGTAAAAAAGGGACTGCAAAGAGTGCCAATTTCCAAACTGGCCACTTCCAACCACTTCGTGCATATGCTGTAACTAAAATCGTACTACACAACATGGTCATAGTCACAGCCACACCATAAGCACTCGCCAAATTGGCACTGTTATGAAAAAGTAAGATTAAGATCACCACAGAAATATATAAAACCCAATTAATAAAGGGTAAGTAAATTTGACCTTGCTCTATATCTGAGGTGTGATGTACGGTTAGACGTGGCAAATAACGTAATTGTATGGCTTGATTTGCCATTGAAAACACACCTGTAATCACTGCTTGTGACGCAATCACGGCTGCTGCTGTGGCTAAAGCAATCATTGGGTATAAGCCCCAATCAGGAACAAGCATATAGAACGGATTAGAAATCGCACTAGGATCACGCAGTAATAATGCGCCTTGCCCTGCATAATTGATCATTAAACATGGGCACACTACAACAAACCATGCTAGTCGAATAGGATTACGACCAAAATGTCCCATATCTGCATACAAGGCTTCCCCCCCTGTGAGTGTCAGCACCACTGCACCCATCGCTAAAAAAGCGACACCAGGCTCTTGTATAATAAAATGGATTGCCCAATAAGGATTAACTAACTCTAAAACAAAAGGTGTTTTGATAATACTCATCACACCTAAAGCACCAATTGAAAGAAACCACGTTAAGGTAATAGGGCCAAAAAACTTGCCCATGGTTGCTGTACCATGTCGTTGTACCAAAAACAATGCGGTTAAAATTCCAAGTGCAATTGGCATCAGCCATTTATTAAATGCAGGTGTTGCAATACTTAACCCTTCAACCGCAGAAAGTACTGAAATTGCAGGGGTAATGATTCCATCACCAAAGAATAAAGAAGCACCAATAAAACCTAGCGCAATGAGTAATATTTTTGTGTGTTTATTGATATGTTTTGGGCGTAAATTTAATGCCAACAGCGACATAATACCGCCTTCACCATTGTTATCTGCTCGCATAATAAAGGTGACATATTTAACACTAATGGTAAGCATCATTGACCAAAAAACCAATGACAAAATACCCATAATTGTAGACTCACTTAGCGCAATATGTGCCTCAATAAAGCATTGTTTTATCGCATATAATGGACTTGTTCCGATGTCACCGAATACCACACCTAAAGCGGCAAGTGTAATCGCATATTTAGATGGCTTATCATTTGAATTTTGCATAAAAAAACTACGTTCACTCTGCATTTAAACGAGATTTTATCACTATATAATGCTTTTTGCTGTAAGCAGGTACGTTTTATCTTGGCAGAGTTGAATTTTTTGGGTATCATCGCCCATCGTTGGTGAGGTGTCCGAGTGGCTTAAGGAGCACGCCTGGAAAGTGTGTATACGTTTGCGCGTATCGAGGGTTCGAATCCCTCTCTCACCGCCATATTTTATGATTATAAACAACCGTGTCGCCCTAAATTACTTCAACTCAAAGCGTTCAGGCTGGTGTGTGCCTACCTAGAAAGCATCAAAAATAAAAGTCTAATAATCGTAATTAAAGTTAATCATCCAATTTAACCAAGCATGAAACCGTCTGTGTATACCTGTCATATTGCTATTAAATAAAAATATTAATTTACATGCCGAATGTGTGATTTATGTCAAAAATCTATGGTCATATGTCGTCTTTTAAAAATCCGTATTATTCATTTGAATCATAAGAATCTTAAAATAATTATAAAAAATAAAACAAATGTTTAAAAAAAGATCTTTTTGTGTAAAGATATGTACGTCTATATGTTTATGTCAGTAATGCATTACGTAGATACTCTCGAAAGCAGGAAAGCTTTGAGAGTAAGTAATAAGCTCAAGGATTAGAGCCGCTCATTTTATATCGCTCATATTGGATGTAACAGTTTTGATTACACAGTCATGCTGTGTGCACCACTGTTTTCGTTGATATTCTCAACACAATATCAATTTTTATCGTATATAAAAATACATTTCTAATCCGATCTCATTACCGTTATTGCCTTAAACATATGATTCAAAATTGGACTTTGAATATATTTATAAAGGAGTAATTATGAATACGGTATTATTACGTATAGTCAGCATATTACTAATACTATTTGGTATAGGCTTAGCTTTAGGCGGTGCCTATCTAATCAGTTTAGATGGATCATTCTTTTACTTCTTTGCTGGCATAGCAATGATTGCTATTGGAATTGGGTTATTCAAAAAACAAGCATATGCTTTTTGGATATCTATAGCTTTGCTCATCACAGCAACCCTTTGGGCATTATGGGAAGTGGGTACAGACTTTTGGCAATTGGTTCCTCGTATTGTTACATTTATTGTCATTGCACTAGTTATCACGTTCTTTGCCCCAAAACTTCTCAAAAAATCGAAACAACCTGTAATCAATCAAAAGGCTTCTTGGGGACTGATCGGAATATTTGCAATAATTTTCTTTGGATTTATTGCAAGTATGTTTAAACCACACCCAACAGTAGAAGCAAAAAATACAGCTTCATCACCAATAATTAACCCCACAGCAGGTGACAATCAAGGTGATGATTGGAGTGCTTGGGGAAGAAACAACTCTGGTGACCGCTTTGCGCAGTTTACTCAAATTAATAAAGATAACGTAAAAGATTTAAAAGTTGCATGGACTTATCGCACAGGTGACTTAGCGATTAATGGTGCTGAATATCAAGTAACGCCACTCAAAGTCGATAACTCGATGTATTTATGCACCCCGCACAATGAAGTTATTTCTTTAGATCCAATCAGCGGTAAAGAAAACTGGCGTTTTGACCCTAAATTACGCGAAACCTCGGGTAACGCACATTGGAAGCGTTGCCGCGGCGTATCTTATGCAGATCTCAGTCAACTCTCTGGTCAAGACTACGTAGCAAAAGATCAAGTCTGTGCAACACGTATTGTGAGTACAACCAATGATGGGCGACTGTTTACGGTAGATGCTCAAACAGGTAAAAAGTGTGATGACTTTGGTCAAGACGGATTTGTTAATCTATTAGACGGTCTTGGTGCATCTGCTGAAGGTTCATATTATTTAACTTCAGCGCCTTTAGTGGCAAATGGTGTTGTTCTTGTAGGTGGTAAGCTCAACGACAATCTTACGGTGGGTGAAGCTTCAGGTGTTGTGCGTGGTTACGATGTACGGACAGGCAAACTGCTTTGGGCATGGGATGCTGCACGAGGTAAAAACGACAGTACTCCCCTACCTCCAGGTGAAACATATAAAATTGAAACACCTAATTTCTGGGGTACGGCTGCATACGACCCTGTACTTGGGTTAGCCTATTTCCCAACAGGCAACCAAACTCCAGATTTTTGGACAGGTAACCGTCATTCATATTCAAACGAATATAACGACTCTATTGTTGCTGTAGACATGAAAACCGGTCAAGAGCGTTGGCATTTCCGTACGGCGAATATTGATGCGTTTGACTATGATGTATCATCACAACCTATCTTATATGATATTCCACAAAAAGATGGTTCCAAAATTCCAGCACTTGTTCAATTAACAAAACGTGGGCAAATTTTTGTTCTTGATCGCCGTGATGGTAAACCTGTATTCCCTGTAGAACAACGTGCTGTAGCAACAGATGTTATGCCTGGTATGCAAGTGTCTCCAACTCAACCATATTCAGCGATTTCTGTGGGTACAGACCCATTAAAAGAACAAGATATGTGGGGTGCAACCATATTTGATCAGTTGATCTGCCGTATTCAATTTAAAGAAATGCGTTGGGAGGGTGAATTTACACCACTTTCTGATCAAAAACGAACCCTTATTTATCCTGGTTATTACGGTGGATTCAATTGGGGTGGTGGTGCATTAGATGCATCTACAGGTACACTGATTGTAAATGATATTCGTATGGCGCAATGGGGTAAATTCATTAAGCGTGAAGATGCTCAACGTATCGGTTTAAAGCCAAGTACAGAGGGTGAGTATTCTGAGCAGTTAGGAACGCCTTGGGGTGTAGAACGCTCAATGTTTGTTTCTCCATTAGGTGTTCCATGCTTTAAACCACCTTTTGGGACAATGACTGCAATTGACTTAACCAATGGGCAAACCAAATGGCAAGTGCCTATGGGCAGCATTGAAGATGCACCAGTCAAAGGCATTCGTCCTGGTGTACATATACCAATTGGTATGCCAACAATGGGAGGCCCACTGGTCACCAAAGGTGGCTTAACATTCTTCCATGGCTCTTTGGACAATTACCTACGCGCGTTAGATAGCAATACAGGTAAAGAAGTTTGGCGTAGTCGTCTACCTGTAGGTGGTCAAGGTGCGCCTATGAGTTATGTTGGTAAAGATGGTAAACAATATATTGTGATGGTTGCAGGCGGTGCAACACGCACAGGCAGTAATGAAAATCGGGGGGATTATGTAATTGCTTATACACTCCCTTAATACGTAACTTTATAAGTTAGCAACACAGTTGAGTATCTTAAATACAAGATACTCAACTTTTAAAAACACATATCAAATACTCAATATAATATGACTCTACGCTGAATAATAAAAATTTTAATCAGGTTTAAATACAGATTAAACTCGACTGTTATTCGATATAAACGTTACCAAAACTAAGTACACAGGCATTACATTCATTGTCATACATTTAATTAAAGATCTATCTAACATCCCAGCTTTACGCTCATTTTTATTTTATGTGTGTATGAGTGAATATATTCATTAGGCTTTTTGATTTTGAATCTGTGAGTATTTTTGATGATACACCAAATACATGTACAACTCTCAGACACACTATAACAATATAAGCAATTGATTTATCATATAAAAATTCATCCAATCTGAATCCTATTAAGAAATTTAAGGAAGCTACTGTTTTATATTTTTATATAAAATAAATGCTTTCCTTTACAGTCCAGTATAATAAATAGACCGATTTCCCTTAAAAAAACAACTGTGAGTAACTAAAAGTATCTGCTACATAATTTCAGTATTTGATCAAAATACCATACGTAAATAATTGTTAAATAAAAGCTTAAACAGGATTTGAATTATTTAGAATGATACTGCGGAAACCATGCAATAAACGCACTAACGGTAGCAAATATCGCCATAATCACAATCATGGCTTGCGGTGAATCACCTTTACCCAACGTGAGTAATAATGATGAAATTACCCCACTGCCGTATTGCATTGATCCAATCAAAGCAGAAGCGGATCCTGCCGTTTGAGGTACCATATCTAAGGCAGCAGCGATTGAGGTCGCAGCAACCACACCATTCATAGAGAAGAAAATAAATAAAAAAATGACTAATCGCAATAAAGTCATATGCCCTGAAAAAAACAAATATATCAAGATTAACATCGCCACCATAGATATCGTTGTTGCCCATTTCAGTAATATATGTAGTGCAACATGCTTAACCAATTTTTTATTAATGATACTGACTAGCATCACACCGACAATATTTAAACCAAATAACCAACCATAATGTTGCGAGTCGATATGATAATAAGAAATATAGACTAAAGGAGAACCTACAATAAATGCATATGCTGCAACATAAAATGCTGTTAATGACAGCACATATCGCATAAAAAGCCAATTTTTTAATAAATGACCATAATTAAGAAAAGCTTGTCGAATGGGCATATTTTTTTGCTGTTGAGTTTTTACTAGATGTGTTTCAGGTAATTTAAAAATACACAAAAACATGATCATACCAATCATTGCAAGCAACCAAAAAATGGCATGCCAAGAGCTTAATTTTAATATTTGTCCGCCAATTAATGGACCTAAAATAGGTGCGATCGCCATAATCAGCATCAATGTTGAAAGCATTTGTGCTGCTTCCACACGATCATACAAATCTCTAACCATTGCTCTTGCTAGCATAGGTGCAGTACATGCACCTAATGCTTGAAAAATTCGCCAAAATATAATGTGATCGATGGTCTGAGACAGTGCACAACCAATAGAGCCTATGACAAATAAAATCATTCCAATAAATAACGGCTTTTTTCGTCCAATATAATCACTAATTGGCCCCCAAATTAATTGAGCCACTGAAAAAGCCATTAAAAAACTTGTAATTGTCAACTCCACATGGCCTTTCAAATCTATTTGCATCACTGGCATGGCAGGCAAGTAAATATCTATAGACAAAGAGGTAAAGGCCATTAGTGCACTTAATACCAACAACAATAATAATTTTGATGGCTTTTCTTTAGTGTTCTGATTCATATTAAAATCTTTAATAATGTTATGACGTTATATATCGCTCTACCACGATGAATTATTCTGCTCATTTATGATTTAAGGCTTAAAATGAGCTGTTTATTTCTTAAAAGCACTACTTTTATGTAAGCTATTTGAATAAGACACTGTTTTAGATATTTTTATGAACATGATTTGAAAAGTAATAACTTATTTTTAATGCTGTAACCTATAGTGAAACCATCTAATTGTTCATACAGTTAATCATGCTAAAGCCTTATGTAGCCGTATTTGGTAGCTTTTACTTGTATGTATTTTTGAGTGGTTTGACTATATTTATATCGCATCCACTTTCTATTTTTGGAAAAATCACCCTATTTATTATATAAACTTATCTAAAACATAATAACTTAAAGATACTCACAATCTGTAATTTAGGTTATTTTAGCTTAAAACACTATCATTCTTAATATAAGAAAAACACTATTTTTCACCATTAAAATCCCAAAATAACAAGGAAAATTGGGATGACACCTGATATTACCTATAAAAGCATTAAAACCAAGCCACACGCAAAAGTATAGTGATGATAGATCACACTTTTTTAACATCATATGTCAGTTCAAATGTGTACGCCTATTTTCAGTAAATCCTATTTTAAATAGCGCTTATTTGTAGTTGATCTCAAATATTAATGGTTTTATTTGTAATGTAGGTTTTTAATCAAATATCTATATGTCACTTATGACTTAGGAATAGAAATATATTAGTCGTTCAAAATACTGGCCATATTGAATTTTAATCAAATTTCAATAAAGCAATGTGTATTAAAGACATTTCAATCGTATATGACCTATATTTCACCATTTTTTTCATCTATATTAGATCTGCAAATTCAGCATCAAGTAATAATGATAAATCCATTGGGTTTAAGCCAATATCGAGCCCTCTACGTCCTCCACTTACATATATTTTTGTGTAATGTTGTGCCGTACAATCAATCACGGTTTTTAAACGTCTTTTTTGTCCGATTGGGCTAATTCCCCCTACAACAAAACCTGTTAATCTTTGTGCAACTTTTGCATCTGCTAATGTAAGTTTTTTACAGCCTAGTATTGATGCTACTTTTTTTAAATTCAATTGATGACTTACGGGTAAAATAGCCACATAATAGTTTTTGCTGTCACTAATAAGTAATGTCTTAAATACTTCTTGTGCAGGCAATGCAAGTTTTTCTACAGCTTCTAAACCATAGCTATTGGTCGAATTTGAATCATGAATATACTCATGTAACGTATAGGCAATATTTTTTTGTTTTAACAGCTTACATGCAGGTGTCATGACTTCACTTTCTTTTCTTGGCACAATAAAAGGACTTATTGTATGATGAATCTAATAACCGATAAAGTATTAAAAATATATACTTATGATTTATATAAGGTTTTTCAAAATGAAAAAAATCTCAACCTATTGAAAGTAAATTCAAGTAAACTTTCGAAAATAAATTTACCGCCATGTCTTGTCACCAAAAGAACTGCTTTTACAGACAAAGCATAGTAGAATTTGCCTTTAACTCTTCCCGGAAAGGCAGCGCCTTAACTCGATTTATGATGTTTTTCAAGGATTTTTTATGTTAGCGCTAGATATACAACATGTTAGAATGAATCAACATGCTGTTGATAAAGCTCAGGCGTTACAGTGTCTAGTCAACATTTTAGTTGAAGACCAGCTCGTTACCCCTGAATACTTGGATGGTTTAAAAGCACGGGAACAACAAAGTGCAACGTACCTAGGACAAGGCATTGCAATTCCACATGGTACACCCCAATCCAGACAATATATTTTACAAACAGGTGTCCGCCTAGCACACTTCCCCGAAGGTGTGGTCTGGGATGGAGAAAATAAAATATACCTCGCTGTGGTTATTGCAGCTAAATCTGACGAACATTTACAAGTACTACAAATACTCACAAAAGCACTCATTAATGATGTCTCTGACCGTGTAAAACAAGCTACATCTGCAGAACAAATTATTGAACTTCTTCAAGCACAACCACTGTCTTTAGCACTACACGAAAATTTAATCGAAACACAAGTCCCTGCTACCGATATTGATGATGTATTTTGGCATGCTGCACAACGTTTAAAACAACAAAAAGCTGTTGAAGCTGGCTTTATTACTGCACTTGATACCAAACAAATGATTCACCTTGGTGAAGGTATTTGGTCAGTGACGGCCAACCAACATGTACTCAACCCTGCTGTGAGTATTGTAAAGCCTGAATCTGCACTTGAGTATCAAGGTGAAGAGCTCAATACATTATTGTGTATTGCAAGCAATGATCAACTAGACATGCCTCAGTTTAACCGTTTAATGGATATTTTATTTGATCCTGAACAACTCAAAAAACTGACCTACGAACACGATAGTCATGAAATTGCACAAATTATTGGTGCAGAAATTATTCCAGATTGGCCATCAATGCACGTGACTTTAGCCAATGCACATGGCTTACATGCACGACCTGCAACACAGCTTGTTAATGTCACTAAAAAGTTTGTCGGCGATATACAAGTATCTGTTGATGATGGCCAGTTTATTTCAGCCAAAAGTTTAACCAAACTTTTGTCACTTGGTTGCAAACGTGGCCAAGTGCTGACTTTTATTGCAGAGCCTGATACCGATGCAGTGGCAGGATTAAATGACGTTATTCAGGCTGTTAAAAATGGCTTAGGAGAAGACGTTGAACCAATTGAGGAAAATACAGCAAGTACTCAAGCAGTAGAAAAAGTAGAAGTATTACGCTTTGACGAAAGTACCGAAGATCAAACCTCTGGTATTCCTGCATCGAGTGGTTTAGCTTTTGGCCCTGCACATGTAATTAAACCACGCCAATTTAACTACGAACGCCAAAGCAAAAATTTAAAAGCAGAAACTGAAAAACTTGAACAAGCGATTCAACACGTACAAAGCAATATTAAAGACTTTATTGCTGAAAGCAAAATTGAAGCCATCAAGCAAATTTTCACAGCCCATTTAGCAATGCTTGATGATCCTGATCTCATTCAAGGTGTACATCAAAAACTAAAGCAAAATCTTTCTGCGCCTGCAGCATGGCATGAGCACATTGAAGCTGCAGCTAAAGCACAAGAGTCTTTGCAAGATCACTTATTGGCTGAACGTGCTGCTGACTTACGTGATATTGGTGAACGTGTACTGGCTGTATTATGTAATGTACCTGATGTGGTTGAACCCAAAGAACCCTATATTTTAATTATGCATGACGTCGGGCCAAGCGATGTTGCACGCTTAGATAAAGAACGTGTGGCTGGTATTTTGACCGCTGTAGGCGGTGCAAGTGCCCACAGTGCCATCGTGGCTCGTGCGCTTGGTATACCTGCGATTGTAGGTGCAGGTGCAGGCGTACTCAATATTGAAAGTAACTCAACCGTACTGATTAATGGCGACAATGGCGACTTTGTTCTTAGCCCTGAAGCATCATTGATTGAACATGCCGTTACAGAACGTGAACGCCAACGCCAAATTCGTATTGAAGCAGAAAAACACTGCCAAGAGCCAGCAATCACCTTAGATGGTCATCAAGTCGAAATCGCAGCCAATATTGGTAAAGTCAATGCTGGACAAAAAGCTGTAAAAGATGGTGCTGAAGCCATTGGACTACTACGGACTGAGTTGGTTTTTATGGCACACAATAGTGCACCAGACGAAGCCACTCAAGAATCTGAATACCGTGTCATTTTAGATGACCTTGCAGGCCGTCCTTTAGTGGTACGTACTTTAGACGTTGGAGGAGATAAACCACTCCCATACGTTCCGATCCCAGAAGAAGAAAACCCATTCTTAGGTGTACGTGGTATTCGTTTAACTTTACGTAAACCAGATTTACTTCGTAAACAATTGATTGCTTTGCTTAAAGCATCAGATAATCGCCCACTACGTATTATGTTTCCAATGATTGGACGTGTAGAAGAATGGCGATCAGCAAAAATTATTTTAGACGAGCTACGTGAAACATACCCATGTGAGAACCTCGAAGTAGGTATCATGATCGAAGTGCCATCAGCTGCATTATTGTCGCCAATTTTGGCACAAGAAGTTGATTTTTTCAGTATTGGTACAAACGATTTAACCCAATACACCATGGCCATTGACCGTGGTCACCCTGTTTTATCTGCAGAAGCAGATGGCTTACACCCAAGTGTGCTTCTTTTGATCGACCAAACCGTCCGTGCTGCACATCAACATGGGAAATGGGTCGGTATTTGTGGTGAATTAGCAGCAGATCCAAAAGCTGTGCCTGTATTGATGGGTCTTGGCGTTGATGAACTCAGCATGTCAAGTACAAGTATCCCGTTGGTCAAAGCACAAATTCGTCAGTTAAATTTTGCTGAATGCCAACAAATTGCACAGAAAGCTTTGCTCTGTGACAGCGCAACAGCCGTACGAGAATTAGGTGAATAACTATGGCAAAAGTTTTAACCGTAACACTCAATCCTGCAATTGATGTCACGATTCAGATTGACACCCTTCATGTTGGGCATGTAAATCGTCAACAGTCAGCTCAAAGCCTTGCGGCAGGCAAAGGCTTAAATGTCGCACAAGTGCTCAAAGATCTTGGCCACAAAGCAATCATTACTGGTTTTTTGGGTCAAGAAAATCGTCAAATTTTTGATAAACATTTTGCGCATGAAGGTTTTGACAATCACTTCATTTATATTCAAGGCGAGACTCGTCAAAATATTAAAGTAGGTGAACAATCTGGGCGAATGACCGATATTAATGGAAAAGGTTTTGCTGTCACACAAAAAGATAAAGACGCGCTCCATGCAACGATTGAAGGCTTACTTGATCCTGTAGAAATTGTGGTTGTTTCAGGAAGCTTGCCTCAAGGGTTTACCACCACTGAGTTGGTTGAACTGATTGAATGGCTTAAAAGTAAAGGTAAAAAAGTCGTAGTTGATACGAGTGGCCCTGCATTAAGTGCTGCCATTCGAGCGAATCCGTGGCTAATTAAACCCAATACAGATGAATTGGCTGAGGCATATAACCAACCTGCCGAAACGTTTGCACAACAAAAACAATTAATTCAAGATCATCAAGTTGATATTGAAAACATTGTGATTTCTATGGGTGAACATGGCGTGAATTGGGTACATCCTGTACATCCATTACATGCTAAAGCGCCAAGAGTACATGTAAAAAGTACTGTTGGTGCAGGCGATTCTTTGGTTGCAGGTATGATTCATGGCTTTTTAAGTCAATACTCTCCAGAGGAAACCCTCAAAACAGCCACTGCAATTGGTAGCAATGCAGTGACTCAAATTGGATTTGCAATAGAAGATTTATCAGCGATTGACAATCTAAAAAAACAAATCACTGTTGATTCTTTGAGCTAGGTGAATAACATGGAAGAGACCAAACATATTCTATTTGTGCCAAATAGTGCAGAAAAACCTGTTAATGCATCTATTTTAACACGTAAACTGGCTCAAACTGCCACTCAACAAGGTTACACTGCCACTGTTGCACAATCGCTCGAAGATGAAGCGATCAGTACAGCACAACAGGTCATTATTGTTGGTGATAAGCCGACAAACACCAAAATGATTGAACAAAAAACCGTTTCAATTGTGAGTCTAGATGTTGCTCAAAGCAATACAAAAGACATTTTGGCACATGCACTCAGCACAGCAACAACGGCAGATCAATTAGCAACAACAGCTACGGGGGCAACTCGTTTTGTTGCAATTACTGCCTGTCCAACGGGCGTAGCGCATACGTTTATGGCTGCTGAAGCATTGCAACAGGGTGCAAAAAAGCATGGCTATGAGATTCAAATTGAAACTCAAGGCTCTGTAGGGGCAAAAAATATCTTAACTGCTGAAAGCATTTCTCAAGCAGATATTGTTATTTTAGCCACAGATATTGAAGTGAATACAGATCGCTTTGTGGGTAAACGTGTATATCGTTGTGCTACAGGCTTTGCACTCAAACAAACAGACAAAGCCTTTGAAAATGCAGTGAAAGAGGCAACCGTTTTAGATTCTGGTAAACAATCTACAACTAAAGCCCAAGACGAGAAAAAAGAGCAAGCTGGTTTATATAAACACTTGCTTACAGGTATTTCTTACATGCTACCCATGGTGGTTGCAGGTGGTTTGATTCTCGCCATTTCTTTAGTATTTGGTATACATCCTGTAGATGGCTCATTGGGTGCAAATCTTGCCATGATTGGCAAAACAGCCATGATGTTAATGGTACCTATGCTTTCAGGCTATATTGCTTACTCTATTGCAGATCGACCAGGTTTAACACCTGGCTTAATTGGTGGATTATTGGCCTCAGGGCCTTTGGGTGCTGGATTTTTAGGTGGCATAGCATCTGGTTTTATCGCAGGTTACATTGCCCTCTTTTTAGCTAAAAAACTCAAACTCCCCCAAAGTGTTGAATCATTAAAACCAATCTTGATTATTCCATTATTAGCAAGCTTAGTGACAGGGTTGCTGATGGTTTATGTGGTGGGTACACCTGTCGCTTACCTTTTTGAAATGCTAAAGACG
Source organism: Acinetobacter baretiae (assembly GCF_015627105.1). Taxonomy (GTDB): domain Bacteria; phylum Pseudomonadota; class Gammaproteobacteria; order Pseudomonadales; family Moraxellaceae; genus Acinetobacter; species Acinetobacter baretiae. The sequence goes on along the minus strand of NZ_VTDM01000018.1, from coordinate 42,764 downwards.
TTTCTAACGGGTATGGGTTCAACCAATGCTGTATTAATGGGCATGGTCATTGCCGGTATGATGTGTATTGATTTGGGTGGTCCAATTAACAAGGCCGCTTATGCTGTGGCCATTGGTCTATTTACAACAAATCACTACATGCCAATTGCTGCAGCTATGGCAGGTGGCATGGTCCCTCCTTTAGGTATGGCAATTGCAACATTTTTAGCAAAAGCAAAATTTGAACAAGCAGAACGAGATACAGGCAAAGCCTCTTTCGTATTGGGTTTATGTTTTGTTTCTGAAGGTGCAATTTCATTTGCTGCAAAAGATCCTAAACGTGTGATTCCAAGTTGTATTTTAGGTGGTCTACTGACAGGTGCTTTGGTTGCGTATTTAAACTGTGAGCTCAAAACAGCACACGGCGGTATTTTTGTCCTTTTAATTCCAAATGCGATGAACCATGCTGGTGCCTATTTATTGGCCATTTGTGCAGGTAGTGTATTAACAGGTATTACCTATGCACTCCTCAAACAAAAACAACCTGAGCTGGTCGCTGAAAAAGCATAACCAAACCAGATAATAAAAAAGCCAAGTTGTATGACTTGGCTTTTTTTATGGTTCATATAAAAATAATCCACATCCATATCCATAAAATTCATTTAATATTTTTTTGAATAAGTTTATTGAAAACTTGATTAACGAAAAACCATCATTTTTCAGTATACTGCCAAATAAAAGTTTAACTTGGGGCAAACAATGAAAATTTTAGATGGTGGTGTTGGACGAGAGTTAGCACGCCGTGGCGCACCATTTCGCCAACCTGAATGGTCTGCACTTGCTTTATGGGAAGCACCAGACATTGTGAAACAAGTTCATATTGACTTCATTGAAGCAGGTGCTGAAGTCATTACCACAAATAACTATGCCGTTGTACCATTTCATATTGGTGAAGAGCGTTTTAAAAAAGAAGTGAGACAACTGACTGCGGTCGCACTTGAGCAAGCAAAACTTGCAGTACAAGCCACCAAAAAGCAAACCAAAATTGCAGGCTGTCTTCCACCATTATTTGGTTCGTACCGTGCAGACCTATTTGATCAAGATCAAGTGTCTGATATTGCGCTACCTATTATTGAGACATTAACACACGATGTTGACCTCTGGCTTGCAGAAACACAATCTTGCCTACAAGAAGTAGAAATGGTGCATGCTCTTGTACCTAAAGATGATCGACCATATTGGGTTTCATTTACTTTACAAGACAATGTTGACTTACCACAAAGTCAATTACGCTCAGGTGAAACTTTAGCTCAAGCAGCACAGCTCATTCAAAAACTAGGCATACATACCGTTTTATTTAACTGTTGTCAGCCTGAAGTCATTTTACAGGCCATTCATGAAATGAAGCAATTACTGCCTCATGTGCATGTTGGGGCATATGCCAATGCATTTCCACCACAAAATGAAACGGCAACAGCAAATGATGGATTAGATGATGTTCGAAAAGACCTCGATGAAAAGATGTACTTAGATTTTGCGAAACAATGGCAAGAAGCAGGTGCAAGTTTAATTGGAGGGTGCTGTGGTATTAGCCCAGCACACATACAGCAATTGTCTATCCACCTTAAAGAATAATAACTATGTCTTCTTCTTCTCGTAAAATCGGTTTAGTCGCTCTTACTGCCCTTGTGTTTAGCTCAATGGTTGGTTCTGGTGTGTTTAGCCTACCTCAAAATATGGCTCAAGTTGCTAATGGTTCAGCATTAATCATTGCATGGGGAATCACAGGGGTCGGTATTTTATTTTTAGCCTATTCCCTGCTTTATTTATCTCGTCAGTTTCCAACACTCGAAGGTGGTATTTACAACTATGCACGTGAAGGTTTTGGTGAGCTGATTGGTTTTTGTTCAGCTTGGGGATATTGGCTGTGTACAACCATTGGTATTGTCGGTTATGTGGTGATTGCATTTTCTGCACTAGGAATGTTTGTAGACACGAAAGAACAGATTATCTTTGGTGAAGGTAACACCTTATATGCCATCATTGGTTCTTCAATTTTTGTGTGGCTCATTCACTTATTGGTGAGTAAAGGCATTAAAGAAGCAGCGATTGTGAATTTGGTTGCCACCATTGCCAAGATCGTACCCATGGTTGTATTCATTATTTTCAGCTTTATTGCCTTCAAGCTCGACTTATTTAAACTTAATTTTTTAGATACGTCATTACAAGTCCCTGTATGGCAACAGGTTAAAGACTTAATGCTCATCACACTATGGGTATTTACTGGGGTGGAAGGTGCTGTAGTTTTGTCATCTCGTGCTAAAAACCGTCATGACATTGGCAAAGCCACTGTACTAGGTGTTGTAGTCGCATTAGTTTTTTATATTATGGTGACTGTACTGTCTTATGGTGTGCTCAGTCGAGCAGATATTGCCGGTTTACATAACCCATCTATGGCAACCATTTTAACGCATCTGATTGGTTTACCCGGTACAATCATTATTACCGTAGGTCTTATTATTTCAGTGGCTTCTTCATATTTAAGTTGGACTTTATTTGCAACAGAAATCCCTTTTCTTGCTGCTAAAAATGGTGCTTTTCCTGACATTTTTTTAAAAACCAATGAAAATAATGTGCCGATTGCTTCACTATGGCTCACCTCTATTGTGGTTCAGGTTTCTTTAATTGCGGTTTGTTTTTTTGATAAAAACTACAACAATTTGCTCCTCATTTCATCTGTGATGATTTTATTACCTTACTTTTTAGTTTCTGCCTTTTACCTTAAAACTTCGCTCAAACTTGGTCAAAGTAAACATATCTGTATTGCATCTATCGCAACACTGTATGCTGCTTGGTTGGTGTATGCCGCAGGCTTATCTCTTCTCTTACTTTCAGGGATTTTATATGCTGTAGGTCTACTGATTTTCTTTTATAGTTATTTTAAATATCAACGAAAATCAAATAAATCACAGTAAAAAAAACGGTTCATAATGAACCGTTTTTTATGATTACCATACTAATTTTATTTTAAAGACAACTCATATGCTTTGGCTTTTTCAGTATCAAACTGTTTTTCCCACTTACTAATCACAAGCACTGCCAATGCATTACCAATCACATTTAATGCGGTACGTGCCATATCTAAAATACGGTCAACACCTGCAATAAATGCTAAGCCTTCTAATGGAATACCAACTGAACCTAACGTTGCAAGTAATACCACAAAAGATACCCCCGGTACGCCTGCAATGCCTTTAGAAGTCACCATAAGGGTTAATACCAACACAATTTCTTGTGTTAAAGACAAATCAATACCATAAAGTTGCGCAATAAAGATTGCCGCAATACTTTGATATAATGTAGAGCCATCTAAGTTAAATGAATAACCTGTAGGTACAACAAAACTAGAAATGGCCTTTGGTGCACCATATGCTTCCATTTTTTGCATAATACGTGGCAATACTGTTTCTGAACTTGCCGTTGAGAATGCTAAAATCAGTTCGTCTTTTAAGATTTTAATAATCGTAAAAATATTAAGGCCACAGAATTTGGCAACAAGACCAAGAATGACTAAACCAAAAATTAAAATTGCCGAATACACCAAAATAACCAGTTTTGCTAATGGTATTAATGATGAGAACCCAAAGCTTGCTACGGTCACTGCAATTAATGCAAATACACCAATAGGTGCATACATCATCACAATATGTGTTACTCGGAACATTGCTTCAGAAACTGACTTCATCACATCTAACAAAGGTTGCTTTGTTTCATTTGGCAATGCAGACAGACCTACACCAAAAATAACCGAAAAGAAAATAATCGGTAGCATTTGGGCATTTGCCATTGCACTAAAAATATTTGAAGGAATGAGTGATAAAATGGTTTGAACAAAGCTATGTGTACCTGATTGAACTTGCTCAGTCGTATGTTCGTATTGCGAAATATCTACTTTATGCAACAAAGACATATCTACACCAGCACCAGGCTGGAAAGTGTTTGCAAGGAAGATTCCCAAAATAATCGCAACAGTTGTGATTACTTCAAAATAAATAATGGTCTTTAAACCCAATGTTCCTAGTTTTTTCGAATCCCCAACCCCAGCAATGCCTAAGATAAGTGTAGAAATAACAATTGGTACTACAATCATTTTAATCAGACTAATAAAAATCTGACCTGCTGGCTTTAAAAAGTTGGTTACAATATAATCTTTAACTTCAGGTTGTTCATGCAAAATAGCACCAACAATGACCCCTAAAACCAATGCGATTAAAATTTGCCACGCCAAACTAATCTTTATTTTTTTCATAGGTTAAAAACCCTATTTACTTTGCCTGATCTTTGCTGTGTCTTAAAACACAACATCTATCAGAAATGGAAAGACTAAGCATATCACTTCACAATGACACTTCTGACATGCTCCCTCAAGACGGGGTTAATGTACTCATGGGCTATGGTTAGGTCAACAAAAAATTACACAGTTAAAATCTTGAATCACAAAAAATATTTTATTATCTTTATTAATCAAATACTTATTTATATCAATATATTTTTTATAATTTTACTTAACTTTACACTTTAAATGAAATTTAAAATATGAATAAATTATACCTAAGTCTTATATCGAAAAAAACATACCGTACAAGCTCACCAACTCAAAAATGATACGCAAAGTTTAAGCCACTATATTGTGTTGATCTTTTATAAAGTGCAGGTTTTTTATGCTTACAAGTGACCAAATGCTCGTTATAATCAAAACTCTTGTAAACATTAGAAACAACAGAAAAAGCTATGACAACACTGACTTGTTTTAAAGCCTATGATATTCGAGGCAAACTAGAAACTGAACTAAACGAAGAAATTGCATATAAAGTGGGCCGCGCTTATGGTCAAATTTATAAACCAACACAAATTGTTGTGGGCTGTGATGTCCGCCTAAGTAGTGAGAGCTTAAAGCAAGCAACGATTCAAGGACTCAATGATGCTGGGGTGAATGTACTCGATTTAGGCATGACAGGTACAGAAGAAGTATACTTCGGTGCTTTTCACCTAGACGTACAAGGTGGTATTGAAGTTACTGCAAGCCATAATCCAATGGATTACAACGGTATGAAATTGGTACGAGAAAACTCTCGACCAATTAGTGCAGATACTGGCCTAAAAGAAATTCAAGCCTTGGCTGAAACCAATCAATTTGAAGATGTGACCACTAAAGGCACAACCACTCATTACAATATTTTGCCTGAATTTGTTGAACATTTGCTCACTTATATTCAACCTGAAAAAATTCGCCCATTAAAATTAGTGGTGAATGCAGGTAATGGTGCAGCAGGACATGTGATTGATGCGTTAGAAGCACAATTTAAAGAAAAAAATATTCCAATTGAATTTGTGAAAATCCATCATGAAGCAGATGGTACTTTTCCAAACGGTATTCCTAACCCATTATTAGTCGAAAATCGTGCCAGTACCTCTGAAGCCGTACTTGAACATAAAGCAGATATGGGGATTGCATGGGATGGCGATTTTGACCGCTGTTTCTTGTTCGATGAAAAAGGGCAATTTATTGAAGGCTACTATATTGTAGGTCTGTTAGCACAAGCATTTTTACTTCAAAAAAGTGGTGAAAAAATTGTGCATGATCCACGTTTAGTATGGAACACCTTAGATATTGTTGAAAAATATCAAGGGACAGCTGTACAGTCTAAATCGGGACATGCATTTATTAAACAAATCATGCGCGAAGAAAATGCAGTATATGGCGGAGAGATGAGCGCTCATCATTATTTCCGCGATTTTGCTTACTGTGACAGTGGCATGATCCCATGGCTTTTAGTGTCTGCATTGCTGTCTGAAACGCAACAATCGTTGTCATCGTTGGTTGAAAACATGATTGCTAAATTCCCATGTAGTGGTGAAATTAACTTTAAAGTTTCTGATACTAAAACAGTCATTCAACGTATTTTTGATCATTACTCGGTTGCTCAACCAAGCATAGATCAAACAGATGGCGTGAGTTTAGATTTTGGTACATGGCGTTTAAATATTCGTGCATCAAACACCGAGCCTCTATTACGTTTAAATATTGAAGTACGTGCTGGTGCAGCGGGTCGATCATTACAATCGTATGTTGAAGAAGTGACTGCATTAATTACAGCATAAATAATGCAATTGTAAAAAAACGCAGCCAAGGCTGCGTTTTTTTAGTTTGAGTTAACAGGCATACCCTTTAGGGTTTTTCTTTTGCCAATGCCAACTATCTTTTAACATATCTTTTAAATGATATTTTGGCGTCCAACCGAGTTCATCTACTGCACGTTGATTATCGGCAAAACATACTGCAACATCACCTTCACGGCGAGGTGAAAAAGCAAATGGAATATTTACACCGTTCACTTCTTCAAAAGTATTTTTAATTTCTAAGACTGAAATCCCCTGCCCTGTACCAATATTCCATGCTCTACATCCTGTCGTATTTAAACGGTGATCTAACGCACACAAATGCGCATCTGCAAGATCAACAACATGAATGTAATCACGTACACCTGTACCATCGGGGGTATTGTAATCATGACCAAAAATAGATAGTTTCTCTCGCTGACCAACAGCCACTTGTGTGACATATGGCATCAGGTTATTTGGTATACCTTGTGGGTCTTCACCAATTTCACCGCTAGCATGTGCACCCACTGGGTTAAAATAACGCAGTAATGCAATTGACCAACGCGAATCGGCAATAGCCAATTTTTCTAATAACTGCTCAACCATCAACTTGGTGTAACCATAGTTATTATTTGGCATGGCCGTGGGCATAGACTCATGTAACGGTGACGGATGTTGATCACCGTATACGGTTGCAGATGAACTAAATACTATACGAAAAACACCCGCTTTTTCCATGGCTTTGAATAAACAAATACTTCCTGCAATGTTATGTTCAAAATATGACAATGGAAATTCTTGACTTTCACCAACCGCTTTGAGTCCAGCAAAGTGAATCACGGCATCAATTTGATGTTGTGCAAAAATTTGATCTAGAATATTTTCATCACGAATATCACCTTCGACAAAAGTGAGCGTCTTTTGAGCCAATTTTTCGACACGCTGTAATGCACGTATTGAACTATTCTTTAAGTTATCAATCACAATCACCGTGTGTTTTGCTTCAAGCAATGCTAAACAGGTGTGAGAACCAATAAAACCTGCACCGCCTGTGACTAAAATATTAGCCATGATTTTTTCCTAATAATATTTCTAATAAACCGCGTGTTGAGTCGTCAAATTGTGAAAGATCTGTGGTTTCACCATTGAGTACAGGCAATAATTGATTCGCAATTTCTTTACCTTTTTCTACACCCCATTGATCAAATGCATTGATGTTCCACATGACAGATTGCACAAAAACTTTATGTTCGTATAAAGCAATCATCATTCCTAAATTATGAGGATTCAATTCATTCATCAGCATTGTGCTACTTGGTCGATTCCCTTCATACTGTTTGTAATCAGGCAGATGATCTATTTCATCTTTCGCTAAGACATCATTACCAAATGCCAATAAACGGGCTTGTGCTAAACAATTTGACAAAGCCAAATGATGCTGAATGACCAATGCCTCAGCATTGTCTGCATAAGTAAACTGTTTTGCATTATAGCGCTGTACTGGTGCAATAAAGTCACAACTTACAGAGTGTGTACCTTGATGTAAAAGTTGATAGAACGCATGTTGTGCATTCGGCCCAACTTCACCCCAAATAATTGGGCATGTGGTTTGTTTTATTTTATGGCCATCTCTTTGAATGGTTTTACCATTCGACTCCATTTCTAATTGCTGTAGGTAAGATGTAAAGTATTTTAAACGGCCATCATATGGTAGTACGGCATGGGTTGGAATATTAAGAAAATTAGTATTCCAAATTCCTAATAAGGCCAAAATCACAGGCATATTTTGTTCAAAAGGCGCATGTTGAAAATGTTGATCTACTGCATACGCACCTGCTAAAAAGTCTTTAAACCCTTCTACACCAATGGTTAAGGCAATAGGCAAACCAATACATGACCATAAAGAGTATCTTCCTCCAACCCAATCCCACAGTTTAAATTGGCGATGTGGCGCAATTCCCCATGCTGTCATTTTTTCAGGTTTTGTAGACACTCCAACAAAATGACTTTTTACCACTTTATCGTCATCACCGAGTGCTTTTTGTAGCCACAAACGTGCGGTTTGTGCATTTGAGAGCGTATCAATGGTACCAAATGATTTCGATGACACAATAAATAAGGTGGTTTCAGGACGAATTTGATGCAAAATATCTGACAGTTGTGTGCCATCCATCGTAGATACAAAATGCATTTTTAAAGCATTTTTTGTATTTACCTTAAAATCAGATAATGCATGGCTGACCATCAATGGCCCAAGATCTGACCCCCCCACACCAATGTTGACTACATCTTGAATGACTTCACCGGTCACACCTCGGTATTGCCCAGCATGAATTTTATCCACGAGCTTGTACATTCTTTCTAGTTGTTCATGTACTTGCCGAGCTACTGCTGTATGTTCTGTGCTGTTTTGTGGGAGTCGTAATGCCCAATGCATCACTGCTCTTTGTTCTGTATAGTTAATTTGCTCTTGTGAAAATAAGCGTTTAATCCAGTCTTCTAACTTTTGCTGTTTAGCAAAGGCCATCAGTTCATTCATTACATATTGGTCGACACGTTGCTTACTATAATCTAAAGTTAAACCATGTAATGAAAGTGAAAAATGTTGAAAACGGTTTGAATCTTGCTGAAATAAATCTGTTAGATGTATAGACGCGAGTTCATCTGAGCGTTTTTTTAAATGGTTATAAGGGGTATTAATTGCCTCTTTAGGGAAGCGGGTAATTTGATCGCTCATATTCGTCCAACTCCTTCATATGCAAAGCCTTGTGATTTCACATAGGCTGCATCATAAACATTACGGCCATCTAGTATGAGTGGGTGCTTCATTAATTGATGTAAGCGGGTATAATCTAGACTTAAATATTGTTTCCATGCCGTCAGCAAACATAGTGCATCGGCATTTTCTACCGCCTCATAGCGAGACTCACACAACACTAAATCTTCACGTGACCCATACTTTTTAGCAATCAAAGGCAACGCCTCGGGATCATGTAACTGAACTGTTACACCTTGTGCCCATAGGGCTTCTAACATAGTATGAATCGGTGAAAAGTTAATGCGTGGTGTATTTTCTTTAAATGATGCCCCCCAAATGGCAACCACTTTGCCTTTGAGATCACATTGGTAGTATTGCCATAGCTTTCGAAATAAAAGCTCTTTTTGTTGTTCATTGATCGCCCAAACCTGTTCAAGCAAATCACTTTTTATGCCTGTTTCTTCAATGGTTTGTGTGAGTGTCAAAATATCTTGTGAAAAATTCTCTCCGCCAAATCCTACACCCGGAGCGATATATGCAGAACCAATGCGAGAATCTGCGCCTAATCCTAAACGCACGTTGGCAATATCAATATTTAGTTTTTCTGCAACTTGTGCTAAATCATTCATATAACTAATACGAGTGGCCAACATGCCAGAAACACTAAGTTTGGTGAATTCGGCATCTAAAATGGGCATGAATAAATAGTGATGATTTGCATGATAAAATGGACGTAATACTTCTTTTATTTTTTGCTTGGCAGCGTCACCATCTACCCCAATAACAATATGTTCAACTTTCGTCACACTATCTAAGGTATTGCCTTCTTGTATGGTGTCTGGTAAATAACACCAGTCATCTTTTGTTGCAAGGGCTTGTAATTTTTTCGTACCTTCTAAACCAAAACTTGATCCATTGATCATCAATTTTGGATGAATTACTGGTTTGTTTTGAATATCTTTTAATACGTATTGTGCCAGTGCATATTCATGCGAGTTAAAAGCAAAAAAGTATGTATCAACCGCAACAGAAACGTCACAGGCTGAACAGATGTGTAAATTTTTTCGTACCATCTGTTTGTTAATCAGCTCATTTACGGCTTTATCTTGATACACCACTGAGCAAAAATCTTTGTCAGTTGGATATTGGCACCAAAAAACTTGGTGCCCATACTCTGCAAATAAGCTCGCCATGACGCCTGCATGTAATGTCGTTCCATAAACTGCAATTTTCATGACGAATCCTTATTATAATTGAAGCTCTTTAATCAATTGTTGGAAGTCTTCACCCAGTTTTGGATGTGACACACCATAATGTAATACGGCTTTTAAGTAGCCAAGTTTACTTCCACAGTCGAATGTTTGACCTTGCATACGAAATGCTTCGACAGTTTCTTCATTTTGTAATTGTGCAATGGCATCTGTCAATTGAATTTCATTGCCCGCACCCTTAGGTGTTGTTTCTAAAATTTGCATTACTTTAGCCGGTAAAATATAACGACCAATAACAGATAAATTACTTGGGGCTTGATCAACAGCAGGTTTTTCAACAATCCCTTTCATTTTTACACTTTGCCCAACCGCTGGGGATTGCGCAACATCGACAATTCCATATTGGTTGACTAAATGCTCAGGGACGGCTTCAACCATAATTTGCGCTGCATGTGTTTGCTTAAAGCGTTCGACCATTTGTGCCAAGTCACTGTGTTCTGTTTGGTCTTTCACTAAAACGTCAGGTAGCAACACTGCAAAATCTTCACCGCCCACAATATCTTTGGCACACAGTACTGCATGGCCTAAACCTAAGGGTTGTGGTTGTCTTACACTAACAATAGAGACATCACTCGGTACGATATGCTGAATCTCAGCCAACAAATCATATTTCTTTTTATTTTCAAGGGTAGTCTCAAGCTCAAAATTACGATCAAAATAATTTTCAATTGATGCTTTTGATGAGTGCGTGACTAAAATAATTTGCTTGATTCCTGCTGCAACCGCTTCTTTCACCACATACTCAATGGCAGGGCGATCTACCACAGTGACCATTTCTTTTGGAATTGATTTACTTGCAGGTAAAAAACGTGTTCCTAAACCAGCAACAGGAAGAATAGCTTTTGTAATCATAACGACTCTACTTTACTTCATTAATAATATTTAACAGTAATTGATATTAGGTCTCTTTTTTAGATTCCTCTGAAGAGTTTCCTTTAAACAGTGATGGCCCAACATGGCCTGGCGCATTGACACCTTCTTTTTTTAGCATAACCCATACTGTTTTAAACATAATTTTAAAATCAATCAATATATTTCTATGATCAACATACCATACATCGAGTTTAAAACGTTCATCGTAATCTAATTCATTACGCCCACTAATTTGTGCCAAGCCGGTCATGCCCGGACGAACCAATAAACGACGGGCCTGTTCAGGTGAGTATAACGCGACAAAATCTTTGAGCATAGGACGGGGGCCAACCACACTCATATCCCCTTTTATTACATTTAATAATTGTGGCATTTCATCCAAACTCGTTGAGCGTAGTTTTTGCCCAAAAGATGTAATACGTGCTTCATCAGGCAAGGCTTGACCCTGTTCGTCATACGCATCTTTCATCGAACGAAACTTCATCATTTTAAATAGCTTGCCATCTTTACCTGGGCGTTCTTGATAAAAAAATACAGGAGAGCCCATATTCTTTTTCACTTTCCACATGACATACAAAAACAAAGGAGACAATAGCACCAATGCAATAGATGCAATGACAATATCAATAACGCGTTTACACATGGTGATGACCTCAACCATTCAGGGCATAGTCCCATAAAATGGTGTCTTACTTCAAAAAATGATGAATGCGTGCGTATTTTACCCGATATCGGTACGATCGTAACAGCATTCATCAGAACAAAAGGTAAAATTAACACTGCATTAATGCAATCATGTGTTGGTTGACCAAGTTCACATCATAACGTGTTTTCACCATGTCATATGATGCTTGCCCCATACGAGTAATATCGTGAGGCTGAATGATTATTTTTTGCATTGCTTGTGCTAGGTCATTGGCCGAACCCACACTGACTTGATAACCATTGACCCCATCAACAATGGTTTCTTTACAACCCGGTGCATTAGTTGTAATCACTGCCCGTCCCATCGCCATGGCTTCCAATACTGAACGTGGCGTACCTTCTCTATAAGAAGGCAACACCATAATATTACTTTGTGCAATCACAGATCGCACATCATCTAACTTGCCCCAATAATTGATTAAGCCCTCATCAATCCAATCATCAAGTAAAGATGTATGAATCGCTTCTGGGTTTTGATCAATCCAACCCACCAAATGAAACACTGCATCAGGGTACGTTTTTTTAATGTGTTGTACAGCTTCCATATATTCGTAAATGCCTTTGTCTCGTAATAAACGAGCAATCATGACAAATACAGGAAGATTATTTTTCAGGTGATCTTGTACTAATGGTTGACGTGAAAAATGATTCATATTCACCCCAGATCCACTAACAACGCCCGTAGAAACGTTGTTTAAATGCCCTAATTGTTCAATCAAAGCTAAATCATCAGAATTTTGAAAAATCACGCGTGTGGCTTTCGACAGGCTAAAACGAAACAACCGATCGAATATTTTTTTAATATATTTAAAATAACCAGTATGTGTAGTCTGAAATGCATAACCTAACCCACTCAGTAAAATATAGCGTTCTGCAACACCTGCCATATAAGCAGCAAGCGTACCGTACATGGCAGGTTTAATGGTATAGCTTAAAACTTTATGTGGCTGAATACGTTTGAGTTGTTGATATAAACTAAAAATAGTCTGACTATCGTGTATTGGATTCGTGCCTGTTTTTTTTAAAAAATATGGATGTATGTGGTAACCAAGTTGTTTAAAATAGGCTTGCTCCCGAGGGCAATCTGTAATATTTGGCACTAAAATATGAATCTGATAAGATTTTTCTGCCAAATCAGCCAACAGATCTGCTCTTAAATTACGCACTGTATATAAATCATTAGAAATAATACAAAACTTTTTCACGACAGTTGGCCTTGTAAATGTGAAATGTACCAAGGCATAGCACGCTCAATCCCTTGTGCTAAATTAAACTCAGCCACATAGCCTAAACGCTGTTCAATTTTACTGATATCTGCTTGTGAGTGTTTAACATCGCCTGCACGAAAATCTCTGTATATCACTGCTTGTGTATAATTCACTGCATGTTTAGCTAAGTTTTCTTTGAGTAACTCAACCAATTCATTTAGTGTAGTACGGCCACCTACTGCAACATTATAAATTTGATTTAAAGCATTCACATCTGTACTACATGCTGCCAAAATATTTGCCTGTACTGCATTATCGACAAAATTAAAATCTCGACTGGTGTGGCCATCGCCATTAATAAACACGTTTTTTTGTGCAATCATCGCAGCTGTCCACTGAGGAATAACGGCCGCATATGCTCCTTCAGGGGTTTGTCTTGGACCAAATATATTAAAGTAACGTAAACCAATCGAGTTAAAATCATAACTGCGTTTAAACACACTGGCATACAGCTCATTAACATATTTTGTCACTGCATAAGGAGATAGCGGTTGCCCAATAATATCTTCTTGTTTAGGTAGTGCGGTGTGATCACCATACGTTGAACTACTCGCTGCATAGACAAAGTTTTTAACCTGTGCATTTTTTGCAGCCACCAACATATTTAAAAAGCCATCAATATTTGTTGAATTCGTGGCAATCGGCTGTTCAATTGAACGGGGTACCGAGCCTAGCGCAGCTTGATGCAAAACATAATCGATATCACGACAGGCATGTTCACAATCGGCCAAGCAACAAATGTCTCCTTGAATCAAGGAAAAACGTTGCCACTGTGTTGAAGTAACAGCACGTTGTACTTGATCTAAATTATGCTGAAAACCTGTAGAAAAATTGTCTAGACCAACCACATTTTGGTTAAGTTTGAGTAGTTTTTCGAGTAGATTGGAACCAATAAACCCTGCAACCCCTGTGATTAACCATGTTTTTGGCTGCTGCTTCAATTGTTCACATTGTTGTTGATATGCTGTTGTCATGGTTTATCCTAAATACGTTTGATAGATCTTGACCCAATGGTCACACATGTTCTCAAGACTATAATGTGCTTGAATACGTTGACGATGTTTTTGTCCAATCTGCGCTTTTTCACAGACCGTTAAACGACCCGCAGCAGACATTTTTTCAGCCAATGCTTGACTATTTTTTGGTGGAACTAACCATTCAGAACACGCCAACACTTCTTTGACTCCACCACAATCTGTTGCAATCACGACCCGTTCACAGCTCATCGCTTCTGCAACCACTAAACCAAAGCCTTCCCATGCCGATGACAATACAAAAATATCTGCCATAGGCAACCAATGTTCCACGTGGAACTGTGCTCCAACCAAAGTTACCTGTGCACTCAATTGTTGCTGTTGTATCAAACGTGTAATATGCTCACGTAGTACCCCATCACCAATAATAAATAATTTTTTGTTTGGATTTTTGTACTGTGCAAAAGCATCGATGAGATTGTCATAATCTTTGGCTACGTTAAAACGCCCTACCGCCATAAAAACAACGTCTTGTTCAGTCAGATGATACTGTTGACGATACTGTGTTCGATCCTGCACATCATAAATAAATTTAGTTGTATCTATACCATTGGTGACAGTTGTACTACGTTGGGTTGAAAAAGCACCTTGTGCAATAAAATGTTGCGTTGCCTCATAACTCACATTGGTATTTAGATCAGATAAAGCATCTGTATAACCATATAGCCTGCACCGTAGTTTGCCCCCAACAGCAGTACTATGTGCTGTACAAATTAATGGATACATACCGCCACACATACGCATTATGCGAGAGAAGATCATCGCATGAAATAAATGTGCATGTACTATGTCGGGTTGAAATTCTTTAAGCAATTGTCTAAAACGGCGCACCACTTTAGGTAAATGCAACATGGAATCTAAACCCAATGCATATGTCTGAATATGTTCAGGTACTTTCAGTCTGACCTGTCCTTTCAAGTAGGCAATTTTAACCTGATGTCCACGCTTAAGTAGCTGTGTTGCTAAATTCAGCACCACATGTTCAGCACCACCTAAACCTAGACCGGTAATGACCAATAAAATTTTCATCGCGTATCATTCCTATGCATGATACGTTGCCACTCTTGCACCACATGAGACACATCATACGCTGTAACATCTATTTTATTGCGCTGAGCACATGCCTGATACTGTACTGGATCTTGCATAAATTGCATTAAACCTTCTGCCAAAGCCTTATAGTTTTCAGGCTCTACCACAATATTTTGTGTGTGCTGTAAAATTTCTTTAGGGCCCACAGGACATTTAAACGCCACAATTGGCAAGCCAAAAGCCATTGCTTCTAGCAACACCATGCCAAAGCCTTCTGAACGAGAACTAAGTACATATATACCCGCCTGCTGATAATGCGGAAAAAGGTTTGCGGTTGCAGGACAAAATACAACAGAATCAGAAATATTTAATGTCTGCGCATGTGTATGTAATGCCTTTTGTTCGACCCCAGAACCCACAATTTTTAAATTCCAATCTGGATAATATTCTTGTACAACAGCCCATGCCTTTAATAACAGATCAAAACCTTTTTCATGTCGTAAACGTCCCACACTTAGCACTGTTTTATGTTGCGGAACTGTGGATGTTTGCACGTTAAAAGGAAGTGGATTATAAATACAGCGAATCTGTGCTTTATGATGTGGTAAGTGCAGTTTCCATTGTGCTAAATCATGTTGTGTTAAAGTCACTATCTCATCGCAATAGCGTGATGCGAGTTTACGACCCCAACGGCGAAATTTTTGATTCAGATCTACATGAAAACTAAAATGCTCCCAACAAATATGTTGTACTTTTAAACCATATAATGCAGGTACCGTAAAGACGCAAGAAATACTATCGACCACAATCAAGCTATGAATTTGATGGGTTTTTACATAGTTACGAATCTTAAATATGCTAGACATTGCATGTTTTTTCATCGACACTTTTTCAGTAAACAATGCATGATTTTTTACACGGTAAGATAAATCAAAAAAAGGCTGATCACCTGCATAAATATTTAAAATATGTACCTGTGTATTTACATCTTCGACCAATGCGTTGGCCAATACCGTAGTTACACGTTCAGTACCGCCCGACAAATTCAAATTACCAATCAAAAAACAAATATTTTGTGTGGTCATGATTTTAACCCCCACAGACGTAAAATACGGTCGACCGCTAAAAAATAAACGCCAAAGCGTAAAAATAAACGATTACCGCGATTATGTAGTAAGCGATGGTCGATTTGTGCTTGCTCAATACACGGCTTAAGTTTCGACCAACGTAAACACGCATAATCGTACCCTTCAGCACTTAAACTGTCATAAATGTAAGATTGGCTGATTGAAATAAGTGTAGGTGTGAGTACAGGGTATTGCTTCAAATAAGCAAGATAATGCAACGCACATTGCCCTAAGTCATCAATATTTTTTGTAGATTTTGTGGCAGTAATACCTTGTGCATTTATGCGATATTGCAATAAAACTGTATGACTAAAATAGATATTTTTCGCATTTAAAAATAAAAATGGCGTGGTATATGCATCTTCATAATTACGACCAACAGGAAATTGTATGTCTTTAAATAAATCACGATGGTATACCCGAAGCCAAGAAAACCATGCTGAGCGATTAAATAAATTCAAATACATATCATTGGTCAGTTGCTGATATCCTGTATAGGGCACTGTACTCAAAAAGGCATAATGTTTACCCTGATCATCAATTCGTTCTGCTTGAAATTGTATAAGATCAAGCATGGGATGAGCATTTAAAATACTTAAAATCTCTTGGAAATAATCGGCTTTGAGTACATCATCTGCATCTAAAAAAGCCACATACTGCCCTGTTGCATGCGCTAAACCTGTATTGCGTGCACCACTTAATCCCATATTTTGCTGATCAATACATTTAAACTGTTGTTGTACAAAAGCGGATTGTCTTTGTAAATACTCACGTGCCAAATACATCGACTGATCTGGTGTACCATCATTGATTAGTATAATTTCAACACCATCTTGTGGTAATTGCATACATACACTTTGTATACATGCCTCAATATAAGATTCCACCTTATAGATCGGAATAATTAAGCTTAGTTGCATGATCATGCGCCTACAAGTGTCGATAAGTCGAAGGTTTAAACATACGTATATGCGTGTTCAAGATCACAGCATTTTTATAAAAATAATTAAACAAGGTTAATGACATCAATTCAGTGACTAAAATCGCCCAAATAGCACCATTTAGGCCATAAAAATGAATTGCACTGTACGTTAAAACCACGTTAAACAAGACCAACAATATGGTTTTTTTATGCAAATAGTCATATGCATTAAATTTAATTAAATATTTTTCTGCCACAGTAGATAAGCCCGAAAATAAAGTCACTATCACTGCAGGAATTAAAATATGATTCACTTCTACATAGGCTGGCCCATACAGCCAATCAACAATTAAATGTCCAAAAAGTGCAAAGAACATCAATGCCGATAAAGCGACTCCTGCCACAATACTATTTAAACGTGCCACCATCACTTGGCTGTGTTCAAATGATTTTTCTGCATAAATCTGAGTTAAAAATGAAGAAATCAATGCATTAAGCACAAAGTAAAAACTTGCACCTAAAGTCATGGCTACAGTATAAATACCTAAATCATGCTGTGACGACAACCCTAAAAACAATTGTGATGTTTTAGTAAAAATGGCAACAGATAAACTATATAAAACCAATTTTTTACCGACCCCAAGCATGTAATTGCGATATTGTGTATGGCGTTGCTTTAGTGAGTAAAGTTGAGTCGTTTTATACTTTTCAAACAATATACGGCGCATGACAAATGGAATGAAGGTCACCAATATAATCGGAACACTTAAGTACTCAACAGGTAACTGCCACATTGCAATTGCATAACGTACCGCTAAACTCACCAGTATTGCCGTGACATTACACAATGTATTTAAATGTGACTGTAGGGTCGCATTAAAATAGATGTTATAAACATCGTGCAATGCAAAATACACGGCCACACAAGAGGCCAATGAAAAAATGAAGGTCAATTGATCGACAGAAAAATATAAATACCCCAAAACAACAGTGGCAAAGAGCACATAAAATACATTGCGTGTATGTTTAGTGGCAGCAATAATACGCTCACCTGTTGCACGGCGTTGGCTGGTTTTTTGAAAAATAATATTGTCTGAACCAAACATGGCAAGGGTTTGTACAATCGCAAAAATAGACGTCGCAAACGTTAATTTACCAAAGTTTTCAGGGCCAATGTATCGTGCTACAAATGATGTCACAAAAATTAGCCCCACAATAGACAATAGCTTTTCAGACATCATCCACAGTGAATTACGATATACTTTTTTCATATGTGACTACAAACGAATATCAACAACATGCTTTGGTAACACATACTTTAAGTCATACAATACAAAATTAGTTTTTGCCATTTGTGCAATTTGGGGTTGTGTCAAGGTTTTGAATTGATCATGTGCTACAGCCAATACAACAGCATCATAATATTGCTGTTTAGGTGTATCAATTAAACTAACGCCATACTCATGCATCACATCGTGTGTATCTACCCATGGGTCATAAATATCTACATCAATATGATATTCTTTTAATTCTTTAACAATATCAATTACTTTTGTATTTCTGACATCTGGGCAATTTTCTTTAAAACTCAGCCCTAAGACCAAAACCTTTGCCTCTTCTACTTGTATTCGTTTTTTGATCATCGTTTTGATCAATTGTGTGACCACATAACTTGCCATACCATCATTTAAACGTCGACCTGCCAAAATGATTTCTGGATGATATCCAATGGCTTGCGCTTTATGAGTTAAATAATACGGGTCCACTCCAATACAGTGCCCTCCGACCAACCCTGGGCGAAAAGGTAAAAAATTCCATTTCGTACCTGCTGCTTGTAAAACTTCCTCTGTGTCTATACCCATTTTATTAAAGATCAGCGCAAGCTCATTGATCAATGCAATATTGACATCACGTTGTGTATTTTCAATCACTTTGGCTGCTTCCGCGACCTTAATGGTGGTTGCTTTATAAGTCCCTGCTTGAATAATTAACCGATAAACAGAATCAATATATTCTGCTGTTTCTGGTGTTGAGCCAGATGTAATTTTTAAGATATTGGTCACTCGGTGTTGTTTATCACCCGGATTAATACGTTCAGGGCTATAACCTGCAAAAAAATCTTGATTAAAGCGTAATCTAGATATTTCTTCGAGTATAGGAATACAGACTTCCTCTGTTGCACCGGGATAGACTGTAGACTCATATACAACGATATCGCCTTTTTTTAATACAGTTGCAATACTTTTTGAGGCATGAATCAAAGGCATTAAATCGGGCTGTTTATACTGATCGATTGGTGTAGGTACTGTCACAATAAAAAAATTACATTCTGCTAAATCTTCAATAGTGGTGCTATAGCTTAGATGCGTGGCTTGAGCCAATTCATCAGCCGATGTTTCCAAAGTGTGATCATGTCCTTGACGTAAAGCTGTAATACGCTTTTCTTGAATATCAAACCCAACTGTTGCGACCTGTTTACCAAATTCAACAGCTAAAGGCAGGCCAACATAGCCTAGTCCAACCACTGCAATACGAAGGTGAGGGTGTTGCAACATATGGTTTTTATCCTAAAAATTAATATTTTTTTTGGTGACCTTTCAGCGATCGGTCAAGGCGTTAATATAGCAGAATTTGCGATTTTTGTTTTTGAAAAATGTAGCGAAAAAAAGTTAAAATTTAAGGGGGCTTTTACAGTTTTTCAACAGCTTTTTTCACTTAAGCTTCTTGCTTTCACATAAAAAGCATATCGTTTCGATACAATACGTTATATGCTTGGTTTAATAAGTCACATCATACTTCGCAGTATGATAAAAATGTAGATGTTAGGATATCACTATGAGTAAGATTTTACCTGTTTCTGTTGCGGTTCTTTTAACTGGCATGGCACTCCTGCCTGTCGCTTGTTCAAAACACGATGAAGCAGAACAAAAACCAAAAGTTGCAAAAACAACAGACCCAATTAAAGTTTTAAGCTACACTCAAGGCTACCAACTCGGTTCACAGTTGCCAGAAGAAATAGACAGCAAGCAACTTGCCAAAGGCATTGAAGATGGCAAGTCACATAAAACAGCGCGTTATAGTGAAGAAGACGTTAAAAATGCATTGACTGCGTATCAAAAAACATTAGAAGAAAAAGCAAAATCATTAAATGCAAAAAATGATACATTCTTGGCAGACAATGCAAAGAAACCAGATATTAAAACCACAGCTTCAGGACTGCAATACCAAATTCTAAAAGAAGGTACAGGGAAATCTCCTACTGCCATGTCTACTGTGAAAGTCAATTATGAAGGCAAGCTTGTAGATGGAACAGTATTTGACAGCTCATTTAAGCGTAATGAACCTGTCGATTTACCACTTGCATCGACCATTCCAGGTTGGGTTGAAGGTTTACCAATGATTAAAGAAGGCGGTAGCATGATGCTTTATGTCCCTGCTAAATTAGGTTATGGCGAACACAGTGTCGGCAGTATTCCTGCAAATAGCGTGTTGATTTTTAAAGTCGACCTCATCTCAGTCAAATAATCAGATGATGGAGAGCGGTAATGCTCTCCATTTTTAATTTAGAGGTCATGAAATGATAAAGAATATTTTAGTCTTGTGTACCATGGTCAGTATATCTAGCTCACTGATGGCAGTACCGAACAATAATACGGTGATATCAAGTAGCCCACAAGGTGATCAAGCGGGCTACAGTTTGGGTTATTTATTGGGAAAAAATAATGCAGATGCCTTACAAGGAATTAATCTTGATGCATTTATTCAAGGTTTAAGTAGCGCAGCTAAAGGTCGACAACCTGCTTTATCAGAACAAGAGATGATGAAAGTTCTTGATCGATATAAAAAACAATCAGAAGCAAAAGAATTAAATGCGCTACAGCGTGTTTCAGAAAAAAATAATCGTGAAAGTGAACAGTTTTTAGCAGATAACGCAAAAAAAACTGGGGTTATTACCACAGATACAGGCCTTCAATACCTAGTACTGAATGCAGGTACAGGTCGTAGCCCAAGCAAAGACAGTACAGTCACTATTAATTATGAAGGTCGCTTAATTGATGGTACTGTTTTTGATAGCTCCATTGCACGTCAGCAACCTGTAACTTTAAAAATTAATGAAGTAATCACAGGCCTTGCACAAGGTTTGGGTACCATGAAAGAGGGAGGTAAATCTCGCTTTTTTATTCCAGCCAAATTAGGTTATGGTGCTATTGGTGCAGGCGATGCAATTGAGCCAGACAGTACTTTAATTTTTGATGTTGAACTGATTAAAGTTGCAGAATAATATAGGTGACTGCCCTTTTAAGCATATCAAGGGCAGTACAATAAACATTCGTTTAAGGTTTTAAATGTCGTGGCCTAAAACCACTACAGATCAGTGCAACTGCATATGCTAAAACACCCACCACGCATAAACCCATCACTTCAGCAATACGTATCCACTGAGCCTGTGTACCATCGTAAAAATGTAATCCACACCATAGCGCCACAACCATGGTGACATTGGCAATGCCATATTGACAGGCAATTTTTTTCCAATGTGAACCAAAGCGAAATATGCCACGAACATGTAAAAAATAATACAATAATCCTGCATTGGCTAAAGCAGAAAGAGAAGATGACATTCCTAATGCCATATGTGGAGCATGCCAATCTAAATATTTAAATAAGCTAATAAATATCACATTACTAATTGCATTCGTTGCCACAGCAATTAACCCCACACGAACAGGTGTCTTTGTATCTTGTTGTGCATAAAACCCCGGCGCAAAGACTTTAATCAGCATAAAGGCCAACACGCCCCCACTCATAGATTGCAAAGCCAATGCTGTCATTTGAGTATCTCTTAAAGAAAACTCACCATGCTGAAATAATGCTTGAATGATTGGAGTAGACAACATAAACAATGCCAAACTGGCAGGTACACCCACCAAAATAATCACCCGAGCAGCCCAATCAATCATGGCCTTAAATTTTTCAGTATCTTGTTCGGCATGGCGTGCTGAAAGTGAAGGTAAAATCACCGTACCAATCGCCACGCCAATTAAACCTAATGGCAATTCTGTCATACGTTCTGCACTGTAAAGCCACGACACCGAACCATCTTGCATAAAAGAAGCCCAAATGGTGTTGAGCAATAAATTAATTTGCGTCACAGACACACCAAAAAGTGCAGGAAGCATGAGTTTTAAAATTTTTCTGACACCTTCATGTTTAAAATCTATTTTAGGTGTAATCAGTAATTTTTTACGCCACAGTTCAGGAATTTGTATGGCCAATTGCACCATGCCTGCGGCAATAACAGCCCACCCTAAAGACATAATAGGGGTTTCCATATATGGAGCTAACCACCATGCACCTGCAATCATGGCAACATTGAGTAACACTGGCGAAAAGGCAGGACTGAAAAATGAGTCATAACTATTGAGAATACTGCTTGCAAATGCAGTTAATGACATAAACAATAAATATGGAATCGTTAACCGAAACATCCCAACAGCATCAGCAAATTTTTCTGGATGCTCATGAAATCCTGGTGCATAAATATAGATAATTGCAGGTGCAATGATCATCGCAAACAAAGTTAAAGTTGACATCAACATCAACAAGCAACCAAATACACGACTAATCAGTATTTGTACCTCTGCATGTAAACGCTCAGTTTTATATTCAGTCAGTACAGGAATAAACGCTTGAGAAAATGCACCTTCAGCAAAGAGTCGCCTAAAAAAATTAGGAATACGAAAGGCCACTACAAATACATCAAACTCTTTTCCTGCTCCAAATACATTTAACAACACCATGTCACGGACTAAACCTAAAATACGTGAGAGCATCGTCATTGCACTTACGACAAATGTCGATCGCCAAAGCGCCATGCGTGATTCCTAATTCGTTATTTTTAAAGTCGCTATTTTAATCAAAAAAAAACTTTTTTCCGTTATAAATTAGCAATGATTACTTTTTTCTTTCGAGACGAGATTACGAAAATGTATCCAGTCAAAACATGGACCAGGGTCTGTTTTTCGTATTGGTGCAATGTCAGAGTGCCCTGCCAAATGCTGTTGAATTTGAGGATAATGTGCTTGTAAACATGCCACAACCTTTGACAACACCGTATATTGTATGCGCTCAAAAGGCAAATGATCACACCCTTCTAACTCAATTCCAATCGAATAATCATTACATTCTGGACGCCCTAAATAACTCGAACGACCTGCATGCCAAGCACGATCATTTAAGTTAACACACTGAATGACCTCACCTGTACGTAAAATTACCAAATGTGCAGAAACTTTTAGCCCTTCAATGTGCTTAAAATAAGGATGTTGATGATGATCTAAGCGATTTTGAAAAAAATCCTCAATATATCCACCACCAAATTGTGCAGGAGGTAAGCTAATATTATGTATAACGATCAACTGAATGTCTGTAGCATCTGGTCGAGCATTAAAATTCGGTGAACTCACTTGTCTTGCACCATGAAGACACCCTTTTTCAATCAAAAAATGGTTAGATCTTTCTTGCATGTTAAAATGTTACTGTAACAAAAAAATGAGCATAACAAGTTTTATTGACAAATACATAAGATATTACATCACGGTTTAATTTTATCTATAATTTCATTTTTACTTCATACTGAACACGGTATGATCTAAATCATTACTGTTAATGATTATTTTTATTATGAGTCAGCACCTTCCCCTCAAAGGTCAAACGGGGTTAAAACGTATTTTTAATGCTTTCAATTACTCGATGTCTGGTTTTAAATCTGCTTTCAAAAATGAAGCAGCCTTTCGACAAATTATTTACTTAAATTTAGTGTTATTACCAATTAGTTTTCTTTTAGATATTTCTAAAGTCGAGCATATTTTATTAATCATTGTGGGTTTGTTTGCCATTATGGTCGAATTGCTCAATTCTGCAATAGAAGCGGTTGTTGACCGAATTTCTTTAGATCGCCATCCTTTAGCTAAAATAGCCAAAGACATGGGGAGTGCTGCACAATTTATGGCTTTAAGTATTATTACGATTACATGGATTGCGGTTATATTTCTATAATCTCATTAAAAAAGCCAGTATATCTAAGATAGACATACTGGCTTATGTTTTTCAGTGAAGCTTATTTAGCAACAACCTGAATCGTATCGATCAAACGATTAGAGAAGCCCCATTCGTTGTCATACCAGCTTGTGATTTTTAGGAATTTACCACCCATAAGGTTGGTTAATTCTGCATCAAAGATTGAAGAAGATGGGTTCTTGATAATATCTGAAGATACAATTTCATCTTCTGTATATTCAAGTACACCTTTTAATTCATTTTCAGCCGCTTTTTTCACAACAGCTTTAACTTCTTCAACAGTTGTTTCTTTTTTCAGATTTAATGTTAAATCAACCATTGAACCTGTAATCACAGGTACACGTACTGCGTAACCATCAAGCTTCCCTTTTAGTTCAGGAATAACTAGACCAATGGCTTTTGCAGCGCCTGTAGATGTAGGTACCATGTTTTGTGCTGCACAACGTGCACGGCGCATGTCTTTATGCGGTGAATCTTGCAAGTTTTGATCTTGTGTATAGGCATGAATTGTTGTCATTAGACCACTTTCAATACCGAAGTTATCATGAATCACTTTAGCAATTGGTGCTAAACAGTTTGTTGTGCATGATGCATTTGATACGATGTGATGATTTTCTTTGTCATATAAATGTTGGTTTACACCATGAACAATTGTTAAATCTACATCAGATGCTGGTGCAGAAATAACTACTTTTTTCGCACCTGCTTTTAAATGTTTTGATGCAGCAGGACCACTAACAAATACACCTGTAGATTCAAGTACAACGTCAACTTCTAACTCTTTCCAAGGTAGATTTTCTGGATCTCTTTCTTGGTATACTGCAATTTTTTTATCGCCAATAAAGATTGCATTTTCTTCAATGCGAATAGCTTCTGGGAAATTACCAAAAGCTGTATCATACTTTAATAGATGTGCTAATTGCTTTACAGATCCAAGATCATTAATTGCAACGATGTTAATTTCATTTTGCTTTGCCTGTAACGCACGTACAAAGCTACGTCCAATACGGCCGAATCCATTAATAGCAACATTAATCATTTTATACTCACCTTTTAAAGTAAAAGTCCATCTTCTTTAATATATTTGATACTTCGGTACAGCAATTTAAGGTTTAGATGTTAACCAATCTACAACCTGTTTGTCTAAGCCCCAAGATGCCCAAGGAGACTCATCTTCTTTGACTGCTACAACAAAGACTTTATCGTCAAAGTCTAACTTTAAATAGTTTTTGATATAATCACGCACTTTTTTAGCATCGGGGTGAACGGTTTTTACAACCCAAAAATTGTGTGCAATTTTTTGGCAATGCCCTTTTGAAACGGTATGAATAGCATCTTCTACTCGTCCAAAGTTTGCATCATCTGTTTCAAACATAATCGCATAATATGACATGCCCGACTCCATTTCCCTTTCCAAGTAGCGTAATGTTTAAATCAAGATTATTTAAAAACTACACTTATCAATCACGTTTAAAGTACCTTATTGACTCGTCACTCTAAATCAAATACGACATTAGTATACAGATTTCAAAAAGACGACTTTGTTGCACTTTTACAGCCATACAAAATGTATAAGACCTCTCTAAATTAGCACAAAATTTGTTGATGCGTATATATTTTAGTGCAATCGAATTAAAATAAGCACATGCATACACCTAAAAAAACCAGTGTCATGACACTGGCTTTTTTAAGCGACCTCAATAGATCTTACCAACCTAATGCTTGCTGTTGTTTTTTAATCAGATTTTGAATGCCTTGCTCTGCCAATTCTAACATTTGATTTGACTGTTCACGAGTAAACGGCTTATCTTCTGCTGTGCCTTGAATTTCAATAAATTCACCACTTTGGGTCATCACCACATTTAAATCGGTTTGGCAATTTGAGTCTTCTTCATAACATAAATCCAACAATGCCTGATCTTGATAAATCCCCACAGAAATAGCGGCGATCAATCCTTTAAGTGGATCTTGTTTAATTCTTTTATTTTCAATGAGGGTATTTACAGCATCGACCAATGCAACTGCAGCCCCTGTAATTGCAGCTGTGCGTGTACCACCATCTGCTTGAAGTACATCACAGTCAATGGTAATTGTATTTTCACCCAGTTTTTTCAAATCAACCATCGCACGTAAACTACGACCAATTAAGCGTTGTATTTCTTGTGTACGCCCACTTTGTTTACCACGTGCCGCTTCACGGTCTGAACGTGTATGCGTTGAGCGTGGCAACATGCCATATTCAGCAGTGATCCAGCCTTGTCCTTTGCCTTTTAAAAATCGTGGTACACTGTGTTCTACACTAGCAGTACACAATACTTTGGTGTGGCCAAATTCAATCAGTACAGAGCCTTCAGCATAACGCGTATACTGACGAGTAATTTTAACATCACGTAACTGCTCTGCTGTTCTTTGGTCTATACGCATGATCAAGTATCCTTTTTATACAAAATTAATTGCGCAAGATTGTAACAGATTTTTATGGCATATTTATGCCATCCGTTGCGCGGTCAAATGATCTAAAACACATAGAACAAATATTTATTACTGATGTAAACACGCTATTTCTATGATGGTGTCTTGATATTTATCTGTTGTGTATTGGTCTGATATCGACCATTTTTTATAAAAATACAAAAAGGCTAACTTCTATCTCTACAAAGGCGATATCGCTTACACCACATCGCCTTTTCATGATTTTTCTTTAAAATTTATAACCTAAACCCACATAGTATCCCCAACCTGTACTGTCTTGGGCAAAGTCACCACTACCCCAGTTGTTGATTGCACCATCTTTAAATTGGCTACCATTATGAAAATAACGCGCGGCTGTATATGCACGAAAGTTTTGTAATTGATATGAAAATATATGTGTAGATACTAATGCTTCATTCGTACGTGTACCACCTGCGGTTCTTTCACCTAACTTTGAACCAAAATCATAGTTAGAGAAAGTAAAGTAATTTACACTTCCGCCATTTGAGAAACGATAAATTGGATAGAAAAATTGGACTTGTAAACGTCCACCATCATTTGATGTATATGCATTTGCTGCACCATAATTTTCCCATTGTTGACGGGTAAAAATATTAACATTCATTCCAAGTTTGGTATGTGTGTCAATGGACGTCCCTAAGCCATAATACAATGTATGTTGGCGAGTAAGTACATCATTACCTGCATCTAAAATCCAATCGGCCGCAATAAACCAATCTTTAAATGGACCTATAGATAAATCTTTACCCGTTAAACGATTTAAAGATAATTTAGGTTGATGTTCCATAAACATAAATGACGTATTTTTTTCTTTATCCCAAACCCCATTAATATTGTCATTTCCCCCAAAATACTTCGGTGCATCAAAATAACCATACCAATCGATTGGGCCTGTTTGACCCATGTATTCAAGCTCTAGATAAGCATTTTCAACTTTTTTCGGGCTAAATTTAATATCATTACTATAAATTCCCCAAAGTGTTGCATCGATACCCGCAGTTGCTTGCCCCATCCCACAAAATGTTGCTGTAGCAGCCAAAACACAGCTCATGAATTTGGTTGACATTATATAATGCTCTCCTCAATCAAAATTATTATTGCACATAGATAAATAGCACTTACTTCACTAAGCAATTTATATGCCACTAGCAATAAGACACATTCAATGCAAAATCACATTAATGTTAAAATTCAGTGTATATTTTATTTCATTTATATTAAAAAATGTTAATTTTACCCCTAGGTTTTCAGCGATATCGTTTCAAGAGTAACCAAAGACACATGTTTTTAAATGTTTATGATGCTTCGATGTCTATCGCGTTAGTTATAAGCTGATTGCTTTAGTCATGTGATTACATTTTAATTTTGGCATATTGATTGCTTTAAATTGATCAACTTATTTATTCTTTAAGGTAAATTCTATGAAAAAATTGCTGACCTTTATTATGGCATTTTTACTTTGTAGTAGTGTATTTGCACATAAAATTGATACTACATCACGTACAGCCATTGTTTGTGCATTTCAACCCGAAATTCCTGAGCTATTGGCCGCACTTAAAGACTCTAAACAACATATTGTGAATCGCAGCGTATTTTATACAGGAAAAATTGGTAATAAAGACGTTGTGCTTTTTTTATCAGGTATGTCGATGGTGAATGCCGCGATGACCACACAAATGGCACTTGATCACTTCAATATCAAAAATATTGTGTTCTCTGGTATTGCAGGTGGCGTTAATCCAGCACTTAGTATTGGTGATGTTTCCGTCCCAGATCAATGGGGGCAATATTTAGAAAGCATTATGGCACGTGAGGTCAATGGTAAGTTTGTTGCACCTGCGTTTTTAAAGACGCCTTATCCAAACTTTGGCATGATTTATCCTCAAGATGTCCAAATTGCCAACGGTACAGCTGCCCCTGAAGAAAAATTTTGGTTCAAAGTTGATGAAAATTTATTAACTCAAGCAAAAAGTATTCTAGCAAAGCCACAATTAGATCGTTGTACCGCAGACCAACATTGTTTAAGCCATACTCCTAAAGTGGTCTTTGGTGGAAATGGTGTTTCTGGGCAATCTTTTATGGATAATGCAGGTCTTCGCCAATTTGCATCAGACACCTTTAAAGCCAATGTGGTCGACATGGAATCAGCAGCAATCGGCCATGTTGCCTATACAAATAATGTACCTTTTATTGTATTTCGCTCTGTGTCTGACCTTGCAGGTGGAGGAGCAGGTGAAAATGAAGAAGGAACTTTCTTTGCTCTAGCTGCAAAAAATTCATCTCAACTCGTCATTCAATATGTCAAAGCTTTAAAATAACGTATTTTAGGAATATTTTTATGTTAAAAACTGTCGTTAAATCTGTTGCATTATCGAGTGCACTCTTACTTGCAGTACAAGTACATGCAGCAACAAAACAAGCACCTGTTGTTATTCAAGGTGCTTTAGATATTGAAACTGATCGTATGGTCAGCCAATTAAAAAACGTTAAAACAAAAACGTATGGTGGTTGGCAATTTTGGGAAGGTACATACCAAGGCTATCCTATTGTCATTTCTCGTACCCTTATGGGCATGTCAAATGCTGCTGCTGCCACTACATTAGCCATTGAGCATTACAAACCCAAAGCCATTATTAATCAAGGCACTTCAGGTGGCCATGATCCTGCATTAAAAGTATTTGACATTGTACTCGGCAAAGAATCTGAAAATATCAGTGCATTTATCACACCTAAAAAATCACTTGGAGAGGGTTCAAACTCACTCACATGGAACAAGTCATTTAATTTATTGCCAAAAAATAATACACCAGAAGAAGAAACACGCCATTTACGTTTTCAAGCCGATCCTAAATTATTGGCTGTCGCAAACCAACTTAAAACCACATATACACAAGGACAAGTGGTTGAGGGTGTGATTGGTTCGGCAGATGTTTGGAACAATGAGTTGGATCGTATTCAATATTTTCATCAAAACTACAAGACTTCTGTAGAAGAGATGGAAACAGCATCGGCAGCACAAGTGGCCTCGCTTTATAAAGTGCCCTTTTTAGGTATTCGAGTTTTGTCTAATAATATTACCAATAATGGTAATTACAATCCAAATACAGGTTCAGCGTGCCAAGACTACGTGCTGAATGTAGCGAAAGCCTATTTAGCGCAAAAATAATCCGACTTTTTATGGCCTTTGTTCGTTACAAAGGTCATACTCTCTTACACGCCTTACATCGTTTCATCTAAGGACACTTACATTTTTATATTTTACGACAAAAAGTAAACTATGGATGAATGCAATATGTCGATACGTGCTGAACGAAAAATCCAAAACAGACAAAATATTATTGATAAAGTACTTTTGCTTCGCTACCAAGGACAACCTTTTTACAATATCAGTCTCAGACAGGTTGCCCAAGAAGTGGGTTTAGCGCCGAGTGCAATTTATCGCTACTTCCCCAATAAAGATACACTCGCTCAAGCCACAGTTGATCAAGTGGGTGTATTTATTAAAAGCGGATTGTTCCAATCTCGTGCACGATTTCTAACTCATACAGAAGAAGATACAGAAGTGCGTTTGGCCATGTTTTTTAAATCTGTTGAAGAACATGCCTTATATTGGCATTTTTTCGTATCTGAACGTTGGGGAGGATATCCAGTGTTAGAAAGGAGTATTGAACAAGACGTAGAAGACTTGGCCAATGACCTTGTGCTTGACCTTAAACGTCTCGAATACTACCGTGTATGCGAAGAAAACGCACTACGAACATATGCAGAACTTTTACTTCAGCTTTCAATGGTTTGGTCAAAGCAATGGATTAAATTGCATAAAATAGACACCCATATGATTGAAGATAAAGTCATCTTTTTGCGTGCGTGTTTTAATAAAGTGGTCTTTTTAAAACGTGCTTTTGTTACGTAAATCAAAAATATAAAACGTACCTTTATAAGAATTAAAGATACGTTTGTTTTCATTTGATTATTTCGCTTTACGCTCTTTTTCAATTAAATAATTGAGTACCTGCGTCACCTTACCGTCTTCGCCTTGAACCATATACTTACCATTCACAATCACCGCAGGTACACCTGTAATTTGGTATTGTTGTGCAAGTTTATTCGATTCAGCAACCTGTGTACTGACCGCAAAAGAATTATATGCGCTATTAAATTGGGCTTCAGGTACACCATACTTTGTGAAAAACTTAGCAGCAGATACCTGATCAAAAATTTGTTGATTATCAACATGTATTGCATGCATCAGTGGCAAATGTGTTTTTTGACGAACATTTAACAGTTCAGATGCATAATATGTTCTTGCACCTGACTCCCAAACAGGGTTCATTGCCGCTGGTGTGCGTAGAAATGATACATCTTTTGGCATTG
Organism: Acinetobacter baretiae; assembly: GCF_015627105.1. GTDB lineage: Bacteria > Pseudomonadota > Gammaproteobacteria > Pseudomonadales > Moraxellaceae > Acinetobacter > Acinetobacter baretiae. The sequence continues at coordinate 11,686 of NZ_VTDM01000018.1, read as the reverse complement.
CTTTAAGCCATGTTTGCATGTATGGCTCTAATTTAAAACAATGTGGGCATCCATACCAAAAAAACTCACGAACTAAAATTTTATTACCTGTAACAGGGCTTGGGTTTTTTAATACCGTATAATCTTTACCTGCAACAAATGGCTCTGCTGCCATCGCTTGCACAGAAAAAGCCATGACCGTTGCTGCAAACCCATGAATAATAAATTTTTTCATAATCTCTCGTCTGTCCTACTAAAATCATCGTCTTAAACTATAGATTACCTTTTTATGCAAAAATATTCATGCCTAAAACGTCTTGTTTGTGTGAAGTTTTTTTTATCTGTTATCGCTTTTTTACGAATACACGCTACACTAGAAATATAAAATAAAAGATTATGGATAGCGATATGTCAGTATTAAATGTAGATCAACAAGAAATTGCAAAATTTGAAGCCCTTGCTGAAAAGTGGTGGGATAAAACATCAGAGTTTCGTCCACTGCATGAGATTAACCCATTGCGCTTAAATTGGATCAATCAACACTCACAGGGCTTACAAGGGAAAAAAGTTCTCGATGTGGGCTGTGGTGGGGGTATTTTATCTGAAAGTATGGCTCGCCTTGGTGCCGATGTTTTAGGCATAGATATGGGTGAAGCTCCACTAAATGTCGCACGTTTACATGCTCAAAAAGAGTCTGTACACAATATTCAATATCAACAAATTCCTGTGGAACAGTTGGCTCAAGAGCAAGCAGGCCAATACGATGTAGTCACTTGTATGGAAATGTTAGAACATGTTCCTGACCCTGCATCTATCATCAAAGCATGTCAGCAATTGGTTAAGCCAAATGGGCATGTCTTCTTTTCAACCATTAATAGAAACCCAAAATCTTATCTTTTTGCAATTATTGGTGCTGAATATATTTTAAAGCTCCTTCCTAAAGGTACGCATGATTATCATAAATTTATTCGCCCAAATGAGTTAAAACAAGATATTAAAGCAGCCCAGTTAAACTTCAAACATAGCATTGGCCTTCATTACAACCCAATTACTAAGAAATACTGGCTTGCACCCAATGTCGATGTCAATTATATGTTGCATACGCAACGTGAGGGATAGTCATGAAAAAAGCTGTTTTATTTGACCTAGACGGTACACTCATTGACACTGCTGCTGACTTTATTCGCATTATTCAAGCAATGTGTCAGGCAGAAAATAAACCGATCATTCATGCAGATGCAATACGTGAGCAAGTTTCTGAAGGTGCTAGAGCCATGTTACAACTGGCGTATCCCGACATATCACCACAAGATGAAAAATTTAACCGCTATCGACAGCGTTTTTTAGATGAATACGCAGAAAATATTGCAGTCGAAAGTCAACTCTTTTCTGGTATGTCAGTTCTTCTTGACGCACTTGAGCGCAAAAATATTCCTTGGGGTATTGTAACAAACAAACCAAGAGATCTATCTGAGCGTTTATTACACGCTCTTCAATTAGATACACGCTGTGCTGTTTTAGTGTGTCCTGAAGATGTTAAACACACTAAACCTGACCCTGAACCGATGTTTTTAGCAGCAAAATATCTTAAAATTCAACCTCAAGATATCATTTATGTCGGAGACCACCCAAGAGATATTGATGCAGGGCGTGCAGCACACATGTACACCATACTTGCAGCCTATGGTTATCTACCACATGCCGATAAAGATGATCTTAATGCATGGCAAGCAAATGCAATTGTGCATAACGTAGAGACGTTAACACAAGAGATTTTTCAACACGTTTAAGCACACAATCAGGGAGATGTTTTTATGCCACATTTAACATATCAAGCAGCACCCGACTTACTTAAAGGTAAAATTATTCTGATTACAGGGGCAAGCGATGGTATTGGTCGAACAGTAGCCATTAGCTATGCCTTACATGGTGCAACGGTCGTTTTACACGGCCGTACACTCAATAAACTTGAAGTCATTTACGATGACATTGAAAATTTAGGTGCACCACAACCTGCCATTTTACCATTGCAACTTTCGAGTGCTTCGGTACGTGACTATGAAGCACTATACAACACGTTAGAACAACAATTTGGTCGATTAGATGGAATTTTACATAGTGCAGGCATTTTAGGTGAGCGTGTTCCTTTGGCAAGCTATGATTTAGAAACATGGGAAGATGTCATGGCAGTCAATCTCAAAGCCCCCTTTGCACTCACACAAGCATTATTGCCTTTATTGGCAAAATCAGATGATGCTTCAGTGATTTTTACAAGTTCAGGTGTAGGACGTGAAGCACGTGCACTATGGGGTGCCTATTCTATCTCTAAATGTGGTGTAGAGGCATTGAGTCAGATTTTTGCACAAGAAAATACCTATCCACATATACGGTTTAATTGTATTAACCCTGGTGCAACACGTACTGCTATGCGTGCAAAAGCTTTTCCAGATGAAGATCCACTCACATTGCCTACAGCAGAAAAACTCATGCCAAGCTATCTGTATTTAATGGGTAAAGACAGTAAAGAGATCAATGGCCAAAGTTTAAATGCGCAATAAACCTCAAAAGTGATCAAATGCACTGTGTATTAAATAAATCACCTCATGATCTTCACAATTTCTTGGTAATTTTTTAAACACAATACACTACACTAGTCCTCAATCGTTTATCTGTTTTTGAGTGTGTCCGATGAAAAATCGTCTTTTGGTCACATGTACCTTCAATTTATGCATCACGACACTGACATTTGCAGGCCCCGGTGGAGGAGGTATGCATGGTGGTGGCTTTGGTGGAGATACTTCTCATGGCAGTGACCGTATGATGGGAGGACGTCATATTGGCTCTGATTACAGACAAAATGATGATCTGTTTGAGGACTTACAAGAACGTCGACGCGCACGTGAAGAAAGAGGATTTCAACGACTCAAACAGCTAAAATGGAAAACTGGCTACACCATTCCACAGCACTATCGCAGTGACCGATACAAAGTAAATGCGCTAGCGTTTCATCTACCTACAGCAGAAAATTCACAGCAGTGGTATAAAATTAACAGTGACTTTGTATTGGTCGATGCCAACAATACCATTATAGATGTGCGCTAACGCATAAAATACAGTTATAACAAAGATACAGCTTGTTCACCTGTTGGAATGACTTTAAATACCTCAACTGAAAAAGTAATATTTTTACCTGCCAATGGGTGATTAAAATCAATCTCTGTTACATCATCAGTGACTGATTTAACGACTCCAAACACTGTAGCTTTGGCTTTATCTTCAAATTCAATAATATGTCCTTCAATTGGAAACTCTTCAAACTTGACCGTATCAAAGCGCTGTACATTGTCCGGATTCCAAGACCCAAATGCATCTTCTGGTGGTAAATGCACTGTACGGCGGTCACCTGCTCTTAAACCCAATAATGCTTTTTCAAAACCTGGTAATAAATTACCATCACCCATCACCAATTGCACAGGTGTTTCATGCTGACGTGTGTTGTCAATTTCAACTCCAGTTTCTAATGCCACAGAGAAATGTAGAGTGACTGAACAACCCGATTCAATACGTATTTCTTCATTTGGGCATATATTATTGGCCATTTTCTTTACCTATTTGACGTTTTTTTTCTAAAAAGAAAGTGTCTATCAATAGTAAAATTGTCCCTAAAGTAATCGCACTATCAGCAATATTAAAGGCAGGAAAGTTATAACTTTCATAGTATACATGAATAAAATCAACAACATACCCCAGAGTGACACGGTCGATTAAATTTCCAATTGCACCACCCAAAATTAAAGCAATTGCGGCAGGCAAGACATATATACCTTTGGGCATTCGCATTAACCAATAAATAAATACGACCGAAACCAACCCAGCTAAACTTGTAAAAATGTAACGTTGCCACCCACCAGCATCTGATAAAAAACTAAATGCTGCACCATAGTTATGTAGTAACGTCCAATTGAGTAACGGCACTACATGCTGTGGGTCAGCATAGTTCAAATGCTGAGTTGCAATTGATTTGGTCCATTGATCGATGACAATGGCTAAGATAGATAATCCAAGCCATAACATATTCGATCGGTAAAATTTTGGCTTTACTGGCAAGTTAGGCATATTTTCTCTCTTCACCTACACCATCCACATTAACAATACAGCGAGAACATAATCCCACATGATCTGAATGTGTATTTACATCTGGCAATACATGCCAGCAACGCGCACATTTTTCACCATCTGCTGCACTCACCAAAACACGTAAGCCTTGTATTTCAGTTGCTTCACCTTGTGTTTCTGACCAACCATGGACTTCAACTTGTGAAGTAATCAAAACAAAACGCAACTCATTTTCTAAACGATTAAATAAAGCCTCTAGTTCAGGCGTTGCCCATACGCTGACTTTCGCAGATAAATTTCCACCCACTGCCTTTGCATTACGTGCCACTTCAATTTGCTTGTTTACAGCAGATTTTACCGCAATTAATTGTTGCCAATCTTGTTCAGATAATAGATTTGATGCCACTTGTGGTAAATCGTACCACTGTGTTGTAAATACATATTTTTCATTTTGTTCAGGAATCAATGGCCATGCTTCTTGAGCCGTAAAGCTTAAGATCGGGCTCATCCAACGAACAAAAGCTTGTACAATATGGTACAGCGCAGTTTGTGCCGAATGACGAGCGTGTGAATCCGCTTTAGTAGTGTATTGGCGATCTTTAATAATATCGAGATAAAAACCACCTAAATCATTAATACAGAAATTGGTTAATGCACTACACACTGCATGAAAATTCATCTCAGTATACGACGCTACAATGGTGCTTTGTACTTCATTGGCGCGTTGTAAAATATACTGATCAAGTGAAATCAATTGTTCTGTTGGCAACAAGTCTGTACTTGGTTGGAAGCCTTTTAAGTTTGCTAACAAGAATCGTAAAGTATTACGAATACGTCGATAACTATCACTTACACGATTAAAAATTTCTTTTGATGCAGCAATCTCATAACGATAATCACTTGATGCGACATATAAGCGTAAACCATCTGCACCAAGCTGTTTGGTAATTTCCTCTAAAGGAATGTAATTACCAAGTGATTTAGACAATTTACGCCCTTTTTCATCGACAGTAAAACCATGTGTTAATAAGGTCTTATATGGGGCACGTCCATGGATCGCTACTGATGTTAGTAAAGAGGATTGAAACCAACCACGATGCTGATCTGAACCTTCTAAATATAAATCAGCAGGGCTTTCTAATTCAGCACGTTGCTCAAGCACAGCATAATGCGTGGTACCTGAATCAAACCAAACATCTAAGGTATCACGCACAGCATTGTATTGATCTGCATCTTCACCTAAGAAATCTTTAGGTTCACGATTAAACCATGCATCGATTCCTTCTTTTTCGATTAATAATGCAACATCTTCAATCAATTCTGCAGTACGTGGATGCAATTCATTGGTGTCTTTATGTACAAAAAATGGGATCGGCACACCCCATGTACGTTGTCGAGAAATACACCAATCAGGACGCCCATCAATCATTGATTCAATACGGTTTTTACCCCAGTTTGGAATAAATTCAATATCTTTTTCAATAGAATGAAGCGCAGATTGACGCAACCCTTGTTGATCCATGCTAATAAACCACTGTGGGGTTGCACGGAAAATAATTGGGGTTTTATGACGCCAGCAATGTGGATAGCTGTGTCGAATTGGCACATGTGCCCATAAACGGTGATTTTCAGATAATGCGGCAATAATTTTTGGATTGGCTTTGTAGATGTGTTCCCCTGCAAACAAGGGTGAAGTTGGTAAATACACACCATTACCACCAACAGGATTATCAACAGGCAATCCGTATTGTAATCCGACTTTATAGTCATCTACACCATGGCCTGGTGCCGTGTGTACTGCACCTGTACCACTGGTTGCAATAACATGTTCACCTAAAATAACAGGCACTTGGCGTTCAGAAATTAAAGGATGTTGTAGCAATAATTTTTCAAGTTTCTCCCCTGAAAAATCAGCCAAGACCACAGGGTTTTCTAAGCCATATCGCTCACATGCAGACTCAACAAGATCTTTTGCCAAGATTAAGTTATGTAATCCACGTTCAGTTTGTACTTCTACCAATTGGTATTCAATCTGTGCATGTACAGCCACAGCTTGGTTGGCCGGCATCGTCCAAGGTGTTGTCGTCCAAATGACCATATCTGTTGGATTAGTCACTGCCACACCTAGACGCTCAGAGAGTGCCGTTAAATCTACGATCGCAAAACCTACATCTATCGCATCTGATTTTTTGTCTTCATACTCAACTTCTGCTTCTGCCAATGCAGAACCACAATCTAAACACCAGTTGACTGGCTTTAAGCCGGGTTGAATATGGCCATTTTTTTGGATCGCACCGACTGCACGTACAATATTTGCTTCTTGATCAAAATTCATGGTCAAGTATGGATTGTCCCAATCACCCAAGATGCCTAAGCGTTTAAAATCATTACGCTGTAAATCGACTTGTTCTAAAGCATATTCACGACAATGCTTACGAAATGTTGCAGCATCGACTTTTTGCCCAACTTTACCAATTTTTTCTTCGACTTTTAATTCAATCGGTAAACCGTGGCAATCCCAACCAGGAACATATGGTGCATCAAAACCATCTAATGTTTTACTTTTTACAATAATATCTTTCAGAACTTTGTTTACTACGTGCCCTAAGTGAATTTGACCATTCGCGTACGGGGGGCCATCATGTAAAGTATATTTTTTTTTGCCAATACGAGAGTCGCGAATTCGCTGATAAATATTGTCTGCATACCACTCTTGTAACCATTTAACTTCACGTACCGCAAGATTTGCTTTCATTGCAAACTCGGTGCCTGGTAAGTTTAATGTGGCTTTATAGTCCACGACATTTTCAGGATTTTGCTTATCGCTCATGCAAGTTACTTCCAGTGTTTCAGAGTATATAAACTCGTTATACTTCAAAATAAAAATTAGTGAAAAGGAAACTGTGTGTTCTGCAAACGAAATTGTCGTAACTGCAAAACATCATCTTGAATTCCTGCTTTTAATGCTTCAAATGACAGATATTTACGTTCACCATGTAAATAATGCAAAAAAGTGACACGCATCAGTAAACCATACAGGTTAGCAGAAACATCGGGAAAATGTACCTCTAACCGCCACTGTGGCTGTTTTTGTTCAATGGCAGGGCGCACACCTAAATTTGCGGCACCAAATAAAGTATTGGGTTGATAACCTAATATACCTTGGGTGAGATCATTTTTGCGAACCACATCAAGTAAAGATTGTGTTTCACATCGTACATCAACACCATAAATACCTTTTAAACAGGGTTTATGTCGTTTTAATGCCACATTGATGGTCGGAAAATTTAAAGTACGTCCTAGCTTGTCACCATGCTGAACTCTTCCGATCATACTATAAGGTCGCCCTAGCAATTGTGCAGCTAATGCTAAATTTCCGACCTGTAGCGTTTCTCGAACACGAGTAGAACTCACCCGCTGTCCATTTAAAACTACTGTATTCAAATTGTCTACAGCAAAACCTGCTTGACGTAAGAATTGAGTATTACCTTGACGATTTTTCCCAAAATGAAAATCATCCCCAAGGACTAACGTTTGTGTGTTGAGTTTTTCTTTGAGTAAAGACGCAAACTCTGCAGCTGTTTGTTCACGTAAAAAATGATCAAAACGAGCCACGACAATATAATCTACGCCGAGCTCTTTTAAATAAGTCACTTTTTCACGCAAAGATGAAATTCTAGGAGGTGCATCTTCACCATAAAATACTTCAAGCGGTTGTGGCTCAAACAACATGACTAACGTTTTAAGTTGTTTTTGTTGCGCCACCGTTTTTAATTGCTTAATCATGGCTTGATGCCCTAAATGCACGCCATCAAAATTACCAATTGTCACTGCGGTTTGAGGCAAATTGAGGTGCTGTGTTGATGCATTTAAGCGAAGTAAATTCATAGATCAGTCAATAATGCTTATCTGTTTTAAGCCACTATTTTGCCATATTCTCTACTATGGGTGTTATTGTTGTTTAGCGTAAAGTGAGATTTTATCTCTCTGAGCAGCACAAAAAAAGTATGATTAACTTAAAACCAATATACGAATTGATTACATAATTTCTTCTTTGCCTGTCTTTTACATTTAAAACATACATAAAGACGAGTCATCATCACAGATTAACTATACTTTTTAGGTAGACCCGTTTTCAAATAAATTTTACAGGCATTGGAGCAGGTCTTTGACCTGCACGACAATGGCAAACATGCTGCACTTTTATTTGACCAATGCCCCGTGTAATAACAATTGGAGATTATTTTTCATTGCTGTTTGGTAAAATGAGCGATTACGCAGTGTTTTACCAATAAGCACTTCAAATTGTGTTTCAAAGTCAGCATAACTTTGTGTAATAGACCATAAATTCATAATAAATAATTCAGGTGAAATATCTGCCGCTATTTTCCCTTGTGTTTGCCATTGAGCAATCACCTTCACTTTACGTCTAAAATGTTTTTTAATTGAACCTTTTAGAATCGTTTGAATATAAGGTGCACCCTGTATAATTTCTAAGGCAAATAATTTAGATGCTTTTGGATTTAAACGTGAAAATTCAAGTTTACTTTCAATATACTTGGTCAACATTTCTTCAGGATCTTCATCTACATTTAACATCTGCATAGACTCCAACCACTTCTGTAGCACAGATGTCAATACTTCAATATATAATGCTTCTTTATTTGAAAAATAATAGAAAATATTTGATTTATGCATATCTGAACGTTTAGCAATGTCATCTAAACTTGCACCAGTAAACCCATACAGACAAAAGACATCCAACGCTGCATTTAAAAGCTGATGGCGTTTTTGTGTACTTTTTTTAAGTTCCATAATGACAATCAATCAAAGAATTTGAACCATTGATTTTAGATCAATTAGTTTTGTTTTTGCATTGAATTTACTTGATTTTTTCATTAAAAAATCAAGTAACTACCATCGTTTTTGCCTATCTAAGTCACTAAAATTTCTTTTCTAAATACCTGTGAGTTACGCTGATAGTTATACAATTGTTGTCGACTACTCGGCAAATCATCAACGCCAGCTTGCATAAAACCTTGCTCTAAAAACCAATGTGCTGTCCTTGTTGTGAGTACAAATAAATATTTAATACCTAAGTTTTGTGCTTTTTGTTCTAAAAATGCCAAAATTTGTTGTCCTCGATTTGATTTACGATAACCAGGATGTACCGCAACACAGGCAATTTCCGCACTCTTAAATTCATGATTTTGAGTATGCATCGGATACAGTGCTGCACATGCTAAAATTGCACCATCTCGCTCAATCACAGCAAACTGATCAATCTCATGTTCTAAACGCTCTCGAGATCGATAAACTAAGATTCCCTGCTTCTCTAAAGGTTTTAATAACTCCATCAAACCACCTACATCATGAATAGTCGCTGTGCGTACTTGTTCATAATGCGCATCTGTAATCATTGTTCCCATACCATCTCGGGTAAATAACTCTTGAATCAATGCACCATCATAAGAAAATGGCAACAAATGTACACGCTGTACACCATTTAAAGAAGCCTCTTTTGCATTTTCTAATAACAAAGACATTTGAGTATCAACATCATTTTCATGGTCAATATATTGATCTAAATGATGTGGAGAAATTTCTCTAAGCAATTGACCTTTATTATTTTTTAAGCCATCTTGATGACATAAAAAGATCAATTTATCTGCATTTAAAGCTACTGCTGTTTTTGTCGCAACTTCCTGAGACAACAAATTAAAAACTTCTCCTGTTGTAGAATAACCCGTAGGGCCAAGTAAAATAATATTATTTTTTTCTAGTAAACTTTCTATACATACTGTATCTACTGCCCTGACTTCACCGCTCAAACTAAAATCTACACCATCATGAATACCAAATGGTTTAGCCGTAATAAAATTACCAGAAACAACATCAATCTTAGCACCAAACATTGGCGAATTCGCAAGTCCCATAGATAACAATGCTTCAACGTATAACCGTGAAGCGCCTACAGCACTCATTACTGCGGGAAGTGCCTCTCGAGTAGTTACTCGACGATTTAAATATGATGGTGTTTGAATCCCTTGTTTTGAAATTTCATCATCAATTTGTTCACGAGCACCATGAACTAAAACTAAACGAATACCTAAAGAGTGTAGTAATGCAATATCATGAATAATATGATGAAAATCTGTTTGCTTTAAGGCTGCGCCTTCAAACCAAATAACAAATGTTTTATTTCTATGTGCATTAATGTAAGGAGCAGAATGACGAAACCAATGTAAATAGTTTTTTGTATGAATCGCCTGTATTTCTTGTGAATCTATAGACATGTATCAACCTATTTATGCAAATATCTTAAAAAGATTTTAAAACAAAATACTACTACTCAGCAGAATAATATTTGCTTTATAGAAAACAATTCATCTTCATTTAAGCTTTATCTATACACACTAAAAAGAATAAAAGGAGTATTTATGAAATATTTAAAAAAAATCTATTTTGGCATAATTCATCATCCACGTTTTTATACCATGATTCCTGTCGGTGTAATGATTGGTTTAATTACACACACAACTACGGATTGGAAATGGTCTACAATCACACTTATTAGTTGGAATATTGCGGTAATTTTTTATTTAATGTGTACTTTCACTCAATTAAAAGGAGATCAACAACAGCATATTATTCGTAGAGCTAAAAAACAAGATGAAGGAAAATGGACGATTTTACTATTGGTATTTATTGCCTTGATCATGTGTTTATGTGCAATATTAGTCAATTTATCACACATTCCTGCTCAGTCCGATATTAAATATGCGCGTGTAGCATTATCCATTTTTACAATTATGAGTACTTGGTTTTTTGTACATACAATTTTTGCAATTCACTATGCACATGATTTTTATGTAGCATATCAAAAACACCAAGAGACAGGCTTAGAATTTCCAAAAACACAAAAGCCAACATACTCAGATTTTATTTATTTTAGCTACGTCATTGGAACTGCTTCACAAACTGCAGATGTCTCCATTACAAGTTCAAAAATGAGACGTTTAAATACGTTACATTTACTGTTCGCTTTTGCCTACAACACATTAATTTTAGCGATTTGTATTAATATAGCAGCGAGTTTATTAAGTTAAATTAATTTATATATTAAAAATTTAAAGGCGTTGACGAATGAATAGTTCAAAACATTGTAAGTAAAAAATTATATAGTCAAACAATCTAATTACTCATACAGAAATGAAAAAACATCTGAAAGAGTCGATCAATAAAATCCTCTTGCCATTCTTTTCTTTTTTTCTTAATCTGTGCCCATGTCTTTTCAATAGAATTCAAATCAGGACTATAAGCAGGCAACCATAAAATCTGATGCCCATAGTGTTCCAATAACTCCTGTATATCCGATCGCTTATGAAAGGTCGCATTATCCATCACGATGACACTATTTTGGGGTAGTTCGGGAATAAGAAACTGCTCTACCCAAAAATGAAATACATTTGAATTAATTTTGCAGTCGAATAAACCAACTGCAAATAGTTGACCTTGATATAATGCACCAATGGCATTGGTTTGGTTCTTTAATTGCCAGTTAAATGAGCCATAACATGGTGTTCCTTTC
>NZ_VTDM01000070.1 GCF_015627105.1 Acinetobacter baretiae | reverse complement strand
CAGTCATTATACTGTTAGGCTATGACGACCTTTTGCACGACGACGCGCTAATACTTGACGACCAGCTTTAGTTGCCATACGAGCACGAAAACCATGTACACGCTTACGTTTTAATTCAGATGGTTGGAAAGTACGTTTCATATCGAAACTCCTAAGAATTGATGTATCTTAAAGGTTCGCGATTGTATGGTTTATCACCAAGTTTGTCAAATTAAATTACTAAAAATAAAATTAATACTTTTTCAAATGTCTTTTATTTGAATTCATAAATCTGATTAATTTTTGAATTTAAATTCATTTTATCCCCAATAAATGTCCTCGTTATATATAAATTTAAATTTATAAATTTAAATTTATTATTATTAGGAGCTTCAATTTCTGTGGAAATGTTATTTTTTACTATATATAAC
>NZ_VTDM01000069.1 GCF_015627105.1 Acinetobacter baretiae | reverse complement strand
TGGTGGGCGCTGACGGGATCGAACCGCCGACATTCTGCTTGTAAGGCAGACGCTCTACCAACTGAGCTAAGCGCCCTTTAAATCACAAGATTTAAAGTGTAAGTCTAAAATGGCGCAGCGGACGGGACTCGAACCCGCGACCCTCGGCGTGACAGGCCGATATTCTAACCAACTGAACTACCGCTGCATCTGACATTACTAACCGACTTATAGGTTGATAATGTGGTGGGCGCTGACGGGATCGAACCGCCGACATTCTGCTTGTAAGGCAGACGCTCTACCAACTGAGCTAAGCGCCCTTTAAATCACAAGATTTAAAGTGTAAGTCTAAAATGGCGCAGCGGACGGGACTCGAACCCGCGACCCTCGGCGTGACAGGCCGATATTCTAACCAACTGAACTACCGCTGCATCTGACATTAC
>NZ_VTDM01000017.1 GCF_015627105.1 Acinetobacter baretiae | reverse complement strand
TTTCCAAGTTTCATTTTTATGCCATCGAGGTTGCCTATATAATAAGGTTGACCGTAGGGGTCTTTTTCAACTTGTGGACTATTTGCTGCAGACTCTTTTTGATGACATGCCATGGTCAAAAGCGACAAACATAACAGTACGGTCTTTTTTAATGTAGACACCATGTTTTATTTCCTATCAGCTGACATTTAAATAAAAAAATTGATTAAATCATTAGTTAAAATAAATCGAATACCTGTGGATTAAACCCATCCATTATTGGCAACATCTTTTCTCACCATGTTGTTTTATTTTACTTATATACTGTGCAACAGTTCACAATATTTTTCACCACTTAATGCCATGCTTGGTCAGATTTTTAAGTAATACAGCCAATGAACAAATCATATTTATACATAAATACAAAACATCATTAGAAAAAGAGTATTTGATTTACATTAAGCTCTGATGTTTAGAGCCATAAAAAATGGGCATGATGAAACATGCCCATTTTTAATTTTCACTTAAACTCAATCACATTATGCTGATCTGGCAATTTAAGGCAATAATGTGCCTAATTTTTCGCCCATAACGACAGAGGATTGTGCTTGAAAGACAGCGTCCCATTGCATTTTTTGATGTTCAAATAAAACGATTGCTGTTGAACCCAAATAAAAGCGACCCAATTCATCGCCTTTTTTCAAAGCAATATCATGTTTTTGCAATTCAAGACGACCTGATGGTTTTACTTTGCCTGTTGCGACAGTTTCAATTCCTGCCACAATCATTGCACCAACCAAGACAACAGCCATTCGTCCAATATCTGTATCAAATAAACAAACCATACGTTCATTACGTGCAAACAAGCCCGGAACATTTTCTGCGGTGACTTGATTGACTGAAAATAGCTCCCCGGGAACATACAATGTTTCGGTGAGCACACCATCGAATGGCATATGTACACGATGATAGTCTTTCGGTGACAAATAAATCGTTGTAAAACACCCTTGCTTAAATGGTGCAGCTAAAACAGGGTCTGCAACCAATTGTTCGACCGTAAATTTTTGACCTTTGGCTTGAAAAACATCACCATCGACAATATCGCCAATTTGCGAAATTGCACCATCGGCAGGGCAAACAATATGTTGCGGATTTTCATCTACAGGACGAATATTATTTTGTAGCGCACGGGTAAAAAATGCATTAAATGAAGGATATTTTGTTGCATTACTTTCTTCTGCAATCGATAAATCAATCCCATATTTTGCTTTAAAGGCTTGAATCGCTAAATTTTTTACAATTAAATTTTCACTGGCTGCAACTTTGCCAACCACACGGCTCAATTTGTGCTGTGGTACTAAACGCTGTGCTTTCAAAAACACCGTTTTCTTTAATGCTTCGAGGCTCAAAGTGGCTTCTCTCCCATAACAATCGGACTATTGGTCATGTTACCCCATTCGCTCCATGCACCATCATATGCTCTCACTTGCCATTGCAACATACGTGCTAGTAAATATGCAAGACCAGAACGATGGTGCGATTGGCAATAAACAACCACAGGTTGATCTAAATCAAACCCCATATGCTGTAAATTTTGTCGAATTTCAACGAAAGGCTGTAATTTTAAATGATTTTCACGGTCTAAAGCACGGTCAAATGCATAATGCAGAGCATTTGGAATATGTCCGCCTTTGCGGGCAGCTCGTTGTTGCCCTGTATATTCTTCAAATGAACGACAATCCCACAGTTGAATATCTTTATTTTCAACAGCTTGCTTGAGTGTCATATAATCAATCTGGTAGTTTTCAACCTGACTTAAATTAACCTGATATAAATGACTAGTCGGTTCAATTTTGGGCTCTACAGTAGTGACAGGGTATTTATTGGCAAGCCAAGCATGTATGCCACCATTCAAAAGACTCGTACGTTCAAATCCTGCACAATGTAAATTCCACAAAAAACGGCTTGCCCACGCCCCTCCTTCATCATCATAGGCCACAACATGATGATCAGGTGAGAGCTGAAGATGTTCAATCAAAGACTGTAGGTCATCTTGCTGAGGTAATAGACCTGTTGCAAAATCGCGTTGTGAAACCAACTGTTTGGGCATGACATGAACCGCATGTGGTAAATGCAGTTGTCTGTATACAGATGTTCGCGTTAAATCAACAATACGTAATTGTGCATGGTCTAAATGAGGCAGAAGTTGTTCTGCATCTATCAATAAATCAAAAGAGAAGTCAAAACGTGTCATGGAAGGTCAATTTTTTTGTTCAATGTTAACCTATGACCGTACAACATTGACATGCTGTCCCCGTCATAGAATGGCAGTTAGTGTTGGCGTGGTTTGTCAAATATCTGCTGTAAATAGGCTAAGAAGGTATTATCATCCGTCATGGTTTTACCCGGACTATCTGAAATTTTAGCGACAGACTGCCCATTACACTCCACCAATTTCAATACGACATTCAGTGGAGTTACGCCTAAATCATTGGTTAAATTCGTACCAATACCAAAACTAACTTTAAAGCGATCTTTAAAATATTGGTACAAATTCCATGCCATTTCTAAATTTAAACCATCGCTAAACGTCAGCATTTTGGTTTTACTGTCAATTTTTAGGGTTTGGTAATGATGATATGCTTTATCCCCCCAAACATAGGGGTCACCACTGTCATGGCGTAAGCCATCAAACAGTTTGGCAAAGTATAGATCAAAGTCATCTAAAAACGCATCCATTCCCACAACATCTGTGAGTGCAATGCCTAAATCACCACGGTATTCTTGTACCCATGCCTCAAGCGCTGCTTTTTGAAAGTCACGCAAACGTACATCAAGTGCCTGAAAAGCCTGTAAAAACTCATGTGCCATTGTGCCAATGGGCGTAATATTTAACTCTTTGGCCAATAATACATTACTCGTTCCTCGAAAGATTTCAGGCACATGTTGTTTAAATTGTTCAACAACATGACGATGCCATGCCAAGCTGTAACGGCGCCGTGTACCAAAGTCAGAAATTAAAAATGGCTCATCTGTCGACTGTTGTTGCTGTAATGTTTTCAAGGTTGCGATTTTTTGTTGTAAGCGCTGTTCACCCTCTGCCCACACAGCCTCTGAGTGTAGTCGTGTAAAATACAGTTCATTGACAATAGACAAAACAAATATTTCAAACATCATGGCCTGTACCATTGGCCCTTCGATATGAATGTCTAAACGTCCCTCTGCATCAAGACTAGCAACAATAAAACGGCGTTTGAGTTGAAATAATTCAAGGTAATCGACAAAGTCACTTTTAATAAAACGTAAGCCGCGTAAATATTGTAATTCATCTTGGGTAAAACGTAAGGTACACAACTCATCGAGCTGTTCGTTAAGATCTGCTAAAATATCTGGCAACGGATAAACCGTATCTTGCAAATTACGGCAACGAAACTGGTACACACTATGAGTTTGTGGAAACTTATGCAATACCACTTGTAGCATTGTAAATTTATATAAATCTGTGTCGAGTAATGAGCGTATTATTGGTTTCATATCAGTCGAAATATTTTAGCCTAATGCATTAAAGCATATTTTTTATCACTGCATTCGTTACAATTGACTAAAATTGCATAAAATTCTGCTTTAAATTGAAATACATTCATCAAAAAAATAGGCAAAACAGACAATGAAAGCACTGATTCAACGTGTTCAACAGGCTAAAGTCGTGGTTGACGATCAGACTGTGGCAGAAATCCAACAGGGCTTATTGGTTTTTATTGGTCTTGCAAAAGACGACAATCTTGACGTGGCTAAAAAGCTATTAGATAAAGTGTTTAAATATCGAATTTTTGAAGATGATCATGGCAAAATGGGCTGGAATGTCCATCAAGCCCAAGGACAAGTCTTATTGGTGTCACAATTTACGTTGATGGCCAATACACAAAAAGGATTGCGCCCAGATTTTGCACCCGCAATGCCACCAGCAGATGCCAAAGCGTTGTACGATGCGCTGATTGAGTATGCCCATCAAACGTATGTAGGGGTTGAAACTGGTATTTTTGGGGCAGACATGAAAGTACATTTAGTCAACGATGGCCCCGTTACCTTTCACTTAGAATGTCATTCTTTGGCTGTCCATTAACGGCCTAATTTACGACGAATAAATACTCGAGCTTGTTTGATTTTTTGTTCGACAGGCTTGGGCATTTTCGGTGGAAGCAGTTGCATAATTTTACTAAATAAAACCAACAGTTTCAGCTCACCATCTACAGCAATACTCTTATCTTTTAGCCCTGCCATAAATACACTTGAATCCCCTTTCATGAGTATTTTTACACCATGGTCACTGTCTTGAAAAATAAGATTGAAATCTGCGTCGACTTTTTGCCCGGATACCGTGTCGACTTTACCTTGGTTAATAATAATTTGTCGTGCAAAGCCTTGTTTTGTACTCAATTGAATACGTACTTGCTGATCGTGTGTTAATTCTATGAATTTAGGGCTGGTTTTGGCCAATTGTTTCATTCGTAAAACAATACCTGTAACCGTCAGATCTAAAGGATCTGTACTCAAATCAATCAACGGCAATTTTACAACAGGAATTGAAGAAAGATTCATGAAAAGGCCTATTCAGATATAGATTAACCATATATCGTATCACAGCAGGCACAAGCGCTTATACGTAATCTGAGTGAGTTTGTAACTTTTTTTAATCTTAAATAAAAAGGCATACCGTACAGGTATACCTTTTAATCGTGTATTGCAACCTATGATTGATTATTCGTCATCGTACACAGGTGTATGTTCAATCAATGATCTGTTTGAAACAGTACGTTGTTCTACAGCATCTAAACGCAACAACACATAAATTAAGCCGACCATCATCACGCTAGTTGCGGTCAGATAGGCATATAGTGTTTGCCACTGAGCAATTTGCTCTACGACGAGACGTAAAATTTCTACACTACCCCAAAACAACATACCCGCAACCATGAAACCTAGCCATTGACGGTATGGTGAAAAAAACACCATGACTAAAGCCGTCATAATGAACGCAGCCCCAAGCATCATCGCAAAATTTGCTGTTAGCATATAACCTCCGCAAAGCACTCTATGAGAGTGATCTATCTAAATCGAGCAATTAAGCCATTGCTGTTTTACGCAATCTCTCAGGCTTTAAAATAAGATTTGCATTCAGCACTTGAGTCATTATGCAAAAAAAAAATAAAAAAAACAGTGCCTTTTTTCTACAAAACGACACAGGTTGTCGCAATCCGCTTTTGTCATTACATTTTTATTTTTTCCCTTTGGTACAAAAGCATGACACATCATGGCTTGGCGTGTCATTACAAAAACATACCATCTAAAAAACGGCACTTATTATTTTTTTATGAAAAAAAGTGTTGGTCTTTATCGGTTTTTAATTCTGCATGGTTGTGGTGCATGAAACTGATGTTTTTTAACATCAATCACATGCACTTTGAGGTAATACATTAAAGATCGCTATGGCCCAACAGGTACAACACACCATCTAAACCAACGTATGAAATTGCTTGTTTTGCCGCTGCACGTACTTTGGGTTTTGCATGAAATGCTACCCCTAAACCTGCAAGCGATAACATTGGTAAGTCATTTGCTCCATCTCCAACAGCGATCGTTTGCTCCAACGTTAAGCCGTGTTGCTTCGCCAATTGTGTTAACAACACCGCTTTACGCTGTGCATCAACAACCGTACCAACCACCTGCCCTGTTACAACACCTTCTGCTATGTCTAAAACATTGGCATGAATTTCATCTATGCCCAGCGTGTTTTTTAAATGATTTGCAAAAAACACAAAGCCACCAGAAAAAATCGCGGTGTAATACCCTTTTGATTTTAAAGTGTCAATTAAACGACCTGCCCCTTCATTAATGGTCAAACGTGTGGTGATCTGATTCAACACATTAGCATCAAGACCTTTGAGTAATGCCACACGTGCTCGAAAACTTTGCTGAAAATCAAGCTCTCCTTGCATAGCACGTTCTGTAATTTCTGCAACTTGCTCACCAATTCCTGCGTCCTTTGCTAACTCATCAATGACTTCTTGACCAATGAGTGTCGAATCCATATCAAAACAAATGAGTTTTCGATCAATTTGCGTACTGTCAAAATCTTGTACCGTCATGTCAATTCCTATCTGTGTAGACATAGTTAGGCATGCTTGACGTAAAGATTCAATTTGGTGATGTTGTGGATCAAATGCGATGGTTAATTGTTGTACATAGTAAGGAGTGCCCTCAGATAAAGTACGGCATGTCAATGTTGTGACGTCTAATCCTTCTTGTATCAGCATATTGGTCACAGAATCTATATGATTACCTAGTGGTTCACGGCCTAATAATGTCACCACATAGCGTGGACTGTACTCTGAATTTGTCATTTATCTATCTTCTGCGTTACAAATTGGTTTCAATCAAACAATCGCTTTGATTTCTTATGTTAAAATTAGCTTGATTTATGGGTAGATACAACCTGATGTTGAATGAAAATATCAGACCGTGTATATAAATCAAACATATGCGTATCGTTGGCGGTAAAACACGCTGTACTGCGGCTGGAATAAGCACACGCTATTGTAGTCATAAAATGAGCATAAAATAAACGACTCTGATTTGGAAATATATCTTGAACGCACCTAGACAAGGGCTTTTTGCCAGCTTACTGATTGTATGTTTTGTACTACAAACACTGTTATTGGTCATTGCAACGACACATCAACTCAAAGAAAATCGTGCAAACCAAGGTCAGCTCATGACCAGTCAGCTTATTACAGACAGTCTGCCAGAAATGATGCCACCTAATACCGTCTCTTTAGCACTGATTGGCAATCGTTACGCAACAAATCCAAGCGTAGCCTCTTTGCGCATACTCGATGCCAGTCAACAGGTTTTAGCAACAGCAGGGTTAGAACAAACACGCTCAGGTGAGGTTTTTTCAAGAGACATCATGCAAGGTGAGCGTAAAATTGGACAAGTTCAGCTAACGCTCATTGAACCAAGTATTGGGGAAATTTTGCGTAGTGAATGGCTCGCAATGACATTGTCATTATTGCTTTATGTTTTCTTATGGTTGGCTTATCGTTTGATTGCTCGACCTACTCGCCGTGAGTATTTAGCTCGCCTAGCTCATGAAAATGAATTAAAACAACAAATTTCTACATTAAATCAAGCATTGTCTATGGCTCAATCAGACCCATCAAATACATGTGTGCCCACCTCTCCTGAAGAGGATGTCGAAGAAAGCACTGTAGAGCATATTAATGAAAAAACCATTTGTTTAAATATTCAATTTTACGACCCCAAACAACTGCTCGATACGGTCAGTCAATCTGTCACACAGGCTTATTTTAATTTATGCCAACTTTTTTTAAATAAAACCATCACGCAGTGTGCTCAACACTATAACATTTCAGTCGATGATTTTATCATCAGCAACAGTTTTGATGCGCATGGGGTAACCGTTGAAATTGATGCAGAAAAATACAAAGATGCCGAATGTCTCATGATGATCTGTGCAGTATTTCAAATGTTATCAGATGTTCTTTACAGACGTTATAGAGAAGAAAAGCGTTTTGTTTTACATACTCGTTGTGCCATTTCAAGTGGAGTCAAAGACATGCAACTCGATGCACTCCCTGCTGCAAAACGTTTAACGCAATCTTTAACCGGCAAAGAAAGTGCGGTATATATTAATCATAAATTTTTGCAAAGTATGACACAGTGCTATCAGTTGGTTACACTTCCTCACCCAACCAATGCATTAACTCGTCATGCTTATTTAATTAATGGAATGAATCATGACTGTGCTGACTTAGCACAACGGATCAGAACACAGATTTTAAAAGGTTAATCATTTCGATTCAAAGCGCTTAGAGATCATCTAAAATACATATGCCAACAATGAATGCAATTATCAAGATAAGAAACAAAGAAAACCAAATTTTTCCCGTTTTAGAGAGAGTTTTATAACTTTGTTTGATATCTTGACTTGCAGTAATGGCTTCACCGAGTAATGAAATAAGCTCAATCATGACTATACTCTTTTATCTGAAAACCAAAAAATAATGTCATATAATACAATTTAAAAAATAAAAGAATATTTATACATAAACGATGATTCACAATGTCAAATAACCATGAAAGTATAAATATGCATACTGCGATTTCTTTTAGATCACATCAAAATACCACTCATCTCTTTTCATCACTGACAATTTACTTTATTGTAGCCTGATATATTCAAATCGCTTACCTCTCATGCGTAAGCACAAGAGACCACAATAGATTAACAACAAACCCAGTGCATTGGCCTGAAAATGTATTGGGCATAGGTAAAAAAATGCCACTCAATACTGTAGAAGAACTGATCGAAGATATCCGTGCTGGAAAAATGGTCATTTTAATGGATGATGAAGATCGAGAAAACGAAGGTGACTTGGTCATGGCGGCAACTCACGTACGCCCTGAAGACATTAATTTTATGATTACCCATGCACGTGGTTTAGTGTGTCTCACTTTAAGCAAAGAACGCTGTCAACAACTCAAACTTCCATTGATGGTTGACCAAAATGGAGCACAACACGGAACCAATTTCACTCTCTCTATTGAAGCGTGTGAAGGAATTACGACAGGAATCTCTCCTGCTGAACGTGCTCATACCATTCGTACCGCAGTTTCACCTCAAGCTAAACCTGCAGATATCGTACAACCTGGACACATTTTTCCATTAATGGCTCAGCCAGGTGGTGTACTACATCGTGCAGGCCATACGGAAGCTGGATCAGATTTATCTCGTCTTGCAGGCTTAGAGCCTGCTTCTGTGATCTGCGAAATCATTAATGAAGACGGCACAATGGCACGTCGAGCAGATTTAGAAAAATTTGCCGAGAAACATGGCTTAAAAATTGGTACAATCGCTGACCTGATTCATCACCGTATGACCAGTGAACAAACTGTTGAACGTTTAAGCCAAGAAACGATTGAAACTGAATATGGTTCTTTTGAGCTATTTCGTTACAAAGAACATGGGAACACAGAAACACACTTAGCCATTGTTAAAGGTGAGCCTCAAGAGGGTGTGACCACTGTGCGGGTACATGGTTTTAATCCATTACGTGATTTACTTAAACTCAAAAACAGCTCGGGTAAAACCAGTTGGAGTTTAGACCAGTCTTTACAATACGTTGCTTCTAGCGAACGTGCCGTTTTAGTATGGATTGGACAAAATCACTTATTAGATTTAGGGCATGCATTTACTACGCTTAACTTGCCTAAAACGGCCAAGTCAAGCTCAGAGTTATCTCGGCAATACCAAACAACAGGTGTTGGTGCACAAATCTTGCGTGACTTAGGTGTTGAGAAAATGAAATTACTTAGCTCACCACTGCGATTTAATGCACTTTCTGGCTTTAACTTAGAAGTGGTAGAATATATTTCTGCCGATCAATTGACTGAAAAATAAGAGGTTATTATGGCTATTCGCCGTATTGAAGGTTTAATGCATCTCGCAGGTGAAGGTCATTATGCGATTGTTGTTGGCCGTTTTAACAGTTTCGTGGTTGAACACCTTTTAGAAGGAGCCATTGACACACTAAAGCGTCATGGTGTTGCTGAAGAAAATATTACTGTTGTTCATGCACCTGGTGCATGGGAACTTCCTGTTGTTGCTAAGAAATTAGCGAAAACATCAACTTACGATGCCATTATTGCGCTTGGTGCCGTGATTCGTGGAAGCACACCTCACTTTGACTTTGTTGCAGGTGAATGTGCTAAAGGTTTAGGCGTAGTTGGCTTAGACACAGGCTTACCTGTCATTAATGGTGTGCTTACAACAGACAGCATTGAACAGGCCATCGAACGTTCAGGTACTAAAGCGGGCAACAAAGGCAGCGAAGCTGCTTTGACGGCCATTGAAATGGTTAACTTGTTAAAGGCAATTTAATCGATGTCACAAACATTACAAGCAGTGTATGCTGCAAAACGTAAAGCCCGCCGCTTTGCTGTTCAAGGAATTTATGAATGGCAAATGAGCAAAAACCCATCGCATCAAATTGAAGCACGTACACGTGCTGACAATGCCATGCATAAAGTAGATTTAAACTACTATCATGAACTGCTCACACAAGTGATTGCAGAACATGAGGTATTAGATCAACTGCTATTGGGTGTTTTAGACCGTGAACTCTCTGCTTTAGATGGCGTAGAGCTTGCGATTTTACGCTTAGGCGCTTACGAGTTGCGTGATCATGCCGAAATTCCTTACCGTGTTGTTTTAGATGAATCTATTGAACTCGGTAAACATTTTGGTGGTGCAGACAGCCACAAATACATCAATGGTGTACTTGACCGCTTAGCGCAAACATTACGCCAAGCAGAAAAACACGCTTAAAGTAGAACATACAATCTATGGCCGAATTCTCAATTATTGAACAGTACTTCAAACAAGCTCGCTTGTATCAAAATAATGTTGTACTAGGCATCTGCGATGATTCGGCAATTGTTTCTCCCCCGCCCAACCATGAATTGGTCATTTGTACCGATACGCTTGTGGCAGGGCGACACTTTCCAACCAACACCTCAGCACATGCCATTGGTTGGAAAAGTGTTGCAGTGAATTTATCTGATCTGGCCGCAATGGGTGCAACTGCACACAGTATTTTATTGGCCATCACTTTGCCGCAGATCGATCATGCTTGGTTAAAAGACTTTTCAAATGGCATTTTTGACTGCTGTGCACCCCATCATGTCGATTTAATAGGTGGTGATACAACCCAAGGCCAACATTTAACCATATCCGTAACAGCGTTAGGTTGGGTCAAAAAAGGGCAAGCCATCAAACGACAAGGTGCATGCGTCGGAGATTATGTGGTTGTCAGTGGGCAACTAGGCGATGCAGCCTTTGGCTTACAACATCTAGGACACCCCTTACAACAACGTCTTGATTATCCGAGCCCACGCTGTCTACTTGGCCAACAGTTACAAGGGTTAGCATCGAGTATGATTGACCTTTCAGATGGTCTTATTCAAGATTTGAATCATATTTTATTGGCCTCTAAAGTCGGTGCCCGACTCGATTTAGAAACGCTCCCGCTCGACCCTGCACTACATCATCTACCACACACCAAACAATGGCAATATGCTTTGGCAGGAGGTGATGACTATGAACTTTGCTTTACTATCTCTGAAAAAAATTACCAACAACTCATACAAAAAGAGCTGTCTGTACCTGTGCATATTATTGGACGTATAGAAGCGCCTGTAGGGCTAAGACTGTACTATCAAGAAAAACGACAAGATTTAGATTTACATGGATATCAACACTTTGCACAAACCTAAACTTCGTTTTAGTCGATTATCTTGGCCACAACGTTTCATTGTTTTTTTAGGCGTAGGTCTAGGTTCTGGGCTCCTACCTAAAGCACCAGGCACATTTGGCTCAGCATTTGCTTTATTATTTATACCCATATGGTACAGCATTGGCTTTAACCTATCTGCCATTACAATTGTCATGATGTCTATATTGGGAATTGCCATCTGTGGTCATACAGCCAAAATTATGCACGTCGATGACGATGGACGAATTGTTTGGGATGAGTTTGCTGGGCAATCTATTACATTCTTGCCTTTAATCTATTTTAATATCATGAGTGTACAATGGTTATTTATTGGTTTTGCGCTGTTTCGTTTGTTTGATATTTGGAAACCGTGGCCAATTTGTGTTGCAGACCAAAAACTGTCAGGTGGGTTTGGTATTATGTTTGATGACCTCTTAGCAGGGGCATGGGCTGCACTGTGTATTTTGATTTATTTATCAGCTTAACTACAAACTTGTAGGGTGATTATGTCAACAACTGTTATTATTTTAGCTGCGGGAAAAGGCACTCGCATGCGATCTTTGTTACCCAAGGTATTACAACCATTGGCAGGCAAACCATTACTTGGCCATGTGATTGAAACAGCAAAACAATTACAAGCACAAGACATAATTACAATTTTTGGCCATGGTGGTGCTCTCGTTAAAGACGCATTTTCACAAGAAAATATGCGTTGGGTCGAACAAACAGAACAACTCGGTACAGGACATGCTGTACAAATGGTGTTACCTGTTTTAGCAACTTCGGGCACGTCTTTAATTTTATATGGCGATGTTCCTTTAGTAAGTGCTCATACACTCCAACGACTACTCAAAGCCTCTGAAAAAACAGGGATTGGGATGATCACCTTACAGGTTGCAGACCCAACAGGCTACGGCAGAATTGTACGTCATCACGATCAAATTCAAGCCATTGTAGAACATAAAGATGCGTCTACAGAACAACAATGTATTCAAGAAATTAATACAGGAATATATTGTGTAAGTAATCAAAAGCTTCACGAATGGTTACCACGTTTGTCAAATCAAAATGCCCAAGGTGAGTATTACTTAACAGATATTATTGAAATGGCGGTTGCTGATGGCTTAAACGTTGCATCGATTCAACCAGAGATGGCCTTTGAAGTCGAAGGTGTCAATGATCGTGTACAACTATCAAAGCTTGAAAGAGAGTATCAATCACAACAGGCACTCAGCTTAATGCGTGACGGTGTAACATTTGCAGACCCAGATCGTTTTGACTTACGGGGTTCACTCAAAGTCGGGCGTGATGTGCGTATTGATACCAACGTGATCATTGAAGGTGACTGTGAACTAGGTGATGGCGTTGAAATTGGGACAGGTTGTGTTTTAAAACATACAAAAATTGCAGCCTATACCAAAGTACAGCCCTATAGCATATTTGACCATGCTGTTGTGGGAGAAAACAACATGATTGGCCCATTTGCTCGACTTCGTCCTGGCAGTGTACTTGCCAATCAGGTTCATATTGGGAATTTTGTTGAGGTCAAAAATAGTCTGTTAGCGCAAGGGGTCAAAGCCAATCATTTTACCTATTTGGGTGATGCAATAGTGGGACAACATACCAATATTGGTGCTGGAACCATTACTTGTAACTATGATGGCGTAAACAAACATAAAACGCACATCGGTGAATCTGCCTTTATTGGTTCAAATAGTGCATTAGTTGCGCCAATTCACATTGGAGATGGTGCAACTGTTGCTGCAGGCTCAGTCGTTACTCGTGACGTTGCCAACAATGCATTGGCCATTGGACGTGCCATGCAAGTTGAAAAATCAGATTATCAACGTCCACAAAAAAGCAAATAAAAACATTAAAAATTAGAGGTATAAAGTATGTGTGGAATCGTTGGTGGTGTTGCTGAACGTAATATTAGTGAAATTTTGATTGAGGGTTTAAAACGCCTTGAATATCGTGGCTATGACTCTGCAGGCTTAGCATTAGTGAATCAACAACATGTGTTGCGTGAACGCCGTGTAGGAAAAGTAATTAATTTAGAAGAGGCTGTTAAAAGCAGTCAAATTACAGGTAGTTTAGGGATTGCGCATACACGCTGGGCAACTCATGGTAAACCTACTGAAAATAATGCTCACCCTCACCTTTCAGATCGGGTTGCTGTGGTGCATAACGGTATTATTGAAAACTTTGCTGAACTTAAAGACAGCCTCGAACAGCAAGGCTATGTATTTTCATCACAAACAGATACTGAAGTTGTTGCGCATTTAATGACTGAAGCATTAAAAACGCATACCACTTTGTTTGGTGCTGTACAACATATTGTTCCAAAGCTAAAAGGGGCTTTTGCTTTAGGGATTGTACATGCAGATTACCCAGATGAACTGATTGCTGTACGTGAAGGTTCGCCTTTAGTCATTGGTGTAGGTATCGGTGAACACTTCATTGGTTCAGATCAATTGGCATTATTACCTATTACAAATCGCTTTATTTATCTTGAAGAGGGTGACATTGCATGTATTACCCGTCAAGACGTACGTATTTACGAACAAGGTCAGCATGAAGTAGAACGTCTCACCAAAGAATTAGATGCCACCGTCAGCCATGCATCAAAAGGTGAATATAAGCATTTTATGCTCAAGGAAATTTTTGAGCAGCCAGAAGCATTACAGCAAACCATTTCACAAGCACTTAATGGCAATGCACTGCGTGATGATTTTTTACAGCATGCTGAAGTTGACTTTAAAAAAATTAAACAAATACAAATTATTGCCTGTGGTACAAGTTACCACTCTGGTTTAATTGCAAAATATTGGTTTGAACAACTGATTGATTTTCCTTGCCAAGTTGAAATTGCAAGCGAATTTCGTTACCGCTCACCGGTCATTGTTGAACATACTTTATATGTATGTATTTCTCAGTCTGGTGAAACAGCAGACACATTGGCTGCACTGCGTGATATACAAAAGCGTGCCAAAGCAAAGAATATTAGCATTTCAAGTATGGCGATTTGTAACGTTGCAACCTCATCTATGGTTCGTGAAACAAACTATCACTTACTGACCTTAGCTGGCCCTGAAATTGGTGTTGCTTCAACAAAAGCTTTTACAACACAGCTTGCTGCATTAATGCTGTTTATTTTAAAAATGGGGCAAGTACAAAATCGTATTTCTGAGCAAGATTTAGTGCAAATGATTGAGCATCTATGGCATTGTCCAAAGGTGTTACTCAACACACTACAACACAATGCTGAAATTTTACGCTTATCTGAGCTGTTTGTTGAAAAACAACATTGTTTATTTTTAGGGCGTGGAACCAACTATCCTATCGCTTTAGAGGGTGCTTTAAAGCTAAAAGAAATTTCTTATATTCATGCAGAAGGGTATGCTGCAGGTGAGTTAAAACACGGTCCATTGGCTTTGGTGGACAACGATATGCCTGTAGTTATTTTGGCACCTAAAGATGACATGCTCGATAAACTTAAATCGAATATGGAAGAGGTACAAGCACGTGGTGGCGAACTGTTTGTATTTGCCGATGAACATAGTGGTATTACCGACAAAGATCGCCAACATGTGGTGAAAGTACCACATATTAGCCATTGGTTAAGCCCTATTATTTATAGTGTACCAGTGCAATTGTTGTCATATCATGTTGCGGTATTACGTGGTACAGATGTAGATCAGCCACGTAATCTAGCTAAATCAGTGACTGTTGAATAAATCATGTAGTTCGCATGCGTTATTTGTAAGAGAGTAATAAAGTTTCATCCTAAATTTCTAAAAAAACCCACACAAACCATGTGTTAAATCGCATAGGGTGTGGGTTTTTTAGTTTTAAAGCATCGTTAAAATGAGCAATATATCAAATAAGAAAAAGTAAAAAAGACACTCAATCGTTTTTATATTTTGGTTTTTTCATCAAATTCAAAACTAAATTTCATTAAAAACATTTTGCGTATTACTGGCCCAATCCTCTCCTATAGATTGTCGTAACATTACAATGATGCGTTGCATTTCAGTTTTGTGAACACCTAAGTTTTGAGTGATTTTTAAATGTGAACGAAGCTGAGCATTTACACCGCCTAAAGCCGAAAGACTCCCTATGACAACAAGTTCACGATCTAAAGGAGATAAATTATCTCGACTAAATAAATACCCAAATAAATGTGACTTCAAAGCATAATCCATCGTGGGTGAAAAATTATCAAATAATGGTTTGGAGTTCTCTACAACAGATGCTTTATTGAGTGCACTCAGCTGTGCGATACCTCGCTGATAATATGAAGTACTGTCTGCTAAAACATGAGGCAAAGCACCCTCTTCATCTTTAATTCCTTGTTTTTTTCGCTCCTCAAGTACACTTTTGAAGGTCAACATGCCATTTAAAGCACGTGGAAATCCAACATATGCAGACTGGTGAGCAAATACTTCTTTCATTTGATTCACTGTCAAACCGTTATCTAAAGCTTGAATTAGGGCAGGTTTTAACTGTACTAAATCGCCTGTAGCAGTAAAGGCTGCAATGGGAATCAAACTTAACTGTTTTTGTTCTAAAGTTACAAAGGTATTGGAGGAAGGAGTATTTGTGCGTTCAGATGAAGGAAAACTTACTTCTTCTAGCCACACAACATTTTTTCCATCTTGTACCACAGGTGATAATGCAATATGTGACATTGCACGTTGCTCGCTTGCCCCATGCCAATGCTTGACATTGGGTGGACACCAAACCACATCGCCTTGACGTATTATTTGTATAGGTTTACCCCATTCTTGCGTCCGTCCCTCTCCCTCAGTCACAATCAAATATTGACCGTGAGGATGTGTATGCCAATGTGTGATTGCACCTGCTTCAAATTGAACCAATGCTGGTGCAATATCACCCTTTGAAGGCATTTGAGGTAACCGAGAAAACTGCGCTTTTCCTGAAAAATAACTCGAGGGTGCAGATTGTACTTTTTGTGATGTAACCCGTGTAATTTGTTGGCCTGTTTGTTCTTCAGCATATACCACACCTGACAACGAACTCATCACGAGTAAGGTTTTAATGTGCTGTTTCATGATCATTCCCCGATCATTTTTATGAAAAAATGAGGGTGACGATGAAATCAAATCATGACCCTCACCATAAAACATATAATTTATTTTAAATATTGACCATAAAACCCAGTCAATTGATCCATTGCTTGTTTGACATATTCAGGTTTCCAATACGTTTCAATATGAGTGGCATTTGGAATTTTAAATAAAGTTTTATAGGTACTTCCTGTGGCTTTCGCAAAAGCATCTTCCGTCATATATAAACTATCTGCTTTACTTCCTGCAATCATGAGTAAAGGTTGATGAATTAATTCAATTTGATTCGTGGCATCCCAACGCATTAAGTCAAGCAAACTACTCATGGTATATCTTGAAGTTGAGTTCGGATGTGCATGTGTTTTACCATAATATTCATACCCTTGACGATACAGCTCAAATGGGAGTGCTGCAATTTGTGCATCGGTCAAAGGTGTAGATGAACCCACATACACAGGTGGAGCACCTGCTGCTTCTTGTGCTCGTGCATCACTTGCTTGTTTTAAACGCTGTTGAACCGTATTTAATTGTGAATCTTGGTAACCATTACGGCGTACTCTGCCCGAGTTAAACATACTTATTGTAGCAACGGCGTGAAAGCGCTTATCGGTTGTGGCTGCTGCTAACGAATACCCACCACCACCACAAATTCCAAGTAAACCTAAACGATGCTCATCTACGCCAGCATACTGTGTAATAAAATCTGCCATACCATGTATGTCTTCTATACGATACATTGGCTTATCTACATTACGAGGTTCTCCTGCACTCCCACCTTGGTACGCTGCATCTGCAGTAATCGTAATGTACCCTTGCTCGGCCAATTTTTGTGCATATAAACCTGATACTTGTTCTTTTACGCCACCATTTGGATGTGCAACCACCACCGCAGGATATTTTTTCTGAGGATCATAATTGGCTGGCGTATATACATTGGCAACAATATTAAGCCCATTGAGCGTATAGTGAACAGGGTGAATATTCACCTTCCCTTTGACATTTTCAGTCACTGCATTTTCATACACTAAACCAAAAGTATTTTCTTTTTTGTCTGCTGCAAAACCCACAGCAGATGTACTCATTGCAGCTGACATTAAAATAGTTTTTAAAATTTTCATTCTGATTTCATTCCTAAATATGAATTAAACATCTATTTTTCGACCCACTAACCACTCAATCATGGCAGGGTCACGGTGAGAGAAAAATGCACTTGTGGCTGTATCTATGGCGGTTATATGCGTCATGTCTTCGGCAGATAACTCAAAATCAAAAATATGAATATTTTCTTGCAAACGTGCTTTTCGTACTGACTTGGCCAACGAGACAATTTTTCTTTGGAACAACCAACGTAAAATCACCTGTCCAACAGATTTGTTATATCTTTTGCCAATCTCTATCAGTATCGGATGGCTAAATATATTATTTTTTCCTTCTGCAAAAGGAGCCCAAGCTTCTGGTTGAATATCACGAGAATTCATCCACGGTACAGCATACAATTGTTGGTTAAATGGATTGACTTCAACTTGATTAACAGCAGGTTTTATCGAATGAAAAGCCATTAAATCGACCAAGCGATCAGGATGGAAATTGCTGACACCGATGGCACGAATTTTACCTTCAGCATATAATTCTTCCATGGCGTGCCATGCACCATGTACGTCACCAATCGGTTGATGAATCAGATATAAATCGAGATAATCGAGTTGTAATCGATTCAATGAACGTTCAAATTGCGCTTTTGTTCCTGCATAATTTGCATCTTGTAGCCACAATTTGGTGGTTACAAATAATTCGTCACGAGGGATTTGGCTTTGGCGAATCGCTTGTCCAACTTGCGTTTCATTTTGATAAGAAGCTGCTGTATCAATTAAGCGATACCCTGCATCTATAGCATGTAATACCGCTTGCTCACATTCCACGGGGTCACTCATTTGAAATACACCAAAACCGAGTAATGGCATGTCAATATCGTTATTTAATTTCACCGTTTTCATAGCAACCTCTC
The DNA here is from genome assembly GCF_015627105.1 of Acinetobacter baretiae. GTDB lineage: Bacteria > Pseudomonadota > Gammaproteobacteria > Pseudomonadales > Moraxellaceae > Acinetobacter > Acinetobacter baretiae. The sequence continues at coordinate 82,540 of NZ_VTDM01000017.1, read as the reverse complement.
ATCACATACATATAGGGTATTGATTGAAAAATCACTATACTCCAAGACGCTCAGGTGTATTAGTCAGACAATTTCGATTACATTTATATTAATTTTTGATAAATAGCAGTACATTAAAAAAACAATTCGAAGGATCTTTCATGTCTGAAAATTTAAATGATTTAAAAGCCTTTATTATGGTTGCTCGGCTTAAAAGTTTTACAAAAGCATCTGGACAACTCGGTGTTTCTCAATCTGCGCTGAGCTATACCTTAAAAATGCTTGAACAACGTCTTGGTATAAAATTGCTTAATCGCACAACTCGAAGTGTGTCTTTAACGCAAGAAGGGGAAAAACTTTTATATGATATCGAGCCACTGATTATTGGTATTGAACAAAAACTGTATAATTTAAACGAGTTTAGAACCTCACCTACGGGTAAACTCAGAATCAACGGTACAGAGTTGAGCATTAACTATTTTTTATGGGATAAGCTCTCTCAGTTTTCAAAAGAGCACCCCAATATTCATCTAGAGCTCACGATGGATTATGCATTCACTGATATTGTCAAAGATCGTTATGACATTGGTATTCGACTTGGAGAATACCTACAAAAAGATATGATTTCTGTCAAAGTCACACCTGCTTTACATATGATGACTGTGGCCTCGCCTGAATATTTAAAAAATTTTGGTACACCACAAAATCCTAGAGAATTATACAAACATCGATGCATTGGTTTACGCCTACCTAGCCATGAACGTATTCAATCTTGGGAATTTCGAAAAGATATGAGTGAGGTAGATACCATATCACCCGATTTTTCGATGGTAGTGAGTCATGCTAGATTACAAATCAAAACAGGGGTAGATGGACTAGGTATTGTCTGGCTCCCTAAAATCATGATTGAAAAAGAAATACAGCAAGGTCAATTGGTGGCTATTTTAGAAGAGTGGAATATGGTGTATTCAGGATATTACATGTACTATCCAAGTCGACGCGAATCATCTCCTTTATTTCGCTTATTGGTTGATGCCTTAAAACTCACTTGAGCAACAGCACACCACGATCATTACAATAAATGATTCACTGCACTTTAAAGTACAACCTTTTAATTATTTATACGGTCAATACAGTGAAAGGCTTGCCCACACATATTCTGTAGTTTTACCTGTATGTGTTTTTCGGTGGTTTCACTATAAATGCATCGTTATTGCCTTGAACAAAGAATATTCTATACAAACAATTGCCACTTCATTTGAAGTAAATCATATTTTTTTTAAATAAGAAAAAACGTATTAAAATCTCATTAGTACGTCTTTTACCATCTAAACAAAGTGGTTATTGAAGAAAATGAATCATTTTATCTAAAAATATATCACACTGCTGTAGCTGACTCAGTGAAATATATTCGTTAGGTTTGTGTGCAACATCGATTGAACCGGGGCCACAAACAATCACAGGACAGTCAAGCGACTCGAAAAACAGTCCTCCTTCTGTTCCAAAAGAAATTTTGCCTAGCGGTGTATACGTAGGTAAAAGTGTTTGCATATGCTGAACAATGTCAATAGTGTGTGCGGTACTCAGTCCCGGATAGCGATTCACTTCATGAATATGAATATATTTTTCAAATCTGCTGTTATTTAAAGAAGTATATATTTTTTGCTGAATGTGCTGATGATTATCTTGTGCAATGTTACGAATTTCATAATCTACAATACATTCATTTGGCACAATATTTAATGCTTGCCCGCCATAAATTTTGCCAATGTGTAAGGTCGTATAAGGAATATCATAATCTAAATCTGTTGGGTGATCTTGTGTCACCTCTTGTTGAACCTGTATCACAGCATTTATCAAGGCATTGGCAGCATGTATGGCATTACTAAAATGTGGTGCCAATGCCGAATGACCTTCTTGTCCTGTACAAATGGCTTTAAAAACGGACTTGCCTTTATGACCCAAAGCAATCTGCATAGATGTAGGTTCACCCACAATACATATTAAAGGAGTAACTAAAAATTCTGCAAGCTGTGGCAAAATATCACGCACACCAATACAACCAATTTCTTCATCATAAGAAATGCATAAATGTAATGGTCTTTTTAATCCCTGTTGTGATGCACAAATCATCGCCCACATGGCACAGGCAATAAAACCTTTCATATCTGCCGTACCGCGACCATAAATCTGCTGATCTTTTTCTACAGCAATAAATGGAGGACTTTGCCAATCTTGACCATCAACAGGCACAACATCACTGTGCGCAGACAACAATATACCAGCGACATCTTGTGGCCCAACACTTGCAAACAAGCAGGCTTTATTGCCTTGCTCATTCAATGTTAATTGAACCACAATGTCATATGCTTCAAATTGTTGCTGAACAAATTGAATGAGCTCAAGATTACTTTTATACGATGTGGTATCAAATGCAATAAGTTGTTTTAACAATGCTGTCGAGGCGGTATTGGGCATGAATGTTAATCCTTGGTTCGAATATGTGGGTCATAAAAATGTGGTGCCCCCATACCCGGAATATACTGATCAGAAATAAAAGATCGACATCGACTAATAAAGGCTTGTGCAACCGTATTGAGAACCGCATTTTTTGCAGTCGCAAGCCCAATTTGCATTGGGCGTTGTTCGCCAGAAATTCGTACACGTACCAAAGGTTTACCATCTAAAGAATAATTCATTTTTGGTCGTACATTTAAAATACTATAGCCAATATTATTGGCTACCATGGCACGAATAACTTCTGTATTTTTAGACATTTTCACAATATTTGGATTGAGCTTTTTTTCTTTAAATAAAGAAATAAAATAATCATTACTATATGGCATATCCAATAAAACCATCGGATGTGCTGCTAATTCTTCCATGGTCACGGCAGAAGCATCTGCTAATGGATGGTCTTTACTAAATAATGCATATGGCGGCAAACTGGCCAAAGGCTCAAAATGTATAACATCATGGTCTATATTTAAATCGTATGTGAGTACAACATCTAATACATTGCGCTGTAATCCACTCAGTAAAACTTCTTGATCGCCTTCACACACGTCTAAATGTACACTTTTATATAAATGACTAAATCCGTGAATGATTTCTGCATACAACATGGGTGCAAATGCAGAAAAACATCCTAATTTCAAAGGGCCTCGAATGGAGCCAGAGTAATTGGCAGCCAAAGCATATAAATTGCCTGCACGTGCTAAAATCTCCTGACATTCTTTCATTAAATGCTCACCCACATTGGTTAAAATGAGCCCTTTTGCATGTTGACGAATGAACAGTTGCACTTGTAACTCAGATTCAATATGAGCGATTGCGGCAGAAATCGATGGTGAAGAAACATGTATTCGTTCGGATGCAATAATAATACTGCCACTTTCTGCAGTCGCTACAAAATACTCAATTTGACGCAATGAAATACGATTTAGCACATTTATATCCAAAAGTTGAAAAAATTATAAATTACCCGGCACTCCAAAGCTTAAAGCAGATGATGGATCTAAAGCACGTCCAATATAATCATCTACTTGGGGCTCATAGTGTTTCCAAATTTGATACAGTTCAGCAATAGGATCTTTTTCAAACCAATCTACCCGTAAATCAATAATTGGCCAATCCATTTTATCGACAACCAATATACCTGCCGAATGTACAGGCCCTGCTTCTCCGCCTGCACTCAATCCTGCTTGCATCGCCAATAATAATCGTTCTGCAAGATCGCCTTTACTTTGCATAAACACATCACACATGACGTGTGGTATTTGATCATTTTTTAACAAATTGCCTGCACAAGCAACTTGCTCACCTGTATGTGTAGCATAAATACCTAATGTTTTTTCACCACTATATGTTGCCACTTGGCCATGTGTATCTAGGACCATTAATTGGCGGTAGTCAATAAATTCGGTGTTTGCCACAAGTTCTTGCATTGCATTTTTCGGAGCAACATCAAAACGAACCAAGTTTAATAAGACATCAGACAAATGTGGGTCGGTAATATTTTGACTAACCGCCACACCAATACCTGCTTTTGCTCGAATACAGCGCGCAGCCACAGCAGGCGATGAAGAACTAACTGCCGCTCCCATTTGACCTGTTTTTTCACAACGTGCAACAATTGAAAATGTCATCTTCTTTTTCTCTAAATTAGTCTGGAATCACCGCTGTAGCATCAATTTCAACCAACCACTCTGGACGAGCAAGTGCAGAAACGACAATACCTGTAGAAACAGGAAACACGCCTTTTAACCACTGACCAACCACACCATACACAGCTTCACGATAACGTGGGTCTACAATATAAATTGTGATTTTACAAATATCTTGTAACTCTCCACCTGCCTCTTTAAGAAGCATATCTATATTAAACATGGCTTGTTCTGCTTGGCCTTGCACATCACCGATACATACACTTTCTGAGGTATCTAAATTTTGTCCAATTTGTCCTCTTAAAAAAACCATTGCGCCTCGAGCAACCACAGCTTGGCAAAGATCGTTATCGAGTTTTTGTTCTGGATAAGTGGTTTTTGTATTAAATGTTCGAATTCGAGTATGTTTCATCCGCCTGTCCTTTCATCATGCGTGCAATGTGATGAGTATGCAATGCTGTATGCGTAAGACAATTTATATTTTCCTTGCCTATACTTCAGTTAATCCGTACTAAGCCCATCACCTTCATTTAAATATTGGATTCGTTTTTTTTGATGCAACTGTTTTGTATATGTGATTTTCATTTTCTGATGCAAATTTCTAATATCAACATCAGCGTAAATAGACTGTTCTGCACAATCGCAGCGCTCAGTTTTATACAAAAAAATAAGTAATTTAGGATGAAAACATGCAATTACCCAAACGTATAGACACAGTTGTGATTGGTGGTGGACAAGCTGGCATTGCAATGAGTGAACATCTGACGGCCTCAGGTACTGCCCATATTGTTTTAGAAAAATCACGGATTGCAGAAGCATGGCGTAGTCGACGATGGGACTCTTTAGTGGCCAACGGCCCATGTTGGCATGACCGTTTTCCACAGCTCAATTTCCCTCAAGCCCCAGATGATTTTGTGCACCATGATCAAGTGGCAGATTATTTTGAAGCATATGCTAAACACATTCATGCCCCCATTTTTACCAATACTGAAGTACTTAATGTTTCAAAAATACCAGCTCAACCCAACTATCTCATAGAAACCACTCAAGGCACTGTTATTGCTGAACGTCTTGTCATTGCAACAGGTCCATTTCAAAAAGCAGTCATTCCCTCTATTGCACCTAAAACATCTACGTTATATCAAATTCACTCTGATCAATATAAAAACACACAACAATTACCTCAAGGTGCTGTATTGGTTGTAGGGGCAGGGTCTTCAGGGGTACAAATTGCCGATGAACTCAATCGTGCAGGTAAAAAAGTCTTTTTATCTGTTGGACAGCACGAACGTCCACCTCGTCGTTATCGTGGTCGTGACAATGTATGGTGGTTGGGCGTATTGGGTGGCTGGGATGTTGAAAAACCCAATCAAGGCCCATTAAAAGGGTTTGCTGTAAGCGGTGCTCATGGTGGTCAAAGTGTTGATTTTAAAAAACTCGTTCAACAAGGCATTACTTTGGTTGGCATGACCAAAACATTTACTCAAAGCCATGTGACTTTTCAAGAAGATTTAGCAAAAAATATTCATGAAGGTGAACGTTGCTATTTAAAACTGCTCGATGAAGCAGATGTATTTATTAAAAATAATGGCTTATCACTTCCTGAAGACCCAGAGGCACGGGTGATGTTAGAAGACCCTACATGCATCACACAGCCCATATTATCTCTCGATTTGGCACAAGAAAACATTCAAAGTGTGATATGGGCTTCTGGTTTCAGCTACGATTACTCATGGTTAAATTTAGATGTTCTCGATGAACAATCTCAGCCAAAACACCGATATGGCGTTACAGATCTAGCAGGCGTTTATTTTCTAGGTCTACCTTATCTTACTGGGAGAGGCTCTAGCTTTATTTGGGGAGTATGGCATGACGCCAAGCGTATTGCAGATCACATGTCTATTCAAAAGACATATTTACAGTATTTACCATTAAAGCAACATGCTTCTACTGTTGAATAAAGATACTTTTTCAATATAATAATCAATCATCGCTCGATGGTTGATTGTTTCACTCGATTTATTTTTCATTAACTTTTTCATATCGTATTTATCTTAAATACACTCTAAATTCTCTGTTTAAACAGCTGTCATTTTTTCTTCCAAATAAAGGGATTTTAAACATAAAAAAAGAAAAATTTGCTGTTCTTGATTCAGAGAATACACATTATTTTGAGCTATACATTATCGTTAGATGGATTTTAAATAAATGTTTTTGATCAGTCGTTCACGGTTAAAAATAAACATCAGACACTCAAAAATAATGAACATTCTTTAAATTTTTATTTTAAAACTAATCTTTTGAATACTATTGAATAGCTTTAGAACATCTGTTTTACACACAGTTCTAAAAACCTATCGATTGAGATCAGACTATATAAAACTGTGTGATAACTCAGTTATCACACCTTATTCACCACCACAAATTATAGTAGATTTTTGTCCACACCAGTAATATTTGAGTTTATATTCTCTTGTAAAATGTTGAACAGCCTGTGTTGTGCTTCATGCGTATTCCATGCAATATGTGCCGTGACTAAAACATTCGGATGCTGAATGGTGAGTAATGGATGTTGCTGAGGTGGAGGCTCAACGTCTAAAACATCAACCCCAAGTCCACCAAGTCTATTTTGGTGTAATGCATTAATGACATCTTGATCATTCATTAAAGCACCTCGTCCAACATTAATTAAAATACAGCCTTTTTTCAATCGACTTAATACATCATCATCAATCAAATGGAAGGTGTGTTCATTTAACTCACAGTGTAAAGATAAAATGTCTGCCTGTGCCATCGCTTCATTAAACGGCATATACCCCTGACGACACGTTGTTGCCTGTTTACGTTCACTAAAAATAACAACCATACCAAACGCTTTCGCTTTCTCTGCGAGGGCAAGACCAATTTCACCTTTACCCACAATAACCAATGTTTTACCTTTTAATTCAAACATGGGGGCTGCTAAATAAAATGATGTTTTAGATGCTGACCATTGCCCAGTTTGAACCGCCTGTCGTTGCGAAGAAAAGTTTTTAATCAAGTTAATCATCAATAAAAATGCATGTTCTGCTACAGCATCACCTGCATAGCCTCGAATATTACACACTTTTATATTTTTTGATTTAAGTAGATCAATATCAATATGATCAAACCCTGTAGAACATAAAGCTACCAATTTCAAATTAGGGTTATGATTTAAAACATGCTCATCTACCGTTAAGTCACTCACAATAATGACATCTTGTCCGTGTACTTTGTCATACAGCTCTTGCTGAGTTAAGCCATCATACTCTGTATATTCAATAGGAACAGAAAACTCAAAAGGTTGGTTTAATAAAATATTTTTTTCTACACAGGTGATTTTTAAATGCCCCATAACAACATACACTCGTCTTTTAATTCAAAAAATTATCGTATTTCAATCTGATACGATGTTCATCATTCATTTTAGCTTATGCTTTTTTTTGAACCTGTTGCATAAAATCGCTCACCTCTTCTGGCGTAGGTGCAATTAAATCATATTTTTTAATGAGTGCATCATACTCTCCTGACTGCTTCATTTTCTCTAAACCGTCATGAATTCGTTGATACGTTGCTGTATCTCCTTTACGTACCACAATCCCACCAATAAATGGAAAAAATGATTCAGTCGACGTGATTTTTACTCGATTTTTGAGTTTTTTCACTGTGATTCTTGCCACACTGGTATCGTCATATTGTGCATCGGCTGCTTTTGCAAGCACCGCTTGAATCGCTTCTGGTGAAGTATCAAACTCTCTGACAGTAATGGGCGATTTGCCTTTGGCAATACAGGTTTCTTTCGACATTTGATTCAACTGATCTGGAAAGAGTGAACCTTTTTGTGTGGCAATGGTTTTACCACATAAATCATCACGCACTTTTGGTGTATAAGTTGAATCGTTCAGAACCAACACAGACTCTGTTGATTTAAAATAGGGGATCATATCCACTTTCATCAAACGTTCAGGGGTAATATACATTCCTGAAATTACAGCTTCAAATTTTTTGCCTTCTAACCCCGGAATCAAGTTAGAAAAACGAGTATCTACAAACTCGGCATCTGCCTTCGAATATGTCAAAATTTGCTTCATTAAATCAATATCAAAACCTGTGGGTTGATTGTTTTCCATATATTCAAAGGGTGGAAAAGTCATATCTGAGCCCACTTTGACGATGGATGTCACTGCTGAAGATGTATCTTGTGACGTCGTACCTTCTGTTTTACCACATGCTGTTAACCCACTGACGATGAACAAGGCCAGTAAAGGGCTTAAACGTTGACGCAAAATATGCATAAAGATGCTCCAAACAGGTATGATGGTATGAAATACCATGCTGACGACATCAAGTTATACGGAATCTCATCTGAAAAAGTAATTTTGAAATTCTTATGTAGGGTTATTAAAAATCCGATGCAAACTTTTATACAAAAGCACCTAAAATAATAAAAAACACGACATGGAATAATTCACAATGGATGAACAGCAAATACGAATTGATTTAGCCGCTTGTTTTCAATTATTTGCAACATTAAATATGCATGAAGCGGTTGCAAATCACTTCAGTGCAGCTGTTTCAGAGGACGGTAAAAAATTTCTTATTAATCCCAAATGGAAGCACTTTGCAAGTATTCAACCCAATGATTTAATTTTAGTTGATGTAGATGATGAACATTGTTTGAATGACGAACTGATTGATCCAACCGCACTCGCGGTACATGGCCAAATTCATCAATTACGACCAGATATTCGAGTCGTTTTACATTTACACCCCATATATGCCACAGCCATTGCATGCTTAAAAAATCCAAAAATTTTGCCTATAGATCAAAATACAGCACGTTATTTTAATCGAGTAGCATACGATGAACACTATGGTGGCATGGCCGACTCCAAAGCAGAAGGGCAACGTTTGGCATTATTACTCAAAGATAAAAAACGTCTGATGATGGGCAATCATGGCGTACTTATTGGTTCACATTCGATTGGTGTTGCATTTGACGATATGTACACCATAGAACGTGCATGCCAAATTTTGTCGACCGCATATGCAACTCAACAACCTCTCAACATACTTACAGATGACATTGCTGAAAAGACAGCTTTAGATTGGGAAAAAATTGAAGATTTTAGTGAGGCACATTTTTTAGAAATGAAGCGAATGTTATTGCTCAAATACATTTAAAAGAGAGATCATCACCTCTATATTTTAATACGCATACAATCTCACCATACAACTAAAAATTGAATATTTGCCTCATCTAGTGAAACCCTCTCATTGTTTATACAAACAAAAATATTAAAGGCTGACCTATATGTATTCTGTTGCTTTTTACATGTATGTATTTTTCAACGGCTTCACTATAAAGGCAAAACAGTAAGCATCGCTTTAAGCCTAAATGTATGGGGGATTTTCCATACATTTAGGTTAAATTGCGACTAAATCTTTAATGCCTTGTGCAGGCATATCTGCACCAATGCCTTCTGCCACCACTTGCCCACGTGACATGACTGTGTAGTAATCTGCAATTTCTTCAGCGAAATCATAAAATTGCTCAACCAATACAATCGACATATCTCCTTGATCTGCAAGTTTACGAATGACACGGCCAATGTCTTTAATAATTGAAGGCTGAATTCCCTCAGTGGGTTCATCTAAAATGAGCACACTCGGTTCAGAAGCCAATGCACGTGCAATGGCAAGTTGTTGCTGTTGCCCACCCGATAAATCCCCCCCACGGCGATGTTTCATTTCATCTAAAACAGGAAAAATTTCATATAAATGGCTCGGTACTTTTTTAGTTTTTGCGCCTGAAAACTTCGCCATGCCAATTAAAATGTTTTCTTCTACCGTCAGTGTTGAAAAAATATCACGTCCCTGTGGTACATATGCTAATCCTGCTCGCACACGTTGTTCTGGACTCATTTTAGAAATATCTTTGCCATTGAGTAAAATTTCACCTGACTTAATTGGCAAAATACCCATTAAACATTTCAAAAAAGTGGTTTTACCTACGCCATTACGCCCTAAAACTACAGAACATGCCCCCATAGGTGCGGTAAAAGACACATCTCGTAAAATATGGCTACCACCATAAAATTGATTAATCTGTTTTACTTCTAACATGCTCGCTCCTAACGCCCTAAATACTTTTCAATGACATCTTCATTGGCTTGAACTTCGGCAAGTGTACCTTCGGCAAGGATTGCCCCTTGTGCAAGCACAGTCACCTTTTCACTGATGGTGTCAATAAAGCTCATATCATGTTCGACCACCACCAAGGTATGATTTTTTTTCAGCTCCAAACACAATTCGGCTGTACGCTCTGTTTCGGCATCGGTCATACCTGCGACAGGTTCATCGAGTAAAATCAATTTTGGGCGTTGCATCAGCAACATACCAATTTCCAGCCACTGCTTTTGACCATGTGACAATAAACCAGCAGGCTTGTGAATAAACTCTTGTAAGCGGATTTGCTGTAACGACTCATCTAAGGCCAGTTGCGCATCTGCACTGAGTTTACGAAATAAACTTTTTTTCACTCGTTTATCTTTAGGTGCTGCTAACAGTAAATTTTCCATCACCGTAAAATTTTCAAATACGGTTGGCTTTTGAAACTTACGCCCAATGCCAGACTCTGCAATTTGCTCTGTACTCATTTTGGCTAAATTATAATTTTGCCCAAAAAAAGCACTGCCTTCTGTGGGGCGTGTTTTTCCTGTAATTACGTCCATGAGTGTAGTTTTACCCGCACCATTTGGGCCAATAATACAGCGCAACTCGCCCTCTTGAATGTATAGCGACAAATCATTTAAAGCACGAAAAGAATCAAACCAAACACTCACATTTTCTAAATATAACGCTACGCCATGAGTAAAATCAGGCCCAGCTTGTTTGAGTCGAGCATACTGTTCACCGACTTGACCACCATGTTCAATGTCTTTTTCTATTGTTGACATTAGCGGTCTCCCTTTTTAAAACGCTCAAATAAACCAATAATCCCTTTAGGCAAGAATATGGTCACCACAATAAACAATGCCCCTAAAATCAGTAGCCATGCTTCAGGATATGCCACTGTAAAATAGGTTTTCATACCATTAATAATCCCTGCACCTAAAATGGGGCCGATAAGTGTGCCTCGACCACCCGATGCCACCCATACTGCAATCTCGATTGAGTTTACAGGGTTCATTTCACTCGGATTAATAATGCCCACTTGTGGGACATACAATGCCCCTGCAATTCCTGCAATCATGGCCGATAAAATCCAAGCAGATAACTTGTACCATAAGGTGCGATAACCTAAATATTGCAACCGATTTTCACTGTCACGAATAGCACCTAATACACGACCATAAGGTCGATTCATGAGGCTACGCAAACCCATAAAACACAGTAACAATACCAATGCTGTGAGTGAACATAACATTGCACGCATGGGTGCAGATGTAATATCAAATCCTAAAATGGTTTTAAACCCTGTAAAACCGTTGTTACCACCAAAACCTGTTTCATTACGAAAAAATAATAAAGCGGCAGCAAAGGTCATGGCTTGAGTAATAATTGAAAAATACACACCTTTAATTTTTGAGCGAAAGGCAAAAAATCCAAAAATCAGTGCCACAAGACCAGGCACTGCCACCACCAAAAACAACGCCCATACAAAGTGATTTGTGCCTATCCAATACCAAGGTAGCTCTGTCCAACTCAAAAAACGCATAAAGTCAGGTAATTGATCGCCAGATGACTGACGCATAAGGTACATACCAAAGGCATAACCACCTAAGGCAAAGTACAGACCATGCCCTAAACTGAGTATGCCAGCATACCCCCATACTAAATCGAGGGCTAAGGCCACTAAGGCCAAACACATTATTTTTCCCAGTAAAGTGACCCAATATGCCGACAAGTACAAACTTGATGTGGGTGACAATAGATGCAACCACGGTAACAGCAGTAATACGGCAAAGCACAAAGCAATGAGTACTGCACTCATTGGTCGATCTGAAAGTAATGCTTGTATTTTCATAAATTACTCCACAAAGCGGCCTTTAATTGCAAATAAACCTTGCGGACGTTTTTGAATAAACAACACAACAAGCACCAATAAAATAATTTTGGCCAATACCGCACCAAGGCCAATTTCGAGCACTGTACCACTCACACCAAGACCAAGCGCCGCCAATACTGCACCCCACACTTGCCCTACACCCCCAACAACGACCACTAAAAAGGCATCAATAATATAATTTTGCCCCAAATCAGGGCCAACATTACCCACTTGCGCCAAAGCACAACCTGCAAGACCTGCTAAACCTGACCCTAAACCAAAGGCCATCATGTCTATACGAGCAGATCGAATACCCACTGCACGAGCCATTTGACGATTTTGTGTGACTGCACGAATAAACAAACCAAAACGGGTTTTATTCAACACATATAGTAAAAGCATTAAAATTGCCACGGTAAAACCAATAATCGCAATTCGGTTGTACGGCAAAATCAGTGATGGTGTAATTGACCAACCACCCGATAACCAAGAAATATTGGAAATTTCTACGTTTTGTGCACCAAAAATCATACGCACTAATTGCATTAAAATTAGGCTCACCCCAAAAGTAGCCAAGAGTGTTTCAAGCTGACGACCATATAAAGGACGAATCACCGTACGTTCAATGAGCATACCAATAAGCGCACTGACTAAAAATGCAGCAGGAATAGCAGCAATTAAGTACCAATCCATATAATGTGATAAATAAGTTTTAAATACGCCTTGCACCACATAAGTGGTATATGCACCAATCATGATCAGTTCACCATGCGCCATATTAATCACACCGAGCAAACCATAGGTAATGGCAAGCCCTAATGCTGCAAGTAGTAAAATACTGGCTGTACTGAACCCCGAAAATATATAACTACTCCACTCGCTCATTTTTAAACGCCATGAAATATCTTTTTTGGCTTGTTCAAGGGCTTGTTTTAATTGTGGATCTAATGCTGTTTGGCTTAACTGTTGCTCCACATCTGCCAATACATCAGGCCGATTAGATGCTTTGAGTGTTTCAGCAGCGTGTATTTTAGTTTTTACATCGGTACTCGATAAATCCATTCGAGCTTTGAGAAGCAATAAGCGCTGCTTAACCTGATCACTCGACTCATGTGCATATAATTGACTGACCATGTTAGGGTCAAGTTCACTCACGTTGGACTCTAAAATATCAATGGCTTTTAAACGTTGTGAAGGGCTGTCTGACTTAAGCTTTGCTTTAGCTAAACCAAAACTTAATGCTTTTTGTAGTGTGTTCACCAAAGTCACTTGGTTTAAATCGGTCGGTGTCGGTTTCACTTGCTGATCTTGCGGATAGCGAACCACATCATCAGCAGATTTCATAATGTAGGTATGCCCTGCACTATCTACATATAATTGTTCTTTTTCCAAAAAATCTGCAAGTTGTTCAAGTTGTTCTACACTTGCTGGCCATTGATTGAGCATATTACGGCGTTCCGAAAAATTTGCTTTCACAAATTTTTGAATCGCATCATCAGAAGTGACTTGTTGCTCAGATGCCATTGCTGTTGTATTTGTGGTCGATTCAGCATAAATAGATTGAATACAACACCACTGTGCGACGAGGAGTAAAATGGTTGCGATACGCGTTTTCACCAACATCAGCGACTCTCCTATTTTATAGAAAATAAAAATAGCCATACAAAAGCCCATTACACGCAGCATAATGGGCTTTTTAGAGTGGCTTACTTAGGAATATAAGTACTCCATGGCTGTGCTTCGATGGTGGTTGGTGATTTATAGACAACATCAAATTGTCCATCGGCACGAATTTGACCAATCATCACAGGTTTATAAAGGTGATGATTTTTTTCGTCCATTTTTAAAGTGTAACCAGATGGCGCATTAAAGGTTTGACCTGCCATAGCATCACGAACTTTATCTACATCGGTCGTACCTGCTTTTTCAACCGCTTGCTTCCACATGTTAATGCCTACATAAGTGGCTTCCATTGGGTCGTTCGTGACTAATTTATCGGCATTTGGCAATTTATACTGCACAGCATATTGCTTCATTTTGCCAATAAAGTCGGTATTTACAGGGTTTTTTACCGACATGAAATAGTTCCAAGAGGCCAAATGACCGACCAATGGTTTTGTATCTATACCACGTAATTCCTCTTCACCGACTGAAAAAGCCATTACAGGAAGATCTGATGCTTTAATCCCTTGATTGCCCAACTCACGGTAGAACGGTACATTTGAATCGCCATTAATGGTTGAAATGACTGCTGTCTTTTTACCTGCTGAGAATTTCTTAATATTTCCTACAATGGTTTGATAGTTGCTATGACCAAATGGTGTGTATTCTTCCATGATGTCTGCATCAGCCACCCCTTTAGACTTTAAAAAGGCACGTAAAATTTTATTGGTGGTACGTGGATACACATAATCTGTGCCCAATAAAACAAAGCGCTCGGCTTTACCACCCTCATCACTCATGAGGTATTCCACCGCAGGAATCGCTTGTTGGTTAGGTGCAGCGCCCGTATAGAAAATATTTTTTGATTGTTCTTGGCCTTCATACTGTACAGGGTAAAATAGCAAGCCATTTAACTCTTCAACCACAGGTAATACAGACTTACGAGATACCGATGTCCAACAACCAAAAATCACAGCCACTTTATCTTGTGTAATTAATTGACGTGTTTTTTCGGCAAATAACGGCCAGTTCGATGCAGGATCTACCACCACAGGCTCTAATTTTTTACCCAGCACACCACCTTTGGCATTAATTTCATTGATCGCCATCAAGGCCGTGTCTTTTAAAGACGTTTCTGAAATTGCCATCGTTCCCGAAAGTGAGTGCAAAATACCCACTTTAATGGTATCGCCACTTGGTGCTGTTGTTTTTGTTTCTGATGCAGGTGTGGGCTTGGTTTCTACAGGTGTTTCAGCAGGTTTTGAACAGCCCGTTAATACCATACCCCCAAGAATTGTTGCTGCAAATAAGCTTTTAGATAAAATATGGTGCGTTAGGCGCATGTTACTACTCCAATCTCTTTATGTGGTCGTTCTATACGCCAAAGGGAGCAAGTTATGTGCCAATCATTTTTATTATAGACTTAAGTCTTAAAATGACATGGTATGTGTTGTGATTTTTATGATCATTTACCTATAGCAATGAACTTTGATTGCCATAGGTAAACAGAGCGGTATTTAACGCACATTCACTATTTATTCTTCATTAAAAACTGTAGTGTATCTATCAATGGTCGCGACTCAACCATGTATTATCCTCCATACAACATCAATGCTGTATGGAATCGATCAACCTTGCGTCATACGAATAAACGATTGCAGTTCCTCGGTTTTTGGTTCGGCAAATAATGTTTTCGCTGGGCCATACTCGTGTACTTTACCTTCATGCATAAACAGTAAATAATCCCCCACATCTCTAGCAAAACGCATTTCATGCGTCACCATAATCAGTGTCATTCCTTCATGTGCTAAATCACGGACAACCGCCAATACTTCATTTACAAGTTCAGGGTCAAGTGCCGATGTAATTTCATCACAGAGTAAAATTTTGGGCGACATAGCCAATGCTCTAGCAATCGCAACACGTTGTTGTTGACCGCCAGATAACTGATTGGGCATAGCATCTGCTTTGGCTTTTAAACCCACCTTATCGAGCATATCTAATGCCAATGCATGGGTTTTTGCTTTATCGATTTTTTTAACTACTTGCACAGCAAGCATGACATTTTGAACCACACTTAAATGTGGAAACAAGTTAAATTGTTGAAAAATCATGCCGACTTTTAAACGTAACTCTCGCAAATCTGTACGATCAACATCTAAAACCGTACCATCTACTTCAATGTATCCTTGATCAATGGTTTCTAGGCCATTAATTGAGCGTAATAACGTACTTTTTCCTGAACCACTACGACCAATAATTGACACCACCGACCCTGCTTCTACATCTAGATCAATGCCTTTTAAAACATGGTTTTCACCAAAATGCTTATGTAAATTATGTATGTGAAGTAGTGACATGAAGTTTCTTCTCAAGATAAGATGCCAATGCTGACAATGGGAAACATAAAATAAAATAACACACAGCCACTAAACCAAAGACTAAAAATGGTTCAAATGTTGCGTTGGCTAAAATGGAACCTGTTTTGGTTAGTTCTGTAAAACCAATAATAGACGTGACCGCCGTTGCTTTCACAATTTGTACCGAAAAACCCACCGTAGGCGCAATTGCAATACGTAAAGCTTGCGGTAAAATCACATAACGAAACTGTTGAAAACGTGTCAGTGCTAAACTACTACCCGCTTCCCACTGACCAACAGGCACAGATTGTACGCAACCACGCCAAATTTCTGCAAAGTATGCAGCAGCATACGCGGTCAAAGAAAAAGAGGCAGCAACCCAAGCAGAAGTATCAAACCCAAGTAATGCAAGCCCAAAAAAAGTCATGAACAATTGCACTAACAAAGGCGTGCCTTGGAAAAATTCAATATAAACAATGGCAATTTTTTGTAAAATCGGATCTTTGCTGATTCTGAGCATAAGAATCAATAAACCACATACTCCGCCCAATACAAAAACGATTAACGATAAAACAAGTGACCAACCAAAACCATTAAGTAAGTTATGAATAATGTCCCAAAGCGTAAATTCTTGCATCATCATTGTCAGTCACTCCCCTTAAAGCAGATACGCCCCAAACGCAACAACAAAGCACGAATCATCACAGATAACATTAAATATAATATGGCAATCACAATATAAATTTCGAAGCTTCTAAAATTTCGTGATTGAATAAAATTCGCAGCAAATGTCAGATCTTCCATTGAAATTTGTGAACAGACCGATGAACCCAACATCACAATAATAATTTGGCTACATAAAGCAGGCCATACTCGTCCAAGTGATGGTGGTAAAACCACATAACGTAAAATTTGAAATCGAGTCATGGCCAAAGATTCAGCTGCTTCAATTTGTCCTTTGGCTGTTGCCTGTATACCTGCACGAACAATTTCCGCACTATAAGCCCCTAAATTGATAATCATGGCTAAAATAGATGCCGTCCATGCATTCATGGTCACGCCAATGGCAGGTAAACCAAAAAATATAAAAAACAACTGAACTAAAAAAGGTGTATTACGAATTAATTCGACATACACGCGAAAAATCGCACTTAAAGGTTGTATTTTCCATGCTCGACATGCCCCAGCAAAAATACCTAGTACTAGGCCAAACACGGTTCCGACAACCGTCAGTAACAATGTTTGTCCTAAACCTTCAACAATCATACCGCTATAGGGTAATACACTCGAAAAATCAAACTGGTATGACATCACACTCTCTTTTTAACGGTGGCAATATCACAACTTAAAATTGTTTTGGCAGCGGTGCATTCAGCCATTGCACAGAGATACGATTAAGCTGACCATTACTTTTTGCGGTAGTGATGATACTGGTAATTTTATTGTGTAGCTCAGATTCACCTTTATTGAGTCCGATATAACATGGAGAGTTTTTAATAATAAATTTGGTATCTAATGGTTTTTTTGTAAAATTTTTGCTAAGCGTACCTGCAACAACATTACCTGTGGCAATTAGGCTCACTTGACCTGAGTAAAATGATGAAATTGTTGAATTATTATCTTCAAAACGTTTAATTGTTGTAGATGCCGGCGCCATTTTTGTCAATTCAATATCTTCGATTGCTCCACGCGTTACACCCACTGTTTTTCCTGCAAGCTCTGCTACAGATTTTGCTTGTTCATTTTTTTGACCAAATACGCCTAAATAAAATGGGGCATATGGTCCAACAAAATCAATGACTTGTTCACGTTCAGGTGTTTTACCTAAACTAGAAATGACTAAATCAACTTTTTTTGTGGTTAAAAATGGAATTCGATTGGCACTGGTCACAGGTACAAGAACCAATTTCACCCCTAAAGATTGGGCAATCAGTTTAGCTACATCAATATCGTAACCTTGGGCTTGTAAATCTTTACTCACTGAACCAAACGGAGGGTAGTCTTGTGGAATTGCAACTTTAATTACACCTGATTTTTTGATGTCTGCAAGTGCATCTGCATTTGCAAAAGTTGGAATCATTGTTGCCGATGTTAAAACAGAAAGTGCCAAGAGCAAAGAAGATGGTTTAAACATAATGACCCCGAAAGTACATAACAGTAAAAGATGTACCAACACAGGAGCAATAATTATGCCATGAATTCAAAACACCAAAT
Organism: Acinetobacter baretiae; assembly: GCF_015627105.1. Classification (GTDB taxonomy): domain Bacteria; phylum Pseudomonadota; class Gammaproteobacteria; order Pseudomonadales; family Moraxellaceae; genus Acinetobacter; species Acinetobacter baretiae. Next base: position 64,088 of record NZ_VTDM01000017.1, on the reverse strand, counting down.
GTTCAATTAAATAAAGCCTTGATGGTTGTTTCATTTACTTCAAGCCTCTTATCTATATAAACAAAGAAAGATTCATTTCAAATAATCTATTTGATTTCATCAGTGCCTTGTCATTTAGATACACAAAGCACAGCATGTGTATGAAATACTGCACTAAAAAAGTACGTATTATGCGATGTTTTACTTCGTGTTTGACCAATTGCCATATAATAGACCATTGATCAAATCAATTATTGGTACTGCGCACTATTGTGCCTGCTGTCGATGTGCCAAAATTTCTTCAAGATTATCTTCAATCCAATAGACCAAATAGGCTATTTTTTCTGCCGCTTGCTGGCCTAAGGCGGTTAAACGATATTCTACTTTCGGTGGAATTTCGGCATACACTTGTCGTGAAATAAAATCATCTTGTTCAAGCATTTTTAATGTTTGAGAGAGCATTTTTTCACTTACACCATCAATATGTTGCTTTAATTCACTAAATCGCAACACAGCATGTTGACTCAAACAGCGTAAAATAAGTACAGACCATTTACTGGTCAAACGCTCTAAAATTTGTCTAGATGGGCATTGACTCGATAAAACATAACCTTGAAGTGACATATTAGACATTATTTATTTCCTTTTTTACTATACTTACTTTTAGGTAAGTACTTACAATTAGTAAGTATTTAGCATAGCATAAATATCGTTCAGTAAATAACCCTACCATTTAACAAGAGGTTTTATATGAAAATTGCAGTTACAGGTGCAACAGGTCAATTAGGTCATTTAGTCATTCAAGCATTGAGTCAACAGACTGCACCTGAAAATATTATTGCGTTAGTTCGTGATACAAAAAAGGCGCAACATTTTGTAGAACAAGGGATTGATGTTCGGTTTTTCGATTATAGTCAATCTGAAAGCTTACGCCCTGCTTTAGATGGTGTAGATCGCCTACTTCTTATTTCAGGCAGTGAAGTTGGACAGCGTGTTCCTCAACATCAAGCGGTTATCGATGCGGCTGTTCAGGCATCTGTACCTTATATTGCATATACAAGCTTATTACATGCAGATACGAATCCACTCAGTTTAGCGGCTGAACATAAAGCAACTGAAGCTTTGATTCAAGACAGTGGTTTAGCATACGCACTACTACGTAATAATTGGTACATCGAAAATTATTTGGGTAGCCTCGCCCATACAGTGGCCGAAGGTAAACTTTACGGTGCAGCTGAAACGAGTAAAATTAGTGCAGCTTCACGTCAAGATTATGCACAAGCAGCAGCCAATGTATTAATCAAAGCACCATCGGGTAATCCAGTGTATGAACTTGCAGGTTCACCTGCCTTTACGCTTGCTGAATTGGCATCGACCATTGGTCAAGTCTACAACACACCTGTTGAATATATTAATTTAACAGCAACAGAATACAGTCAGGCGCTTGTTGCTGCAGGATTGCCACAAGGTTTAGTCAATGTCATTGTAGATGCAGATATACAGGCGACTCAAGGCGCTATGTACAGCGAATCAAATGACCTAGCCACACTGCTTGGACATGAAACAACATCGCTTCAACACCTTATCGAACAACAAAAAACGGCTTAATCTGAATGTGGGAAAATCACATTGTGTGATTTTCCCACTGTGCAGTTTGTATTGCACGCGTTGACCTACCCAATAAAAAAGCGAGGATATCCTCGCTTTTATAACATGACAAAATCGTTATGGTTCAACACGATTCGGTTTTAAGTCAAATACTTTTCGCAATACTGCAGGGTCTGGATGTCCTTTAATTGGATCATCTGGGTAATATCCAACATGAATAACACCTTGCCCATATAAAGATGTAATGGTATCGGCCAATTCTTGTGAAGGAATAGGTGCGTTATCTTTACGCCAATTGACTGCTTGTAACTCAACCACTGCTTTACGCAGACCATTTGGATACTGTTTTAAACGATTCACAATATCTTGATAAAACTGATCTTTATCTTTTGCCTGTTCCATATAAGGCATGGCCATAATCGCAGTAAAATCATAGCGATTCAGCGATTGTTCAAGCGATTGAGAATACCAATTTTCTGCATACGGATTCAACACCACTTGGGCATACATATTTCGTGCAGTTAATAACGCAGGTTGATACTGTCTGACATCTTTTGCCACTTGCATGGCTAAATCATCAATGGTTTTGGTTTTAAATGCAGTCCACTGCTGTAATGCTCGATCATTGTTGCGAACAAAATCTAAATTGGTTGACAATCCTGCTTTTGCATACGCTTTTAACGCAGCTGGGCTTGCATCTTCATAGTCAGACAATGTGGTGTCGTCATGGAACAATACACCATCGAACGTTGCAGATTTACCTAAATCTTCAAAAATACCCTCGATCACTTTACGTGCAGGTGCAGAATATGGCGATAAACGAATGTAACCCATATTTAAATGATCGCTGGCTTTAGGCTGCTCTGTTTTTACCAAATCTTTAGATACAGGATTACTTTTTGGTAGTTCCCAAGCCAACAATGGCATCCATGCATAAATACGTTTTACCTGCGTACGTTTTTCAATTTGCCATGCCACACGGTTAAATAAATCCTGACGCATAGGAATATAGCGATTTGGGAAATACACCATATCTGCTGAGCCATTGGCATCACTGTCAGAAAAAGCTTGTAGATATACCGTATTGACATTCATTTGCTGAATACGATCTAACAATAACCCTAGATTTTTTTCTTCTTGCTTTTCATCTTTGTCATAAATGTAGTCAAGGTCTACATGCATAATCTTTTGTGCACGATAGTTATCACCTAAATCATGCTGACGATTATAAATTTCTTTGCCTAAATCTTCGACCGTCATTTTTCGTTCAATTAAAATTCGATTAATCGCACTAATCGATTGATTTACAAATACAGGGCCATCATCCAAACTCACGGTGATTGGCATACCTAATTTTTTTGCCACGGCGACTGTTTCCGTATTATAACGACCGTATGGCCACACCATTACGCGTGGTGATGCAATGCCATTGGCTTTCATACGCTCATTATTTTTTTTCAAATCTTCATAAATGCGTTGGGCATATTGTTGATCATTTTCATAACCTTTGGTTTTTGGGTTATATATACGTGTGGTTGCCGCAGGTTGTGAATTACCCTGTGGGTTTCCAAGCACACCATGATGTAAATCATAACTATGACTGGCAATTTCAACATAGCCACTGTCGCTCATTTCTTTAATTTGAGCCCATGTCAGAATTTTATTACGTGCCACTTCACTGTCACCAAAATGTACTTCTTGATGACTTGGTGTATCCACCCAAGAACCTACAATGGCAAGAACAACAGGAATTTTATTGGCTTTCACAAATGGATAAATATTGCTATAAAATGATTCATAGCCATCATCAACGGTCAACAAAACAGGTTTTGTAGGCAAACTGATTTGACCTGCATGCGCCTTGATTAATTGGTCGGTAGAAATAAAATGGAACCCATTATTTTTCAAATAATTAATTTGTGCTTCAAAATTTTCTGTGGTGACTGCATACAGTGGAATCACAGCATCGTTTGATTCATTGGTTACTTCATGATAACCAATGACGGTTAAAGGGTCTGCCGTGTTCGAGGGCAGTTGTGCATAAAGTGTTGTTGCACTTGTTGCAAGCATGGCCATAGCCATACAGCTACGGCGAGTTTTTTTTAACATGTGGCTTAGCATATCGTTCCTATACAACCTATTGGCCCATTACAATCTATCAATATCATACTGTTTTAATCATCACGAACATTACGTGGGCATACTGTTGCGACTATAACGTTGCATGACGTTTAAACTTTTTTCATTTAACCCAATCACAGTACATTCCACTTGAAGATGCTGATATTGCTGCACCAATACGTCCAAAGTTTCTACTGCATTGATATCCCAAACATTTGCTGCGGTTAAATCAATAACAACGCGTTCTACTTTCTCTATATTAAAATCAAAAGCTTTAAAAAAGATGTCAGACGAACTAAAAAATAACTGTCCTGTTACCCGATATACTTGGGTATGCCCAGACAAAGGCAATGCTTCAACTTCAACACTTTGTTCAAGTTGTGCAACCAAACATAATGCTGAAATTAAAACCCCTGCAAGCACACCTAACGCTAAATTATGACTATATAAGACCACCCCAACTGTCACTAACATCACCACATTATTACTGGTCGATTGTTTATTAAATGCAGTAATAGATGTCCAATCAAAAGTATGAATACACACCACAATCATCACTGCAACCAACGCAGCCATAGGAATCACTTTCAGCCAAGCCGTTAAAAACAGCACTAAAATCAGTAGAAATGCCCCTGCAACAAAGGTAGATAGTCGACCTCTTGCACCTGATTTTACATTAATCATAGACTGGCCAATAATTGCACACCCTGCCATACCGCCTAAAAAACCAGTGACGATATTTGCAACGCCTTGTCCAATACACTCTTGATGCTTATTACTGTCGGTATGTGTAATTTGATCAATCAGTTTTGCAGTCATCACAGATTCAAGCAATCCAACAAACGCCATTGCCACCGCATATGGAAGAATAATCCATAGTGTTTGCCATGTGAATGGAATATCTGGAATTAAAAAAACAGGGAAACTATGGGGTAAATTCCCCATATCTCCTACAGTTTTAATAGGGGTAGAAAAAAATAATGTGAGCACAGTCAAAACAACTATACACACCAATGACGGAGGAAGCATTTGCCCTATTTTAGGAATTTTTGGAAACAAATAAATAATTAACAACCCCAAAGCCACTAGACCATATACCACATACGGCACATGAATAAGGTGTGGTAATTGCGCCATGAATGTCACAATGGCTAAAGCATTTACAAAACCAACTACAACAGGTTTTGGTACAAAGCGCATTAATTTTGCTAAACGAATCTTACCAATGGTAATTTGCAGTAACCCCGTTAAAATGGTTGTTGCCAATAAATACTGTAATCCGTGTTCTTTAACGAGTGTGACCATGAGCAATGCCATCGCACCTGTGGCAGCCGAAATCATTGCAGGGCGCCCCCCCACAAATGCACTCACCACAGCCATCGAAAAAGCAGCATATAATCCAACACTTGGATCAACACCTGCAATCACTGAAAAAGAAATCGCTTCAGGAATTAATGCCAGACCAACCACAAGCCCTGCCAAAACATCTTTACGAATATGACCAAACCATTGTTTTTGATAATGAAGTAACATAAGGAACCATGTTGTATAAAGACAATCAACTAAATTAAAATCAAATACTTAAAAAATACTGCGACCAGAAGCGTATAACAATTACTCTGCCACAAAGCCATTAAAATTTACTTAAGTGTGAACAGGTATAGTTTTTGCTTTAGAAAAGGAAATCTTTTTTCTTTTTTGGTTTTCACATGACATATACCATTTATCCAAGTCAACAATCCGAGGCCAAAACGATTGTTCTCAGTTCAGGTTTAGGAGGACATGCTCAATTTTGGGCACCACAACTTGAAGCACTAACACAACATTTTAATGTACTTACCTATGATCATGTCGGTATTCATCATCAAAGTGCCGATCTACCTCAAGATTATACATTAACAGACATGGCACGTGAGTTATATCAAATCATAGAGCATGCACAGATTAAAACCTGTTATTTTATAGGTCATGCTTTAGGTGCATTTATTGGCATGGAATTAGCCAAAATCGCACCGAAACAGATTGAAAAAATCATTATGATTAATCCATGGGAAGAACTAGACCCACATACAATACGTTGTTTTAACACACGTCTTAAGTTACTCGAACATGCAGGTATTTCAGCATACATTCAAGCCCAAGCATTGTTTTTATATCCACCTGCATGGATTTCACAACATGACCAACAGCTTAAACAGCAAGAACAGTACATGATAGATCAAGCGTGCACCACGCATAATATTAAAACTCGACTACATGCACTTAAAAGCTATCAACCATTACATGCCATTCATGCCATTGATATGCCTTGTTTAATTATCAGTAATCAAGATGATTTTTTAGTACCTTGGCAGCGCGGTCTTGCACTCTCTAAAGCCATTACTCACAGTCAATTTGAATTATTTGATACAGGAGCACATGCTTCTACAGTCACTCAAACGTCCCAAATAAATGACTGTTTATTCAAATTTTTAATGCCTTAATCTAAAAAAGTGTCTGGTAAAATACTATTTACGAGTAATTGCTTGGTCGTGGCAATTGCATCTTGTTTAAATGCTTTATTGCTCAGTGTTTTACCCGACACAACCTGAACTTGCGTGGCAAAATCTGCATAATGCTGTGTCACTGCCCAAATATGAAAAATGAGATGAATTGGCGATACAGGTTTAATTTTCTTTTGTGCAATCCAGTATTCAATAATCTGTACTTTTTTCAGTACCAACGGTTTTAATGCAGTTTTTAATACCTTCATTAAATAAGGTGAGCCTTGAATGATTTCTAAAGCATACAAACGAGAAGCCTGAGGATTGTTCTTTGACATCTCATATTTAAGTTCAATATAACTTTCTAAGACCTGTTGAGGGTCACTTTCTTCAGAAAAATAATTCAAAGGCGTTAACCATTCGGTCAACACATAAGACAGTACCTCTATATATAAGTGCTCTTTGTTTTTAAAATAATAAAATAAATTAGATTTAGACACACCTGCCGCTTCAGCAATTTTTTCCATGCTGGCACCTTGCAAACCATAATGTGAAAATACCGACAATGCAGATAAAACAATATGCTGTTCTTTAGATGCCATTACTTGCGTTTTCTTACTGCGACTCATTTGCACTCACATCAACACCTATGATTGACCTTTAGTGGGTTTAGCTGAGTATATACAACTTGCTGTACTTTAGCATTTTCTGCATAAAATTTGTGCAGAAAAAGAGTATGTGTTTTATTTGGGTGCATAAAGTGGACTATTTAGTCCAACTAAAAAAACAATAAAAAATATATAAAATATTGTTTATATTATAAAAATAATATTGGCATATATTATGCATAAATAAAAATAACAGGTTTAAAAAACCATATTATCAATGAGGTGCCACATGCAAGTAGGTATTTTTTGTCCGATTGGAAACAATGGTTGGTTAATTTCAAAAAACTCACCTCAGTACAAACCCACATTTGAATTAAACAAAGAAATTGTCTTGAGTGCAGAAAAATATGGTTTTGATTTTGCCTTATCGATGATCAAACTTCGTGGCTTTGGAGGGGAAACAGAATTTTGGGACTACAATCTTGAAAGTTTCACACTCATGTCAGGCTTAGCGGCTGTTACCTCTAAAATTAAAATTTTTGCAACGTCCGCCACATTGGTCATGCCACCTGCCATTGTGGCACGTATGGCAACAACTCTAGATTCAATATCCAATGGTCGTTTCGGTTTAAATGTCGTTACGGGTTGGCAACGGCCTGAATACAGCCAAATGGGCATGTGGCCGGGTGATGCCTTTTTTGGTAAACGTTATGAATATCTTGCTGAATATGTGCATGTACTTAAAGACCTTTGGCGTACAGGAGCATCAGATTTCAAAGGCGAGTTTTTTCAAATGGATGACTGTCATGTTAAACCAACACCATCAAAAGAGCTCAGTATTATTTGTGCAGGACAATCAGATGCAGGTTTAGCATTTTCTGCCAAATATGCCACCTATAATTTTGTTTTTGGTAAAGGTTTAAACACCCCTACAGCATTTGCACCGATCAACGAACGCTTAAAACAACAAACAGACAAAACAGGACGTCATGTTGAAACCTTAGCATTATTTATGGTCATTGCTGCACCTAGCAATGAAGAAGCGATGGAAAAATGGGTGAAATACAATGAAGGCGCTGATTTAGAAGCAATTGCTTGGTTACAAGATCAAGGATCAAAAGATAAAACATCGGGTTCAGACACCAACATTAAACATATGGCATCAAGTGTTTCACCAGTCAATATTAATATGGGCACGCTGGTTGGTTCATTTGAAAAGGTAGCAGCCATGTTAGATGAAATTTCACACATTAAAGGCACAGCAGGAATTTTACTGACCTTTGATGATTTTATACAAGGCGTGAACGACTTTGGTGAAAAAATTCAACCACTCATGAAAAGTCGTATCCATATAGACAGCCCTGTGCTGAGTCAAGTCAAAGATATAACAGAGGATGTAACCGTATGAGTGAAATAAACCTTGTTTCTGCCGAATTTACCTCAGAAACTAGCCCTGTGCTGACTGCTGAACCTGAATCTATTCGCCTTGACCCGAAACAAACTGCGCTTATTGTTGTTGATATGCAAAATGCCTATTCAACCCTTGGAGGCTATTTAGATTTAGCAGGGTTTGATGTCTCTACCACACAACCAGTGATCGAAAAAATTCAACAAGCCATTAAAACGGCTCATCAAGCAGGCATTCAAGTTATTTTCTTTAAAAATGGTTGGGATGATCAATATGTAGAAGCAGGTGGTGCAGGTTCGCCCAACTTCCATAAATCAAATGCACTCAAAACCATGCGTAAACGCCCAGAATTACAAGGCACACTTTTGGCCAAAGGTGGTTGGGATTATGAATTAATCGATCAGCTTACACCACAACCACAAGATATTGTCATTCCTAAACCACGCTATAGCGGATTTTTTAATACACAGTTTGACAGTATTTTACGTGCTCAAGGCATTCGCAATTTGGTGTTTACAGGCATTGCAACCAATGTATGCGTTGAATCTACACTCAGAGATGGCTTCTTTTTAGAATACTTTGGTGTATTGCTTGATGATGCTTGCTATCAAGCTGGCCCTTCCTCGGCACATGATGCCACTTTATTTAATGTTAAAACCTTTTTTGGTTGGGTATCCAATACTCAAAACTTTGTCGAAACATTTCATTCATAAATTTTACTGATTAAAAAGGAAAATACATCATGCCAAAAACTATTATTTTACCTGAAGGAACAGGAAAACCACTTGCACCATATGTTCCTGCTACCCGTGCAGACAACATTGTTTATGTTTCAGGCACACTGCCACTAGATCACCAAAACAACGTTGTTCATGTTGGCGATGCCACAGCACAAACTCATCATGTACTCACAACCATTCAAACAGTCATTGAAACAGCAGGCGGAAGTATGGATGACGTGACATTTAATTCTATTTTTATTAAAGATTGGGCAGATTATGCCGCAGTCAATGCAGTGTATGCAGAATACTTTCCGGGAGATAAACCTGCACGTTATTGCATACAATGTGGTTTAGTTAAACCCGATGCATTGATTGAAATTTCATCAATCGCTCACCTATAAAGTCAATCTTTGTATAGATCATTTGGCATACAGTAGTACCATATCGCATATATCATGGTGCTACTGTATTTATAGGTAGATCGTCACTTGTTTTTTACCATGAGGATACACCATGTTAGATAACGCTCGATCATCTCGTGTAAATGTAGAACATACCATCCCTACTCCATCTCATCAAAACACTCCTCTATCTCTCATGAATAAACCTATACTTTCTGATGCACAGCAAAATTTTCGTAATGCGATGAGCCAATTGGCAACTGCAGTTAATGTGATTACTACAAATGGCCCTGCAGGTCAGGCAGGTTTTACAGCCTCTGCAGTATGTAGCGTAACAGATCAGCCTCCTACATTATTGGTTTGTCTAAACCGTAATGCTTCGGTATATGAAACCTTTAAAACCAATCAAGTTTTATGCGTAAATACGCTAGGGCAACACCACGCTACACTCTCCAATACCTTTGGTGGTAAGACACCAATGCCAGAACGCTTTGAAAAAGCAACTTGGCATTATTTATGCACATCATCTCCTGTACTAGATGATGCTGTAGTGGCTTTTGATTGTAAAATCACAAACATTTCAAGTGTGGGTACACATGATGTTTTATTTTGTGAAGTACTAGAAACCAAAATAGGAACAGGACATGGCCTGATTTATTTTGACCGTGCCTATCACAACTTAAATCGTCACCCTTAAATTTATCACTCACACTTTTTTTGTACATCAAGGGGAATTCATCCAATGAGTGAACGCTGGTTTAATACATGGAAACCATTTAAAGGTGATTTAGAAAAAACACCCGTAGCAATGAATGAATACTTACCTGCAGGGCAATCTATTGTTTTGGGAGCACAACATGCTTTTGCCATGTTTGGTGCCACTATTTTAGCTCCTTTACTCATGGGCTTTAATCCAAGCTTAACCATGCTCATGACAGGAATTGGTACTATTTTATTTTTCCTCATCACAGGAGGACGAGTCCCAAGTTATCTCGGTTCAAGCTTTGCTTTTATTGGTGCAGTAGCCGCAGCAACAGGTTATAGCGGTGTGGGTGCAAACCCACATATTGAACTTGCATTAGGTGGTATTGTTTTATGTGGTGTGGTCTATGCTGTCATTGGTTTACTGGTGATGAAAACAGGAACACAATGGATTGAAAATCTATTACCACCTGTCGTGACTGGTGCGATTGTCATGATCATTGGCTTAAACCTTGCACCTGTGACCATTAAAGGCGTATCTGGCAATGCATTTGACAGTTGGTTAGCCTTTGTGACTGTGTTATGTATTGGCTCAGTGGCTGTATTTACCACAGGTTTACTGCGCCGTTTGCTTCTTCTTGTTGGCTTAGTGCTGTCTTACATTATTTACTTTGTCCTTTCTAACGTGATGGGTTTTGGTAAACCTATTGATTTTGCACCTATTCAACAAGCAGCTTGGTTCGGTTTACCCACCTTTCACAGTCCTGTATTTACCATGAATGCAGCCCTACTGATCATTCCTGTTGTGATTATTTTAGTGGCAGAAAATTTAGGACACTTTAAAGCTGTCAGTGCGATGACAGGTCAAAATATTTCACCTTATATGGGACGTGCATTTCTTGCTGATGGTGTTTGCACAAGTATTTCCGGAATGATTGGGGGTACAGGTATGACCACATATGCTGAAAATATTGGTGTGATGGCTGCAACCAAAATTTACTCAACCATCATTTTTGTTGTGGCTGGTATATTTGCAATTGCTTTAGGATTATCCCCTAAATTTGGCGCATTAATTAGTACCATTCCAAATGCAATTTTAGGGGGTGCATCTATTGTAGTATTTGGATTAATCACCATTTCGGGTATTCGTATTTGGATCAATCATAACGTCGATTTTAGCCAAAATGGCAATATGTTTGTTGCAGCCGTAACAATTATTATGGGTGCTGGAAACTATGCTTTACACATCGGTAGCCTCGATTTAGGTGGCATTGGTACTGCAACATTTGCTGCGATTGTACTCAATCTCATTTTAAACCGTAAAACACACGCCTAGTACCATACAATAATGAAAACGCAGTGATCAAACACTGCGTACATTACCCTTAAAAAATAAAACATCAATCACTAAAAAATCTCTTTATCACTGAGGCAAGCATGACTACAAAAACATACTCAAATGCGCATTGGCTTGCGTTTAGTGCCAACCGAAGCTTTCACAAAGATCCCCGAGTGGTTGTATCTGCTCACCACCACCACTTAACCGATGATCATGGTCGACAAATCTACGATTCTTTATCTGGTTTATGGACCTGTGGCGCAGGACATACTCGCAGTAGTATTGGTCAAGCAGTCACAAAACAGTTAGCAACACTCGATTACTCACCTGCTTTCCAATATGCACACCCTTTATCGTTTGAATTGGCAGATAAAATTGTTGAACTGATGCCTCAAGGGCTCAATCATGTTTTATTTACAGGATCGGGCTCTGAATGTGCAGACACAGCGGTAAAATTAGCCAAAGCCTACTGGCGGATTCAAGGCAAAGCTTCTAAAACCAAATTTATTGGTCGTATGAAAGGCTATCACGGCGTGAATTTAGCAGGAACGAGTCTTGGTGGTATTTCAGGTAATCGAAAAGCTTTTGGTCAATTTTTAGATGTAGACCATTTACCTCATACCTTACAAACAGGTCATGCGTTTACCCAAGGTATGGCAGAAGATGGCGGTATAGCACTGGCCAACGACATGTTAAAACTTATTGAACTGCACGATGCATCTAATATTGCAGCGGTCATCGTTGAACCGTTATCGGGTTCGGCAGGGGCAATTATTCCACCAAAAGGCTATTTACAGCGTTTGCGTGAAATTTGTGATCAGCACGATATTTTACTTATTTTTGATGAAGTCATTACAGGCTTTGGCCGTTTAGGCACATGGACAGGTGCAGAATATTTTGGTGTTACACCAGACATTTTAAATTTTGCCAAACAAATTACCAATGGCAGTATCCCTTTAGGTGGCGTTGTTGCAAGTTCTAAAATTTACCATGCTTTCATGCAACAAGACTTGCCCGAACATGCCATTGAGTTTGCACATGGTTATACCTATTCAGCCCACCCTGTGGCCTGTGCAGCAGGTTTAGCCACACTGCAATTACTAAAAGAGGAGCACTTAATCGAACAATCCAAAAACTTAGCTCCAAAGTTTGAGCAACTCATTCATGGCTTAAAAACATGCCCGCATGTCGTTGACATTCGTAATTGTGGATTAGTCGGTGCTATTCAATTACATGCCAAAGAGGGTGACCCCACCATACGTCCTTTTGAAGCAGGTATTGCACTTTGGAAAGCAGGGTTTTATGTTCGCTTTGGTGGAGATACTTTACAGTTTGGCCCTATGTTTAACAGTAAAGTCGATGATTTAGATCGCCTTTTTCACGCTGTGGGTGAGCAACTGTATTTAACTGATTAAATTAAAAATTCTAGGTGTTTAGATTTTTTCAAAACATCTATTCACCTAGACCATTGCACAAACGAATATCAATAATTAAAAAAGATGGTCTATTGATCTTACTCAGAGCTAGACCATGAAATGCTCATTTTATGCCCCACAGTGTTAGGGGTTTTTACAGCTGTACTCGGCTCTTGTGCTGAAGTATCTATACTTAAAATGTCTTTGGCTAAAGCTTGTCCCAATTGCTGATAACCTGCTGCTGTAAAATGTACACCATCACCACGACCTAACCCTTGTGTCATCCATTTTTTCATACTGCATTGGCCACCCATCGCTTGTTGCCAACTCCAAAACAAGGTATGTTCAGTTTCTGCCACTTCTTTTTGCATGTCTTGCACAGCAGTTAAATGAATTGGCCGCGTACCACAAATCCCCGCAGTATTTTTGAGGCTTTCAGGGGCAGATATAATCATAATCGCACTATTTGGACTGGCTTGGCGAATTTGTCGAATACGTTCGATCAACACTTGTTTGGTTTGTACAACATTCAAACGATCGTTGTATGCTTCATTGGTACCATAAGCCAAAATAATTAAATCTGGTGCAATTTCTGTCACTTCACGTTGCCATGCTTGAGTATTCCAACGATCCCATTGCGATAGTTCAGAGCCATTAATTCCCAACGCAGATACCACAACACCTTGTCCATTGGCATTTTTTGCCCACCAACCGCCAATTGCTGTACCTGTGCTGTGCGGTGCTGTCACAGTAAATGGTAAAGTGGCTGTAAAGCTTGCAAATTGCCATGTATTGTTTTTCATTGGAGCATCTAGATTAAAATGTTTACCGTGCGCATCTACGACTGTGAGCGCTTCATCTGTTGAATTTTGACGTATACTCACCACAATACGCTGTTCAGGTTGTGGTATTTTGGCTTTAATCGTCAACATCGCACCATTACTTTTCGGTACGGCCAACAATCCGCCCAAACTATAGTCTTCATTTTGCTGTGTACGGCTAGAAATCGCTTGCCAACCCGCATTGTCGTACCCATATAAAGATAAGCGTTGCCCTGCAAAAAACATAGGCATGCCCCACCCCATACCACCATCTGCCAACTGTTGTTGTAAAACCGTTCGTAGGCTACCTGTCATTAAATCTGCAGCGGTATGCGAGTCACCTAGTTGAACAATGTTGGCTGTTTTAGTACGCAAAGCCTGTTGTAGTTTCGCTGTATTTGGTTCATTAAAATTATTAAAAACATCTGCATGTACTGCTGTAGTGACCGACAGTGCCAATGCAACTCTTAAAAATACGTTCATGCAATCTCACTCAGAGCGTTCGTTAGCTGACCTTTAAATAGTGTAAAATAGTGTTCGCAATACGCTTTTGACCATCTGGCGAGAAATGAATACCATCTGCACTACGTGCTTTTACGGCTTGACCATTTTCATAAAAATAGTCGCTGTAAATATTATTTATATTGCCAAGTATTTCACGAGAATCGATAGATAAAGCATTGTTTTTTTGTACTTCATCTGCAACCACATGATTCAAATACATCATCTGTTTATTTAATACAGGTTTTCTCATATTCGGTGGTGTAATCCACATCACACTCACATGATGTTGATTTGCAGTTTGAATAATATCTGCCACACGTGAACGATAAAGTTGTTCCCACTCAGGACTTTCATATTTTAAATAACTTCCTCCATGTGGGTTAGGCATATCCCATGGGTCATTGGGCCCCAAAAAAACCACCAATACTTTAATATTTGGATGGGAAACAAGAGTGTCTTTAATCGTTTTTGGCCAATCAAAAAATTTAGGGTATGCCAAGCCTGTACTTTGTTTACTTAAATTGACTGTTTTAATTTTAAACTGTTCAAGTAAGGCTTTTTGCACATGTGGTGCAACACCTTGCATCATAGAATCACCGGCAAAAAACACTTGATCATTTGCAGTTAACGTAAATTTTTGGCTTAAATCATCTTGCGCTTTTTGTTGTTCTTGCACTGCTAAAAGGTGTTGCTGATGTTGTTTTTCTACTGCTATTTTCTGTTGAAGACGTTGTGTATATTCAACACTATACGCATACTTTTGATTAAACACATCTGTGATGATTTGATTGTTTTGTGCAATGTTTTTCGCCATTACATCTCGCTTTTGGTAGAGTATACTTCCCCACTGTGCCCCTTGTTGCCATAAACGATATTGATCCAACACATGTAATGGGCTTTCTGCATGGTAAGTTTGTTCATAGTATGCATTGACTGAGTTTTGCAATAACCATAGCCCTGTGATTGCACCTGTGATCAACACAATCAGCGTATATAAAACACCCATATAATGGGTTTGGTCTGTACTGCTACATGCAAAATTTGAATGTGGCACGTTTGGAAGTGTTGGCTTAGAAATTTGCATAAATAAATCCTGGAATTCCAGAGGGTGCACATACTAAAATTAAAACAAAAATAAGAAGCAAAGGTACAAACAGACGATACTTAGCATGTTGAATGTCTTTGCTTTGCAATTGAACGAACATTGTTCTTACAAAAGGATAAGCAATCCAACTTAATGTTAGTAACGTCATTAAATACAATGGGTTACTTGACCACTGTACATTATTCATATTAAAAAACAGAGAATGAAAAACATTCATAGCTTCATCGAATGTTTTTGCTCTAAAGAAAACAAAGCAAAAACATACAAAATGTATTGTGAATAATATACCTAAAACTTTACCCAACCCACTTGAACGATATAGTACATTTTGCGCATCTTTCATACTGACTTTAAATATTTTTGCATATACAAGATCTGCGGTATTTAATAGCACCAAAGCCAAACCGTGAAACAATCCCCACAACAAAAAATTCCAACCTGAACCATGCCAAATACCAGATAAAACCATAGCACTGAGTAAGTTGATTTGGGTTCTGACAAAACCACCACGACTGCCACCTAGCGGAATATAAATATAGTCACGAATCCATGTAGAAAGACTGATATGCCAACGGTTCCAAAATTCTCGAATGTTATGTGCAAGCAATGGGGCTTTAAAATTTACAGGCAATCGAAAACCCAACAATAGTGCAAATGCAATCATCATTTCACTATAGCCTGAAAAATCTAAAAATAACTGTAAGGTATACCCATAAATGGCTGTGAGAATTTCTAAACTATGATACTGCATAGGATTTGCAAACACAGGATTCACCCAGTTGTCTGCAAGCCATGTGGCCAACCACCATTTTTTAAGCAAAGCCAGTATTAATAGTAAAAAAGCGAGGCTTGGCCATAAAATCTGACGCTTTTGTGTTGTACAGATTTGTTCACGCATGCCACAAGGTTGTTGCTTAATATCTGTTAAGCCCTTCACAGACTCAACACGGGCAATAGGCCCTGCGGTGATGGTACAAAAAAACGAAAAATGGAGTAAAAGTTCATTAAATTTTAAGGGTGCGACAGTCTGTTGTGCTTTATAACAACTGACCAAATAACTAATGGCCTGAAATGAATAATATGACAAGCCTAGTGGCAATAAAAGATTGGCGACTAAACCTGAACTATCTAATTGTACCCGATCTAAGCTTTGGGCAATCACCGGTCTAAAAAAGTCATAAAATTTAAAAATAAACAACTGTAGTACAGTCAAAAAAATACCTGACAACATCAATATTTTTTTATATTTTTCAAATTTTTGCATGCCTATAGACAGCAAAAAAATAAGTAAACTAAACACAAAAATACACAACAGTGCAATTTCATTGGCCATCAAGTAAATTACAGCATAGCTTGCAACCACCAACAGTATATTTTGAAGTTTAGGACTAAAACGAAAGGCCCAGTACACAACAAAAAATACAATAAAACATAGGGAAAATTCGATGGACAAAAATGAGAACATACAACACTTTTTTACTATTATATTCAGGCGGCAAATATAGCACTCAGCATACGATTTTCAAACAAGAAAATAACATACGCTTAACAGAATATTGTAACTTGGCGATTGTACTTTTTAAATCTGACTACAGTGCCAATTATAATTTATCAAATGCATTTTCTTGCTCAATGACATCACCACTTCTTAAAATAAAACGCAGTTTATTTTTCCAAAATTCAGCAATAAATACATCTTCCAAATCGATATTTAAGTCCACTAATTTTTGTTCTAACCACACTTCATCACGTTTAATATGTTTTAATTCATTGCTTCTTAATGATCCTTCTTTAATTAAAATGACAGAAGGCATTTCAGATGGATCACAAATAACAGTCAGCTCCCCATTAGGCTCAATTTGCGCATAATATACCTGTTCAAATGAGTAAATTCCTTGTGAGTGTAACTGTGACACAATATTGATAATATCAATTTTATTTTGCTTCGCTAAAATATTATCCATCAAAAATTGACGTTTTTTAATAATCGGAATCGGCTCACCAATAGTAAAATTTCGAAGTAAATAGACATGCTTAGAAATATAATTTAAAGATGAAATTAAAAATACACCGATCAGCAAGACCAAAATATATTCATGAAATGGAATCGCACGACTATAAATTACACCACCAATAATACCACCCAAAACAAAGTTACCAATAAAGTCAACCGGGGTCATTTGAGATAACTGTGTTTTTCCTGACAAATTTAAGTGAATAATGACAATAACAAAGCCCACAAAAAACTTTAAAAAAACTAAAGAATAAAACAGCATGCCGATCTCTTTAAAAAATACATCACTAAGAAAACTCATCAGCAAAGTCGCCAAATGAATCGCAAAGAGGATAGTGTGAATCTAAACGGTTTGATTCAAATTACACCAAGACCATACAATCACATAAATAATGACTAGAGATAACATAACTTAGATGAATCTATCTGTTTATTTTTGTTCACATTGCTGTTTATTCTACAATAATTACATCTTAAACCAACGCTCATTTTTTGATAAATTAACGGCTTCGAAACAATAAATAAGCGACCGTTAACATCATGACAGCAATCATTGCATCTATAAAACGCCATGCAGTGGCATTATTTAACCACGGTGAAAGCCATTTAGCTGTACCACCCAATAGAATAAACCACAGTGTAGACGCACAAATTGCTCCAAATCCAAACGCATACTGCAATAGGGTTGTGGGTTGCTGACTTCCAATAGCACCCAATAAAACAATCGTATCTAAATAAAAGTGTGGGTTCAGTAGCGATACAGCCAAAACCAAACGAACAGCAACCATAATATGCATTTGTTGTTCATTTAATTGTTGTACTTGTAAGCCATGTTGAGAAAAAACACTCCGCTTGAGTGCTTGTAATGCATACCATAATAAAAAAATAATCCCCCCCCAACGAGCAATCGACATCAAAAAACTAGATTGCTGTAATGACTGCCCAAGCCCTGCTATACCAATCATAATGGCAATCGAATCACATAAAATACAGCCAAATATCGTGATCCAAACATGCTGTTTTTGAATGGCCATGCGTAAAACATGCGCATTTTGCGCACCAATAGCCACAATCAAACCTGCACCTATGCCTAAACCTTGGGCAAAACTTGTCCATAACATGACTATCTTCCATCGCTTTATTTGCTAATGGGTTATATTATTCATACTTCAAATGAAATAAATAAAAACTAAGAAATGATAAGCTTCACTAAATTTTTTTTAGGATAATTCATGCTAGATCATAAGCAATGCCAAGCGTTTTTAGCAGTCATAGAAACAGGAAGTTTTGAGCACGCGGCAACACAGTTAAATGTCACTGCATCTGCAATTACGCTCCGTGTTAAAGCATTAGAGCGATCTTTAGGACATATTTTACTTATTCGAGAGCGACCATGTTACCCAACACAAGCAGGACAAGATTTATTACAGTATTTGAATAAAATTATGTTACTTGAACAAGATTTGTTTCATCAATTTACAGGAAAGCACCCCGAAAATTCATTTTATCAAGCACATATTGCCATCAATGCAGACAGCTTAGCCACATGGTTTTTACCTGCATTAAAAGACATGTTATTAAAAGAAAAAATAATTTTAAAAATTCATTTAGATGATCAAGATCATACTCACCATTTACTCAGCTCAGGCCAAGTCAATGCCTGTATATCTAGTAATGCAATCACACAAAAAGGCTGTCATGCCATATATTTAGGTAAAATTGGTTATCATATGGTGGCCTGCCCATCTTTTATTCAACAATGGTTTCCTCACGGCCTTACACGCCAAGCACTCAGAACTGCACCTGCTGTTATTTTCAATCGTAAAGATGAAATGCATATCAACAGTTTATTGCATCATTTTGGATTAAGTAAAACCGTTTACCCATACCATTTAATTCCATCTTCTGAGTCATTTTTACAAGCCATAGAAATGGGTTTTGGTTATGGCATGCTACCAGACCTTCAAATTCAAGGCACTGATTTGGTGGTGTTGTCGCCTGCATTAAGTACAGAAATTGAATTGTACTGGCATCACTGGCAACAACAGTCTGACCAAATGAAAAAACTCACTTTGCATATCCAACAACAAGCTCAAATACGTTTACAACAAGATGAAGGTAACACCCGATATGACACTTCAAACAACCCCGTAGATGAGATAGATGCCGAGTAAATTATCCCCTGATGCACCTCTTTTTCTGCAAAACCTTCAGGGCTTGCCACGGCATCTTCCATCACTTGTTCCATCCAATCCTCTTTGTCTTGTTCACTGACCGATGGAGGCAAAACTTTTGCCGTATTTTTAATTAAAGTCATGGCAATGACCAAACTTTTTTCATCCACTAAATAACTACGGTAACGCACGAGCGTGAGTTGTCCATCGACATTGGATTTACCCTCTAATGTAACCTGTGCATTTGAAATATTGGCCACTGAAAAAAACTGATTATTGATCAAAAAAGGTGCCAATGAAATCAGTCCTGACATCTTTTCTGATTCAATTTTTTGATTCATTGCCAAACGAAATTGTTCAGGTGTCATGGCAAAACTTTGATAAGATTGAGTCATTAAAACGTTGGTTTTTTGATGTATTAAGGGCATTTGACACCCTTGTATAAGCATTGTTCCGGCCAATGCAAGCCATCTTCCACAATTTTTCATCATGTAAACTCAAATATTTTAGTTTTTCTAAGGCATTATTAATTATGGTGCTTTATTGAGCACACTTACACATTAACACAAAGTAAAACCAATTCAATATGCAATCTATGATTAGTTCAGTGTGGTACCGTTTTTTCATCAAGCACTTCACGTAAACAGGCCAATAAAATCGTAAAAGCAGACATCATTTCAGACTCTTCTACGCAAGCAAAGCCGAGTAATAATCCACGCTGATGACAAGTTTGACGATGCATATAGTACTGCGACAAAGCCCTGACTTTAATCCCCTGTGCCAAGCTATGCTTCGCTAGGGCAACATCATCGACATACAAAGGAAGTTTTAACACCAAATGTAGTCCTGAAGCATCATCAAATTCATGTAAAAAAGATTCACCTAAATAACGAAGAATCAAATCAATTAAATATTTACGTCGTTTACCATATAGCAATCGCATACGGCGTATATGAGCCTCATAATGCCCATCTTTAATAAATTCAGCCAAGGCACTTTGAATCAACACATGCCCCCCACGGTATAATTCAGCCGCTGCCGTACGTAAAGGCACACTAAGGACTTTAGGTACAACCACATAGCCAATTCGTAGCGCAGGATAAATGGTTTTACTAAATGTTCCCATATAAATCACACGACTGTTTTTTTCTAAACCCTGCAATGACGGATACGGCAACCCTGAAAAACGAAACTCACTGTCATAATCATCTTCTACAATCCAACTGCCATGCTTTCGTGCAATCTGTAGCAATTGTTTACGCCGAGATACACTCAAATGCACACCTAACGGATATTGATGTGACGGTGTTACAAAAATAAGCTTTGGGCTTTGATCTGGATACAGCTCAGGTACAATACCTTCTGCATCAACAGGTAGAGGGTAAATATCTGCACCATTGACGTTTAAATTATTTCGCACCCCCCAATATGCCGGATCTTCAATCCAAACTCGATCGCCAACATCGCTTAAAGTACGTGTAACTAAATCAATGGCTTGATGAATTCCTTCAGTAATAATAATTTGATCTGCATCACACTGTACTGAACGTGCCATTCTCAAATATTCAGCCAAAGCTTGACGTAACAATATACAACCGCCGTCATTGCTATAAATGAGCTGCTCCACCTTTGGTGATTTATTTAATTTATTTTGAATCCGTGTAAAAATATGATGCGGAAATTCTGTTACATCGGGTGCACCGGGCACAAAAGCTCCCCACTGATGTGGCGATGCAGCTGCCGTTTCTACTAATTGATGTCCTCGTTGGGATAACACTGCACTCGACTGAACACTTTGAGTTTGATGGTCTAATATTGCTGTCGGTAAAGATAAATAAAGATCAGGTAATTGTTCAGAGACCCATGTACCATGCCCAATACGTGCCTCAACATATCCTTCTGCTTGTAATTGATCATAAGCATTGAGTACTGTATTTCGAGAAACTTTGATTTCTTGTGCTAAATCTCTCGATGCAGGCAACCGTGTTTTGGGGTGCAATATACCGTCTAATATTGCACCCCGCAAACAATCAAACAAACGCTGTTGTAATGTACCACTTTGCGCTTGCTGTAATCTTTGCAATAAATAATCGCCCAATAAACGACGCAATTGGCTCCCCCCTCAACCGTAAAAGTGGCTCTCGTAAAAAAAGTATAAATACGACACATTGATGACATCATACGCATTGTAGAACATCTCATCGTGCATACGATATATCTATGCAATCACAACCAATGCCTACACCACACAAATAAAGGATAAGATATGAACACCTCAAATCACGATTTAAATCAACGCAAGCAACAAGCAACACCACGTGGAGTAGGTGTGATGTGTCAGTGGTATGCAGACAAAGCCGAAAATGCAACCATTTGGGATCAACAAGGCCAAGCGTATACCGATTTTGCAGGTGGAATTGCAGTGCTGAATACAGGACATCGTCACCCCAAAGTCATTGCAGCAGTAAAAGCGCAATTAGAGCAATTTACACATACAGCCTATCAAGTCACTCCCTATGAAAGTTATATTTCATTGGCAGAAAAAATTAATGCACGCGCACCCATTGACGGTATGGCAAAAACCGCATTTTTTACCACAGGTGCAGAGGCTGTAGAAAATGCAGTAAAAATTGCACGTTCATATACAGGTCGTCACGGTATTATTACATTTGGTAATGGATTTCATGGACGCTCATTCATGACTATGGCCATGACAGGAAAAACCGCACCTTACAAACGTGACTTTGGTGTTATGCCGGCAGGTGTTTTTCATGCACGCTATCCTGTGCCACAACAAGGCATCAGTGTAAATGCGGCCATTTCAAGCATTGAAGATATTTTTAGTGAAGATATTTCAGCTCACGATGTTGCAGCAATTGTACTTGAGCCAGTACAAGGCGAAGGTGGATTTCATATTGTGCCTTCTGAGTTCTTAGATCGTTTACGTCAACTGTGTGATACGCATGGCATTTTACTGATTGCAGACGAAGTACAATCTGGTTTTGCACGTACAGGACAGCTGTTTGCAATGCAACACTACTCTGCTAAAGCAGATTTAATCACGATGGCCAAAAGTTTAGGAGGTGGCTTTCCTATTTCTGGTGTGGTTGGCCGTGCAGATATTATGGATGCACCTCATTCAGGTGGATTAGGCGGTACCTATGCAGGTAACCCATTGGCTGTTGCAGCTGCCCATGCGGTAATTGAAGCCATTGAAGAAGAAGATTTATGCGAGCGCGCCAATACATTAGGACACACCTTAGTCCGCACCTTAAAAGAGATCGCGCACGCACAACCACATCTCATTACAGATATTCGTGCATTGGGTTCAATGATTGCTGTTGAAGTTGAAACGGCTGCTCTTGCAAAAGCTGTACAAGATTACGCAATGCAACATCACTTACTGCTTTTAACCTGTGGTAAACATGGTAATGTTCTTCGCTTTTTGTACCCTTTAACCATTCCAACATCACAGTTTGAACATGCACTTCATATTTTAAAACAAGGTTTTCGCTCAATTGATTTGCCTGACACTGTACACTCACATTCGGAGCAATCTGCATGATTTCAACCCACTTACAACATTTACTCACACACCCCGACCTTTGCTTTGTTGCACCCGACTACCCTGCCATAGAAGTGACAGATGCAGCCACTGAAGCTTCATTGGCATGGGTGAAAAAACACACTCAAGCCGAAATCAAACATGCCATTGAGCGCGCTCAAATTGCGCAGTCGGCTTGGAAACAAAAAACGGCATTGGCACGTGCTGACATTTTATTGGCATGGCATAGTGCTGTACTTGAAAACACATCGGCATTGGCAGAAATTTTAACCGCAGAACAAGGCAAACCTTTCACTGAAGCACGAGGTGAAATTACTTATGCTGCGTCATTTATTCGTTGGTTTGCCGAACAAGCACGCCGTATTGAAGGCAACATTATTGCACCAACTCAACAACAACAGCGCCTTTTAGTTTTAAAACAACCGATAGGTGTTACTGCAGCCATTACACCTTGGAATTTTCCTGCAGCAATGATTACACGTAAAGTTGCTCCTGCACTTGCAGCAGGTTGCTCGATGGTGGTCAAACCTGCTGAACTCACACCACTAACTGCCTACGCTTTAGAAGTGTTGGCTCTACAGGCTGGCCTACCACAAGACTTACTTATTACAATTAATGGTGATGCAGCTGAAGTAGGAAAAACATTATGTGAAAGTGACATTGTACGTAAATTAAGCTTTACAGGTTCAACCCACGTTGGTCGAATTTTGATGCAGCAATGTGCACCAACCATCAAAAAACTATCTTTAGAATTAGGTGGCAATGCACCCGTCATTATTTTTGATGATGCAAATCTTGATCAAGCTGTACAAGGCATTATGGCAAGCAAATTCCGTAATAGTGGGCAAACCTGTGTATGCGCAAACCGTATTTATGTCCAAGCGGGTATTTATGAGAAATTAAGTCAAAAACTCGTTGAATCTGTTGCAACACTTAAAGTAGGCGATGGTCGTGAACAAAGTACAACACAAGGGCCTCTGATTTCGCAATCAGCAGTCGATAAAGTATTGTCGCATATTCATGATGCCACTGAAAAAGGTGCACGTATTTTGATCGGTGGTACATCTACATCACAAGGAAAACGCTTCTTTCAACCCACCGTATTAGCAGATGTCACACAACAGATGCATGTTGCTAAAGAAGAAACTTTTGGCCCACTTGCTCCTTTATTTTGCTTTGAACAAGAAGATGAAGCGATTGCATTTGCCAACGATACAGAATTTGGCTTAGCCGCATATGTATTTACTCAAAGCACAGCGCGACAATGGCGTGTGGCGGAGCAACTTGAATATGGCATGGTTGGTATCAACACAGGCGCTATTTCTAATGAAGTTGCCCCCTTTGGTGGTGTTAAACAATCAGGGCTTGGCCGTGAAGGTTCACAAGAAGGGATTGAAGAATATCTTGAAATGAAATATCTGTGTGTCGATATTTCCAATTAATACACAATGTTAAAGTATAAAGTGAGCTTATTTAAGCTCGCTTTGTTTATGTTTAGAGGCATTAAATCGATGCCCACATGCTAAGCAAGTGTAATCAAAAAAAATGTTTTTATCCACCACAGTACCTGCTTTATGCCCAACACGGCGACCTAAAAAACCACCTGTCACGCCTGCACTGATTGCACCAACAAATGTACCAATAGTTGCACCTGTAATAATGCCCAAAGGCCCTGCCAAAGTACCAATCGCAGCGCCTGTAGATGCACCCGCAGCTGCACCACCAACGGCACCCGCAGCAACACCTGCCGACCCTAACATTACACCACCAACTCTCTTTAATTGTTGCTCATGGTCTCTGATTTCAACATCAGATGCATGACACTGAGGACACAACATATCTTCTTCCTTTACTCAACCAATATTTACTGAACACAGTATAAGTCAACGCGTTTGATACTAAATAAGCGTACATTGAACGTCCGCCTGTGTCTGCATAAGTACTAAAAATCTTCTAAACCATTTGAATAAAATTTTTATATTTTTACAAGACTTACAGTAAAAAACCTTGTTCACTCATCATCAAATGTGTATTTCACTTGTTCATGCTCTGATAATTTTTTTGTAACGCAATTGCATCGGATAATGCATTATGGGGTTGCTTCGCATCAATAAAATGATCGTTTTGCGTAGGCTTCCATAACGCCATGGTGAGCGCAGGAACTGCCATATGATTCCCCGGATGAACAATTAACGCATTTAAAAACAGTGAAAGATCTTCAGGCCAATCTGCAATAATATGAACATGCTGATAACTTTGTAAAAAATGCCTTAATTTCCACTGAAACTGATCCCACTCAATCACAGGTTGATTTAATTGGGGCATTACATGTGTTTCAACCCAAGGTATAGGTGATTCACATGCTAAAACTTCATAAAAATAATGCTGATTTTCATCGACTAAAGCCATAGAAATTAATGACCCACCAAAACCATTAAATTCACAATCTAAAAATAAGTTCATCGCATCACCTTAGATTAAAAGACATTAAAACATGACTAATACAGCAATGCCGAACTCACGATTCCATACAGTGCAACTGACATTAAAATTAAAGCACATAACATCAGCATTTTGCCATAATGACGACTCTGAGACAGGCGATTAAATCCGATATAAACCAAAGATAGCGTCATGAAATCTAAAACAACCCAAACCACAGTCAGCAACAACAAACTCATATTTAAATCTGAAGTCACATGAACAAATTGCGGGAAAAATGCGGAAAAGAAAATAATATCCTTCGGGTTAGAGATTCCCACCAAAAAACCTTTTTTAAAACCGCCATGTTGTGAATGCTCAGGATGCATCATGTCATTGTGCTGTGACCACGCCTCACGAAATAACTGTACAGCCAAGTATAAAATATATAAACAACCCAATATTTTGATCATAATAAAGATCTGTTCATTGATGCTCAACAACCCTTTAAGCACTAAAACAGAGATCGCAATCAGGCATAACGATGCTAGATTAGTTCCAAAAATTGTATGTAATGCCTTGCGATACCCGCCTTTTAAACCAGCACTCGCAACAAGTAACATTACAGGCCCTGGTGTGGCAATCATGACAATCACTGTCACCATATAGGTGAATAATTCAAACCCATTCATATTCTGTCCAACATGATCTTTAACCCCAATGTTAATGCCAGTTCAAACACTGGCTGTCATACTCAATTCATACTTTGAAAGATTAAATTTTTTTTGCTTTGATCATAACCACAAAAGTCTGTTGTATCATCACATACACAATACACATTTCTACATATTTAACCGATATATTAAGCTAGAATTCTCGATGTAATGTGCTTTTAAAATCAATCTATTTTTTGGTATTTTTATATTTTCTTCACATGACATTACCAGTGATTTAAGTCTAATGATTGGCTTTTTATATTATTTCATCGCGTACAGATAAGTAGTTCGCACCATTTTAAAGCACAATCAACCATTGAAAATGCTATAAAAGCACATGGCTTTTACATCACAAGGTCAGGCTAAACATGTAATGAGTTATCATTTTCTACCAATTACACAAAGCAGTCTATCTATTTCACTAAAAGTAGTAGATAATATTTATCAGTAAAACCAATCATATACAAAGTTTAAAGCGACCGTAGGCCGTATAGGTTATCTTTAATCTTTACCCATATGATGGAAATATCTGTATAAAATACTAAGAAATGCAGTTTTAAACTGCAATTGGTGTCAGTAAAAAGCCGTCGTTTTACTTATACTACCTATTAACAGCAAGTTGCTTAACTCCAGTGACTGCTGTTTTTTTTATGATAAATCAGAACTACTTAATTTGAGAACACCACACTCACTCATTTGTTGCCATGCCTGTGCTAAAGATCCATTTAAATCAATGGCAGCTGTTGCATCTTCAATGACATAGGCTTTAAAGCCAAGTTTCACAGCATCAATGGCTGTCCATGCCACACAAAAATCGGTTGCAATTCCAACAATATACACCGTATCAATGCCACGAGCATGTAAATACCCTGCTAAACCTGTAGAGGTTACATGATCTGCTTCTAAAAAAGCAGAGTAACTATCAATATGTTGATGAAACCCTTTACGAATGATCAGCTGTGCTGTTGGAATATCCAATAATGGATGAAATTCAGCATCATGTGTACCTTGTACACAGTGTCTAGGCCATAACACCTGTGGGCCATAATCTAAAGTAATCACATCAAACGGCTGTTGACCTGTATGCTGGTCAGCAAAAGAAATATGATCTGCTGTATGCCAATCTTGCGTTAAAATCACATGATTAAATTTTTTGGCCAATTGATTAATACGAGGAATAATTCGATCGGCATGCTCTACAGCGAGTTGTCCACCCGGAGTAAAACCATTTTGTACATCAACAACAATCAATGCTGATACTTTATCGAACATAAATATGACTCCATCGAGACTTGTTTTTTCAAAATGCCTATTTTAAGCCAATCAAGTCACTGTTTTTTGAAAAAGCCCTACATTCACGATACTGTATCTCACAATCATCGTAAATATGGTTGAAAAAATAGCAAAAAATGTCTATAAAGTTGATTAGATGTGTCTTAAATTATGCCATAAGCAACAATTTACGCTACCATAATACAGATACAGCAACATATCATGATTCACACCGAATTAACGGTTTTTTTAAATTCTAAATATGAACCATCTGCTTTATTGATTCAAATAAAATAGGTATGGCCCAACAGGATATTTTTTCAAAATGACTCAGCTAGCTCAGAACATTCAAGGCTCAATCGTCGCACTCGTCACCCCTATGCTTGAAGATGGTAACGTAGATTGGAAAGGCCTAGAGAAGCTCGTTGAGTGGCATATCCAAGAAGGGACAAATGCCATCGTGGCTGTAGGCACCTCGGGCGAATCATCAACACTCACGATGCAAGAACATGCAAAAGTGATTCAAGAAGTGATCCGTATTGCCAATAAACGCATTCCCATTATTGCAGGTACAGGGGCAAACTCTACCCACGAAGCCATTAAGCTCACTCAAGAAGCCCATTCTTTTGGTGCAGATGCAGTACTTTCTGTCGTTCCTTATTATAATAAACCAACGCAAGAAGGTTTATATCAACATTTCAAAGCCATCGCAGCATCTGCCAATATTCCTGTTATTTTATACAATGTACCCGGGCGCACTGTTGCAGATTTGAGTAATGAGACGGTATTACGCTTAGCAGACATTGAAAATATTATTGGAATTAAAGATGCCACAGGAGATGTACCTCGTGGTCAAGCGCTGATTGAAAGCCTTCAAGGAAAAATTGCCGTTTACTCAGGGGATGACGATACAGCAGCTGAACTCATGTTGGTCGGTGGTCAAGGCAATATTTCGGTGACGGCCAATATTGCTCCAAACACTGTGAGCAAAATTTGCCAATATGCACTTGCAGGCGATGCTGAAAACACTAGAAAGCTAGCACAGAACATTGCAAATCTAAACAATATTTTATTTTGCGAATCTAACCCAATTCCTGTCAAATGGGCACTTTGTGAAATGGGAATGATTTGTAGTGGTATTCGCTTACCACTCACGCCATTGGCAGAACAATATCATGCAGATGTACGCGATGCACTCAAGTCTGCAAAACTTATTTAAAGGTACTTTTTATGATGCAATTACGTGTAGGCATTAGCATAGCATTACTTTCTACGCTGGGCATAACAGGGTGTAGCACCCTAAGTACCAAACTTGCAGTCAATAATGGCTCATTAGATTACAAAAAAGCTGACACAATTGAACCTTTAAAATACCCACAAGGTATAGATGCGCGTGCAGTAACACCACTGTATCCTGCGCCTATTATTAACCCTGTGGCACTTGAAAAAGCACCTGATTTTGAAAATCAAAAAGGTAATCGCTTTGCAATGCCTCGCCCACTAGAACAGGTACAAAACCGTTCATTGGCTAAAAAAGCGCAAAATCAGTACCTTCGCCCGACAGTTTTATTTGATGCAAAACGCAATCCACTACTGAAAGTTAGTGGCAAATCTGATACCATTTGGCAGTACACATTGGCAACGCTTAGCAGTCTAAATTATAGCGTTACAGGGCAAAACCCAACACGCTACGAAGCAACCATTCAGGTCAACCAAAAAACATACCTGTTAAAACTCTCTGCAATTGGCAAAGAAAATACATTGGTGTTGTTTAACCCTGATAATAGTTTTGCCGATCAGACTCAAGCGGAAGAACTTTTAGGTCAAATCGCACAGAATTGGCCAGCCTAGTACACTAGGACTTATTTTTAAAAACAGGTTAGCCCCATGTTAAAAAACACCCTGCTCTATACCGGTAAAGCCAAATCTGTCTACACCACAGATAACCCAGACCTTTTAATTTTAGTATTTCGTGATGATGCTTCGGCATTCAATGGCGAAAAAATTGCACAACTCGACCGTAAGGGCAAGGTAAATAATCTATTTAATGCGTTTATCATGGAAAAACTTGCTGAAGCAGGCATTGAAACGCATTTTGAAAAATTGATTAATCCAAGCGAAGTTCTAGTAAAGCGTTTAGACATGATTCCTGTAGAGTGTGTTATTCGTAACTACGCTGCAGGTTCACTTTGTCGTCGCTTAGGTGTAGAAGAAGGAAAAGTACTTACTCCACCAACATTTGAGCTGTTCTTCAAAGATGATGCCTTAGGCGATCCAATGGTGAACGAATCTCAATCCATTGCATTGGGCTGGGCAACGGCAGAACAACTTGAACAAATGAAAGTATTAACATACCAAGTAAATCAAGTCCTGACAGATTTGTTTGAGCAAGGCGGTATGCTCTTGGTTGACTTTAAACTAGAGTTTGGTGTTTTCCACGACCGCATTGTACTGGGTGATGAGTTTTCACCAGATGGCTGTCGTTTATGGGACAAAGAAACGAAAAAGAAATTAGACAAAGATCGCTTCCGTCAAGGGTTAGGCGATGTTGTTGAAGCATACGAAGAAGTTGCAACACGTCTAGGCATTAATCTAGATAGCATCTAAATTGAATCTGCTTTACAAAACCGAGCTTTCTAGCTCGGTTTTTTAATGTAAGCTCAGTGCCTCATATTCTGTTTAAAACAGAGCATCTATATGAAAAGCTATTACACTTTCGCTTTTGCATTTTTTTTCAGCACAGTTACACAAGCAACACCTATTGACATTATTTCGCTTTGGCCAAACGATGAACCACCGCATCACCCAAAACATCAATTAAAAAACAACGTACATACCGTGGCAACACCATTTATGGCGGTGTATTTTCCTGAACAATCTAATCATACTGCGATTTTAGTTCTCAGTGGTGGTGGTTACGCCCATGAAGTACTCAATAAAGAAGGTACCCCCACAGCACAATGGCTACAACAACACGGTTTTACTGTATTTGAATTACTCTATCGTTTACCTCACCTTCAACAACAAAGCCAAACACGTGATTTCCCTTTTGCAGATGCACAGCGTGCATTACGACTCATTAAAGCAACATCCAAATACAAACAGGTAGGTGTGATGGGTTTTTCTGCCGGTGGGCATGTTGCAGGAATGTTAGCCACACAGTGGACAACGCCCTTTTATTTTGCAGTCGATCATATAGATACATTGTCTGCTCGACCTGATTTTGCAGTACTGCTCTATCCCATCGTCAGTATGCAAGCACCGTTAAACCACACCCATGCATATCATGTATTGTTTAATGAACACAGTAGTGATGCTTTATTACGCCAATATAGTGTCAATCAAAATGTTCGCTCGGATACCCCCCCAATGTTTATTGCACATGCTCGTGATGATGCTATTTCACCTGTGGCCAATAGCCAATTACTACATCAAGCATTAATACAGCAACATATCAGCAATCAACTTATTTTATTTGACCATGGTGGGCATGGTTGGGGCTTAGGAAATAATACGCAAACCCAGCAATGGCCAAACTTATTTTTACAATGGCAACAGCATCACGATTGAGTGTCTTGCCAACGGCGTTGTTGTAGCTTTTCACCTTCAACTTCACGCTTATTTCGTGCCGACTCATACAATTTCGTGCCCATTAATTCAGGCGGTAGATAATTTTGTTTCACAAAATGTTCTGGATAATCATGTGGGTATAAATAATCTTCTCCGTAACCCTGTGCTTTCATTAAACCTGTAGGTGCATTGCGTAAATGCAGAGGAACAGCAACATCTGCGGTCTTTTCGGCCAATGCCATGGCTTTATTAATCGCCAAATACGTACTATTGCTTTTGGCACTGGTTGCCAAGTACACCACGCATTGCCCTAAAACAATACGTGCTTCAGGCATACCAATCGCCTGTACAGCCCGCATACTTTCTCCAGCAAGCAACAAAGCATTTGGATTTGAATTTCCAATATCTTCTGACGCTGAAATCAGCAAACGACGAGCAATAAAAACAGGATCTTCTCCCCCTTTGAGCATACGGGCAAGCCAATACAAAGCAGCATCGGGGTCACTTCCACGAATAGATTTAATCAGTGCCGATGCTAAATCGTAATGCTGTTCACCGGTCTTGTCATAACGAGCAGTGGTTTGTTGAGCAATTTTGACCACGATGGCATTATTAATATGATGTTCATCTTGCTCTACATCAAAAGTATTAACCACTAAATCAAGCAAATTCAATGCCTTTCTAGCATCTCCGCCTGAAAATTGAATGAGTGCTTCATATTCATCAATATATACGTGGCGATTTTGCAAAATAGAATCACGGCTTAATGCTTGATCAAGCAATTGTTGAATCGCTTCATGATCTAAAGCATTTAACGTATAGACCTGACAACGAGATAATAAAGCACTATTGACTTCAAAAGAGGGATTTTCTGTGGTTGCTCCCACTAAGGTAATTTTTCCTTTTTCAACCGCGCCTAATAACGCATCTTGTTGTGATTTATTAAATCGATGAATTTCGTCAATAAATACCACAGGCGTGAGTAGATCACCACTTTCTGCAATAATTTCTCTTAATTCTTTCACGCCAGTATTTAATGCAGATAAGCTCAAAAATGGACGATCTACGGCTTGCGCAAGCAAAGATGCTAATGTGGTTTTCCCAACGCCCGGTGGCCCCCAAAAAATAATAGAAGGTAAATGCCCCTGATCAATCATTTGACGAAACGGTGCATCTGCATTTAATAAATGCCCCTGCCCTAAAATTTCAGATAAATCACGGGGACGTAAACGTTCTGGCAGTGGAATATTACAACTATCGTTCATAAGTAAATCTATCTTTGACTGTGGTTAGACCAACATGTGGTATATGTTATGCGTGTAAATCTAAGCGACTTAACGTTAAAGGATCATCACGATCATCAGGTCGCTGTAAAGCTTGTATAATTTCACAATCTTTGACAGATGCATTGGCTTGGCATGACTTTTCTAGTTGTTCAAGTTGCACTTTAAATTGCTCTAGTTGATTAATTTTTTCAGTGACATGATGTAAATGGTCACGAATCACTTCATTCACATGCACACAATTTTGTTCAGGTTCTTGTAATTGTTCATGCAATGCTTGAATTTCTTTCAAAGACATTCCTAATTCACGGCAGTGACGAATAAAAACAAGGCGCGTTAAGCTGTCTTGATCATAGTACCGATAATTGTTGTCCGCACGTAGTGGTGGACGAATCAATTGCTTTTTTTCATAAAACCGAATGGTATCTGCACTGAGTTTGGCTTTTTTCGCCAATTCACCAATTGTAAATTGCATAAAATTCTCCTTGACCTTAGAGCTACACCAAGCTTTTTAATCAGTTTAAATCTGTTAGAGGAGATTTTCAAATGGCTGGTTGTCATTGTCATCACGAAGCACCAACAAAAACGCATTCTAAAAAATTTCGCAATGCGCTTTGGATTGCATTGGTGCTCAATCTCTCTTTGTTTTTAATTGAAGTGGTTGGCGGTATGCAATCGGGTTCAGCATCACTTTGGGCAGATTCGCTCGATTTTGCTGGTGACTCATTTAACTATATTATTTCTTTAATTGCTTTAGGCATGAGTTTGTATTGGCGAGCCAATGCAGCATTGCTCAAAGGCGGCATGATGGTTTTATTTGCAGGCCTTGTTGTTGGAAAGGTTGTGTGGTCGTATAGCATTGGTCAACCCCCTGAAGCCATGACTATGGGTGTTATTGGTGTATTGGCCTTACTTGCCAATATCATTAGTGCTTTTGTGCTTTATACCTTTAGAGATGGCGATTCAAATATGCGCTCGGTGTGGTTGTGTAGCCGTAACGATGCCATTGGTAACGTGGCTGTATTATTGGCCGCTCTTGGTGTCTTTGGTACGCAAAGCATGTTCCCTGATTTATTGGTGGCCTTTATTATGGCGATTCTCGGTTTCTCAGGTGGTTTACAAGTAATCAAACAAGCCCGTGCCGAACGTCAAAAAAGCCGTTACACACCTGTACATTAATCTTAAAATTAACGTACCCATCGAACAATATATTGGTCAATGTCATCTTCAGGAACATCATGTTCAGAAATACAACGACCTGCCACAGATTTTTTAGCAGTGATCACACTTTGTCGAGAGCCTGTATTTAAATAATGCCACGAGGGTAGTTTCTTACCCTCATATCGACGTCGATATGCACAAGTTGAAGGTAGCCAATAGGCAATTTGATCAATGGTTTTTAAATCTAATTGAATACAGTCAGGTACGAATTTTTTTCGATGAACATAGTCAGAACAGTGCCCTGTAGAACAATCTAATAAATGGCATGCCACCTTAGTGTATGCCACATCTTGCGTATCATCATCTTCTAATTTAATTAAACAGCACAGACCGCAACCATCGCACAGTGCTTCCCACTCTTGTGTACTTAATGCATCAAGGGGGTATTTTTGCCAAAATTGAGGGCGTAAAGACATGCTGAACCCGATATAAACACAACACTTGTAGTGTAACATGGCTGAACACATAAATTGATAGCATCGACCACAGCATCACCATTACAATTCTTTACATCATCAAAAAATTACTCACAATGCATAAAGATTTTTTCCATTATGATGAAATAAAACGCATCTTTGATTAAGTCACAGATCTTTTCATTCATATGTTGATAGGCAGGCACATGCACAATATTATTACCCGTGAAATCGAATATACAGCACATGATGGTAAAACCTTGATTGGTTTTTTTGCTGCGCCAGAAGTACAACACGCCTTGCCCGGTCTTATTCTTGGGCCCGAGTGGTGGGGTCGCGATGAATATATGGTCGAACGTGCAATGCAATTTGCAGCTCAAGGCTATGCAACATTTGCAATAGACATGTACGGCAACAAGGCATGTACTGAAGTGGCCACAGAAGCCAGCGCATATATGAGTGAAGTTTTTGAAAAACCCAATACCTTACTTGATCGTGCACAAGCTGGTTTAGCCATGTTAGCGGCACAACCTGAAGTTGACCCTAAAAAACTTGCTACCATCGGGTTTTGCTTTGGTGGAAAAATTGCATTAGAACTTGCACGTAGCGGTGCACCACTTGAAGTGATTGCTTCTTTTCACGGGACACTTAAAACAGATCGTCCTGCAAAATTAGGTATGATCAAAGGTGATGTTTTGATTTGTCATGGTATCGATGACAGTATGATTTCACTAGAAGATGTCGACCGCATTGAACAAGAATTACAACATGCCGATGTTGCATATCAAATTTTAAGATTAGAAGATGCAAAACACGGGTTTACTAACCCTAAATCAGATGAAAGACATGCAAAAACAGGGGTAGATGTCGCATATAATGCTGTGGCTGAACAAAAAAGTCTTGATACATTGGCTGAACTTTTAAAAAAACGCTTCCCTACCCATTAATCTATGCAAACATACACTGATCCAAAATAAATGCGCTTAACACACTAAGTAATATACATTCACGCATGTTGTAAAAACCAAGAATAAGCAGGTTAAAGTAAACTCGCTTTAACCTGCTCAACACATTAACGATAGTCTTAGAAACGGTAACGCAAAGTTAATTGTGCATTTACAGGGTTACCAATCAATGCACCTTGGTCAGACAACCCATGCGCAGAAACAAAATAATGACGGTCAAAAATATTGTTTACATTCAATCCAACATCATAACGCTCATGGTTATACCCTACCGCAGCATTCATCACTGCATATCCTGGTAATTTCAACACATTGGTAGATGCAGCATATTGACTGGTTTGTGCTCGACCACCCACGGCTGCATACCAATGATCATTGAACTGATATTTTGCCCATACATTTGCAGAGTTTTTAGGTGTAAGCGCAGCCAATGATCCCACAGGAACACTTGCCAATACAGATTTTGTGATTTTTGCATCTAAATATGCATAACCTGCCAAAATAGACAGCTTATCAGTTAATTGGCCAACAGCAGTTACTTCTACACCACGGCTGCGTTGTTCGCCTGCAACCAGTGCAGTTTGTCCTGTTTTGTCAGCAGGATCTGACTGTAAGACATTGTTTTGTGTGGTGTTAAATATAGACAACGAGACATTGTAGTCTGGCGTAACATCCCACTTGGCACCCACTTCATAACTTTGCGTTTTTGTTGGTTGTAATCCTGATAAATTACGATATACCGTTAAAGCATCAGATAATGGCTGAAAAGACTGGTTATAAGAGGCGTATAAAGACAATTGTTCAATCGGTTCATACACAAGCCCGACACGTGGAGAAAACTTATGATCGGTACGATTGTATGGTGTTATCACATTTTTTTGCACCGCTAAAGCTGAACGTTTTTGTTCCAAATCATCGTAACGAGCCCCAATTAATACTTTAAGTTGCGTATTTAATGCCAGCATGTCTTGTATATACAATGCTTTATTGGTGCTGTTGTTTTTATTATTGGTCGTTGGTGTAACTGTTGAAATCGATTGCCATATCGGCAAAACAATATTATTCAACTGCAAGGTAGATGCAGGAGGACTAGCAAATATTTTATCATCTTTATTTTGATGGTTAAGCTCTAAACCAACAAGTACATTATGTTCAATACTGCCTGTTTTAAATTGACCAGATAATTCTTGTTGTGTTGCTACACCTTTTTCATTACGAAAACGGCGTGATGGTGTAATGGAAATGGTTTGATTTTTCGCATTATATGATGAATTTGGTAGTTGACGATCTAAAGAATACTTATAGGCATGCACCACACCATGATATTTCCATGCATTATCAAAGGTATGATCTAATGTGACTGTTGCACTTTTTACTTCTGTATCTGTATCTGCACTATCTTTTGCATTGGCAGGGCCTAAAAAAACTTTTCGATCTAAAGCAAGTGGTCGATGGGTGGTTGGATCCATCGGAAATCCTTGATCTGCCAAACGATCATCATGCAAATAATCGGCTTGAACCAATAATTTGGTTTTGTCCGAAATATCCCAACTCATAGAAGGTGCAATGGCCTGACGCTTTAAGAAAGCCTGATTTCTGTATCCATCTGAATCTTCAACTGCACCTGTCAGACGCATTTTCACCTGATCTGAAAGAGGCTGATTCACATCAAATTGAGAACGGCGTTGGCCTAATGTACTTCCCATTAACGTGATTTCACGTAAAGGTTCTGCCATTGGCTTTTTGGTAATGCGGTTAATTAATCCACCCGCAGAACCACGACCATATAATACAGATGCAGGGCCTTTAACGACTTCTATACGCTCTGTATTGGATAAATCTCTGTAATACATTGCGTCATCACGAAAACCATCAATATAGCTATCATATACTGAGTTAAATCCTCGAATAGAGACTTGATCTCGCTGTCCATCCCCTGTGCTAAACCCCACACCCGGCACATTTTGTAATGCACCTTGAACTGAAGTTACTGCCTGCTCTCTTAAAATTTCTTGCGGAATAACATTTACAGTCTGAGGTACGTCTTTGAGTTGTAAAGCGCCTTTCGTTGCTGTTGAAGCCTGTGTTACTTCTTGCTTTAATGTTTGTTGATTGGCTTTACTTCGAATAGAAGGTAATGCCGCAACCTCATCTGCATAACCTAGCCCAGAAAATGAAGACAATATAGAAACCAATAAAATAGTCTTTTTCATAAAAAATAATGACTTAATGCCATCTCTTACCAAATTGATTACAAAAATACACATAGTATCTTAAAATAATTATTAACAATAATCATTATCAACTATTTACTTTGTATCTTGATCATTCCTACAAAGAGCATTTTTTATGAGCGACGACGCTTTATTTTAAAGTTAAAAGTATGATTAGGCCATTGAGTATCGCTTTTTATATTATTAATCACAGTGGCAATTAATACTAAAATGACCGTACCCAATAAAACTGGAAACAAAAGAAATGTCCACTCATAGTGAACGCTCTGTGCTGTGAGCAAAATCACCAATGGGTTGGCACCCGCTGGTGGATGTACACAGCGTAGTAGTTGCATAGATGCAATTGCACACCCAACAGATAACGCAATGGTAAATGCAGATAACGTAAAAAATTTTAGAAAAAATAATCCAATAAATGCAGAAATGAAATGCCCTAATATAATATTTTTTGGTTGAGCCAATGGTGACTGTGGTACAGCATATAAAAGAACACAACTTGCACCAAATGGCGCCATAATATATAGATGATTAAAGAATTTTGTCAGAATTAACAATATAAAAATACTTAATGTTCCACCAATTAATCCTTTTAAAACCGTAATCACATGAACAGATGGCATTAACTTTTCTTTTATATTTTTTATAGACTGCATGGTTACCATCGCTTAGATATTGTTTTAGGTATATAGTACATACAAAATTACAAATAGTACAGAATTGTACTTTTTTATTCAAAGGAGTTATTCTCTTGTCAAAGTCAGCATTAAAAATTTTAAATACAGCAGAAAAATTATTTAATCACAATAGCTTTATTGGTGTCGGAGTCGACTTCATTCGTGATGAATCAGGTTGCTCAAAAACAACCATGTATACCCATTTCAAAAATAAAACACAGTTAATTCATTCAGTATTAACTGCGCGTGACCAAAGGTTTCAACACCGTATACTTGAACATATCGGAGACAGTTATGGTGCAACGGCCATTCATCAGATTTTAGATTGGCACATGAAATGGTTTCAACAAGATGACTTCAAAGGCTGTTTATTTATTAGAGCCTTTTCAGAAGCGACAGACCATCAAGAGATTTGTGCGATTTCTATTGCACATAAACAATGGGTTAAACAACTCATTACAAAGCATTGCTTAATAGCAGGACATCCAGAAGCGAATGAAATCATTTATACGCTCATTGAAGGATTGATCAGTCGTTTTTTAATTGATGGTTTTGATTCAAACGTTGCACAAAAAATTCAACACACGATCTATGTACTTTTAAGTCCACCACAACATACATAATTCAATGATCTTGTGTTGAATGTGCATGCGCTTATATAGACAACACAAATAATACCTGAGCGAAGTGGATGAAAAAATAAAGCGGATTGACTTTCGTTAATTGAATCCATTCATTGTATTATTCATTTTATATATTCAATCTTTATAAAATGAAAAGAATCAAGAGAGGTATTTTCATATTGCTATCAGATGATATGTGAATATACTCGAGCAAGATGGTTACACCATGATGTAACCATACTACAAATTGCTTTATAATCAGCTTAGATTCTTATGTAAAACTGCTATGCCTTCGTTTCAATTTTCAGATGCCTTACTTACATGGTTCGATCAGTATGGTCGCCATGACCTACCTTGGCAGGTCGCAGACGATCCGTATAAAGTATGGGTGTCTGAAATTATGCTTCAACAAACTCAAGTTAAAACGGTACTCAAGTATTTTGACCGTTTCATCACACGCTTTCCTAGTGCAAGTTTGCTTGGGCAAGCCAGCTGGGATGATGTTGCACCATATTGGGCAGGGCTAGGTTACTATGCACGTGCAAGAAATTTACACAAAGCAGCCACTCAAATTTTCCAAGGTGGCGGTGCTCTACCCACCAGTTTAGACGGTTGGATTGCATTGCCAGGCATTGGGCGCTCTACAGCAGGCGCAATTATGTCGTTGGGTTTACGTCAATACGGAGTCATTTTAGATGGCAATGTAAAACGTGTATTGGCACGATTTTTTGCCATTACTGATGACTTAAGTAAAACAATACATGAAAAAAACATGTGGCATATTGCAACAACACTCTGCCCAACCGAACGTAATCACGACTATACTCAAGCCATTATGGACTTAGGGGCAACCATCTGCACTCCTAAAAAACCATTGTGTTTATACTGCCCAATGCAACAACATTGCCAAGCCTATGCTCAAGGCAGTCAAACGTATATTCCATTTAAAAAGCCCAAAAAAACAGTGCCTGAAAAAGTCGGATTTGTACTATGTTTACAACAACAAGAAACATGGTTTTGGCAACAACGTGAAAATAATGGTTTATGGGGTGGATTATGGTGCTTACCCATTTTTAACACCCAAGACGAGCTAAATCATCAAATTAACTTACTCAAATTAACTGCATCTTCAACACCAAATTTTCAGCTTACCCACCAATTTACTCACTTTACTTGGCACTTACAGGTATATGTCGTACAAGTTGCACACACCAACACACTCAGCGATTTAACAGGCCATTGGCTATCCAAAAAAGATGCCATAAACAAAGGTATACCGACTGCAATGCAAAAACTGATCGACCATGATCAGAGATCGAACTCATGAAGCCGCAGAGTAAATTCATTCAACACAGACTCAAACCCTTATGTTGTCTTGTACTTAGTCTAACAGTCATGGCTTGTAGTACCCATCAAAAAGCTGTCATCCTGCCCACACCTGTAGTAAATCAACTTAAAGCAGAGCCTTTTAACCCCCAATTACCCATACCAGTCAAGGGGGTTCCTAAAAAGCAATTACGTGACACATGGGGGGCAAAACGAAGTGGTGGACGAACACATGATGGTATTGATATTGTTGCTCCACGTGGAACATCTGTGGTGAGTACCACCCATGGTATTGTTGCAAGCTTAAAACCAAGTACACTCGGTGGCACAGTGGTATGGATCATTGGTCCTGCAGGTGCGTGGCATTACTATGCACATTTAGACTCACTTGCAAGAAGCTTACACGTAGGACAACAGGTTAAAGCAGGTCAACGTATTGGCAGTGTAGGCAATACAGGCAATGCCAAAAACACTGTGAGTCATTTACATTACAGCATCTATTTAAACGGCAAAGGTCGTGGCGCTGTGAACCCTTATCCTTACTTATATGGTGGTGTTTAATGTCAGATCAATTTTTACAACATTTGGTTGCATTTGCAGAAGCAGGTAATCAACAAAAAATTCAACTTGAGCAGGTCACTCATCAAGGTTGGGTCATGGAAATTACTGAAGATGGCTTAGTAATGAGTACAGGCTATAATGAAAAAGTGGGCAAAGATGTTTCGATTTCAATGGATGAACTCAAACATGCCAAATTATTTTTTTGGGACACCAAAACCAATATATGGCAAGCTTTTGTCTCATCTCATGACAAATACTAATACCTCTCTCCCACGCTGTTCTTGGTGTACGCAAGATCCTTTATATATGTCTTACCACGATCTTGAGTGGGGAAAACCAATACATCATGAAGCAGCATTATTTGAATTACTCTGCTTAGAAGGACAGCAAGCAGGTTTATCATGGCTGACTGTCTTAAAAAAACGTGCATGTTACAGAAGCCACTTTTTTAATCATTCCATTGCATATATTGCCTTATTGAGTGATCAAGACATCATACACAAATGCACAGATCAAGGCCTGATTCGCCACTTAGGCAAGCTAAAATCCATTCGAGATAATGCGATTGCATGGCAAAATCTTCAATGTATTTACCCCAATATGTCTGAATGGCTATGGTCTTTTGCAGAATACCCCACGCCCATCCACCATCAACCCATGACTTATTCAACACAAAGCCAAAAACTGTCTCAAATACTCAAAAAACATGGCTTTAAATTTGTTGGGCCAACCATTTGTTATGCATTTATGCAGGCTTCAGGCATGGTCAATGATCATGAAAAAGATTGCTGGTTAGCACAAAAAAATACCCTCTCTCATCATGAGTAATAATGCCTTTTACCGTTATAAAAACTGAATTTCCCTCAGTTGCCTCATTGTTTTTTACTTTTCGACACTCTCAATCATTTGATCTAAAGATTTTAAATCAATATTCAATTGAGAAAATTCAGTCGTTTGAGGATGCGTAATTTCTATTGTTGGTTTCTCTTCATACTGCAATTTTGCAGACTCAATATGATAAGCAAGTACATGTCCACTAATAGATGCATCATGACTTAAAAAATGTAAATGAAGCCCAGGCACTGAAATTCGAGAAAATATTTCTGGCGTCCAAAAGCCAATTAAACAACCACGAATGTCTTGATAAGCGATCACTTCCTGCTTGGCTGATACTTCTTTAATCGTTCTTTTTTTGTCAGATGCTTGAGGACGCCTGAGTGTCAATTGATGAAAAAAACCAT
The DNA here is from genome assembly GCF_015627105.1 of Acinetobacter baretiae. GTDB lineage: Bacteria > Pseudomonadota > Gammaproteobacteria > Pseudomonadales > Moraxellaceae > Acinetobacter > Acinetobacter baretiae. The sequence continues at coordinate 22,596 of NZ_VTDM01000017.1, read as the reverse complement.
CGATACGAAGCGCAATAAATTGATTATTTAATACTACAAAATGTTTAAGCTCTTGCTCCAAGGTATTTTGCATTGTATTTAATATCTGTTGCTCTTTAAAATTAGAAAAATCTGTAACCTGATAAAATGGCGTATAAAAGGGGGCTTTAGGGCGCTCAATGGCTTGATGTGCAGTTGCTGTATATACTTTGCCATTTAAAATAGTGACCTCAGCATTTAATTGTTCAGAACAACCTAAACCAATGCTTGAGCAAGTACATACATTGTAAACATCTTGATCTGGTTGAAAATAACCAGACATTAATGCCCCAATTGAAGAAAACTGATAGATTTTACCCATCTTTTAATCCTCACTGAATGGTTCATTGAAATCAGCAAGTGTTTTAATGTCAACAGATTGAGCATATACCTTTAAATAGTTAAAAAGATTCAAAAAATGTGAAGTTTTTTGATGCATTTCAAAAGCGGTTGTACTTTGCCATATTTCCTGAAAAATAAAGCAATGTGGATCTGATTGATCTTGAAACAATAAATATGAAACATTTCCATGTTCAGCCCTTGAAGGAGCCAATACCTCTATCAGTTTTTGTTTGCCCTTTTCAAGGTGCTCATGAGAAAAACTGATTGTTGCTAATATATGTACCAAACTCATGTCATTGCTCCAATTGAATAACAGTCATATTTCATTTTTAATCATCTGACATATCGATTTAACATGCATGCACACCATCAAAATAGTTTTAACTTTGAATATAAAGTGAATCTATTTATGTCATGTAATATAGTCAAACCACTCAAAACCACATACAATTAAAAATTACCAAATACGGCTACATAAGGCTTTAGCAGGATTAACTGTATGAACAATTAGATGGTTTTACTATATAAGACTCTATTGAGAATATCTTATTATAGTAATATTCATTTTTTTGTATTGTAAGAATCCGAACTCTCACGGATATCAAATACTTTTTTTACTCTAAAGAAAATTATCAATCTTGATGTTTTAATGCCATTTTTTTATAAAAGAGTGCACTGTCTTGATGACTTGTCAAAAAACTCATCGGTGGCATACCTGTAAATACTTTAAAATCCTTGATGAAATGAGATTGATCATAGTAGCCATGTAAATATGCTTGGTTAACATCAATCACATCTTTAGAAAACATAGCTTTTAATGTTTGCTCAAATCGTATTAATTTTTTGACTTCAATCAGCGTAAGTCCTGTGACAAGTTTAACTGTTTTTTGTAAATGTCTTTCACTATAGCCTGTGTTCGTAATAAGCTTTGCGAGCGATAAGCGATCATGATTGTAATACAGTTGATCTAAAAAAAAAATTGCCAAATCAATTTTTCCAACCGACTGTAAATACATATTTTGTTTTAAAAAACATTCTATAAAATTAACTCTTGAAGATATTTTTATATTATTTAATATATTTTCTCTTAGTTTATAAAAGTCTTTTCCCCAAAGGGCATATGGACTCACTAATGTTTGGTAATCACTTTCTAAGTAATCAGTAAAGTAATTAATACATCCTAAACGAAATCGTATTGCAATAAAACTAATGGGGCCGTCTGATAAAAATTGAATAGATCCATGTCTAGGTCTTACTAAAATACTATCTACATGATCAATAGAATGAGACTGTGAAGTATCTAATACTGTTATTTTTTTATCAAAAATAAATAGCTCACAGCCTGAACCGGGGGGTAATATGGGCATAAAATCTACATTTTCACAATACCAGTATTTACTGATATATTTCCCTAATTCAATCGATGGATAAAGAAAATTAGCTGTTTTCAAAAAATAGTCTTCTCATAAATATTTTAAATCTGTGCGATAACATCATTTTTAGCATCAATCACATTCATATACACTCCTTAATTAAAATATATCTTTATTGAAAGCCATATTCTTTGAAATTTTTTGTGAGGGTTTCATTAACACTAATCAATTTCACGTTTATACCTTTCACTTTTTTATGGCAAATGTTTATTATCTTTCACAAGTATTTTTATTGTTCAAAGCATGCAGCCGTATGGAATTTATATTTACTCCACATGATTTCTTATTTTTTATTCAAAGAATATCACTCTAAGAACATTTAAACGATGTATGACTAGATCTGCTCTTTATACACATATGATAATCTTTGAGATGACGCTACACCCTACCCTATATGTTTTAAGCAATCTCTCATAAAAATACGGTTAAAATACGTTAAATCAATATTTTTAAGCAACCAAGCCATTACATATTTGAGCAAAACTTAAAACCACTGCATTTTTAAGCACATACTCGTTTTGCCGAATAAATAATTTTATAAATTTGAGCATTATATTTTGAACACAGCGTATAACCGTTTTTGATTCCACCTAAGGCAATCGCAATTTTTTGACTCGCAAGATTTTCATCGGCCACCAAATATGTAAATTGATCTATTTCTAATTCTAATGCGGCCCACTCCATTAATGCTTGCACAGCAGCAATTCCATAGCCCTGACTATGGCGTTTCTCCTTAATCCAGACACCTATACGTGGGTCAATTAAAATACGATGCAAGCCGACCAAACCTAAAAATTCATTATTTTTCAGATCACGCACAGCGAAGACAATTTCTGACCCTTTTTTCAAATGATCAGCCCACCCACGCCATATTTTTTCAAAATCGTACATATCTTTAGGTGGTTCCCAACTCATAAATTTTGCTAAGTTAGGTGTAATGGCTTCAAATGCCTCAATTGAATCATGTTCTGTAAACACTCGTAACCGTACTTGTTCAGAGATAATCTCTACATTATTTCTTAAGATCATGGTCGTGATTCATAGTGGTGGTATATTGAGCGCTAGCTTAACCACCAACTATGACAATGGGTTGACGAGTACATTATAGACATAAAAAACGTATAAAAAATAACATACCTTGCTTTAAATCATAGGCAAGGGCATTAAAATCAAAGTAACGTTTTATTTAAATCTAACACATCTTTCATATCATATTGCTTCGCATCACGTCCTACCACCCACGCAGCAGCACGTACCGCACCCGATGCAAAATTCATACGGTTTGTCGCTTTATGTGTCACTTCTACACGTTCACCTTCACCAATAAACATGACTGTATGTTCACCCACAATATCGCCACCACGAATGGTTTCAAAGCCAATGGTTTGACGATCACGTGGGCCAGTATAACCTTCTCGACCATATACAGCCACTTGCTTAAGATCACGGCCAAGTGTGTCTGCGATGGCTTCACCCATCATCAGTGCTGTACCTGAAGGTGCATCTACTTTATGGCGGTGGTGGGCTTCAATCACCTCAATGTCGACCGTATCAGCAAAAACTTTGGCAGCCAGCTCTAATAATTTAATAGATACATTCACACCCACTGAGTAATTGGCAGCATAAACTACAGGAATATGCTGTGCTGTTTCATTTAACAATTGCTTTTGTTCGTCTGAAAAACCTGTTGTGCCAATCACCATCGCCACCCCAGCATCACGACACAGCTTTAAATGCTGTTCTGTTGCTGTTGGGGCTGTAAAATCAATCACAACATCAAGCTGTGGTAAAACATCAGTCAAATGACCACACACCTTCACACCAAGTGAACCAATGCCTGCAAGCTCCCCTGCATCTGCACCAATCAATGAACTTTCAGGACGCTCAACCGCAGCAGCTAAAACATAACCTGCTTGTTGTACTGCCTGAATTAAAATACGGCCCATACGACCGCCTGCGCCTAAAACACCAATACGAGGTAAATCGGACATCATCTTTTCCTAAATGATCTATTTTTAATGCGCTTTACTATAACAAAACTGAAGCGATCTATGTTCTGATAATAAAAAAACCTGTCATTTAGACAGGTTTTTTATTTCGTGTTTATTAATCAAATAAGCGATCAATAAATGATTTTTTCTTTTCACTTGAGTGTTTTTCCGAACCATTACCTTCCATAGAGGCTTGGAGTTCTTTAAATAACTCGCGTTGACGGCTAGTAAGATTCACAGGGGTTTCGACAACCACACGGCAAAGTAAGTCACCGACCATGCTTGCTCGAACCGGACGAACCCCTTTACCACGTAAGCGGAATACTTTTCCACTTTGAGTACCTTCTGGAATTTTAAGACTTAAACGACCATCGAGTGTCGGAATTTCAATTTCTTTCCCTAAGGCAGCATCGACAACATTGACAGGCACATCCATATACAAGTCAGCCCCATCACGTTGAAAAACTTCGTGCTCGCGTACTGCAACTTCAACATACAAGTCACCAGCTTGGCCATCACGAATTGCCTCGCCTTTTCCTGTCAAACGTACACGATCGCCGTTGTCTACACCAGCAGGTATAGTGACTTCAAGCGTTTGCTGACGGTCTTTAACCCCAGCACCATGACATGTTTTACATGGGTTTTTAATAATTTTACCCAAACCATGACAAGTACTACATGTTTGTTGTACTGCAAAGAAGCCTTGTTGAATACGTACTTGCCCTGCACCATGACAGGTACCGCATGTTTCAACATCATTTGGATTTTCAGATCCCTTACCATGACACGAACCACACGGTGCAGGCGCGGTAAATGTAATGGTTTTTTTGATGCCTTTTACCGCTTCTTCTAAAGAAAGGTCGAGAACATAACGTAGGTCTGAGCCTGTACGTTGGCGTTGTTGTTGACGGCGGCCACCACCAAAAATATCACCAAATTGACTGAAAATATCCTCTGCGCTAAAACCACCACCGCCGAAGCCGCCATATCCACCACCTGCTCCACCGCCCTCAAATGCATTGTGACCCATACGGTCATACATGCTACGCTTTTCAGCATTTGAAAGCACTTCGTAAGCTTCAGTCGCTTCTTTAAACTTTTCTTCAGCTTCTGGGTTATCTGGGTTACGGTCTGGATGATACTTCATCGCCAACTTGCGGTAGGCTTTTTTAATTTCATCATCACTTGCCGTTTTAGCCACTGCTAAAACTTCATAATAATCACGTTTAGCCATAATCGGCGACGCTCCTTACGGAATTCAAAATAAATGTAAAACTTATTTCGATATGTTGGGGGCGTTTTGATATTTTTAAAGGGTAAAATCAGATAAAATTCGAAAATTCTAAAAAACAGCCTTATGTTTTAAGTATTTAAAAAAACCTTTGCAAAACGCATTAAGTAAAAGCATCCATGCAATAAAGCAAAAAATAATACCCACCACGGTAAGTCCTGTAACCCATTGGTAAGCGTCCCAAGAATAAAAATAAAGTGGACTAAACCATAAACCACCAAAAGCAGCCACCATAATAAATAAAGTGATATTTCGTACAACCCAAAGTGCTTGTGTTTGTATCCAAACCTCAGTGCCCTCTGTATTGGCCACTTTCGAGGCCAGTCCATAAGCCAATATACTGGTAAACACTGTTATTAAGGCAAAAAACATACACACATACGCCAAAGTCATTAAACGGCGTTGCTGTTGAATCGTTTTTTGCCCCATGTCTTTTAAACCTTATTTACTCTTGTTTGTTTTTTGTCGAATCGATTTATAAAGTTCTTTATTTTTTAAACACAATCGATTGCTATTTACTATAGGACAGTTTCAGCATTTTATCATCTAAAAATCACAAAAAATGTGATAAAAATTTATATACAGGTCAACAAAATGTAAATAATTATTTCGCCTATTCAAGGCATTTCAAACTATGCTAAATTGGTCTAGAAAATGACACTATCGATCGTTCATGCTAGACCAATAGCTAAAGGTATTTATTGCCAAATTTGCTATGGTAAATTCAAGGATTGAGGCAGACGTTCTAGTCAATAAAAATCAAACTCCAATAAAGGAATGTGTTATGGCACCAAATGTTGATACTCCACTGCGTGAAGATGTACGTCTTCTTGGTAATTTACTTGGAGAAACCATTAAAAAGCATGTCGGAGAGGATTTATTTAATCAGGTTGAACAAATTCGTAGCTTAGCCAAAGATGCAAGTGACGGTCAGTTAGAAGCCGAAAAACAGCTTGAAGCATTGTTTTTAAATCTAGATGACGATGCATTTCTGCCAATTACCCGTGCATTCACACACTTTCTTAACTTTGCAAACATTGCAGAACAATACCATGTGGTTCGCAGTCGCCGTGAAGCAGAGATCGCTCAGCAGCACACCAACCCATTGCAACCTTTGTTTGATAAGTTAAAACAACACGACATTAGCCAAGAGCAACTATTTCAACAAGTTTGTGATCTGAATATTGAGCTTGTACTGACGGCTCACCCAACTGAAGTTAGTCGCCGTACACTCATTCAAAAATATGACAATATCAATCGCTGTTTAGAAACGCTTGATCAAAAGAAATTAACACCGAGCCAACGAACCAAGACCATTGAAAATCTAAAACACTTGATTTGTTCAGCATGGCATACCGATGAAATTCGTCAACAAAAACCAACCCCTTTAGATGAAGCAAAGTGGGGCTTTGCCGTGATTGAGCAAACCTTATGGAAAGCTGTTCCTCGTTTTATTCGTGAATTAGGTGATCTTGTCGACGACAAATGTGGCCAGCGCTTACCGATTGATGCCACTCCAATTCGCTTTGCTTCTTGGATGGGTGGAGATAGAGATGGCAACCCTAACGTCACTCATAAAGTTACCCAGCAAGTGCTTTGGTTTTCACGTTGGCAAGCAACAGATCTTTACTTACGTGACTTAGAAAGCCTACGTTGGGAGCTTTCTATTCAAGAGTGTACTTCTGAACTAAGAGAAGCCTTAGGTAATGCACATGCAGAACCATACCGCGAATACCTACGTGCCACGCGCGAACGCTTATTGGTCACAAGACAATGGCTTGCAGACAAAATGCAAGGGAAAAAAACCACAGATGACGATATTCGATTAATTCATCATAAAAATGACTTACTTGATCCACTCATGCTGTGTTATCGCTCACTCAATGAATGTAACTTGGCTGAAATTGCCAATGGTAATTTGCTCGATTTCATTCATCGAGTACATTGTTTTGGCATTGAACTTCTTCGACTAGATATTCGTCAAGAATCGGGGCGCCATCGTCAAGCCATTTCTGCCATTACAGAATATTTAGGTTTAGGTCATTTTGACACATGGACAGAACAAGCTCGACAAAACTTCTTACTCAATGAGTTACAAAACAAACGTCCGCTATTACCCAAAGTGATTCACGCTTCAGAAGGTGATTTAATTAATCACCCCGATGTCAAAGAAGTCTTTGCCACCATGCGAACTTTGGCAGAGCAGCCAAAAGACTCATTGGGTGCATATATTATTTCGATGGCTGAATATCCAAGTGATGTATTGGCCGTATTGCTTTTACAAAAAGAAGCAGGCATCGAAGATTTTTTACGTGTAGTTCCACTGTTTGAAACACTTAAAGATTTAGATGATGCCGCACACACCATGGATGCTTTATTTAATATGCAATGGTATAAACAGCATATTCAAGGCAAACATGAAGTCATGATTGGCTATTCAGATTCAGCCAAAGATGCAGGATTTATGTCTGCCAATTGGGCTCAATATCGTGCACAAGAAGAACTCACAGATGTTGCTAAAACTCATGATGTTCGATTGACATTATTTCATGGTCGTGGTGGTTCGATCAGCCGTGGCGGTGCACCAACACAACAAGCGCTATACTCTCAACCACCTGGCTCCATCTCTGGTGCCATTCGTGTGACGGAACAAGGCGAAATGATTCGCTTTAAATTCGGTGTAGAAGATATTGCACTGCAAAACTTAGAAATCTACACAGCTGCTACACTAGAAGCCACACTATTGCCACCACCTGTACCAAAACAACAGTGGCGTGATTTGATGGACCAAATGACGGAAACATCTGTGAAGCTCTACCGCCAAACTGTCAGAGAAAATCCGCATTTTGTGGAGTATTTACGTACAGTAACTCCCGAGCTTGAGTTACAAATGTTACCACTTGGGTCACGCCCTGCAAAACGCAAAGTCAGTGGTGGCATTGAATCTCTACGAGCAATTCCTTGGGTGTTTGCATGGACACAAATTCGTTTAATGCTTCCTGCATGGTTAGGAACAGGTGCAGCGTTAGATGAAGTCCTCGATGACAATAAAAAAGCCCAACTTGATGAAATGCTTGAACAATGGCCATATTTTAAAACCCTCATTGACATGCTAGAAATGGTTTTATCTAAATCAGATGCAGAAGTTGCTCAATATTATGAAATGCGCCTGACGGATAATCCAAATCTACATACTTTAGGACAAGAATTACGCCAACGCCTACAAGATGCCATTGATACCTTATTACGTTTAATTGGTGAGTCTGAGTTGTTGAGTCAAAATGAAGTATTAGACCAAGCCATGCGTGTTCGTAAAACCTATCTCATGCCATTGCATTTATTACAGGCAGAGTTAATGCGTCGTCGTAGAGATTATTTAAACCATCATCAAGCCGAACATAGTCCTGTAGACCATGCACTCATGGTAAGTATTACAGGCATTGCAGCAGGATTACGCAATACAGGTTAATCTTAAGCATTGATCTTATTGTATATATCGGGAATAACATTATTCCCGATATTTTTTTAAAATTTTAAAAAACTCTTCTATTTCTACTTGATGTTCATCATTATCATGAAGTACATGATGACGCAAATGAGCTTCTATTAATTCATTCATCAAACCATTGACCGCACCTTTCACTGCAGCCACTTGCTGTATGACTTCAAGACACTCCTTATCTTTATCAAGTACTGTTTTATGAACAGCACTGATCTGTCCTTGTAAACGATTAATACGATTAATAATTTTTCGATCATTATATAAATGACTCATATAGTAGACACTCTCCAGAGAAATATATACTATAGGGGGTATAGTATATTAATATCATGTAAACAATGAACAAATCTTCATTTACCACCATATCAAGACCAACACAACATCAGCATATATTTGATCATGGCAATCCATTGGGTCAACGAAAAATATTGATCGCCACAATCTTTACGGGATTGATGATGGTGGTTGAAATTATGACGGGTATTTTTTTTAATTCAATGGCTCTTTTGGCAGATGGCTGGCATATGAGTTCTCATATGGTGGCACTAGGTTTAGCATATTTTGCCTATAGAGCTGCAAAATACTATGCCAATGATCCTCGATTTTGTTTTGGTTCGTGGAAAATTGAAATCTTAGCTGCATACAGCAGTGCTATTATTTTAATGATCGTTGCTTTACTAATGGCTTTTAGTTCAATAGAGCGTTTATTTAATCCTGTTATGATTCAATATAATGATGCCATTATTATTGCAATCATTGGTCTTGTCGTAAATTTAATTTGTGCGTGGTTACTCAAAGATTCACACCATGACGGTCACGGTCACGGTCACGGTCACGGTCACGGTCACGGTCACGGTCACGGTCACGGTCACGGTCACGGTCACGGTCACGGTCACGGTCACGGTCACGGTCACGGTCACGGTCACGAAGATTTAAATCAAAAAGCAGCCTTTGTACATATTATTGCTGATGCTGCGACCTCTGTTTTTGCAATTATTGCACTTTTTGCAGGTAAATATTTAGGATGGGATGCTCTAGATTCAATTCTTGGCGTGGTCGGTGCGATCATTGTTGCGATATGGTCATGGGGATTACTGAAACAAACTTCAAAAACGCTACTCGATGCAGAAATGGATACCCCTTTAACCGCACAAGTAATGCAAGAACTACAAAAGCATGATTTGATCATTAGTGATCTACATTTGTGGCAGGTCGGTGCACAAAAGTATGCCTGTATTATTGCAGTTGAAACGGATCATTCACAAATTAATCCACAATATATTAAGTTGTTAATTTCAAAATATCATCAAATTGTTCATAGCAGTATAGAAATCAATTCAATATCAAATACAATGAGTTAGTTTCATTTTTATACAAAGATTTTTCCGCGTGAAATTGGGTGTTTTTCTTGGTGATCAATGCCTTTATTTTGAAAAAAATACACATGGCATTGCAAAAACAAACTCTCTCGAAGTTATAATGAAACCGTTTACGCATAATACATACAAATGAAAGAACATAGTGAGATAAGACGTTGGCTTTAGTCGCTGTATAAAGAATTAGATGGTTTGATTATAGATTTTTTATCTGCATAATATTTAAATGTAAACTGAATAGACACAAACCAATAATAAAAACACATTTACATTAAACACTCTTCATTTTGTCAGTGATTCAAACTAGCACTCAAATGATTAAAAAGACAATATGTATAATTATCCCGATGAATCTGTCTGTATTAAGCAGGTCTTAACGGTAAACCCCCTATAAATACAAATGTACAAAACATATAAATTATTGTATGAATATATTTTACATGACTTGTCTCTACATCTTATCGCTTGATGATCGATCTGTATAATCTTTGTATAAATACGAATGAGCTCTCGTAAATATTGAATTATCTACATCTTTATAAAATGTAGAATAATTAGCGTTACTATAGCCCTACAATTTCGAGCCAAAGTAATTTATTAATCGTTTTAAACGATTAATTTTATTCATTTAATCTAATTTTAAAATTAACAAAATGATCTTAGAATCGTTAAACCACCCAGCAGATCTGTCAGGAAAAAATAATATGTATTTTAAGAATGCAATTGCCGCGGCAATCATCATTACACCTAGCTTTGTTTCATCATACGCTATTGCAGCAGAAGTTCTTACTCGTGACAACGGTGCACCTGTCGGTGATAACCAAAATTCTCAAACTGCAGGCCCAAATGGTCCAACACTATTACAAGATGTACAGCTCATTCAAAAGTTACAACGTTTTGATCGTGAACGTATTCCTGAGCGTGTTGTACATGCTCGCGGTACAGGCGCGCACGGTGTATTTACCCCATCTGCAGATATTTCGAATTTAACGATTGCACAATTATTTAAACCAGGTACTCAAACACCTGTATTTGTTCGTTTTTCTTCAGTAGTACATGGCAACCATTCTCCTGAAACACTACGAGATCCACGTGGTTTTGCCACTAAATTTTACACCCAAGAAGGTAACTGGGACTTAGTCGGCAATAACTTCCCGACATTCTTTATTCGTGATGCGATTAAATTCCCAGACATGGTACATGCTTTTAAACCAAGTCCAAAAACTAACCTTGGTGATATGTCACGTACATTTGACTTTTTCCAACATATCCCAGAATCAACCCGTACACTCACAGAATTATTATCAAACAATGGTACACCTGTAAGCTACCGTTTTATGGATGGCAACGGTGTACACGCATATAAGTTTGTGAATGCACAAGGTCAAGTACATTATGTAAAATTCCATTGGAAAAGTTTACAAGGCATTAAAAACTTAACACCAAAAGAAGTGCCTGTGGTGCAAGGTCAAGATTTCAGCCACATGACGACTGATTTAGTCAACAGCATTAACCGTGGTGAATTTCCGAAATGGGATTTATACGTTCAAGTGATTACACCTGAAGATCTCAATAAGTTTGATTTTAACCCATTAGATGCAACGAAAATTTGGCCGAATGTCCCAAGTCAAAAAATTGGTCAAATGGTGTTAAATAAGAATGTAGACAACTACTTCCAAGAAACTGAGCAAGTGGCTATGGCGCCATCAAATATCGTACCAGGTATTGAGCCATCAGAAGATCGTTTACTTCAAGGTCGTTTATTTTCATATGCCGATACTCAAATCTATCGTATTGGTACAAATGGTTTAAGCTTACCAATCAACCGTCCTGTTACTAAAGTCAATAATGGCAATCAAGATGGTTCAATGAATATAAATCACACAACATCAGACGTAAATTATGAACCAAGTGCACGTGAGCCTCGCCCACAAGCCAATCATGCACGTTACAGTGTGATGCCACTTACGGGTACAACCCAACAAGTGAAAATTCAAAAAGAGCAAAACTTTAAACAAGCAGGTGATCTATATCGTTCATTCTCTGTATCAGACCGTAAAGATCTTATCCAAAACTTTGGTGGTGCATTAGCGGGTGCAGATGAACAAGCAAAATATAAAATTGCTTCATTCTTGTATAAAGCAGATCCTGAGTACGGTGCAGGGGTTGCTAAAGTTGCCAAAGCAGATGTGAATCGTGTGAAAGCAATGGCTGAACAATTAGAAGATTAATCTCTCTATGATGGCAGTAGCAACATAGTGATATGCCCTTCATTGGGCATATCATTTTTTTCTTTTACTAGCAGGTGATTTATGAAATATTTTTATGGATTATTACTTAGCATCATCATGAGTGTACCTCAATATAGCTTAGCATCTACACCAGAAAATACCGTACCTACAGATACTCAAAACACCTTACGACAATATTATTTTGATGCCGCTCGTAATGGCAATATTCCAATGCTCAACGAGTTTATTCAAGCAGGGTTTGACTTAAATACACAAGATGCTAAAGGTCATACGGCATTAACGTTAGCTGCATATCATGGCCACAAAGCTATGGTTGAGCGATTGCTCAACGCAGGTGCCGATCCATGCAGCCAAGATCACTCTGGAAATACTGCGCTTATGGGGGCGATTTTTAAAGGTGAGTTAAAAATAGCTCGATTATTAATGAAAACAGCATGTTCTCCAAATCAACAGAACGTATCTGGACAAACTGCAAGTATGTATGCTGCATTGTTTCAAAGAAAAGAAATTTTGGATGATTTAATCAAAAATGGTGCTAACACCCAGATTAAAGATCACCGAGGAAATAGTGTCGATAATCTGAGTCATGGAGAGTTTAAATAACGCTTTTACGCTTTAAGCATTAGTTTTAGTATTTGGTCGGTGTGGCACGATATTTTTGCTCTAATACATTATTAAAAATACTCTCTATCATCCACACTCGATATAAACTATTAAATGTATACGTACGGCCATCTACGTTCAGTACAAGAACTGGAAAATCAGGTTGATCTTTCGAAGCACACACCGCATCATTTTGCTTTAATTGCTTAATTACATCTAAATGTGTTAGATGTTCTATAGCAAGCTTATTTTTTACACGTTGAAAATGTGGTGCATAGGATAAGTCTTTACCTCTTGTCCATACAGATTTTAAAATCTGATACATGGCTTCAACACGCTCATCTTCAGCAACACTGTAGTATAATTTTGCCATATCAATAACAGACTTTTCTGTTGGACGACAAAATGGTGTAAAGGCAACTTCAACTCTTTTCGACAACCGTGTTGCAAGCGACCAATCAAACTGATCACGTCCGTGATAGCTTAGTGGATGTACATTTAATTGAATGTTGTAATACCCTGCTAAATCTTCTTTAATATATGCCAGTAATAACCAACTAATGGGGTCTTCTAAGGCCACATACAAATCTAAAGTGGGATGCATGGCCTGTATACAGGCTAAATCTTCTGCATCTCCCATCAAATGCTCTCGCCATTCGATGTGATTAATTAAGAAGATAGGATTATCTGTGAGTAATTTTTGTTGTTTTAAACGGCGAGTTAAGCGTAATAAATTGTCTACAGCATTGTATTGACGACCACCAAATTCAAAATAGCTCACCAATAAGGGGTCATCATTAAAAATACGTTCAGGGAACTGCTGTGCTTGGTGTTGCCTGCTTGCCATCACATACAGCATACGCAATTTTCCATATTGCTGTTGCCAAAGCATATGGAAGACATCTTCAAGTAAATATAAAAAATGCTCACCACGTAATGGCGTATTTTGTAAAATCACTTGTGCTTGATTTAAAGCCTCTGCACTCGGTAGTTCAGGTTGATCGTCATAACCAAAACCGTGCTGTTTTGCTAAAATTTTTGCATCGTTTAAACAATATTTTTGCCATTTTTCTTGGCTCATGGCATTTGGAGGATCAGCGACTTGACTTGAAATGATAATATTTAAAGGTTTAATGTCCTCACTTAAAATCTCATTGAGCTGAGTGAGTTGCTGTACAATCAAGTAGCTATACACATCATCTAAGCGTAAATGTATGCTTAATCCTTTTTCTATCGGTAGCACTGCTTGGCGTTTAGGCTGTTGATAAAATAGCCTCGATCGAACAGGGTCAAACCATCGGCGGAAAAAAGACATTACACAAGCCTCTATCTATCATTGCTCATTGCGCACGGTATGTCTGCATGAGAGCGGGAATACAACGTATATGCCTCAGTTTAACAAAAAATAGGTGGAGCTTTGTCAGATTTAAAACTAAATTTTCATTTTTATTCAGATTTTTATAAGAATCACTATAACAGGCTCAAAAAAATAGGCCATGATGAAGTCTGTGCAACATCATGGCCTAGATGGACTATGTTTTATAAAATACGTACAGCACCTTTTGCAGCACTGGTGGTATGCTGTGCATAAATTTTAAGTGCTTTAGACACTTTACGTGGACGTTCTTCTTTAGGATGCCAACCATGTTGTTCTTGTTTCACACGGCGTAATGCTAAAGTTTCATCGTCTACACGCACGTTAATGGTACGGTTTGGAATATCAATATCAATGATATCACCATCTTCAACCAAACCAACCGCACCACCCTCAGCAGCTTCTGGGGAGATATGACCAATTGAAAGACCTGAAGACCCCCCTGAGAAACGACCATCTGTAATCAGTGCACACTCTTTACCTAAACCTTTTGATTTTAGGTAACTGGTTGGATACAACATTTCTTGCATACCTGGGCCACCACGTGGACCTTCGTAGCGAATAACAACAATGTCTCCTGCTTTAATACGCAAGTTCAAAATAGCATCTACAGCCGCATCTTGGCTTTCAAAAACTCTCGCTTGGCCTGTAAATTTTAAAATTGAATCATCTACACCCGCAGTTTTTACAATACAACCATCGAGTGCAATATTACCAAACAGTACAGCAAGACCACCATCTTGTGAAAATGCATGTGCTGCATTACGAATCACACCGGTTTCACGGTTGCCATCAAGCGTTGGGTAATAACGATTTTGTGAAAATGCCGTTTGCGTAGGTACACCACCGGGTGAAGAACGATAAAATTCGTAGATATCAGCATCTTCAGTAGAGATAATATCCCATTTTTTAATCGCATCAGCTAAGGTTTTTTCGTGTACTGTGCTCACATCTGTATTTAATAAATTAGCACGTGATAGCTCACCTAAGATGGCCATAATACCACCTGCACGATGTACATCTTCCATATGTACATCTTGTTTAGCAGGAGCAACTTTACATAGAACAGGGACATGACGAGAAATACGGTCAATATCTTCCATCGTAAAATCAACACCTGCTTCACTTGCAGCAGCCAATAAATGCAATACTGTATTGGTCGAACCACCCATAGACACATCAAGTGTCATTGCATTTTCAAAAGCAGCTTTCGTGGCAATTGAGCGTGGTAATAAACTATAGTCATTTTGTTCATAATGACGTTTTGCCACATCGACAATGAGTTCACCTGCACGTAAAAATAGTTTTTCACGATTTGCATGTGTAGCGACAATAGAACCATTACCCGGCAGTGACAAACCTAACGCTTCCGTTAAACAGTTCATTGAGTTTGCAGTAAACATACCTGAACATGAACCACACGTTGGACAAGCAGAACGCTCAAATTCTTTCACTTCTTCATCTGTATAACTTTCATCTGCTGCAACGATCATGGCATCAACCAAGTCAATCGCTTTTTCATTGCCTCTGAATTTCACTTTACCTGCTTCCATTGGCCCACCAGAGACAAAGATCACAGGAATATTCAAACGCATGGATGCCATAAGCATTCCGGGTGTGATTTTATCGCAGTTTGAAATACACACCATTGCATCGGCACAGTGTGCACTCACCATATATTCGACTGAATCTGCAATCAAATCACGTGAAGGTAAAGAATACAGCATGCCATCATGCCCCATCGCAATTCCATCATCGACAGCAATGGTATTAAACTCTTTCGCCACACCACCTGACGCTTCAATTTGTCTTGCGACCAGTTGACCTAAGTCTTTGAGATGTACATGGCCGGGTACAAATTGAGTAAATGAGTTAACAACGGCAATAATCGGCTTACCAAAGTCGTCGTCTTTCATACCTGTTGCACGCCATAATCCACGTGCTCCAGCCATATTTCTTCCATGTGTCGATGTTTTTGAACGATAATCTGGCATGTGTTTTTTCCAAATGTATGCTTGAGATGGTCACAATCTCTGGCTAAATAATACTTCTTCAAGTATGAAATATAGTCAAATATTGCACCATCATACTATGAAGTTATTGTGAATCAGAATAAATATCTGGTCATATTGCATGCTTTTACACATCACTTGCGTCACGAAAAGTGAGCAATTTTGTAGTGTAAAGATTCACATGTCATGGTAGAGATTGAAAATCACGCATATTGGAAGAAGCAATACCTAAAGTATAGGTCGGGTGAGCTTTCATCATTAAAACCAACTTTAAGTCGGTTAAACTTAAAGGCGTATTCTCAAAATCTAATCATCAATGAGTGGTTTTGGTGGTTTTGGATAAAATGCCAATCGACTCATTGATTCGATGTCGTATTTTCCATTCTATAGAACAGTTGGATGTTCTAAAAGCTAAAAACCGCTTTAATGCACCAATCGTGCTCAAAACTTGCATGAATTTTTATTTTTAATGCTATGAATTTTTTTTATATGAAAAGAACACCTCATTTTATAGGTATTCTTTTCATGTTTCATATTATTTCCAATCGACCACAACACGGCGGTTTGGAGACTCACATGAACGCTTGGTCACAGTACGTTGTTCACCTTTACAGTGCTCAAATTGTTGGGTTTTATTTGCCGCAATAATCCGAATATTTTGTGCAGGTATACCTGCATCAATCAACTGTTGCTCAACTGTTTTTGCACGAGCTTGTGAAAGTTTATGATTATAACTATAAGAGCCTGTCGCATCGGTATAACCTGTGACGGTAACGCTTTGACTTTGACTGTCTTTAATGTCTTTGGCAATGGTTGCAATTGAGTGTTGATTAGAAATAATTGCGGCTTTATCTGCACGATCAAATGCAAATAAGACATAAGCCGTACTCGCCATTGATTTAACGGGTATCGGTGCAGGAATAACAACAGGACGGTTATTTACCCCCCAATCTAGTAAGCCCTGACATTCTTCACCCTTCCAATACAAATGCTCACCTATGTAATGTTTGTCAAAATCTATACGTAATTGGCAACGTTTATATTGTTGTGTATTCGGGATACGAATATCTAAAACATAGTTCCATGTGTGTACAAACAGTAGACCTTCACTAAATTGAGGATTACCCAATAGGTGACGATACTGATCTTTGGTTAAGCCTGTAGATAAGTTCGCAATGGTTCCATACTCATAACGTGGGACTTGTTTTAAATAGCTGTCTTTTACATCAGGAAATTGAATATCAGAATTGGCTGTTGTATTGACTTCATGTGCATTGACCGACATTGATAACACACCTAAGGTCAGTGCCGTGCTCATGCATAACGTAGATATTATTTTTTTCATTTGTTTTATACTCTTGAAATGATGAAAACATGATGTGAGATCGTTTAGCATGGAGTTAAACGATCTCATTTTGTCTAATCGATAACTTAGTCAATCACACCTGAGACACCTACGCGGACGAGCGGAGAACCGTTTGTACCACCTGCTACACCACCTGTCATAGACCAACGGCCATTGTCTGCTGTACGACGTAGTGTCGCACCAATTGCACCTTGGTTATTGTAATAAGAAGCACCTGCTGCATACGTCCATTTACCTGCAACAAATGGTGCTTGCTCTAAAGCAGCTGCGGCAGCAATCCCTGAAGATAATTTATCTTCAAGTTTGTTAATTCGATTATTGGTGTAGGTAAATGCTTGGTTTAAATTGTTTTCCACATTTCCAACACGGTTATCCACAGCTGTTAATGCCTCACCCACGTTATTGTAACTACTATTCGCCACTTTATAGCTTGGACTAGACACTGTTCCATCTGCATTTACCGCCGCACTGCCACCTAGTGCCGCCGCAACCGAAGCATTTGCAGCATATACTTGTGAACCATTCACAGCATCTTTAGAAGTTGAACTCACAGCACCATTTGTAACATTTGTCACTTTCTGATTCCCTGCATCGATTCCTGACGCTGTTACACTTGGACCTGTTGCTGTTCCAGAAGCATCTTTAAAGCTTAAACCATTATTATTAACCGTTGAGCTTGTTTTATCTGCACCTGTATACGTGGTTCCTGTTGCTGTTGTGGTTGCAGAATTTCCTTTCGCATCTGACAAGCTTGCTTGAGTCGATGAATAATTGGCATTGTTAATGGCGTTACCTGAGCTGTCTTTGGTCGTCACTGTTGTTCCTGATGCTGTTGTTGCAGAGCTCACTGCATTTCCAGATGCATCTTTACCGCTGAGTGTATTTGATGTTGCTGTTGCTTGGTTTGTATTCCCTGACGCATCTTTAACAGTATTACCTGTTGCAGTCGATTGATTATTGTTACCTGCAGTGTCAGTGACATTATTTCCAGAAGTTTTCAAAGAATCTAACTGGTTTTGTACAGAATACAATTGACTTCCATTGACAGCATCTTTAGAGGTTGAACTCACCGTACCATCAGCAACATTTGTGACTTTCTGATTGCCTGCATCTAAGCCTGAAGCAGTGATACTTGGACCTGTCTTGTTACCACTTTGATCTGCAAAGCTAACACCATTACCTCCAACAGTTGTACTTGAGCCATCTGCATTTGTATATTTGGCATCATTTGCCCCATAGTTTGCATTTGTCGTATTGCCATTTGCATCTTTCTCCGTCACGACTATACCTGCAGCAGTGGTATTTGAACTGGTTGTACCACCATTATTGGTATTACCAGATACGATATTTCCTGTTGCGTTACTCACATTTGTATTGCCAGAAGAATCACTAACTGTGTTTCCTTCAGTTTTTAAAGCAAGTATTTTGTCATCGACCGCTTTTAACTGTGCAACATTCACTGCATCGCTATTTGCTGTTCCTGCCGCAACGCCCGTAATTTGACGATACACATTATTTTGTGCATCACCAACTGCGATTGCACCTGTGGTTGATGTGGTTGCATTAATTGCAGATTGATTAGCACTTGTTGCACCCGTTGGTACATAACCACTCACATTTGCACCTGTGCGAGCAGCAGAATTATTGCCTAAAACAACGGATCCTGTTGTCGTTGCTTGTACATTGTTACCAACAACAAATGTATTATCTGTGCTTACTGTATTGTTATTACCAAGTACATAGCTTTCATTGCCTGTAATTGTACTTGGGTCACCAAATGCACCAGAATGGTTACCTTTGACTTGGTTTCCTGTACCCACACTAATAGATTGAGTACCCGAAGCCAAAGCACCATCACCAATGGCAACAGAAGAAGCACCTGTGACACTCGACTTGTTACCAATAACAACGGAGTTTGTTGCTACTCCAGAGGCAGATGTACTCTTACCTAAAGCAATTGTGTTATCTGCACCCGAATCGATAATCGAATTTACACCAATTGCAGTCGAGTTTGTACCTCCTGCACTCGAGTCATTTGTTCTACCATCTACAACCTCTGTACTACCATTAGTATGTGAGTATTTGACCCCTTCGGTATTCATTTTTTGCACAGTTTGACCAATCGTTAAACGATCTGTTGTTTCTTGTCCTGTTTTGTCATAGGTTAAGAATACTGAGTCTGTATTACTGCTATTTGGTGTACTGTTAACAACCTCATTACTTACATTAACTTTATTTCCATTACCATCTGTGACATTGGTTACATTATTGCTAATGTTCGTTGCTAAGGCATCCAATTGTCCTTTGTTCACCGCATCTTGGGCATCTGTACCATTTGCAAGATTGGTCACTTTCGTTCCTGCGGCATTAATACCTGATGCTGTAATGCTTGGACCATTGTTTATGGTTAAGCCACTAGAATTTAATGTTGTTCCACCTAGGGCAAGACTATCGAAACTTGCATTTCTATCTAATCCAACCACAATGTTGCCATTACTATCTGTGGTTGTTTTTAGATTATCAGTATTGTACTGATCATCAGATTTTGCACCTGTCCCTTTAATTGTTAATGTTTCACCTAAGTTTTTATGCGTTACCGTGCCATTACTATCTGCAAAATTCAGACCCTTATTTGTTAAGTCTGTTGTTGCTGTATAAAGCTGGCTACCATTTACTGCATCTTTAGATGTTGGGCCCACCGCACCATCTGCAACATTGGTAATTTTTTCATTACCAGCATCAATACCTGATGCTGTCACACTTGGACCTGTTTTATTGCCAGAGGTATCTGTAAAACTTAGACCATTTTGACCAATATTCGTGCTGGTTTTATCAGATGGATCTGCACTGCCATAGGTTGTACCAGATGCTGTAGTTGTGGTCGTATTTTTACCATCTGTAAGCGTATTGCTTGTTGCTGTCGATGTATTACTATTCCCATTTTTGTCTTTAACGGTCGTACCATCGGCGGTCGTTGTCGTGCTATTACCATCTTTACCAGCAAGTGTATTGCTTGTTGCAGTTGAAGTATTGCTATTACCGTTTTGATCTTGGGTAGTGCTACCACTAGCTGTTGTGGTTGTACTATTACCATCTTTGTCTTTGCTTATTGTTCCATCAGCAGTCGTTGTCGTACTATTACCATCTTTACCAGCAAGTGTATTACTTGTCGCAGTTGATGTATTGCTATTACCGTTTTGATCTTGGGTAGTGCTACCACTAGCTGTTGTGGTTGTACTATTACCATCTTTGTCTTTGCTTATTGTTCCGTCAGCAGTTGTTGTCGTGCTATTGCCATCTTTGCCAGCAAGTGTATTACTTGTCGCAGTTGAGCTATTGCTATTACCGTTTTGATCTTGAGTAGTGGTACCACCAGCTGTTGTGGTTGTACTATTGCCATCTTTGTCTTTGCTTATTGTTCCGTCAGCAGTTGTTGTCGTACTATTGCCATCTTTGCCAGCAACGGTATTACCTGTAGATGTAGAGATATTACTATTACCATTTTTATCTGCAACTGTTGTTCCAGATGCTGTGGTACTCGAACTATTCCCTGAAGTATCCTGTGTTGAACTTCCTTGCGTAGACAGATTGTCAAATTTACTGTTCATTTCTGATTGTAATGTATTGAGTTGACCTTTATTTACAGCATCTTGAGTGTCAGTACCATCAGCAATATTAGTTACTTTCGTTCCTGCGGCATTAATACCCGACGTTGTAATACTTGGCCCATTGTTTATGGTTAAGCCAGTAGCATTTACAGTCGTTCCAGCTACATTTAAGCTGTTAAAACTTGCATTTTTATCTAGCCCAACCACAATATTGCCATTACTATCTGTGGTTGTTTTTAGATTATCAGTATTGTACTGATCATCAGATTTTGCACCTGTCCCTTTAATTGTTAATGTTTCACCTAAGTTTTTATGCGTTACCGTGCCATTACTATCTGCAAAATTCAGACCCTTATTTGTTAAGTCTGTTGTTGCTGTATAAAGCTGACTACCATTTACTGCATCTTTAGATGTTGGGCCCACCGCACCATCTGCAACATTGGTAATTTTTTCATTACCAGCATCAATCCCTGATGCTGTCACACTTGGACCTGTTTTATTGCCAGAGGTATCTGTAAAGCTTAGACCATTTTGACCAATATTCGTGCTGGTTTTATCAGATGGATCTGCACTGCCATAGGTTGTACCAGATGCTGTAGTTGTGGTCGTATTTTTACCATCTGTGAGCGTATTGCTTGTCGCTGTCGATGTATTACTATTCCCATTTTTGTCTTTAACGGTCGTACCATCGGCGGTCGTTGTCGTGCTATTACCATCTTTACCAGCAAGTGTATTACTTGTCGCAGTTGAGGTATTACTATTACCGTCTTTGTCAGCAAGCGAATTATTGGTTGCAGTTGAGGTATTGCTATTACCGTTTTGATCTTGAGTAGTGCTACCACCAGCTGTTGTGGTTGTACTATTGCCATCTTTGTCTTTGCTTGTTGTTCCATCAGCGGTCGTTGTCGTGCTATTACCATCTTTACCAGCAACAGTATTACCTGTAGATGTAGAGGTATTTGTATTACCATCTTTATCTGCAACTGTTGTTCCAGATGCTGTAGTACTCGAGCTATTCCCTGAAGTATCCTGTGTTGAACTGCCCTTAGTTGAAAGATCGTTAAATTTATTATTAACTTCAGATTCTAGATTATTTAATTGACCTTTATTCACGGCATCTTGAGTATCAGTACCATCAGCAACATTCGTCACTTTAGTACCTGCAGCATTAATACCAGATGTCGTAATGCTTGGACCATTATTTATCGTTAAGCCATTATTGCTCAACGCAGTATTACCTGCTGTGACGCTACCGTCTTTGCCAAGGTTCAGATCTTTGGCAAGTTTAACCTCAAGACCATCTGTACCGTTGGCAACCACGCCAATGTTGTTGTCGGTGAGTTTTGTGCTGTCTGCACCACCTTTAATATTGAGGGTATCACCGAGTTTACGAGCAACATCTGTACCGCTGTCACCTGCAAAGCTTA
>NZ_VTDM01000068.1 GCF_015627105.1 Acinetobacter baretiae | reverse complement strand
ATGCTGGCGACTATAGCAAGAGTGAACCACCTGATCCCTTCCCGAACTCAGAAGTGAAACCTCTTCGCGCTGATGGTAGTGTGGGGTTACCCATGTGAGAGTAAGTCATCGCCAGCATCTTATTCTAAAAGCCCCCTCTAACGAGGGGGCTTTTTTTTAGCCTTACATTTTTATAAATCCAGATGATATCTACTGTACATACAACATCTATAACCCACACTCAAAGAAAAAAAACAACATCTACCCACAACACATCATCCTAATTCAAGAACATATCCACATCGATAAAAATAAGACAATATAAAAATGAGCTATTCAGAGCATTTTAGACAAAAAGTGATAGCGAAGCTTGAGGAAGGATATTCCATACGAGCGGTCTCTGCACAATTTGAAATTGATAAAAATACAATTTTGAGTTGGAAAAAACGAATTGAGGTTAAAAGAACTCGCCCACGGAAACCTTTTAAAATTGAGGATGATGCACTACGTGCTGATGTTGAGAAATATCCAGACGATTATCAATATGAGCGTGCTGTACGCTTTTCCTGCTCAGCTGCATCTATTGGTTATGCATTAAAACGTTTAGGAATCACAGTGAAAAAAAGACCTTACG
>NZ_VTDM01000016.1 GCF_015627105.1 Acinetobacter baretiae | reverse complement strand
GAAGTGAAACCTCTTCGCGCTGATGGTAGTGTGGGGTTACCCATGTGAGAGTAAGTCATCGCCAGCATCTTATTCTAAAAGCCCCCTCTAACGAGGGGGCTTTTTTTTAGCCTTACATTTTTATAAATCCAAATGACACCTACTGTACATACAACATCTATAACCCACACTCAAAGAAAAAAACACAACATCTACCCACAACACATCATCCTAATTCAAGATCATATCCACATCGATAAAAAAACATCAGCGTAATCTAAAATCCTGAATAGGAAATTTAGTTAATTGAAACGCTTTATTTTGACATGAACCCTTTTATGTCTTTATAAAAATTATCCAATATCTTTATTCATAATTAAACTTTGCCTGAAAATAATAAGCATGATAAAACTAGAAAGAATAAAAATTTGATAGGAATCTAACATGACAGTAAATAAAGGCATCGCAGTCTATGAAAATAATGCTGAAGCAATTGGTAATACTCCATTAGTTAAAATTAATCGTATTATCTCGGGTGGAGCGACTGTTTTTGCTAAAATTGAAAGCCGTAATCCTGCTTTTTCAGTAAAATGTCGTGTTGGTGCTGCATTAATTAAAGATGCTGAAGCAAAAGGAATTTTAAAAAAAGGAATGCACATTGTAGAGCCCACAAGTGGCAATACAGGGATTGCATTAGCATTTGTTGCTGCTGCAAAAGGCTATGACATTACTTTAACTATGCCAGCGAGTATGAGCTTAGAGCGCAGAAAAGTATTAAAAGCTTTAGGTGCACATTTAATCCTCACTGAGCCGAGCAAGGGAATGAAAGGTGCTGTTGATGAGGCTGTACGTTTAGCCACAGAAAATCCTGAAAAATATTTTTTACCACAACAATTTGAAAATCCAGCAAATCCTAAAATTCATGAAACCACTACAGGTCCTGAAATTTGGGAAGCAACTCAAGGCGACGTGGATATCTTAGTCTCTGGTGTAGGAACGGGTGGAACAATTACAGGAATTTCTCGTTATTTTGAACAAGTGAAAGGAAAGCCATTATATTCTGTGGCTGTAGAACCTGCTGAATCACCGATTATTACTCAAACAAAAAAAGGAGAGCAAATTACGCCTGCACCTCATAAAATTCAAGGAATTGGAGCAAACTTTATTCCTAAAAATTTAGATTTAGACATTGTCGATGAAGTATTTACAGTTTCTAGTCAAACTTCAATTGATTGGGCGAAAAAATGCGCTACCCAAGAGGGGATTTTAGTCGGTATTTCTTGTGGTGCTGCATTAGCGGCGGCTGCCGAAATTGCTCAACGTCCTGAAAACAAAAATAAAACGATTGTTGTGATTTTACCTGATAGTGGTGAGCGTTACTTGTCTTCTATATTGTTTGAAGGTTTATTTGAAGAGTAATTTTTATAGTTTAGTTTATAAAAAGGGTAGCAAGATATGCTGCTACCCTTTTTATTATCTTGGTTTTACTGCAATTGCTGTCATTTCAACCAAAACCTCCGGTGCATATAGTTTAGCCTCTACGCAAGTACGAGCAGGAGGATGTTCAGGGTCTATCCAAGCGTCCCAAACAGTATTCATGGCCTGATAGTCAGTATCTATATTTTTTAGATAAATAGTAACTGAAAGAATATCACTTTTATGAGCGCCTGCATCTGCTAAAAAGCGATCAATATTTGCTAAAGTTTGTTGTGTTTGCGAGGTAATATCTTGTGAGGTGTCATCTGCAAGTTGACCTGCCAAATGAATGGTATCGGCTGATATTGCAACTTCACAAAATCTTGAGGTTTTATGTAGTCTAGTAATGCTCATGGTTATACTCGTTTTGCAAATTTATTCTATATGGTAATACGAAACAAAAAAATCTTTAAGTGCTGTTTATAACGAATCATAAAATGTTTAAGAGTCAGTCATATAAAATAATTTATATTTGATAAATCAATCTGATATTTAAACATTAATAAATATGTAATGTACCGGTGATCGTACAATATCATTTTTATTTTGGCACCACTTTGATCTGAAACACCGTTAGGCTGTTCAAAAAATTGCTGATTAAGCTTGATTAATTTGCTCAGATGTCAATATTTGTAAACCTGCGGTAGCAGTCATTGCTGATTCGAATAAAGTAGATGCAATATCTTCTGCATGATTTCCACGATATTTTTTAGGTATAATTGGCGATAATAAGTTTAAAGCACTAGACGTAAATTGTTCACTTAAACGTGGGTTTTCTCGGTCTCCAAGTATCGCACCTGGGCGTAAAATAGTGAGTGAATGCCAATTGAGATCAGATACTGCTTTTTCAAGCTCGCCTTTGGTCCGTAAATAAAAAAATGGTGACTGAGCATTAGCGCCTATAGATGATGTTAACGCAAAACTACGAGCTCCATGTGCACGTGTATGTTTAGCGATGGCATATTGTAAATCGTAATCAATGGCTCGAAACGCTTCTGATGAACCTGCATTTTTACGCGTTGTTCCTATTGAGCATATAACGGCATCAACTTGCCACCAATCAGCATCTGATGGTAAAGCAGACATATCTAATACAGGATTAACCAGTTTAATATGTTTTTCTAATGGTCGTCTTGTGGGTGCAATTACACGTTCAATTCGTGGATCAGCAAGTGCTTTTGATAGTGCATGGTGACCGACTAAACCTGTTGCACCTGCAATTAAAATAGATGTCATATTGATGTCCTCATAAACGATAATAACGGGGAGTATTTTTCTCTAGGTACTGTCGTTGTCGTTTTGCTTTATATTTTGATGTTGAAACAATAATATATAGAGGTAATATTTAATTTTGTTTCACAATAAGCATTAAACACAGAAAATATAATAAATCGTTAATAGATATGAATAGCACGTTTTATGCTGATAATATGTATATTTACGTTATTTGAATTTTAAAAATATTCGACCATGATGGTGATTGAAATAAATGAAACTGTGATTTTAGCCAAATTTTACTTTAAAATTTAAAAATATACTGCTGTTTTATATAATAATTCAGAAAAATTGATCTAAAAAATATACTTAAGTCACTAAAATAAGTGCTATATAAATAATCTATAGAGCCAAAATTAATTAACCTGAATTTTTCTTAAAAATTCAAGTAAGCTACTGTGCTTAAATAAAATAAGTGCTTTTCTTTACAGTTGAGTATAACGAATAGATCGATTTCCTTTAAAAAACAGCTCAGAGTGACTCAAAGTATATGCGATGTAATTTTAGTATTTGATTAAAATATCATAAGTAAATGATTTTAAAATAAAATTTTAAGTAGGATTTGGTTTTATTAAGATATTGATTTTAAAATAAAAAATAAAATTGGTTTTAGGTTGTTTAATTTTTAAATTGGTATTGTTGAATTAAAAATATTTAAAAAAACCAATGGCTAGCAAAGAAGTATTTATTCTTGAGAGTAACTAGTGAATAGCCAAATGGATAATACTTATTTTTAGAAGAAATAGATAAAATTGAACATAGCATCTTTTGTGAAAGATAAAAAATAAATCATCACATGTGATCATTGGTGAGTATTTAGTGAATAAAATGATTATTTTTTAAAAGTTTATAAATTAAATATTGGTTTTGAGTGAATGGATAAGGAAAGAATATGACGGTAAATTATACAGAACAAGAAAAGCGTAGTCGTATTCGAGGGATTGTTGGGGCAGCCTCGGGTAATTTAGTCGAATGGTTTGATTTTTACATTTATGCGGTCTTTGCAGTGTATTTTACACATGCTCTCACTGCACCTGACATGGATCCAACAACAAAATCGATTTACGTATGGGGCGTATTTGCGGCGAGTTTTTTCATGCGTCCGATTGGGAGTTGGCTGTTTGGTCGAATTGCTGATCGTCATGGCCGTAAAAAATCGATGGTGGTGTCGATTTGTTTTATGGCAGTGAGTTCATTTTTATTTGCCTTGTTACCAACGTATGAGCAGGTTGGACTATGGGCACCTTTTTTATTGTTACTTATTCGATTATTACAAGGTTTGTCTGTTGGTGGTGAGTATGGTGCTGTTGCAACATATATGAGTGAAATGGGGTTGAAGGGTCAACGAGGCTTTTTTTCTTCTTTTCAATATGTCACTTTAGCAGGTGGCCAATTATTGGCAAGCCTATTAAGTATTATTATGCTTGCTTTTTTAACAACACAACAATTAGAAGCAGGCTGGTGGAGATTACCATTTTTCATTGGGGGGTGTGCTGCATTACTGTCTTTGTTTGCTCGTAGTCATTTAGAAGAAACACTATCTGTTGAAGTGAAAGATGAAAAAAGTCAAAAAGAATCAGGAAGCTTATTGGCGTTGCTTAAAGGTCATTGGAAGTCTTTTTTACTGGTTGTCGGCTACACATCTGCAGGTTCACTGGCGTTTTATACGATTACTGTGTATTCAAAAACATATTTGACCAATAGTATTGGAGTGTCGGCACAACATGCAGGCTATATTATGACGGCTGCATTGTTTGTTTTTATGATTGCACAACCTGTATTTGGTATTGTTGCAGATAAAATAGGGACTCGAAAAGTGATGTTAATTTTTAGTGCTGCTTTGGCAATATCAATTTACCCTGTGATGGCAATTGCAATGCCGATGAGTGTGCATTCTCCTGTGTTATTGGCACTTTTATTAATGTTCATGATGTTATTACTCAGTTTTTATACATCTATTAGTGGTTTAATTAAAGCCGAAATGTTTCCAATGCATGTGCGCGCACTCGGTGTAGGCTTCTCTTATGCTGTGGGTAATGCTTTATTTGGTGGTTCTGCACCTTCTATTGCATTACAGTTTAAATCTGCAGGTGTCGAAAATAGTTTCTTCTTTTATGTTGTTTTTATGCTGATTATTTGCTTTTTATGTAGTTTGGCATTACCAAAGAAACCAACGTATTTAGAAAAAGAGCATTAATTTTCTGAGCAATAGATTTGACTAGTCGTCCATACTAAATGAGTGTAACGTATCGTATATGATTATAAAGTGGTAATTGAAATATGTTGACGTTGCATCATTTAGAAAAATCTAGATCCTTTCGTATTATTTGGGCTTTAGAAGAGTTGGCGCTAAATTACCATCTTTTATGCTATCACAGAACACCTAGCTACACTGCACCTGCTTCACTCAAAAAAATACATCCTTTAGGCACCGCACCTATTTTACAAGATAATGAGTTGATGCTCGTAGAATCTGCGGCAATACTTGAATATTTACAGTGTACTTACGATGATCAATTTAATTTTAAACCTAAAGTTCTAAAATACGTACAGCAATATATTTTTTGGTTACATTATGCAGAATCTTCTGTCATGCCACTTTTGGTTTTTAAATTAGTACTTACAATATCATCTCAACGTGTACCTTTTATTATCCGTCCTGTAACTAAAGCATTTATTTTGGGTATTCAAGAAAAATTTATATTTACTCGATTAAAACAACATGTTGAATATATTGAAAATCATTTATCAAATCATGATTATTTTGCCCAAGATTTTTCTTTTGCAGACATTCAAATGACGTTTGCCTTAGAAGCGATTGAAAAATTAAATCTTTTTGCAACACCTCATATTAGTCATTATTTAAAACGTATAACTCATCGTACAGCCTATAAAAATGCAAAATTAAAAGAGCAAGCAGGTCTAAGGGGTTAATCATTTTTATAAGATATGGTCAAAATAGAAGTATCCAATAAAATAGTCTCAATAGATTGAAAAGATTCACTCATTGAACAATAAATATGTTGGTGATAAGGAATGATTTTTGCATTTCACTTTAAATTTAAAACTTAATTTAAGTGGGGGATGCATATGAAATATTTAAAAATATTTAATCATTGGATTTTTGTGAGCGTAAGCTTGATGGAGTGTAGCCAAAGTGTTTTTTAAATTGATAACTCAAGTGGCTACTTGAGCTAAAACCATATTTAAGTGCAATATCAGTAATAGATGCATGCCAAGTTAAAAGATCCATATGTACTTTTTTTAAACGTTGTTGTATTACGTATTGGTGTGGTGGCACACCAAACGATCGGGTAAACAGGTGTGCAAAATGATATTCACTAAGTCCAATTACTGCTGATAAATCATGTAATGTTAGAGGGGAAGCTAAGTGATGATCAATCCATTCGATAATATGCTGGCGTTGAAATTTATTTAAACCCCCTTTAACATGAGGAATATCCCAAGAGATATTGCTGTAATTTTTAATGAGTTGTGTTAATAACAAAGTAGCGGCTGTACTGATTTCAAGGTGGTTATCTGATTGCTTCCAGTCGTTATGAGTGATGTAGTGTCTATACAAGTGGCTAATTTTTGCATCAAATACAAAGCTTTGCTCAATGAGTGTTACATGGCGAGGTTCTTTATCCCAAATCTGTGAAATGATGTGCTCTAAATGTTGTTGGGTGTAATAAAGATGTACAAAAGATAAATCACCTCGTATATCCCAAGTCGATTCTGTATGTTGTGGCATTAAGCAAAAGTGATCTGGTGCACCACCATTTTGCCAACCTGTACCTGTTTTGCGGTAAGTGTCATATCCGCCTTTAATGTAAAGGCTCAGTGTATGATGATTGCTACAAACTTGAACCTGATCTTGATAATTTGACCAATGCGCCAATTGCATTCCTGAGCCAATTTTTACAGTATCAATGAGCTGTGCTTTAAATTGTTGTAATTGATTTAAAAGCTGATAGTGCATCATGGTACTCATGTATGGCAAGTATAATGTTCTTTTATACAAAGCATATGATGTTCATCTATAAAAAAGCAAGAACATGTGATCGCTTCGCAAGAATATATAAGCTTATTTTGACAAGCATACATACAATGAAAAAAAATCTTGGGGATGAGTCAGTGTATGAAACTAAATGTCTTTTTATATGTGTTGGTGATTGTGCTTTGGGGCACCACATGGAGTGCGATTACGTTACAACAAAAAAGTGAGATTGCCCCAGAAGTTGCGGTATTTTGGCGTTTTTTTATTGCAGCAAGTATTTTAATGATTGGGTTAATTTATACAAAAAAATTAGCATTTTTACCTTTCAAAGATCATCTGTTGTGTATGTTACAGGGCTGTTTAATTTTTGGTTTTAATTTTTTTTGCTTCTATCAAGCAGTTGATTATATAAATAGCGGATTAGAAGCTGTTATTTTTTCGATGGCGGTATTATTTAACACCATCAATAGTCGGTTGTTTTTCAAGCAACCCATTAAATTAAGATTTTATCCTGCGGTTAGTTTTGGTTTTTTAGGTATGATTGCCTTGTTTTGGCATGACCTACAAGGGACGCATTTTAAATTAGACACTTTAAAAGCGATTGGATTATGTTTGCTTGGGACGTATGGGTTTTCTTTAGGAAATATGCTGAGTTTATATCATCAAAAACAAGGTCACCCCGTACTGACTACCACAGCATATGCAATGACGTATGGCATGTTGGTTATGTTGATGATTAGTCTTTTTCAACATCATGATTTGTTTCCTACATTAAAAACAATCTCAATATGGGCTATTGTGTATTTGGCTGTATTTGGCTCTGTTATTGGATTTTGTGCATATTTCTTTTTGATTGGACGAATTGGTGCAGGCAATGCTGCATATAGCACGTTGATTTTTCCATTGATTGCATTGTTATTGGCCACGTATTTTGAAGGCTATATATGGCAAAGTCATGCCATCATTGGCATTATTTGTATTTTAATCGGCAATGCTGTTTTCTTTATACCTTTTGAACGACTATGGCATACACTTAAACCACGTTAAATCAGTTTTTCACCACGATTGAATCTATGCCGCTATTTTGTAGAACCTGTTGGGCATTGAGCGCTGTTTGTTGTGTTAAATATGGCCCAGAAATCACACGGTACCACGTGTGTCCATGTTCATTGAGGGTAATGACATTGGCAGGAAGTTTATTCATTAAAATTTCTGAACGTCGAGCGTCTGCACTATCAGGATCACTAAAACTCTTAATTTGTAAAAAGTATGCAGTGGTTGCCGTGTCTGAAACAGTTGCAGGGTTCGATGCAGTCTGAGATGCTGAAACAATAATGCTACCTGTACTGACTTGTGACTTAGGTACAGCTTGCTCTGGGATAGGGGTGACTTGTTGCTTGGGAAGTTGTTCGTAAAAACGATAATCGTGGTTGGTTTCTTGGGCAGTTTGTCTGACATCAATGACTTGTGTGCTAACAGGTGCCCAAGGTTTCCAAAAAGCAAACGCAACGACAATACAAATGAGAATAAAAAACACAACAGCTGTGCCGATCCATGCAGGCAACAGCGTATGTTTTGGATACTTTGGTTTGTCAGAAATACAGCGTTGCGTTTTGCTAAACACGAGATTTTCCTTTTTATTACATACTTTGAGGTGCAGAAACCCCAAGCAAAGTTAAACCATTACGAAGGACCTGTTGTACATTAACAGAAAGTAATAGTCGAGCTTGAGTTAATGCTAAATCATCATTGAGTACTTTATGTTCGTTATACCATGCATGAAACAGTGCAGCGAGCTCTTTTAAGTAGTTGCCAACCTGATGTGGTTCATAGCTATGCGCAGCACGACGTATGACATCAGGATAAGCAGCAAGTTTGGCTAAAATGGCTTCTTCTGCTTCTAAATCTAAACGAGATACCACGTCACGAGCATCTGCGACATTAAAATCAATGGCCATACTTTGTGATTTTTCTAACATACGGCAAATACGTGCATGTGCATATTGAATATAGTAAACCGCATTATCTTTACTTTGAGATACAGCAAGATCTAAATCAAAGTCGATGTGTTGTTCGCTTTTGCGCATCACAT
Organism: Acinetobacter baretiae; assembly: GCF_015627105.1. Taxonomy (GTDB): domain Bacteria; phylum Pseudomonadota; class Gammaproteobacteria; order Pseudomonadales; family Moraxellaceae; genus Acinetobacter; species Acinetobacter baretiae. The sequence continues at coordinate 69,897 of NZ_VTDM01000016.1, read as the reverse complement.
AATAAAAACGAGCTGCGTCATTGCCAACTTCTTTGCGTAAATCGCGAAGCGTGACGAATTGACCAGAACGAGAAGACATTTGTAGCATATGACCGCCACGCCAAAGACTCACAAACTGTACCAATAAAATGGTCAATTTTGATGAGTCATATCCTAAAGCATCGATGGCAGCTTTGACACGTGTAATATAGCCGTGGTGATCTGAACCCCAAATATTCACCAAGTGCGTAAAGCCACGTTGTAATTTATTTAAATGATAGGCAATATCTGATGCAAAGTAGGTATGTTGACCATTACGACGTTTGACAACACGGTCTTTTTCATCGCCAAAAGCGGTTGACTTAAACCAAAGGTTTCCGTCTTGTTCGTATAAAAAGCCACGTTGTTCGAGTGTTTCTAGTGCTTCATCAATTTTATCTGCCAATGTAGCTTCGCTAAACCATTGGTTAAATGTTACGCCAAATTCACCAAGGTCATCTTTAATGTCTTCTAAAATTGCATGTAAGGCAGCTTGGTGAAAAATACGGTAATTGGGGCCAAGCAATTGTTGTGCATTTGCAATTAAACCATCGATATGTTTTTCTTTATCTCCAGACAAAATAACTTTATTGCCTTGTGCATCGAGAGCTTCGGCATATTGTACATCTTCAGGAACGTGATGATAAACTTCTGCCACGCTAAAAATATATTCTTCACCATCTTGGTTAATAATACTTTGTGCAATGTCTTTAACGTAGTCGCCTTGGTATGCATTTTTAGGAAAGACGAGAGATTGCCCGCATAGTTCGAGGTAACGTAAATAAGTAGATGTGGCCAAAATGTCCATTTGACGACCTGCATCATTGACATAATATTCACGTTCAACACTTGCACCTGTTGCTTCTAAAATATTAGCGATGGTCATACCATATGCAGCACCCCGACCATGACCTACGTGTAGGCTTGAAGTTGGGTTTGCAGAAACAAACTCAATTTGTACACGTTCATTTTTACGGTCTTGGCTTTGACCAAATTTTTCTTTTTCGGTTTGAATTAGATCAAGTACAACATAGCGTTCATCTGCATTTAAAAAGAAATTAATGAAGCCCGGCCCTGCAATTTCTGCCTTACTAATTTCTGACATTTGCGGCAAGTTCACTAAGATTTTTTCTGCTAAGTCACGTGGACGCATACCCGCAGCTTTTGATGCCACCATCGCAATATTTGATGCAAAGTCGCCATGACTTCGATCTTTGGTGCGAGTGAGCTGGCTAATATTTTTCCACTCAGAAGGCAGAATATCTTGTGCAATCAATGTTTGCACTGCATGGTCTAAAGCTGCTTGTATGGCCGTATTCATATTATCTAGAAAAACTGTCGCATAAAGATGCTAAATATATCAAATTTAGCACGCCTTAGGGAAAACGATTTATAGCACTTTGGTGCATTTTATATATACATAAGCGATGTGCTGTGATGGGGATTGACAAAATAGACGTATTTTATTAATGTTATGTTATACTGTAACATAGTTGTTGTTTTGAGGAATCCATTATGAGAGAAAATATTCATCCGAAGTATCAAAAAGTATTGTTTCATGACACCAATGCAGATGTTTATTTTGTGATTGGCTCAACCATACAATCTGGTCAAAAAAAAATCTATGAGGGGGTGGAATATCCGTATGTCACTCTAGATATTTCGAGTGCATCACACCCGTTTTATACAGGTGAAGTACGTCAAGCAAGTAATGAAGGACGTGTTGCTAATTTCAATCGTAAATTTGCTCGGTTTTCCAAAAAGAAAGTCGATTAAACCACCAAATTTAAATTACTTTCATCGATTACCCTTAAATGATTTTGCATGATTTAAGGGCATTTTTTGTGTTTGGTGGTGTACAATGAGACAACCTATTTTTGTCTAAAAACATGTGGTGTGACACGTTTGTAGGTAAAATACTCAACTACAATGTGTTTTAGCCAAGCCTCTGAGAGAAAGTTATGAGTGTAGATTTATCGCAAAAACGTCCGCTTTATATTCCTTATGCGGGAAATTCGCTATTAGAATTACCTTTGTTAAATAAAGGTTCTGCATTTGGTGAAGATGAACGTACACGTTTTAATCTACATGGTTTAATTCCGCATGTGGTAGAGACCATTGAAGAGCAAAGTCAGCGCGCATATCAACAATACAGTGCGTTTAATAGCGATATTAATAAACACATTTATTTAAGGAATATTCAAGATACCAATGAAACTCTCTTTTTTAGAGTGCTTCAAGACCATTTAGCAGAAATGTTGCCCATTATTTATACTCCAACTGTGGGGGAAGCATGTCAGCGTTTTTCTGATATTTATCGCCGTCATCGTGGTGTATTTATTTCATATCCAGATCGTCATCATGTCGATGACATTTTACAAAACGTGAATCGTAAAAACGTTAAAGTGATTGTCATTACTGATGGTGAACGTATTTTAGGTTTGGGTGATCAGGGTATTGGAGGTATGGGTATACCTATTGGTAAGCTGTCTTTGTATACGGCATGTGGTGGAATTAGCCCTGCATATACATTGCCAATTACGATTGATGTGGGCACAAATAATCAACAGTTGCTCAATGATCCGATTTATATGGGATGGCGTCAGCCACGTATTTCAGGCGATGAGTATTATGATTTTGTAGATGAAGTGATTCGTAGTGTGCGCCGTCGTTGGCCGAAAGCCCTGATTCAATTTGAAGATTTTGCACAGAAAAATGCACTACCATTACTGAATAAATATCGTGATCAAATTTGTTGTTTTAATGATGATATTCAAGGTACAGCTGCGGTGTCTGTGGGCAGTTTAATTGCTGCCAGTCGTGCAGCAGGAAAATCACTGAAAGATCAAACAATTACCTTTTTAGGGGCAGGGTCGGCAGGCTGTGGGATTGCAGAACAAATTGTAGCGCAAATGGTGGCAGAAGGCTTAAGTGATGAGCAGGCACGTGCTCGTGTGTTTATGGTGGATCGTTTTGGTTTAATCACAGACAATCAGCCAAATGTACTCGATTTTCAAAAGAAATTGGCCCAAAAGGCAGATGTGGTTGAAACGTGGAATACTACAGATATTATTTCTTTACTCGATGTTGTCAAACATGCAAAACCTACTGTGCTGATAGGTGTGTCTGGTCAACCGGGTTTATTTACCGAAGAGATTGTCCGTACAATGGGAATGCATTGTGCTCGTCCGATTATTTTTTCGTTGTCTAATCCAACATCACGTGCAGAAGCTGTACCTGCAGACTTAATTCAGTGGACAGAAGGTCGTGCATTAATTGCCACGGGTAGTCCATTTGCGCCTGTGAATTATCAAGGAAAACTTTATAATATTGCACAGTGCAATAATTCATATATTTTCCCCGGTATTGGTTTAGGTGCGATTGCTTCTGGCGCAACTCGAGTCACAGATAGCATGTTAATGGCATCAAGCAATGCACTAGCAGATTGTTCACCGCTACTGCATGATACGCATGGTGATTTACTCCCTGATGTTCAATTGATTAAAGATGTATCTCGAAAAATTGCTTTTGATGTTGCAAAAGCAGCGATTGCAGCTGGGGTTGCTCCTGCGGTGTCTGATGAAATTTTGACAAAAAACATTCAAGATAATTTTTGGACGCCTGAATATCGTCAATATAAACGTGTACCTTTTTAATGTGGTAACCAGTAGAGAGTATTTGATGAGCGATGAAAAAAAGAGTAGCCATAGTGGCTGGATCGGTGTGGGTATTGCTTTTGTCTTTGCAATATTTTTTCTAGGTTTTTTATTTTTGTCAGTGCAACAAGATACAACCAAAGTGAATAATTATGCCAAAACGTGGTCAGGAGATGGTGCCTCAGACCCTATGGCAAGTATGCCGATGGGGCATGAGGGTATGAACCATGGCAAGCATGGACATGGCCAGCACTAAGCAAAAAAGGTGATAGAAATATCACCTTTTTTTACGATAACGATAAAAAATCAAATCATTATTTTTAGAATGATAGGTTTTTATTGTGATGAATATCAAGCGTGAAGGTTGCTTTTTTTAAGTGCAGGTATATGATAATTACCACGTATTCAAGTAACCGATTCTTCGGGTAGCGTGATGTATAAAAAAGAGTCAGTTACAACTCATGTTGAATAAATACAACCAGCTGGTTGGAAAAATATAGCGGGCAGTGAATGTATACATCACAATACAGGCCCAATATCTGTGATGTATGTTTTTGACTGTCTAAAAACAATGAAAAGGTCAAGGAATATATGTCAAACCTTTCTTATGCAAATGAAAACACCAATGCGTGGCAAACATATCTGGCACAGATTGATCGTGTTGCACCCTACCTTGGTGATTTAACACCTTATTTAGATACGCTCAAACGACCAAAACGTGCACTGATTGTTGATGTGCCGATTGTTATGGATGACGGTTCAATTCAGCATTTTGAAGGATACCGTGTACAACACAACTTATCTCGTGGGCCGGGTAAGGGTGGCATTCGCTACCATCCAAGTGTTGACTTAAATGAAGTCATGGCGCTGTCTGCATGGATGACCATTAAAACGGCTGTACTCAACTTACCTTTTGGTGGGGCAAAAGGTGGTGTACGTGTTGACCCAAGAAAATTGTCAACCCGTGAGCTTGAGCGACTTACTCGTCGTTTTACAACCGAAATTAGTCCAATTATTGGCCCACAAAAAGATATTCCTGCACCAGATGTAGGAACTAATCCAAATATTATGGGTTGGATGATGGATACATATTCAACCACACAAGGGCATACAGTTACAGGTGTAGTTACAGGTAAACCTGTGCATTTAGGTGGTTCACTCGGCCGTGTTCGTGCAACAGGGCGTGGTGTATTTGTAACAGGCATAGAGGCTGCCAAAAAAATTGGCTTATCTATTGCAGGTAGTAAAATTGTAGTACAAGGTTTTGGTAACGTAGGTAGTGAAGCTGCTTTCTTATTTAACCAAGCAGGTGCTCAAATTGTTGCAGTGCAAGATCACACAGGTACAATTTTTGAAGCAAATGGCTTAGATGTCAAAGCATTGCAAAAACATGTAGAAGAACATCAAGGTGTTGCAGGTTTTGGTGGTGCAAAAGCCATTGAGAATGAAGCAATGTGGGATATCGATATGGATATCTTTATCCCTGCGGCATTAGAAGGTCAAATTACGGTTGAAAGAGCAGAGCGTTTGAGTGCCAAAATGGTATTAGAGGGAGCGAATGGCCCAACATACCCAGAGGCTGATGATGCATTGATTGCTCGTGGTGTAACGATTGTTCCCGATGTGATTTGTAATGCTGGCGGTGTAACCGTGAGTTATTTCGAATGGGTGCAAGATATGGCCAGTTATTTCTGGAGCGAAGATGAAATTAATGAGCGTTTAGATAAACTCATGATTCAAGCGATAGAAGATGTATGGTCAACATCGGTCGAGAAAAAATGTACATTACGTACAGCGGCTTATATTTTGGCATGTGAACGTATCTTAAAAGCACGTAAAGAACGCGGTATTTTTCCGGGATAAAATAAATCCATTTAAATACACATTTAGGCTATGAAATCATGGCCTAAATGCTAATATCAGAATAATTAATATTATTTTTATGAAATACACACATTAGTGTTGAATTGAGGTTCGCATGCAAGATCAGATTCAAAGACATCATTTTGATGACTATATGGTTCCAGTATTTTCACCAGCATCATTTGTACTGACTCGTGGTCAAGGTTCTCGCATTTGGGATCAAAATGATAAAGAATATATTGATTTTGCAGGTGGAATTGCAGTCAATGCGTTAGGACATGCACACCCTGTTGCTGTAAAAGCGCTCACCGAACAAGCACAAAAATTATGGCATGTGAGCAATGTCTATACCAATGAGCCTGTATTACGTTTGGCTAAAAATTTAGTTGAACACACATTTGCAGATAAAATATTTTTTTGTAACTCGGGTGCAGAAGCCAACGAAGCTGCATTAAAGCTTGCACGTAAAATTGGCTTAAATAGCGGTCAAGCAGATAAAAACCACATTGTCGCATTTAAAAATGCATTTCATGGCCGTACTCTATTTACGGTTACAGCCGGTGGCCAACCCAAATATGCACAAGATTTTGCACCTTTACCTGCACATATTGAGCATGTTGATTATAACGACTTAGATGCAGCCCTTCGTGTGATTAATGAAAAAACATGTGCTGTGATTGTAGAACCTATTCAAGGAGAGGGGGGAGTGGTTCCTGCTCAGATTGAATTTCTACAGGGATTACGCAAGCGTTGTAATGACGTGGGCGCAGTTCTTATTTTTGATGAAGTACAAACGGGTATGGGGCGAACAGGTGCACTATACGCTTACATGAATACAGGTGTTACCCCAGATATTTTAACCACAGCCAAGGCATTAGGTGGTGGCTTTCCAATAGGTGCAATGATCACGACAGATCAGTATGCCAGTCAGTATGCCATAGGTGATCACGGTACCACCTACGGTGGAAATCCGTTAGGCTGTGCTGTTGCCAATGCGGTTTTTGAATTTATAAATCGTCCTGAAGTCTTCGATGCTGTAAAACAACGTTCTGAACAATTTTTTACAGGTATACAAGCACTCAATGAAAAATACACAGTATTTGAACAAGTACGTGGACAAGGGTTACTCATTGGTTGTGTGTTAAAAGATGAATATGCCGGTCGAGCAAAAGATTTAATGACTCTTGCTGCTGAGTTTGGTCTATTGGTTTTAATGGCAGGGCCAAATGTGATTCGCTTTGCACCTGCATTGGTGATTACAGAAGAAGAAGTCAATACAGGTCTGGCATGCTTTGAGAAGGCTTTAGCGAGTTTTATGACTGTTTAATCATTAAAAGGTGGGTTTAGCATGATGAAAGTGCGACACGCCGAGCAACGTGATTTAAATGATATTTATCTTTTAGCGCAAAAGTCAGGCATTGGCCTGACTTCATTGCCTGAAAATAAAGAGGCATTAATTGCTAAACTTGCTCGTACCGAACAAACACGCCAAGGGCATTTGGCAAAAAGTGAGCAAGGCTATTTATTTGTTTTAGAAGACACCACACAGCAAAAAGTTGTAGGTGTTAGTGGAATAGAGGTTGCGGTTGGTCTTGTTGAGCCTTTTTATAATTTTCATGTGGGTAAACAAGTTCATGCCTCTAAAGCACTCAATGTTTACAAATCACTAGATACACTATTTTTAAGTCATGACCATACAGGCTCGAGTGAGTTATGCACGCTTTTTTTAGACCCTGAGTTTAGAAAAAATCAAAATGGTAAATTTCTGTCTAAAATTCGCTTTTTATTTATTGCTGCATTTCAACAAAAATTTGAACACAAGCTGATTGCAGAAATGAGAGGATATAGCGATGAACAAGGTCACTCACCATTTTGGTCAGCCCTTGGGCATCACTTTTTTAGTATGCCTTTTTCTAAAGCGGATTATTTAAGTGGTGTTGGGCAAAAAGTATTTATCGCTGAATTGATGCCACGTTTTCCTGTATATGTGGACTTACTGCCTAAAGACGCACAAGACGTGATTGGTCAGGTACACGAGCAGACACGCCCAGCCTATCGTTTATTAGAAACAGAGGGTTTAAAGTATCAAGGATATATAGATATTTTTGATGCAGGGCCAACGATCGAAGCCAATATCGAAGATTTACGTGCAGTCAGAGACAGTCAGCAACGTCATGTTAAAGTAGATGAAATAGCAACATCATTAGACAAAGTACGTGTAATGGTAGCGAATGATCACTATGAAAATTATGCTGCACTTTTGCTCGATGCTTATGTAGATGCACAATATATTTATTTAACTCAAGTACAAGCCACACAACTTAACGTTGATTCGAACAGCCAAGTACGTATTTTACCACTCAATACTGAGGAGCGTTAAACCATGCGTGATGGAAAAATATTAATTAATGGACAATGGGTGTGTGCACACGGCCAAGCCTTTGAAAAAAGAGACCCTGTAAATCATGATTTAATATGGATGGGTCATGAGGCCAATGCTGAGGATATTGAATCTGCATGTCTTGCGGCACGCGATGCTTTTCCAGCATGGGCTCGTTTATTGGTTACCACTCGTGTAAAAATAATTGAAAGCTTTGCTGAACAACTGATTCAGCATAAACGGCAACTTGCTGAAACGATTAGCCAAGAAACAGGTAAACCTTTGTGGGAATCTTTGACTGAAGTGCAGTCGATGGTTGCAAAAGTAGCAATTTCTATTCGTGCTTATTATGAGCGCACAGGTGAGCATCATCAAAAGATGGCAGGTGGTCAAGCATCTTTAAGGCATCGACCTCATGGTGTGTTGGCGATCTTTGGTCCATATAATTTTCCAGGTCATCTACCAAATGGCCATATTGTCCCTGCCCTGATTGCAGGCAATACGCTTGTTTTTAAACCGAGTGAACTTACTCCACGAACGGCTCAAGAGGTTGTTGAGTTATGGCAACGCTCGGGTTTGCCAAGTGGTGTGCTTAATTTGGTTCAAGGAGGGCGTACTACAGGTGAGGCCTTGGCCAACTCAAAGCACATAGATGGCTTATTATTTACAGGCAGTGCTCATACAGGCTACCACTTGCATCAACAATTTTCTGGCCGTCCTGATAAAATTTTAGCCTTAGAAATGGGTGGCAACAACGCACTTATTATTGATGAAGTAGAACATTTAGATGCTGTAGTGCATTTGGCAATTCAATCTGCATTTATTTCTGCAGGCCAACGTTGTACTTGTTCACGCCGTATTTTAGTGAAAGAGGGGGCGGTCGGTGATGCTTTTATCGCTCGTTTTGTTGAAGTGGCCAAGCAGCTAAACGTTGCTGCTTGGAACAGTGAGCCAGCACCATTTATGGGTGGCGTGATTTCATCACATGCCGCAGACCAACTCATGCACGTTCAGCAACAGTTGATTGATTTGGGTGCACAACCACTTTTAAAAATGACACGACCTGACCCCAATAATGCCTTGTTGACTGCTGGTATTTTATAGGTAACAGCGGTCAAAAATATTCCTGATGAAGAATATTTTGGCCCATTGACTAAAATTTATCGTTATCACGACTTTGATGAAGCCATTAAGTTGGCTAATCAAACCCGATTTGGGTTGGCTGTGGGTTTAGTGACACCGAACAAAGCAGATTTTGAGCGATTATTAATAGAAGCACGAGCAGGCATTGTAAACTGGAATAAACCTCTGACAGGGGCATCGAGTTCTGCACCTTTTGGAGGTGTGGGCGCATCGGGGAATCATCGCGCAAGTGCTTTATATGCAGCCGACTATTGTGCATGGCCAATGGCTTCTTTGGAAGAAGATCATGTACATTTGCCAGATGTATTAAACCCTGGAATTCAATTATAAAAATACGTAAAAGGGAGTGTGGTTATGTCTGGTTATGAAATTAACTTTGATGGTTTAGTGGGCCCAACGCATCATTACGCTGGATTGTCTTTTGGTAATGAAGCATCTACTAAAAATAAAAAAAATATGTCTAATCCTAAACTTGCTGCCTTACAAGGCCTAGAGAAAATGAAAATTTTGGCAGATTTAGGCATGAAACAAGCAGTTTTTGCACCACATGAACGTCCCCATGTGGCTACATTGCGCCAATTGGGTTTTTATGGCAAAGATGAAGATGTGATTGCTCAGGCCATGAAAGCCTCACCAAATTTATTGTCATCTTTAAGTTCAGCATCGAGTATGTGGACAGCCAATTCATGTACGGTAACACCATCGGCAGATAGTGCAGATGGTAAAGTACATTTTACCCCTGCCAATTTAAACAATAAATTCCATCGAGCAATTGAGCATCCCACCACAGCACGTATTTTAAAAGCCATGTTTCATGACGAGCAATACTTTAGTCATCATAATGCTTTACCATCCGTGGCATTGTTTGGCGATGAAGGTGCAGCAAATCATAATCGTTTAGGAGGGGCATACGATCAACCGAGTCTCAATGTGTTTGTATATGGTCAGCAATTTATAGGGCAACCTCTTGGACCGAAAAAATATCCTGCACGTCAGTCATTAGAAGCCAGCCAAGCGATTGCACGTTTACATGGATTAAATGATTTAAATACGGTGTTTATACAGCAAAATCCAGATGTGATTGATCAAGGGGTGTTTCATAACGATGTCATTGCTGTGAGCAACCAACAGGTTTTATTTTGTCATGAACAGGCTTTTGTACAGGCAGCACATGCATTTGCAGAAATTGAAGCAAAAATGGCAGTGTTAGGGGCAGGATTTCACCCTATTATTGTGCCAAACTCACGTGTGTCGGTACATGATGCGGTATCTACATATATGTTTAATAGTCAAATTCTCACACGTGCTGATGGAAAGATGACGTTGGTTGTTCCTGAGGAGTCTCGCCAACACACAGGGGTATGGAATTATTTAAATGAAATAATAGATTCAGGTCAAATCATTGATCAAATTCAAGTTTTTGATTTAAAAGAAAGTATGCAAAATGGTGGTGGTCCTGCATGCTTACGCTTACGAGTTGCAGTGAATGAAGATGAGCTTGAAGCGATTAATCAACATGTCTTTATGAATGAAGCTGTATTTGAAATCTTAACAGATTGGGTTGAAACGCATTATCGTGATCGATTATCGCCATTAGATTTAGCTGATCCGCAATTGTTGCAGGCAAATAGAACAGCACTGGATGAACTCACACAAATTTTAAAATTAGGCTCTGTCTACGATTTTCAGCGTATTTAAGTGTTTTATTTGGGGGAGCCATGAACCTATTACGGCATGTTTTGCAACCACATAATAATTTCGTCAAACAAGGTGAATATACACATTTTCATTGGTCCTGTTGGGATGAAGGAGTCGTTTGTTGTATTCCAAATAAACCGTTATATAAAACCTATACAAATCTACTCACGTAAATTTGCTGTCTAATTTCTGCTTCTTTGTTCTGAACCAAATCCCATTCGGCACTTGGATTTACCTAAACTCCACAGACTGTCACGGTGTAACTCACCGCCATTTAACAGTAGCGTTAAGCTGCTGTTAAAACCTTATTCGCATGATTAAGAATATTAATCGCTGCATTTAAATCTCGATCATGCCTAGCTGAACAAATACACCTCCACGCCCGATCTTTTAAAGTGAGATTGTGATTAATTTCACCACAACTAGAACACGTTTTACTACTTGGGAAGAATCGACCAGCACTCTTTACTTGCTTTAGCCGTAAAACCTCGCCCTTCGGGGCGGGAATATAAGGCTGCAATCCGCTAGTCCCCCTTGTGGGGATTAGCTAGGATTGCTAATGCGGTGTTTTTTACGTGTCAGTGACACTCATGTTGAATGTATTGTTTAATAATTCCAATAGGTGCACCACCACATGATGCAGCGAAATAGCTAGGCGACCATAGGGCATTACCCCATAGTTTGTTTTTAATTTCAGGATGTTTGGTTCGTAAAATACGGCTAGATGCACCTTTTAAACTATTTACTAGGCTAGAAATAGCAACTTTAGGCGGATAGTTTACAAGTAAATGAACATGATCGTGTTCACCGTCAAATTCGACCAATTCAGCTTCAAAGTCTATACAGACACGCTCAAAGACCTCTTGCATGGTTAAAAGCATTTCTTTTGAAAATACATCTCTACGGTATTTAGCGACAAAGACTAAATGAACGTGCATGTTAAAAACACAGTGTCGACCTGTTCTAATCTCTTGACTATTGCTCATAGACCAAATATATTTCAATAATGAAAACACTTAAATTACGCATAAAAGACAAACATTGCAAGGTGCTAGACCAACTGGCATCTGAGGTGAACTTTGTTTGGAATTATGTGAATGATTTGTGTTTTAAACATCTCAAAAAAACAGGGAAATTCTTCTCAGCCTATGATGTTGCGAAGTACACCAAAGGCACATCAAAAGAGTGTGGCTTGCATAGCCAAACTGTTCAAGCAGTGACAGAAGAACTCATCATAAGACGCAAACAGTTTAAGAAAGCCAAGCTGAATTGGCGTGTAAGCAATAAGACATCTGCAAGACGTTCACTCGGTTGGATTCCATTCAAAAAAGTTGCTGTGAAATACACTGATGGCTATGTTCAATACGGTAAACATCAACTTAAACTATGGGATAGCTACGGACTTTCAAAATACAAAGTTAAGACAGGCTCATTCGTTGAAGATAGTCGTGGGCGTTGGTATGTGTGTTTGGTCGTAGATACACCAAAGATTGAGAAAACAGTATCAACCACAGCCATTGGCATTGATCTAGGGCTCAAAGACCTTGCAACATGCTCAGATGGTGTAAAACTCAAAGCCCCTAAAATATATCGTCAGTATGAGCAGAAGCTAGGCATTGCTCAAAGAGCCAAAAATAAAAAACGTGTTAAGGCAATCCACGCTAAGATTAAGAATATTAGACAAAATATGTTGCATCAATTCACATATAAACTTGTGAATAGTCATGCAATGATCATTGTTGGCAATGTAAATGCCAAAGCATTGGCACAGACAAAATTAGCTAAGTCTGTACTCGATGCAAGTTGGACAACCTTTCGAGCCATGCTCAAGTACAAATGCGAGAACGCAGGGGTATGGTTTGAGGAAGTCAATGAAATGTATACCACCCAAACGTGTTCATGCTGTAGCTCACGGCTCAGTAGTCCGAAAGGTAGAAGATGTCTTGGAATAAGAGAATGGCAGTGCATGGAGTGCGGTACGCTCCATGATCGAGACATAAACTCAGCACTGAATATTCTTGCGCTCGGACATGAGCGTCTCGTAGGAGGAATCTCCGTCTTGCGAAGCTAATCGCTTCTCAGGTCGGGGAGGATGTCAATTCCAAATCCTAATGTGGCTATTGGCTTACGTGCAGGATTATTACTCCAACGTATACAATGAGAAAATAAGGATGAAAACAATTGGGTTACTTGGGGGAATGAGCTGGGAATCTACAGCACTGTATTATCAGCAATTAAACAAAATCATACAGCAACGTCTTGGCGGGCTACACAGTGCTAAAATTATTTTAAATAGTGTGAACTTTGCCGAGATTGAATATTTACAACAACAAGGCGATTGGGCACAGGCAGCACAAATATTACAACACGAAGCACGAAAACTCCAAGATGCCAAAGTGGACGGTATTTTACTGTGTACGAATACCATGCATTTGGTTGCACCAGAGATACAACAGGCCATTTCGGTGCCTTTATTGCATATTGCAGATGCTACTGCAAAATATATTTTAAAGCAAAATATATATAAAGTTGCACTACTCGGTACAGCATTTACCATGGAACAAGATTTTTACAAAGATCGTTTAATGGCGCATGGTTTAGAGATACTTATACCTTCTGCACAAGCCCGAGCATATATACATCACACGATTTATAACGAATTATGTGTAGGAAAAATCAAAGAGTCCTCTAAGCAGGCATTTTTAAACATAATTGAAGACTTAAAACAACAAGGTGCTCAAGGCATTATTTTAGGTTGCACAGAAATTGTGATGTTACTTCCCGAGCAAAATGCCTGTAATCTTCCACTGTTTGATACAACCTTGATACATGTGAAAGAAGCAGCTGAATTTATGTTGAGTGAAGCTTCGTTTTGATATTGCACTTATATGAAATTTTGGTTTAAAAATAATTTGAAAAAATATCGTATGTTTTATGATTTAATCTCTGTGTACAGAGATTTTCTATGATTTGATTGCTAGGTGCTGTATAAGGCTTACATGGTTATAAAAAGATAAAAATAAGATTTTGATTTTATTTAATTTTTAAAATATAACTAGGTGTTTTAAATTTAAAAAATATAGAGAATTTATTTCAAATGCCATGATATTGCTCATAATTTTAAGCAAAAAACCAAAAACATGAAATTTGATCATGTTTTTGTGAAATAAAATCATTTTTATTCATGCAGTGATTCAGGTATAAATCATACTACGCTCTTAGCCATCGAAAATCTGATGGGTTATGTAGCAAGAGCAAAAGAATTTCAGGTTTTATCTTAAGAATTAGGGTGCCAAATCACATGAACACAGCGTTTACATTTACAGTTAAAAGCATTCGTTTCGATGAAAATTATTTGCCTTCAAGCAATACTCGCACAACAACAAATTTTGCGAATTTGGCACGAGGTGAAAGTCGTCAAGAAAACTTACGTAATACGCTTAAGATGATGAATAATCGCTTTAATGACTTGGCACATTGGGACAACCCACATGGAGATCGTTATGAGCTCGAACTTGAAATTGTTTCGGTAGATATTGATGTTGAAGGCAATGGAAAAACTTTCCCTACTATAGAAATACTCAAAACACATATTGTGGATCGCCAGAAAAACCAACGTATAGAAGGAATTGTAGGCAATAACTTTTCTTCTTACGTGAGAGACTATGATTTTAGCGTACTGCTACCTGAGCATAATAAAAACCAAACACAATTTAGTGTGCCAAAAAACTATGGTGTTTTACACGGAAAAATATTTCAATCGTTTGTAAATTCAAATGTGTATACAGAGAATTTTAATAAACAACCTGTTATTTGTTTGAGTGTTTCAACCACAAAAACATACCAACGTACAACCAATGAACATCCTATTTTGGGTGTTGAATATAAACAAGATGCATATTCGTTAACAGATGAATATTTTGCAAAAATGGGCTTAGAAGTACGTTATTTTATGCCAAAAAATAGTGTTGCACCTTTGGCATTTTATTTCCGCGGAGATTTGCTGAGTGATTACAGTAACCTTGAGTTAATCAGTACGATTAGTACCATGGAAACCTTCCAAAGAATCTACCGTCCTGAAATTTATAATGCAAATGCAGCTGCAGGGCAATATTACCAACCAAGTTTGAACTATCAAGATTATTCATTGACTCAAATTGTATATGACAGAGAAGAGCGTAGCCAATTGGCAGTGAAGCAAGGTAAGTTTACAGAAGCGCAATTTATTAAACCATACCAAGATATTCTTGAAACATGGGCAACAGGCTACGCTGTTGAATCGACAAATTAAAAATAGGTGTGATGAGTTTATGATGAAAAAATTATTACCAACCTCAACTGCAGGCAGTTTACCAAAACCATCTTGGCTTGCACAACCTGAAAAGCTCTGGTCACCATGGAAGTTAGATGGGCAAGAGCTGATTGAGGGTAAGCAAGATGCTTTGCGTGTATCACTGCAAGAACAACAACTTGCTGGTATTGATATTGTGAGTGATGGTGAGCAGTCACGCCAGCATTTTGTCACCACATTTATTGAGCATTTAAGTGGTGTAGATTTCGAAAAACGTGAAACAGTTAAAATTCGAGATCGGTATGATGCCAGTGTTCCAACAGTGGTGGGTGCAGTCGCACGCCAAAAACCAGTATTTGTTGAAGATGCAAAATTTCTGCGCCAGCAAACAGACCAACCGATTAAATGGGCACTTCCTGGCCCAATGACAATGATTGACACGTTATATGACAATCATTATAAAAGCCGTGAAAAATTGGCTTGGGAATTTGCTAAAATTTTGAACCAAGAAGCCAGA
Source organism: Acinetobacter baretiae (assembly GCF_015627105.1). Lineage (GTDB taxonomy): Bacteria > Pseudomonadota > Gammaproteobacteria > Pseudomonadales > Moraxellaceae > Acinetobacter > Acinetobacter baretiae. Next base: position 54,331 of record NZ_VTDM01000016.1, on the reverse strand, counting down.
GAGTTAGAGGCTGCAGGCGTTGATATTATTCAATTTGATGAACCTGCCTTTAACGTGTTTTTTGATGAAGTTAATGACTGGGGTATTGCCACATTAGAACGAGCCATTGAAGGTTTAAAGTGTGAAACAGCAGTACATATTTGTTATGGTTATGGTATTCAAGCCAATACAGATTGGAAAAAAACATTAGGTTCAGAATGGCGTCAATATGAAGAGGCTTTTCCAAAATTGCAAACATCTAGTATTGATATTATTTCGCTAGAATGTCACAACTCGCATGTACCTATGGATTTACTTGAACTGATTCGTGGTAAAAAAGTCATGGTTGGTGCAATTGATGTCGCTAATCATCAAATTGAAACGCCAGAGGAAGTCGCAAATACACTACGTAAAGCACTACAGTTTGTAGATGCAGACAAACTTTATCCATGTACCAACTGTGGTATGGCTCCTTTACCTCGTTCTGTTGCTCGAGGTAAGTTAAATGCATTAACTGCAGGTGCTGATATTGTGCGTAAAGAGCTTCTTGGTCTTTAATGATTTAACTTAAATGGATTAAATTACTGTTTTAACGTCAATAAAGCAGTAATTTTTTCAGCTAAAAATAAATATGTAGTCTGCTTTTTTTATTGATTTTTATATTTTAAATCATCTTATCGTATGATTGAAATACAGTGTGAAGCAAGGAAGAACCTTATGGTTGAAGCTATCGACTTTAGAAATGCAATGTCTTTATTAACAAGTGCAGTCAACGTGATTACAACCACAGGGATCTCTGGCCATCATGGTTTTACAGCATCTGCTGTGTGTAGTGTGACAGATACACCGGGTACACTATTGGTCTGTATGAATACATCGTCGCGCTCATACGAACACTTTGTAGACAGTAAAATTTTGACGGTTAATGTATTGGCTGCACATCAACAACAGATTTCTCAAGTATTTGCTTCAAAACTCAGCTCAAAAGAACGGTTTGAGCACGGTGATTGGTCTACATTAGTGACAGGTGCTCCAGTTTTAGCGGAAACACTAGTGAGCTTTGATTGTAAAATTGATCAGATTCAAGAAATTGGTACACACGCTGTATTTATGTGTACGGTTGTTGCTATTCAACAAAATAGTGCGAAAGCTGGCTTGGTATATTTTAATCGGGCATATCATCAAGTTGGACATCAAGATACGGTTTAAGAAAATGTTGCCCGATGTATGGCATTGTCAAAGACGAGGTGAAATTTTGCAGTTGCACTAGCGTGTAGACGTTTTTGCATTGCGATACTTGTCGGTGCAAGTGCAATGTCGAAAGGTGCAAACATTGGTTTGTACAGGTCGCAAAGATTCCCCCACTATACCGTTAGGTTAGTAGTGGGAGTATGTCAAGATGAACCTACACGATAATATGCATACGTTGCTTCAGGGTCATGATATACGTCATATGAAGGTTGTTTATAGTCAGAGACCCATTGAGTACCTGTGTAGCCTGCTATGTGACCATAGGTATGACGCCGTGTGCGTTGAATAATGTAAATGTCACCCTCAACAGGTTGGTCAAAAGCAGGATCAATTTTTTTATAACCAATTTTTTCTAAGGTTTGCCCCCAATCAGATGCAGCTACAGGGTGTTCACCAATTTGTGCCCCTGCATTTTCAAGAGCAGTACGAATACTACGAGCACAGCGTGCTGAGCTGACTCGTGCCGAAATATGTTTTAATCGGTCAGTAAATTTTGTTAAATCAAAAAGCTGATTCATCTGATCTGTTTGTTTAATAATGACATCATTTAAATGCTTGTAAATATTGCTATATGTATCTGATAAGCTATTTTTTGCTTTCTTTTTCGCCAGTTGTTTTTGTATATAGTCATCTATAGAAAAAGCATTTTTTGTCATGGGAGTTGTGGCATTGGAATAATGTGCAACGCGTGTTGTTGTATAGTCTAAATCTTGTATGCTGTAGTCACTGTAAATCATAGTTACTCTCTAAGTACGTTTGTTACATTTTGCCAACAGGAATTGATCTTAGAGTACAAAACTTAAAATAGCTTAAAAATAAAAGCGAATTGAATACAAGTATGCTACAAACCATTGCTTATATAGGGACATTATTTTGCCATTTACTATTTCTCATGCTGTACTTGCACCGCCATTGGCTCGATTAAGTAAACATAAGCTACCTATTGCTGCATTAGCTGTAGGTTGTATGGCACCCGATTTAATCCGATTTTTTGTCCAAAATAACAATAATGCCAGTCATCAATGGTCGGCTATTATTCAGCCAAATTTATGGGTAGGGTTATTTTTTACAGTATTATGGTATGTGTTTTATCGACCTATGCTTTATCGTGTTTTTGCATTGAATGATCCGATTAGATTACCGACATGGCGTAAAAAAGTATTTTTTATGTTGATGATGGTGCTTGCAATTATGTTGGGTACGGTAACGCATTTATTGTGGGATGGTTTTACCCATGCAGATGCACGAACACTGCTTTTTTATGATGAGCTTTCAAAAAAAATAAATATATTGGGACACTTTATTTCTGTACATATGCTTTTACAGTTATTAAGTTCAGCGATTCCATTACCAATTCTTGCTTATATGGTATGGAGTTATGCAAAACAACACCGCGTACATAGAATGTCGATTCATATAGTGGCAATCGCTCTTATTGTTGTGTTGATGTGTGCATTGGGTTTCATAGAAGTGTGGTTGCAAGGTGCAAATACATTAAATTGGCCACGTTTGAAAATTGACCCTTACCATACTATTGGTGATGCCTTGGTGAGTTTTTTTAAAGGTGCATTGCTCGGTTTGACGATGAGCAGTGTGTTATATATGTTACATAAAAAAACAAAGCAACTGATGGGTAGAAAATAGTCGCAAAATTAAATCTATTTGAATATCAAAGTTTTATACTAAATGATATATTGTAATTTTTTAGTCTGTTTTATACTTATGTTGGTATTTAAACCCTCGATTTTTATAAAAAATAAAGAAATTACATCTGAGTGCTTGGAATATGGGAAAATTAGATTATTATAAGTCAAATAACATATATTACAGTGTCTAGACTCAAGTGATAAAAGTGAATTACTCTAAAATACTTCTGGTTGGTTTTTTAAGCATAAATGTCACGAGCTGTGCATTGGTGTCTGGGTTACAAACATACAATTTACCTGCGCAAGGCGAATATAAAACTGATTTAGGTTCAACGGTTAACGTTGTACCATTAAATCAAAGTACTATTGCAAATATGCCCGCAATAAAAAGTGAAAATGTAACTAACTACGCCGCTTTATTTAATACACAACAACAAATTTATAAATTAGCCTCTGGCGATGTTCTTTCTATACAGCTTTGGAATTACCCAGAAATTTCGCCACCTATAGTATCGACCACTAATGAGCAAAGTGTACAGGCATATGGTTACCCTATAGACCAAGAGGGTTATATTCAGCTTCCTCTTGTGGGGCGTTACTTGGCCCAAGGTAAAACACTCCCGCAAATTAATAAAGAAGTACGCCAACTTTTTGCACGTTACTTAAAAAGTCCAGACGTGGTGGTGCGTGTTATTGCATATCAAGGAAAACGCTATTCTGTACAAGGCAATGTGCAAAAAGGTGGGCAATTTTATTTAACAGATCAACCTGTTAATGTGTATGCGGCCTTAGGGCTTGCAGGTGGTGTAACTACAACGGGCGACACCACATCAGTTGTATTGGTTCGCCAAGGCCAAAGCTATAACTTAAATACTGTAGCATTAGAAAAATTGGGTTATTCACTCAATAAATTACTTATACAGCCAAATGACACCATTTATGTTAACTCTAAAACAGACAACAAAATTTACCTGATGGGTGAGGCAGGTAAAAACCAAGCTTTGGCTATGCGTGACCAAGGAATGACCTTATCTGATGTACTTGGTGAAGGTCTTGGTGTAGACGCTACATCTGCAAGTGCAAGAAAAATTTATGTGGTTCGTAGTGATGTGAAAGATAAACAAACTACGATTTATCAAATGAATTTATCTAATATTGGGGACTTCGGGCTCGCGAATCAGTTTGTTATGCAACGCAATGACGTGGTTTATGTTGATGCAACTGGTCTAACACGTTGGCAACGTATCGTGAACCAAATTATTCCATTCTCTAGCACACTTTACACGATTGATCAGTTAGGGAAGTAACATGCAAATCAAAAACGTATTGGTGGTGTGTATTGGTAATATTTGCCGTAGCCCAATAGGGGAATATTTACTGAAAAAACAATGTCCTCATTTAAATGTGTCGTCTGCAGGGATTTCAGCGTTAGTCGACTACCCTGCAGATGAAAAAGCACAACACACCGCAAAACGATTAGAACTTGATTTATCTGCGCATCGTGCAAGACAACTCAATACACAGCTTGTTTTGGGTGCAGACTTAATTTTAGTCATGAGCCAACGTCAGCAAAAACATGTTGAACAAACGTGGCCCATGGCAAAAGGAAAAACTTTCCGTTTAGGGCATTGGCAAGATAAAAATATTGCTGACCCATTTAAAAAAGAGCAATATGTTTTTGATGAGGCATGTGACCTTATTACAGCATGTGTTGCAGATTGGAATAAAAATTTAACAAATTGATGCGGACGCTATGAGCTATACATATACACCACAAAAGCCAGAAGAAACCATAGATTTAAAAGAGCTATTTTTCTCTTTAATTGCACAGTGGAAAGCAATTATTGTTTGTATTTTCATTGCATTAGTATGTGCAGTGTTGTACTTACGTGTGACACCAAAAGTTTATTCTGTAGATGCAATGGTACAGGTTGAAGATAAAAGCGGTGCATCTTCTGCATTACTTGGTAAAGAGCTGTCTGGAATTATGAGTGCAGGTGGCCTTGGTGGTTCACAAATAGCTGATGGCGAAGTAGAAATTTTAAAGTCACGTTTAGTACTAGGCAGTACCATACAACAACTCAATTTAGATATTGTGGTAGTGCCTAAAAATAATTCTCTTTTAACTAAAATTTTTAATCCACTTAAATTTAATACTCAATATTCTGCCCAAGGGGTAGGGGTTTACCAAGACCAAGCTCGTTTTGACATTAAAAAGTTGAATGTACCACAGGCTTTTTTAGACCAACCGTTACTGTTAAGCTTTAGTACAGATACATACACTTTAACAGATCAAAAAACAGAACAAGTGGTATTTAAAGGACAACTGAATAAAGCGGTACAGCAAAAAAGTGATGGTGATGATGCTTGGTCTATTGAAATTGATGCACCAAGCCGTGTGAATGACGAATATATTATTACTAAAAATGCAGTCACCACTGCAACCAATAACTTTTTAGCCAACTACTCTGCGCAAGAAAAAGGCAAACAAACCAATATTATTGGTTTGACGTATCAAGGCACAGATAAACAACTGATTACTCATGCTTTGAATCGAGTATTAATTAATTATAAACAACAAAATATTGAAAGTAGTTCTGCACAAAAAGCACAAACATTGGCATTTTTAAATAAACAACTGCCTGTGTTAAAAGAAGACCTAGATACAGCAGAGAAAGTATTTAACCGTTTTCGTGAAAAAAATAATACAGTTGATGTAAACCAAGAAGCACAACTGTATTTAAAGCAAAGTGTAGATTTAGAAACCCAAAAAATAGTATTAAAGGAAAAGCAAGCAGAACTTCAGGCCAAATACACATCTGAACACCCAATGCTTTTGCAAATTAATGCACAAATTACAGCCATAGATCAAAAAATTGCTGAATTGAATGGAAGTTTGAAAAAACTACCAGAAACACAACGCCAATACTTACAGCTCTACCGTGAAGTGGAAGTAAAAAATGAATTGTATACCAGCTTACTAAACACGTATCAAACCATGAGTGTTGCTAAAGCAGGTGAAATTGGTAATGTACGTATTATCGACACTGCGATTGAACCTATTAAATCGATTAAACCACGCAGTATGATTATTTTGGCTTTATCTGTGATTGTTGGTTTGTTTTTTGGAGTGATGATTGCACTAGTACGTAATTTACTACGCACAGGTATTAAAGACAGTACAGAAATAGAAACTGAATTTGATTTGCCAGTATATGCCACAGTACCCCGTTCACCACAGCAAATTATTAAAGATAAACTATTAAAAAAGAAAAAGAATATTCCTTTACTAGCTATTAAAGATAGCGATGATATTGCCATAGAAAGCTTAAGAAGTTTACGTACAGCAATTCACTTTGCCTTGGCCAAAACAGAAAATAAAGTCATTATGATCTCTGGTGCATCGCCAGCGGTTGGGAAGTCTTTTATTTCTGCCAATTTGGCTGCAATTTTGGCACAAAGTGGGAGCCGTATTTTACTCATAGACGCCGACATGCGCCGTGGTTACCTTCATAAATATTTTAGTGATGAAAATGAAAGTGGACTTGCAGAGGTGCTGCTAGAAAAATCACACATGAATACGGCGATTCAATCTACAGATTTAGAAAAGCTTGACTTCTTAGGGCGTGGTAAAAATCCATCACATCCTTCAGAGTTGCTCAATACAGGGCTGTTTGAAAAAATGTTAGAACAGCTCAAAGAACAGTATGACCATATTATTATAGATACACCCCCTGTGCTTGCGGTAACAGATGCAACCATTGTTTCGCAGTTTAGTGATGTGAATTTATTGGTGGTACGTTTTGCCAAAACCAGTAAAAAAGAACTCGAGCTAACCATTAACCGCTTTACGAACTCAAATAGCCCAATACACGGTGTGGTGCTTAACGACATTCAAAGCGGTGGCAGCTATGGCTACAGTTATGGTTATAATTATAACTATGACTATAAAGCTAAAAAATAACCCAAAATAAAATAAAGTCGAGGAAAGTATGTTGTTTAAAAAAATATTGTTGCTGTCTGCATTGGGGCTAAGTACTACATTTGCATCTGCACAAGCGTTATTGTTAAATGACAGTAATTTACGCTCAGACTTAAATTGGTTAAACCAACAAGGTGTAATACAGTTAAGTACCTCGACTTGGCCGATTAGTGCAGATGCAGTCACGAGTGCCTTAACACAAGCAACAGTGAAAAATAATGCACAGCAAAAAGTATTAGATGCTGTTGCACAAAAATTAAAACCAGCCTCACTTGCAACTGCGCAGATTAAAGTGGCGAGCGACCAAAACCGCTTACCTTCTGCATTTGCAGACACTGCAAATACGCAAGCTCAGTACGAAGCAGGACTAACATTGCAGCACAGTACAGCAGATTGGGACATACATTTACAAACGAATATTGAAGATAAACAACGTATTAAGACTAATAGCAAACTTAACCTAAATGGCTCATATGCAGCAGCAAAACTATGGAACCAATGGCTAAGTTTTGGTGATGTACCAGTGTGGTGGGGCCCTGGGCAAGATGGCAGTTTAATTCGTGGTGATGCAACACGGCCAGTGGTGGGTTTTTCAGCCCAACGTGCAGAGCAACAAGCATTTGAAACCAAATGGCTGTCTTGGCTAGGCCCGTGGCAATATCAACTGTTTGCAGGTCAATTACAGCACTATACAGCAGTGCCACAGGCCAAACTTTTAGGTATGCGCTTAACCATACAGCCGTTTAGTTTTTTAGAACTTGGAGCATCTCGTACTATACAAATTGGTGGTAAAGGGCAACCTAGTGATTCGAGTGCATATTGGAATGCCATTATTGGTAACGACAATGACTGTAACAGTGCAGGCTGTGTAAATAATGAAAATGCTTCGAACCAACTTGCAGGATTTGATGCTCGTTTAAATTTACAGCCTTTATTAAATATGCCTTTGGCTGTATATGGGCAAATGATTGGGGAAGATGAGTCTGGCAAATTGCCATCGCGTAATTTGTATTTGGCGGGTATAGACTTTTCTTCAAGTTACAATGGCCTACCTTACCAGCTATATGCAGAATGGGCCGATACCCGTACGAGTGGTAAAGTTGAGGGTTATACATATAGTCATCATCAATATACAGATGGTTATTACCAATATGGTTACCCTATTGGGCATGCCATGGGGGGGGACGGTCAAATGTATAGTATGGGTGGCAACATACAGCTTGATCCAATGAATCGTCTTAAAGCCAGAGTACTATATGCAAAGGTCAATCAATCTGACCTTGCGATTAACTATGCATTTAATCAAAAAGATACTTTGAAAGCACTAGAGTTAGGTTGGACTAACACATTTAAACCAGGCTATGAAATACAGCTTAATGGTTGGGCAGGACGCTCAGAGTACCGCAGTTTTGATAATGGTGTTTCTTTGGGTGTGAAGTTTCCACTCGTTTTTTAATAAAGTTAAATCAATATAATGGTGTGTTATACATGAATATTTTAGTTACAGGTGGTGCAGGGTTTATTGGGTCAGCAGTTGTGCGCCATATTATTCAAAACACAGCACACCATGTTTTAAATGTAGATAAACTCACTTATGCAGGTAATTTAGAGTCACTTGAGAGCGTAGCGACCAATGAGCGTTACCAATTTTCACACACAGATATTTGTGACCGTGCAGGATTAGACCAACTGTTTAAAACATTTCAGCCAGATTTAGTGATGCACTTGGCCGCAGAGTCACATGTAGACCGCTCAATTACAGGTTCACAAGATTTTATTGAAACCAATATTATCGGTACTTATCAACTCTTAGAAGCCACACGTTTTTATTGGAACAATTTAGAGCCAAGTCAAAAAAAAGCTTTTCGTTTTCATCATATTTCTACAGATGAAGTTTATGGTGACTTAGAAGGTACAGATGACCTATTTACCGAAACAACACCGTATGCACCAAGTTCGCCATATTCTGCAAGTAAGGCCAGTTCAGATCATTTAGTGCGTGCGTGGCATAGAACATATGGGTTACCTGTTGTTTTAACCAATTGTTCAAACAACTATGGTCCGTATCACTTTCCTGAAAAATTAATTCCTTTAATTATTTTAAATGCTTTAGCTGGTAAACCATTGCCTGTATATGGCAATGGTGAGCAAATACGAGACTGGTTATATGTAGAAGACCATGCACGTGCATTGTACAACGTCGTAACAGAAGCCAAAATCGGGGAAACCTACAATATTGGTGGTCATAATGAACAAAAAAATATAGATGTTGTACAATCTATTTGTACGTTATTAGAAGAGTTAGCACCAAATAAACCAGCAGGAATCAAACAATACCAAGACTTAATTACGTATGTTAAAGATCGTCCGGGTCATGACTTACGTTATGCAATCGATGCCAGTAAAATTGAAAAAGATCTTGGTTGGACACCTGTAGAAAGCTTTGAAACAGGTTTAAGAAAAACAGTGCAGTGGTATTTAGAGAATACACAGTGGATTGAAAATGTACAAAGTGGTGACTACAAAAATTGGTTAACACAACAGTACACCACCTAACGTTGAGATAATTGGCAATGAAAATACTACTGTTAGGTAAAAATGGACAAGTTGGCTGGGAGCTACAACGTGCTTTACAGCCTTTAGGCGATGTATTGGCTTTAGATCGTCAAATACATCCTACACTGGGGCTGAGTGGAGATATTGCGAATTTTAACGATATAGCAGATGTTTTTACACAGTATCAGCCAAATATTGTCGTCAATGCTTCTGCTTATACAGCAGTAGATCGCGCTGAAACAGAGCAACAGCAAGCAGACCTCATTAACCATTTGGCCGTAAAGCATTTGGCAGTACAAGCAAAAAAATACAATGCACTTTTGATACATTATTCGACAGATTATGTGTTTTCTGGCCAAGGCACAACAGCATGGTCTGAAACAGATGCAACTGCTCCAAATAATGTGTATGGACATAGCAAACGTGCCGGTGAAATTGCGCTTGAACAAACAGATGTGGCATTTTTAAATTTTCGCACCAGTTGGGTTTATGGTACACATGGGCATAATTTTATTAAAACGATGCTTAAATTGGCGGCAATGAAAGAAGAGCTTGGTATTATTGCAGATCAAATTGGAGCACCCACCAGCGCAGCACTGATTGCAGATGTTACTGCTCAAGCTATACGCTATTATGTATTAAACCCAAGTCTACAAACATCTTTACTTGGGCATTATCACTTAGCACCACAGGGTGAAACCTCTTGGTTTGATTATGCTCAATTTATTTTTGCAACCGCAGAAAGATTGGGTGAACAACACATGTTAAAAAAAGTGAATGCTATAAACACTGAAAGTTACCCAACACCTGCAATACGTCCGTTAAACTCTCGCTTAAATACAGAAAAATTAACGCACAATTTTAAAATACACTTGCCAACATGGCAGCAAGGCGTAGCACATACGCTCGGAGAAATATTATCATGAGTCAAACAACAAAACAGCGTAAAGGCATTATTTTAGCAGGTGGATCTGGTACACGTTTGTATCCAATTACGATGGGCACATCAAAACAGCTTTTACCGATTTATGATAAACCAATGATTTATTATCCATTATCGGTATTGATGCTTGCAGGTATTCGTGAAATTTTAATTATTTCTACGCCAGAAGACCTTCCAAACTTTGAAAAACTGCTAGGTACAGGCGAAGAGCTTGGTATTAAGCTGTCGTATAAAGTACAGCCATCTCCAGATGGTCTTGCTCAAGCCTTTATTTTAGGTGAAGAGTTTATTGCTCAAGATAACGTATGTCTGATATTAGGCGATAACATCTTTTATGGCCAACACTTTAGTGATCAACTAAAACGGGCTGCGCAACAAGAGCAAGGTGCAACAGTATTTGGCTATTATGTGAATGATCCTGAACGTTTTGGTGTGGTAGATTTTGACCAACACGGTCAAGCTTTAAGTATTGAAGAAAAGCCAGCCCAACCAAAATCTAATTATGCCGTGACGGGTCTTTATTTTTATGACAATAGCGTGGTTGAAATTGCTAAAAATATTAAACCATCACACCGTGGTGAATTAGAAATTACAGATGTAAATAACGTATATTTAGAGCAAGAAAAACTTAATGTTGAAGTGTTAGGTCGTGGTTTTGCATGGTTAGACACAGGTACACACGATTCTTTGCTTGAAGCTAGTCAGTTTGTGCAAACAATTGAGCATCGCCAAGGTTTAAAAGTGGCAACTTTAGAGGAAATTTCATTTAACAATGGTTGGATTAGTCCTGAACAACTTTTAGCACGTGGTGAATTTTTCAAAAAAACAGGTTATGGCCAGTATTTGATTAAGCTTTACCAAGAACACCAAGCGAAAGCATAATGGAATATATACAATGAACATTATTGAAACAAAAATTGAAGGCTTACTTATTTTAGAGCCTAGAGTATTTGGTGATGACCGTGGTTGGTTTATGGAAAGTTTTAACCAACAAAATTTTGAACAGGCACTTCGTGAGCGTCATTTAGATGTTCCTCATTTTGTACAAGACAACCACTCATACTCACAAAAAGGTGTGTTACGTGGGTTACATTACCAATTAAATCCACATGCCCAAGGTAAATTAGTGCGTGTAGTGCAAGGACGAGCTTGGGATGTAGCCGTAGACATACGTAAAGACTCAGAAACTTTTGGGCAATGGGTCGGGTTAGAATTAAGTGGTGAAAACCATAAGCAGTTTTGGATACCTGCTGGCTTTGCACACGGTTTTGTTGCATTAGAAGATAATACTCAGTTTTTATACAAGACAACCAATTACTATTCTAAAGCATGTGAACGATCTATTGTGTGGAATGATGCAAACATTGCTATAGATTGGCCTATTGATGACTCTTTCGATTTAAAGCTTACTGAAAAGGATAAGCAAGCTAATAGTTTCAAAAATAATGAATAGTCATTTAAAAAATTTATCTTATATGTTGGTAGTTCAAATTGCTAACTATCTTTTACCATTAATAAATATTCCAATTCTTGCTCGGGCATTTGGTCCTGAGAACCTTGGATTAATAACTTATATAACAGCTATTACAGCGTATTTTGTATTATTAGTAGATTATTCTTTTAATTTTACAGGAGTAAGACGGATATCTAAGGAAAAACTGAATCCTATAAAAGTTTTTAATGTAATATTAACTGCAAGAATATTTTTATTGTTAATTAGTATTGTTCTTTTTAGTTTTAGCTTGTATTTTATACAGAATCTAAGACAGAATTTTTTATTGCTAATTATATTTTTTATTTCATGTTTAGTACCTGTATTTACAAATATGTGGTTCTTACAAGCTCATAATAATTTTAAAGAAATAGCGATTTTTAATTTTATTACTAAACTAGTAGTAACTGTAGGTATAGTATTTTTAATAAAGTCTAAAGATGATATTTTAGAGTATGCATTATTACTAAATTTTTCAAATTTAGTAATTGCTATTTTTAGTTTTATATATATATGTATAAAATATGATATAAAATTCAGAATAGAAAAGCCTATAGATGTATTTATTTATTTAAAAGAAGATAAGTTTCTATTCTTATCTAGCATAGTAACAAATCTTTATACTACAACTGGTATAGTGATCCTTGGAGCATTAACAACAAAAGCTGAAGTCGGCTATTATGGCTCAGCACAAAAAATTATAGAACTTGCAAAAAATATTATTGCTATGCCAATTTATCAAGTAATTTTTCCTGTTTTAGCAAAAAAATTCGGAGAAAATGAGTTGAAGGGCTTAGAAGCAGTAAAAAAAATTATTCCAATATTTAATTTAATAGTATTAATTATGGCTACAGGTTTAATAACTCTAGGGTACTTTATAATATATATACTTTTTGGTATAGAGTTTTTACAGTCATATTTGATTTTAATTATTTTATCTTTTGGACTTGTAGCTGTTTTTTATGGGATTTTAATTGGTGGCCAAATTATGTTGAATTTGGGTATGGACAGATATTTTGTTAAAATACAAGTAATAGTTTCTATATTTAGTATTTTCTTAAGCTATATAGTATTGCCATATGGAGGTGCAATTACTATAGCTATAATTTGGACTATTAGTGAAATAGCTATAACACTATATCAAATACATTTTTTACGTAGAAGAGGAATTCACGTATTATCCTGGACACAACTTAGTTTTTCTTCAATTTTACACTCTGTTAAGTATGTGTTAGGACGTTAGGATGATTAATAAATTATTTAATTTTATTTTAGCAATTTATAAAGTATTTTTTCTTTTAAAAAAAGAAGAAATTCTTATAAAGTATATTGAAATCAATAATGAGCATAAATATCAAAATAATAAAAAAACAATTCCAAGAGTAATTTGGATGTTTTGGGATGGGGAGGATATTCCAGAAATAGTTAGATTATGTTTTGCTAGTGTTCAAAAATACTGTGATAACTATGAAATTAATATCTTAAACTTTAATACAGTAACTCAATATATAGATTTACCTACATTTAATAATGATATATTAATGGCACAAAGAGCCGATCTCGTTAGGTTAGAGCTATTGGCTAAATACGGAGGGATTTGGATTGATGCTTCAATATTTCTAACAAGAGATTTAGAGTGGATTTTTGAGAAGTTTAATGATCAAGATGCATTTGTATTTTTCTCTGATGAATGTACAACAAACTTTAATAAGCCTATAACAGAGAATTGGTTTATTGCAGCTCCAGTAAAAAGTGAATTTATTGTTGCTTGGAGAGATGAGTTTAAAGCTTGTATTTTGAGTCAAGAACCAAAGAAGTATTATGAAGAAGTTATAAAGGATAAATCGATTATTCAAAATTTAACTCATACAGAATACCTTTTATGTTATATTTCAGCGATTCTGTGTTTAGAAAGAAAAAAGTATAATATTTTATATGCATCTTCGGCTCAAGTAGGGCATTATTATAACTACAAATTTAATTGGAATGGATATGCTTTAGCATTGTGTCTTTTAGTGAGAAATCAAAATAAAATTTCTAAACCATTTTTATTGAAAATAACTTCCGAAATGAGAAGGCCTATAGGAGTTTTTTTAAAATATAATTTTAAAAATCGAAAAAGCTTAATTTTGAGTGTAGACTAAACCCAAAATTTACTATTTAGTTATTAAATTTAATATATAGGTTGAATCAGTTAGAATGATCAGTTTTTCTAGAATATCGGCATATAAGTATATATTGTATTCTATATTGTATTTTATTGTATTATTATTTTGTGTTTATTTTAGATTGGAGCTAGATTCTGATAATCTTAACTATTTTAACATTTATGATAATATTAAAAGTGATACATTACCGTTTGGTGCAGAAATAGGTGTTTCCTCGTTAATGTATTTTTTTAATATATTAGGGGCAGATTTTTATTTATATACTTTCTTTAAACTTCTATTATTTTTGCCTGTTTTTATTAAGATTGATTATGTGTTTTTTAAAAATAGATTATACTTATCTTCTACTTTTTTAATATCTACATTATATCCCCCTTTTTTAGATATGATGATATTTCTATCAAGACAATCTTTAAGTATTACTTTTATACTTTTATGTCTTTTAACAGAATCTAGAAAAAAATCTATATTTTGGTTTGTAATAGCTGTATGTTCTCATTTGTCTGCTTTTATATTTCTTCCAGTTGTTATTTTTTATAAAGAAATATATAGATTTTTAATAAATAAGTATTTTCAGTCTCTTATTCTAATATATATGTTATGTGGTTTAAAGTATCAAACATTATCATCATTTATTTTAGAAAATATAAATAATAATATTAATGTTTTCCCTGAAATTATTAAAAGAAATATTTTGATGAAAACGGGTTTTTATGATTGGAATTCAAACTCTGATTTTGATGGTTTTTCATATCTAAGGTTGACTGTAATGATAATAATATCCTTGATGGTAATTTTATTATTCAACCATAGAGCTATTTATACTGAAATTGAAAAAAAATTATTATGTATTTATTTATATTCAGCACTTCTCTTTACACTGACTGTCGATAATTATATGATGGCAACTAGATCTGGTTTTTTCTCATATTTCTTTTGCTTACCCTGGTTTTTTATAGTTTTATGTTTTATAAAAAAACTACGCTAAATTTATAGGTATTTTATGTATGTTTTATCTTTGAAATCTGATCACAAAAGAAGAGATAAAATTTCTTCACAGTTAAAATTAATTAATAAAGAATTTGAGTTTTTTGATGCTTATACACCTAAAAATATACCAGAAAATATTTTAAATAAAGCTAATATGTCTTTAACTAATGGTGAAAAAGCTTGTGCTTATAGTCATTTAATGATTTATAAAGATGTAATTGAAAAAAATAAAAGTTATGGTATTATTTTAGAGGATGATGCAGTTCTAAACAATGATTTTATGAGCTACTTTAAAGTTGTTCAAAATCTTCATGAAAAATATGATGTTGTTATTTTTGGATACTCTAAAGTTGATATCAAATTATCAAAGATAATGAAATTTGTGCGTCCATCTATAAAAATTAAAATATATGATGGCTATGTGCGTTTGCCGTACAAACAATGGAACTGCGGAACAGTCGGTTACTCTATATCAAAATCAGGAGCAAAGAAAATTTTAGGGATTAATTCTCAACTAAAGGTTCCTGCTGATTATTGGAGTTATTTTGAAAAAAATGGTGTATCTATTGTACATTTTTCAGATATCCTTGTAACTGAGGATTTTATTAATTTTGAAAGCCATTTAGAGGCTGACAGAGGTACTTTTGTATCTCCAAATATTCTCTTGAGATTAATTGCTGGCTTCATAAGGCATTTCAGTCTACCTTTTAGATATATATCTTGGAAAAAGAATTTTCCAAATACACAATAAAATTATGACTAAAATATATCTATTATTCAACTTTGTAAGATAATATTTGGCGGATTCAAGCAACAAGTGCAACGGTATAAAAACCAGCCATGACTTCACTAGGGGTTAACTAGCCCAAACTCTTTCGAGGACGACTGTTTAAAGCATCCTCAATGACTTGAATCCCTGCCTGTGTCACGTGCTCGAATGACGATGATTTTGGCAGATACTGACGAATTAAACCATTGGTATTTTCATTTCTTGCTCGCTGATTTGATCGATATGGATCTGCAAAATAAGTATCAATACCTTGTTCTCGAATACGTTGATGTTCAGAAAACTCTTTCCCATTATCGAAGGTCACGCTACATGCATGGCTCATTTTCAATCGATCAATACAGTGATTGATCGTACACATTGTTGCTCTTGTTCCACCAAGATGAACAATGTGTACGTATAAACTCTTGTGCTCTACAAGTGTTAAAACAGCCCCTTTATGATGTTGCCCAATCACTGTATCACCCTCAAAATCACCGAGTCGTTGACGTTGATCAATGATCATTTCAAGCTCATGGATACTGCATCTATTTGATATTTGACCACGTCGATCATGGTTCTTAAAACCAAGTTTTCTATAGGTTTTTTGGTGTCTTAATGATTGATGTAAATCCCCACCATTTTCTTTATCTTTATAGACATATTGATAAATCCATTCATGCGAAGGCACATCTTTCCAACCAAGTTCTGTTAAAGCACCATGAATCTGTTCAGGTGACCAGTTCTATAAAATGAGATAAGAAATGTACGCATAAGCAAAGTCACAAAGTGTTGATAATTTACGGTAGCAACGTTGTTGTGAAAATGCTTGAGCTTGTTTTGCACGATAACCTCGGTTTCCCTGATTACGTTTAATCTCTCGTGAAATGGTCGATGTATAGTCAAACAATCAAAAATATAAGACAATATAAAAATGAGTTATTCAGAACATTTTAGACGAAAAGTGATAGCGAAGCTTGAGGAAGGATATTCCATACGAGCAGTCTCTGCACAATTTGAAATTGATAAAAATACAATTTTAAGTTGGAAAAAACGAATTGAGGTTAAAAGAACTCGCCCACGGAAACCTTTTAAAATTGAGGATGATGCACTACGTGCGGATGTTGAGAAATATCCAGACGATTATCAATATGAGCGTGCTGTACGCTTTTCCTGCTCAGCTGCATCTATTGGTTATGCATTAAAACGTTTAGGA
Organism: Acinetobacter baretiae; assembly: GCF_015627105.1. GTDB lineage: Bacteria > Pseudomonadota > Gammaproteobacteria > Pseudomonadales > Moraxellaceae > Acinetobacter > Acinetobacter baretiae. The sequence continues at coordinate 37,342 of NZ_VTDM01000016.1, read as the reverse complement.
ATCACAGTGAAAAAAAGACCTTACGCCACCCTCAAGCCAAAGAATCCCTCAGATCAGAATTTATCGAAGCTTTAGATCAACTTCAACAAAAGCACCCCATTGTTTATCTTGATGAAAGCGGGTTTAAATCGCACGATTATAGACCTTACGGTTATTCTCCGAAAGGAACACCATGTTATGGCTCATTTAACTGGCAATTAAAGAACCAAACCAATGCGATTGGTGCATTGTATGAGAATCAGTTATTTAGCGTTGGCTTATTTGACTGCAAAATTAATTCAGATGTATTTCATTTTTGGGTAGAGCATTTTCTTATTCCCGAACTACCCCAAAATAGTGTCATCGTGATGGATAATGCGGCCTTTCATAAGTGATCGGATATACAGGAGTTATTGGAACACTATGGGCATCAGATTCAGATAAGGAAGTTTTGCTTTTCAAAGCTGCATAAATTTCGTATCTTTCTTCTTGGGAAAGTTGGGTGTATTGATTCATTGTGTACGTTCCAATTGCAAGTTGAAAACTTCAGAATGAGGTTAATACACTCTAACTTTTTCAACTACGATTAAAAACGTTGCACTTCGCTATTGAATCCACGTTTTAAAAAAAATTATGATTAAATTTTTACTATTAGTTATATATCTTTTTAATATTATTTAAACCTTATTGAAAAGACATGAGCAAGGGTTAAGAAAAAGAGAAAATAGTAGTAACAAGGTTGTATTGATCGATTATTCCAGATGTTCTTTCATGTGTGTATGAGTAATTAGGTGGTTTCACTATACTTGTAGATGGAATAAAGTGATTTTTATTTATAATTATTTCTATTGTTCAGCATCACTTATAGGCGATGCTGAACAATAGAAAAGTACAGCAAGTTCATATTGATAATTGTCAGGCTATTTTGTAGACTACTTAAAGTAGAAAGTCATTATTACTTTTAAAAGATCTTTATGATCATAGTCTTTGAGTCTCTATTGATTTTTTCTAACTTGAAATGAAATTTTCATAAATATCAAATCATCTTGATATAGCTCGTTTAAATATGCTGTTTCAATTTTAAATATAAATTTCCATCTAAAATATTATGAATAACTCCGTTTTTATATTTCCTAAGTTTCTAGCTATTGAAATGTAAATAACAATGTTTTTTTATACATTTTAGCTTGAAAATTATACTTAAGGGTTAGGGGTGTTTTTGAAAATCATATTAATAAGATGATTTATATCATAATTATTAACTTCACGATTTTCTTTCATATTTGAATTCAAGAATTCAAGAATTTTACTGGAGTCTTTATAAATATTTTCGAGCTTTATAAAGTTTTCAATAGCAAATGAAATATTTATACTTTCTCTATTTGAAAGGAGTTTCTTATTGAAGAATAATGCCTCTAACTCACGAAGAGTTGCACCATATTGTCCATTTTGTACTATATCTAAGATACATTTAGTATTATTTATAAGAGATAATACATCTTTATAATTAATACTACTTGTACTCATTAATTTTAAATCATTTGTTGTGTAAGTTTTATTTTTATCTGGGATAATAAAAAAAAAGTATTTTAAATTGTATGATTCTAAAATATTCATTATTTTTTTTAATTCATCTAATCTTCCTTTATCTTGCCCAACGAAAATTAAATCATATAGGTTAGGTTTAGCTTCCTCTCGGTATTCTGTTACAAGTTTATTTGAGTATATTTGTTCATGAAAATTAAAGTTATATGTTTCTGAATCACTTTTATCAAATGTCCAAATTAGTAGGCCTGTTTGTTTAAGTAGTGTTATATACAACAGCATTTCATATTTATTTCTTAAGATTTTGTTGCAAGGGTTCCATAACCATAAATGGATATTTTTTGCTTTTCTATATTTCCAAAGTAGTTTTGGTAACAATTCAATTTCATCAATACTAAATAAAAGAACCTCTTCTTCTTTCTTCTTGTTATTAAATAAATAACTAAATTTTTTATAAAAAATGATTATTATGAGATTTATAAATCCGAAAATATGTTTGTAAATCTTGCTTTTATATTCGTATTTATTATCTACTTCAAAAACTAGATATTCCTTTTTATCTAGTGAGTCTAGTAATATCTTAGCTAAAAAATATCCATTATGAATTATCATCTTCATTTTATATTTCTCGCTTTTAAATTGGACATTAAATTTTTTCTAGATATTTTCCAATCAAACTTACCAATGTTTTGTTTTGGCCTATAAGTATCAGGAGATTTAAAAAACATTTCTAGTTTCTGAGAAATTTCTTCAGTATTATTAGGATCAATTAATATAATATTAAGACCTTTAGAAATTTCCTTTAAAGATGTAGAGTTTGATGTAATTACTGGGGTTCCGCATGCAACAGCTTCAATGACGGGTAAACCAAATCCTTCATATAAAGAAGGAAATAGTAAACAAAGCGCACCTTTATAAGCTGAAGCTAAATCTTCTTCATTTAATTTTCCGAGAAATTTTACTTTACTTTCAATATCAAGCTCTTGTGCAGTAGCTATAAGCTGATCAGATGCTGAACCTGAAAAAAGTATATGGATATTTTGATTTATATTTGCTGTTGCAAAAGCTCTTAGAGCTTTATCTTCATTTTTGTGTAATTTTCTATTACCAACTACAAAGATATACGGAAAATCATACTTGTAAGGCTTTACATTTTTATTAAAAGCCTTCGATACACCGTTATAAACAACTTTTACTTTACTTGGATTGACACCAGACCATTCGACAATTCTTTGTTTTGAAAACTCAGAAACGGTAAATATTAGAGCTGCTTTTTTACATGCACGTTTAAGTACAATATTGTAATAAATTTTCTTTAAGAAAGATGTATTTGCATCAACATCTATATGATTTAAATCGTGAATTGTAATTGCGCTACGATGAAGAAAAAAAAATGGAGCATTAAAGCCAGGAGAATAATAAAAACCTTTATGCCACATCAAGTACCATGTTAGTTTTAATACGTCAAAAACACTAGCAGGATTACCTTTCAAGTCAATAGATGTGAAAAATTCTTCTGTATACATTTCTTGTGCAAAGCGGCCTATACCAGTTTGTCCAAACCAACGAGTATCAAAGATTATTTTAGTGCATGTGTTGATATTTTTCATATTTAAAAGATAGTGCAATGTTTGGTATAGTATAGAAAAAATATACCTACATATAAAGTTATAGTTGTTAGTATATAACAATAATTTTATTGTTTTTCAGAGTGTAACTATGAAACAAGATTTTAATATAGCAGTTGTTTGTGACTGGCTAGTAACTTATGCAGGGGCAGAGCGGGTCATTAGTGACATGCTTAAAGTGTTTCCAAAGTCTGAACTATTTTCGGTCATTGACTTTCTAAGTGATGAATCTAGAGTTCATTTTTTGAATAAGAAAGCACATACGACATTTATTCAAAATTTGCCTCAAGCCGAAAAAAGATATCGAAATTATTTGCCACTGATGCCTCTTGCAGTGGAACAATTAGATGTGTCTGCTTATGACGTGATCTTATCGAGTAGCCATGCTGTTGCTAAAGGTGTGCTAACAGGCCCAGATCAATTACATATTAGTTATATTCATTCCCCAATTCGATATGCATGGGATTTACAACACCAATATTTAAAAGAATCTGGTTTAGACAAGGGAGTAAAAGCATTTATCATTCGTTGGTTATTACATAAAATACGTTTATGGGATTATAGAACAGCGCATGGCGTTGATCATTTTGTTGCAAACTCTAAATTTATTGCTCGTAGAATACATAAAGTATATGGTAGAGAAGCAGATGTGATTTATCCACCTGTAGAAACGGAGCGTTTCCAACTCAATGAAAATAAAGAAGACTTTTATTTTACAGCGTCTAGATTGGTACCTTATAAAAAAATAGATTTGATTGTAGAAGCATTTAGCCAAATGCCAGATAAAAAATTGGTTGTGATTGGCGATGGGCCAGATATGGCAAAAATAAAATCTAAAGCCAAAGGGAATATTGAAATATTAGGTTATCAATCTAATGAAGTTATGCTGGATTGTATGCAAAAAGCAAAATGTTTTGTATTTGCAGCAGAAGAAGATTTTGGTATTACACCTGTAGAAGCGCAAGCATGTGGAACACCAGTTATTGCTTTTGGTAAGGGGGGCACATTGGAAACGGTACGACCTTTACATAAAGAAAACCCAACAGGTCTTTTCTTTAAACAGCAAACTGTTGCTGAAATTATAGAAGCAGTGACAGCATTTGAAAATCAGAGTGAGTTATTTTTACCCGCATCTTGTAGAGCTAATGCAATGACATTTTCGACAGAACGATTTAAGTCAGAAATCGAAAGTTATGTTAGTGATAAGTGGGCGATTAAAGCAAGATCTTTAGAGATTTAAGTATAATAGGAGCATCTGATTATTTTTGATGCTCCTATTTTTATTATTTATGTTGTACTAACAACGCCCATAAATATCTTCAAAGCGCACAATATCATCTTCACCTAAATATGAACCAGATTGTACTTCAATGAGTTCAAGTGGTAACTTGCCTGGATTTTCTAAAGCGTGTATTTCTCCAAGAGGAATATACGTAGATTGGTTTTCGGTGAGTAAGAAGCTCTCTTTGCCTTTATGAATTTTAGCGGTGCCTGTCACAACGATCCAGTGTTCTGAGCGATGGTGATGCATTTGAATAGATAGTTTTTCGCCAGGCTTAACGGTAATGCGTTTGACTTGGTAACGTGAAGCATGATCAATGCTGTCATATTTACCCCAAGGTCTATAGACCTCTCTATGGTTGTAATGTTCTGTGCGATTGCTTTGTTTGAGTTTTTCTACGACTTTTTTAATGTCTTGTACTTTATTTTTATGTGCAACTAAAACTGCATCTTTTGTTTCTACGACCACTAAATCTTCTACACCTAAAAGTGTAACCAATTTGTTGCTACTGTGGCTGTAACAGTTTTGGCTATCTATATTAATGATATCGCCAAAATTTACATTGCCATGCTCATCTTTAGTTTGAATATCCCATAAAGCAGACCATGAGCCAATATCGCTCCAAGCAGCATCTAATGGTACGACCACCGCATGTTGCGTTTTTTCCATTACTGCATAATCGATGGATTCTGATCGACATGTTGTAAAAATATCTTTATCTATGCGTATAAAGTCTAAGTCGAGAGTTGTTTCCTTAATACTGTTTTGGCAACATTCAAAAATATCTGTCGCATGTTTTTGAAGTTGTGTGAGAAATGTGCTTGTTTTAAATAAAAACATACCACTATTCCACAAAAACAGGCCACTATCTAAATAGTTTTGAGCGGTATCTAAGCTTGGTTTTTCTACAAATTGCTTCACTTTAAAACCAGTTAATTGAGTTTCACCTTTTTCAATATAACCATAGCCTGTTTCTGCATGTGTAGGCACAATACCAAATGTAACTAACTGATCAGTTTCTGCCAAAGTAATGGCATCCGTAACGGTTTTTTCAAAAGCATGTTGGTTTTGAATAACATGGTCGGCAGCCAAAACTAAAAGCAGGCTATCTTGTTTAGTCGATTGTTGGTAAAACGCAGCTAAAGCAATTGCTGGTGCGGTATTTTTGCCCTCTGGTTCTAAAATAATTTTAGCAGATACACCGATTTCACGCATTTGTTCGGCAGCTAAAAAACGATGCTCTTCATTGCAAATAATAATTGCTTCATTGCAAGGTAAGTTTTTTAGTCTAAGTAAAGTGGATTGTAATAATGTATGGCCATCTGGCGAAAGTTTTAAAAATTGTTTAGGGTATTGTGTTCTAGACAGTGGCCAAAGTCGAGTACCGCTACCGCCAGCCATAATTACAGGAGTGACCATCTTTGACATAAAAATATTCCTAATAGGGTTTTGATTGATGTTGTATATTATCTTTTACTTAATAAGCCGTTTTTTGAGTAAAACCACGTAAAATGGTTAAAAAAATCAATTTAATATCGAGCCATAAACTCCAGTGTGCAATGTATTCTAAATCGCATTTGACTCGGTTTTCCATTTTATCTAGGGTATCTGTTTCGCCTCGCCATCCACTCACTTGAGCAAGTCCTGTAATGCCAGGCTTTACCATATGTCTGAGCATATAGTCATTGATGTGTTGGGCATAATATTCATTGTGGCTTAAAGCATGTGGTCTTGGACCAACAATAGACATACTACCAAACAGCACATTAAAAAATTGTGGCAGTTCATCAAGCGAAGTTTTTCTTAAAAATGCACCAACTTTGGTGACTCTATGATCATTTTTAGTTGCCTGTTTAACACTCTGGCCTTCTTCCATGACAGACATACTACGAAATTTCCAAACTTTAATTACTGTACCATTTAACCCATGTCGACTTTGCTTAAACAAAATCGGCCCATGAGATGTGGTCTTGACTAAAATAGAAATAATGAGTAGGAGCGGAGAAATAAGCAACAAAATAATAAAAGAAACAATGATATCTTCTAATCGTTTTATCAATTTGTTAAAGCCTACAAATGGTGTAGATAAGGTTGTATTTTGACTTTGCATGGAATTAACATATGGTGCTGAGTGTTTAGGTTCTATCATAATGATTCTAAAATTGTGCTATAGTTTACATAAATGTAAGTTTGAGTAAACTGTTTCTGTGTTTTTTATCATATAAAATACTGTATTTTTAATCACGATACGTATTACGTCTGAAATTGATCTTATATGATATCTTACTCATGTTGCAATACGTATTTTACATGCTTTTTAGTGTTGCAAAATGGCAAGGATGTCTAAATTTTAGATGTATGCGCATGATTACATTTTTATATTTTGATAATGAATAAAATCTGACGATAAGAGTGAGTGATGTATAGATGACACATCACTCACCTGAAAATTAGCGGGTGTGATTAAGTGGTGTAATCTTCCAAATAAGTCCCACACCAACAGCACTATAAAGCAACATAATCAATGTCATGTTATGTATCAGATCTAATGGTAAAATGGCTAAAATTGCACCAGAAATTAAACCAAAGAAAAATTGTAAAGCACCTAAAAGTGCACTGGCTTGCCCTGCTTGTTGTCCTTGACTGGCTAAAGCCAACACAGTGGCATTAGGTGCAACTAAACCGACACATGCCACGATGAAAAATAAACCAACCATGAGTGTTGTAATGGACACTTGATTTGAAAATGCAATGAACAATAAAAAAAGTGTTGCTAAAAACTGTAGACCACCGCCACATTTAAGTAGTAATAAAGGAGGATATGTTTTACTGAGTATCCGATTAATATTGGCAACAATAACTAAGCCAAAAGCATTAATTGAAAAAAGTACAGAGAAAAAACCTGTCGAGGCGTGTAGCTTATCTATAAATAATTCAGATGCACTGTTAATGTAAGTAAACATGAGTCCCATTAATAGCCCACTGGCCACAGAGGGAATAATAAAGCCAGCATCTCGAATAAGCGCAACGTAACCATGTAGTGCCGAATACACAGTATGCTTTTTACGCCGTGCTTTGGGCAGTGTTTCAGGAAAATGAAACCAAGAAAAAATGAGTGCGATTGTACCTAAGCTAAAAAGGCAAATAAAAATAGCCCGCCATTCAAAATAGGCCAACACTACGCTACCAAAAAGCGGTGCAAGTACAGGCGCAAGACCTTGTACCGCCATGAGTGATGAAAAAGCTTGTGCAGCTTCAGCCCCCTCTAAACGATCACGAATGGCAGAGCGAGCAACAACAACACCTACACATCCACCTAAGGCTTGAGCAATTCGTGCCAAAATGAGTGTTTCAAGCTGTGTGGCAAAAACGCAAACGAGGCTAGATAAAACATAGAGCATTAAACCAAAAAACAATGGTTTTCTACGGCCAAAATGGTCTGTTAATGGCCCATAAATGAGTTGACCAAAGGCCAAACCCATAAAGTATGCAGGGAGTGTACTTGCAATGTTGGAGGTTGTGACATGTAAGTCTTTGGCCATGCTCGGTAAAGCCGACAAATACATGTCTATGGAAAAAGGGCCAAGCGCTGTTAGGGTGGCTAACACGCAAAGCCATGTGGCCGTGTAAGGTTTTTGTGGCATATGATGCACTCAAGTCAATTAAATCGAAGAATTTTTTTGCCAATAGCCTGCAGCTTTGATACGAGAAGAATCAATTTGATATTGTTCGGTGAGGGTGTGTTTAATTTGGCGAGATAGCTGTGCTTCACATGCAATCCAAAAAAAACTGTCCGATTGATGCCAATTTATTTTTGACCACAGATGAGATGTTAAATCATCTTGATGCTGAGGGTCTAACCAAACAATTTGAGCCTGTGCTAAATGTGTGAGTTCAATTCGAGCGGTAGTATTATGAATAAAAATAAATGCCGAAACGTTGCTGTGCTTGGGGAGTTCTTCCAAACGGCGAGCAATGGCAGGTAAAGCCGTTTCATCGCCAATTAAAACATGTTGAGCGTAATTTTGTGGAATAACCATAGAGCCACGAGGGCCACCAATCACTAGACGATCTCCCAATTGTGATTGCTTTGCCCATTGTGTTGCAGGACCTGCATCGTGTAACACAAAATCTATGCTGAGTGTTTTTTGCTGTGGTTGAAAAAGACGAGGGGTATAGTCTCGAGCAATTTTTTTTATCTCTGGTGCTAAAGGAGCCCCTGTTTTGTCTGATTCGGTTTGAGAAAAGTTGGGCACATGAATCTGACCTGTGATGGGGTCGGGAAAAAAAAGTTTAACGTGGTCGTCAAATCCTGCACTATTAAAATCAGCGAGATTTTCTCCATAAAATACGATACGTAATAAATGCGGAGATAAAACGATTTTTTGCTGTACTTCAACCCAACGAACTTTGAGTTGATGTTTAATTCGATAAGGTTGTTTTTCAGGGCGATTGATTGGGGGTGTTGGCATAGATTTACTCTGAAGAATATGTTGGATGGTTTTTATGGTGTGCTCTAAACTATTGGCTAATAGTTCAGCATCTGCATGATTGAGTTCGTGTTGGCTCAATAATTGACGCATGTCTTGTTTGACTTGATCTAGTTTTTCAAGCAGTACAGCAGGTTGTTGTGAACGCCGTTGTATTTTTTTTAATAACTCATCTACTTCAGGTTGATAGGCATCTGCAATTTGTTGTCCTAAAGGCGTAATACTGTAGCTGCGTTTGCGTCCATCTTGTGCATGGGGCGCACTATAGATGAGTTTTTTTTCAACCAAATCATTGAGTAATGGATATAAGACACCTGCACTAGGGGCATAAGTGCCTTGAGTCATTTGTTGAATGGTTTTTATGAGGTCATAACCATGTTGTGGTTGCTTTTGAATGAGTGAAAGAACAATCCAGCGTAAGCCACCACGCCCAAATCCATGATGTGAAGTTTTATTTTTCATAAGCATTGTTTTAAAAAAGATATATCTATTATATTTTTTAAAATGATTTTTATGTAAGTTATTTTTTGTAATTTATTATAAATAAAGAAATTTAAAGGTGTTTATGAATTTTATTAAAAATAAAAGATATATTTTTTAATAAGATTAATTGTTTCTTTTAGTGTGAAATCGTCTGATATTTTTAAGAATACTATGCTCATGGACATGATGTTGGTTGTGTGTGTGATCAATTACCTTTGATACACGACATCTTTATAGTGTGTGTTGAAAACAGATATCGTTTGATTGAATAGAATAATCATGAAAATACTGAGGGTGAAAAATATATTGTTTTTTATGCTTGCGAAGCACTGCCGTTGTATGTTTGTGCCGATATTTAAGCGATAGCATGTATCGATGAAAAAATATTAAAAACCATTATTCGTTTGACCGATGTGGTCTAATTTTTGCTTTTGTTTGAAGTGAATATAAGCAATGGTCAGGATTATTTATATCTATTTAACTCATTATTTTTGATGGGGTAATGATATTGAACGCCACGTTTGTATTTAGGGGTTGAATGTGTATTTTTTAGAAGAAATAAGGGGAGATGATATGGTCTTACCATTAAAACAAGAAGCTACAATTTTTGCTGTGGCATCTCAATTATATGTACATTTAAGAAGAGCAACAGGTCGAGTGATTGATGTCATTTATTTAGAACAAGATCAACACTATGCCAATGAAATTATTAAATTTGCCAATCAATCATCAGATGAAAAAGTACAGCAATTTGCAAAAATGTTGCAACAGCACATTATGGGCTGTCAAAGCCAGCTGAAAATTGAAGATGTAACTTTAATGTCTACGCCATCTGCAACGATAAATGATGAATGTTTTCAAGCGGAAGTTTCACATCACTACATTGGTGCATTGCGTTAATGTTACGATTTCATTGAATGGTTTAACGAAAATCAGATGAGGTATTTTGACCATAAAAAATTAAATAGATATCATTTTTTTCATGAGAGGGCATTCGGTGTATTGTATAACTCCATGTTTACCATTGGATGGGTCATTTGAATTATAAAGGTCTTGAAACACTCTATTGGGTTGTACGGTTAAGTAGTTTTAATAAAGCAGCCATACAACTCAATACGACACAATCTTCTGTATCTCAGCGCATTGCGACATTGGAGCATGAGTTTGGTGTTAAATTGTTGGAACGCACATCACGCAGTATTCATTTAACAGATCAAGGCAAGGTTGCGTTTAAGTATGCAGAAAAAAGCATCGTTCTTCATGAGCAACTGCTCACGGATATTTCTCATCATAGCTTAAAAGAAAGTACAATTCGTTTAGGTGTAGCAGAAACCATTGTTCATTCGTGGCTGGTCGATTTTATAGAGATGGTCTACCGTGATTATCCTTATATTACGATAGATATTATTGTCAATATTACGCCTGTACTCAAAGACGCACTTAAAAATGGTGAGTTGGATATGGTGTTTATGTTAGATCACACCTGTGATTTTGACTGTATTCAACGTCCACTTTGTTATTTTGAACAAAGTTTTTTAATTTCTGCCAAACTCGGACAAAAATTTTTACATCGGAGTGCTTTATGTTTTAAAGACATTATCCGCTCCACAATCATTAGCTATCCTAAAAATACGTATCCATATATCGATCTTAAACAACAGTTGAATCAATTGCGATTGCCTGAACCAAAAACCATTACCAGTTATTCACTGGCTACACTCATAAAAATGACTGAAGAAGGCATGGGCATTGGCGTATTGCCACACCTTTCTGTGCTCAAAGAATTAAGAGAAAAGCGACTTTATATTTTGCCCACAAACATCGTGTTGAATCCGTATCATTTTTCATGTGTGTATACGCTTGGGCGAGATGATCTTGTAAAAAATAATTTAGCAGATCTTGCAGTGAATGTTGCTAATCAGGCAACCAAAAAACTCAATCAACAGTTTAGCCATGAGAATTTTTCTTTGTATTAATTGCGATGTGATATAGCAGAGCGCACTAGATTAAAACCAAAACAGCACCAAAACAAAACATGCATAAAAATTAAACATTAGTTTGCTTAATGGGTTTCAATTAGGTGTGCTAATCATTTTTTTAATACTATGTTTATCAGTAACTTATAAATAATTTAAATATGCAATAATGCTTGAGCCATGAATATTTTGTGTGATTTATTACATGAAGTATTTTTATTTTATATAGGATCAGGCATGGGGAATAACACTAAAAAGTTTTTTAATGAAAGACAGTGGGCAATTATTGCTTCTATTTTCTTAATGGCAACGTCAGCCATGGGGCCGGGATTTTTAACTCAAACTGCTGTGTTTACCGCCAAAATGGGTGCCGCATTTGGTTTTGGGATTTTACTGTCGATTATTATTGATTATGTGGTACAGCAAAATATTTGGCGTGTGGTCACATTAACGCAAATGCGTGCTCCCGATGTGGCAAATGCAGCTTTACCGGGAAGTGGTTATGTATTGGCGGCATTGGTTATTTTTGGTGGCTTCTTTTTTAATGTGGGCAATATTGCAGGTGCAGCGTTGGGGTTAAATGCGCTATTTGGTTTAGATACCAAATGGGGCGGTGTGATTAGTGGTGCAATTGCTATTTTGATTTTTGCATCAAAAAAAGCAACGCTTGTTGTTGATAAAAGCATGATTGTGTTGGGTGTGGTCAAAATTCTGATTGTTGTTGTGGTTGCTATTATTGTTGCACCACCACTAGGAGATGCATTTCATCAGACGATTTTACCAAGCCATATTGACTTTGCCAGTATTACGACCATTGTTGGTGGTACGGTGGGTGGATATATCTGTTATTCAGGTGCACACCGTTTATTAGATAAAGGGGCTGTCGGGCCAGAACATATTGATGAAGTCTCTAAAGCGGCCACCAAAGGTATTGTGGTGGTGGGTATTGTACGTTATGTACTTTTCTTGGCGGTACTTGGCGTGGTGGCAAGTGGTGCTGTCATTGATTTATCTGCCAAAAATGCCAACCCAGCAGCTCAAGCATTTCAGTATGCTGCAGGTATGTTTGGTTTTAAACTTTTTGGTCTTGTGTTTTTTGCAGCAGGGATTAGCAGTGCCATTGGTGCAGCCTATACGTCGGTGTCTTTTTTCACAGCCTTTAAAAAAGATATTACTTTAAAACAGCGTAACGTGTGTACAGTCATTTTTATTTCATCTGCACTTTTACTTTTTGTGATTTTAGGCGCAACCCCTGCAAATTTATTAATTTTTGTGGGTGGTTTAAATGGTCTTGTGTTACCGATTGGCTTAACGCTATTTGTATATGTTGCCGCATGCCGAAAAGATTTGTTGGGTGGGTATAACTATCCGATGTGGCTCACTGTACTGGGTGTGCTGACGTGTTTATTGACATGGTATATGGGTTACATTTCATTTAATACCATTTTTAATTATCTAAAATCATTGTAAGAGAGTGCCATGATGAATATTGATTTAAACAGTGATCTTGGTGAAAGTTATGGCTCATGGCGTATGGGTAATGACCTAGAGATTTTAAAACTGGTCAGTAGTGCCAACATTGCCTGTGGTTTTCACGCAGGTGACCCGCGAGGAATTTTATCTACAGTGCGTCAGGCACATGCTTCTGGTGTTGCAATTGGTGCACATGTGGCTTATCCAGATTTAGTGGGTTTTGGGCGCCGTAACATGGACTTGTCTTATGATGAATTATATGCCGATGTACTGTATCAATTGTCAGCCTTAGATGGGTTGGCACGAAGCGTTGGTGCCAAAGTGAGTTATGTAAAACCTCACGGGGCATTATATAACACGATTGCACACAATTTAACGCAAGCACAGGCGGTCATTGATGCCATAAAGTCATTTAACGCAAGCTTAACGTTAGTGGCTTTGGCAGGTTCTCGTTTGGTCGATTTTGCACAAACACATGGTCTACATGTGGTTGCAGAGGCATTTGCAGATCGTGCGTATCATGAAGATGGTTCTTTGGTCTCTAGACGTTTAGATGGTGCTGTATTACACGATGCAGATCAAATTGCTGAACGTGTGGTTAGTATGGTGAAACATGGCGGAGTCATGTCGGTTGAGGGGACTTTTACTCGTATTCAAGCAAAGAGCGTTTGTGTGCATGGCGATACGCAAGGAGCGCTTGAGATTACCCAAAAAATTATTGATGCGTTGCAAGATCATCACATCAGTATTACCCCATTTTGTGCACAAAAGCAGGTGTAAACATGTCTAATATTCCATTTTTGGCAACAGCAGAGCAATTAAAACAAGCACAGCAGGCACGATTACGCATTCGGCAAGGGTACGATCAGCCTACCGCAGGGTTAGCCTCAGGTATGACTCAGGTGAACATGATTTGTGTGCCTGAGGACTGGGCATGGGACTTTTTACTGTATGCACAGCGTAATCCACAAAGCTGTCCGATATTAGATGTCATTGAAGCTGGACAATATCGTACACAGCTTGGGGCAGATATAGATATTCGAACTGATTTTCCAAAATATCATATTTGGGAGCATGGTCGTCAAGTGAGTGAAGTCACAGATATTTCAAACATTTGGCAAGAAAATCCTAAAATGGTGACGTTTTTAATCGGCTGTAGTTTTTCATTTGAAGCCGATTTAATGGCTGCAGGTATAGACGTGCGTCATATTACCGATCAAACCAATGTGCCTATGTATTTAACCAATGTTGCATGTCGTTCAGCAGGAAAAATGTCGGGTCAATTGGTGGTGTCTATGCGACCAATGAAAGCACATCAAGTCCCTCAAGCGGTACAAATTACAGCAAAAGTACCTCAAATTCATGGTGCCCCTGTTCATATCGGTTCACCACATCTATTGGGAATTAAAGATATTTATTGCCCTGATTTTGGTGATGCACCTCGTATTTTAGACGATGAAATTACTGTATTTTGGGCATGTGGTGTAACACCACAAGCCGCCGTTATGCAATCTAAAGTCCCTTTTGCCATTAGTCATGCACCCGGCCACATGCTAATTACAGACATTCCTGACCGTACATGGTCTGTTTAGTCTAGGGGGCATTATGCGATTTTTATCGGTGAGTTTAGACAGTTTCTTAATTGAATGTCATGATTTATTAGAAACCACACGTTTTTTTCAGCACTTACAACGTGCACAACATCCTGCAATTTTAGATATGATCCCTGCTGAAAAAACCATTTTAATTCAGTTTTCAGTATTTAAAACCTCTCAACAACAGCTCATTGCATGGTTATCTAAACAGCATGTTCAAGATGATGTTGCCGTGCGTGGGCATACGGTAGTTATTTCGGTTGAATACGGTGGTGGAGATTTAAATGAAGTGGCCGAACGACTAGGGATAACCACTCAAGCGCTGATCCAACGCCATACACAACATGAGTGGAAAGTGGCTTTTATTGGTTTTGCCCCAGGTTTTGGTTATTTAAATTGTGAAAGTCGTCCATTTGGCAGTGTTCCTCGTTTAGATGTACCTCGTAAACGCATAGAGGCAGGTTCGGTTGCATTGGCTGGAGAGTATTCTGGGGTGTATCCCAAAGACAGTCCGGGGGGATGGCAATTGATTGGTCGCACACATACAAAGATGTGGGATATTGAGCGAGATCCTCCTGCGCTTTTTGTACCGGGCCATACCGTCATTTTTAAAGAGGCAAAACAAGGCACATTGGTGAGTGTGCCCGATGTTGTAAAGCCATCTCATGAGCAGAGCATTGCGTTAGATAAAACGACAAATGCCACATTAAAAATTTTAAATGTAGGTATGCAAACGCTGATACAAGATGGGGGGCGGATGGGACAATTTTCCTTGGGCGTTGGTGTGGGAGGAGCATTAGATCAAGGTGCAATGCGTTTGGCGAATGAGTGTGTCGGAAATATAGCCAATACGGCTGTGCTTGAGATTTTGAACGGTGGTTTTAAAGCGCAAGTGCTTGCACCTACCGTTGTGGCAGTGACCGGTGCGATTGGTGAATGCATGATTGAATATGCAGACACGAAGGTTGCTGTTGTGGCTTCTGGTCAGGCAATTGCATTAGATGAAGGCGATAAAATTCAGATTAAAACCCCGAAAATGGGGCTGAGAAATTATTTGGCTATACGTGGAGGGGTGTTGGTTCCTTCGGTTTTGGCCAGTCGTAGTTTTGATACGTTGGCACAACTTGGACCGAAACCGCTGTGTATGGGTGATGAAATTGTAGTGGGTCAAATGCCGAAACAAGCAGTATCTATTTCGACAGAAGTGACAAAGTGGTTGCCTAAAAGTGAAGAGACCGTGGTGTTAGATCTTATTCTTGGGCCAAGAACAGATTGGTTTGAAGCAAAAAGTGTAACAGTATTATTTGATCAGTTGTGGCAAGTGACCAATGAAATGAATCGAGTGGGGTTGAGGTTACATGGTGCAGTTGCTTTGGAAAGATCAAAGCATATGGAACTGCCCAGTGAAGGTACTGTTACAGGTGCACTACAAATTCCGCCCAATGGCCAACCTGTATTGTTTATGAATGATCATCCACTCACGGGGGGATACCCTGTAATTGCGACAGTTGCAAGTTATCACTTAGATTTGGTGGCTCAAATTCCAGCAGGTTGTTGGATTAAATTTAATCAAATTTCAGAATTTATGGATATGAATGTATGAACACACATAAATTACTTATTGCCAACCGTGGTGAAATCGCTGTACGTATTATTCAGGCGTGTAAAGATTTAACAATCTCATCGATTGCAGTGTATGCCAATGAAGATGTCGACAGTTTACACACGCAATATGCAGATGAAGCATGGGCATTAAAAGGTGTGACTGCTCAAGAAACCTATTTAAACATTGATGCGATTTTAATAGTAGCTCGTCAGTCGGGTGCGACAATGGTACATCCGGGGTATGGTTTCTTGTCGGAACGTGCAGAGTTTGCACAAGCCGTTTTAGATGCTGGGTTAATTTGGGTGGGGCCTTCACCTAAAAGTATTACGTTGTTAGGCGACAAAATAGAAGCCCGAAAAATTGCACAAGCTGTAGGTGCACCTTTGGTGAAAGGTACTTCTGAGCCATTAAAAAATGCCCAACAAGCCTATGATTTTGCGGTGCAATATGGGTTGCCGATTGCAATTAAAGCAGCATTTGGTGGCGGTGGTCGTGGTCTAAAAGTGGTACATCATTTAGAGGAAGTACAGCCACTTTATGAATCTGCGGTTCGAGAAGCCGTGAGTGCATTTGGCCGAGGTGAGTGTTTTGTTGAGCAGTATTTAGACCGCCCACGACATATCGAAGCTCAAGTAGTTGCAGACCAACAGGGTCAAGTGGTGGTGGTCGGTACACGAGATTGCTCATTGCAACGCCGTAATCAAAAACTGGTTGAGGAGTCTCCTGCACCATTTATTTCTGAGCATATCTTACAGCAGATTATTGATTCGGCGACTGCCATTTGTAAAAAAGCAGGTTATGTAGGTGCAGGAACAGTAGAGTATTTACTGAGTCAAAATGGCACATTATCATTTTTAGAAGTCAACACGCGTTTACAAGTGGAACATCCGATTACGGAACAGACATCAGGCGTAGACTTGGTTGCCGAACAAATTTCTATTGCATTGGGGCATGGGTTATCTATTGAACGTATGCCTATACCACAGGGTCATGCCATTGAGTTTCGAATCAATGCTGAAGACCCTGCAAGAGGTTTTATTCCTGCCTTTGGTGGGCTGACGAAATTTATACCACCAAGTGGGTTAGGAGTTCGTTTAGATACGGGAGTAATGCAGGGCAGTGTAGTTTCTCGGCATTTTGACTCTTTACTCGCAAAATTAATTATTACCGCGCCTACGCGAGCATTGGCGATACAACGTGCAAAGCGAGCACTCAGTCAATTTCAGATTACAGGGGTGGCAACGGTATTATCTTTTCATCAGGCTGTTTTAAATGAACCTGATTTTATTGATGAATTTAAAGTACATACTCGTTGGATTGAACAAGATTTTAATGCCAATGACGATGTATTTCAGCGTAGCCAACATACAAATACAGCATCAATGCAGTATCTTAAGCTTGAAATTGATGGAAAACTACATGATGTTGGTTTACCTATTGCACTGTTAAGTCTACTTGGCCAAGCAAATCAGTCACCACTTTTAGTGGAAGAAACAGCACATGATGCCAATGCTGTACTGGCTCCGATGAGTGGGGTGATTACACAGTGGAAAGTGGATTCTGAAAGTATGGTCGAAAAAGATCAAATCATTGGGGTTATGGAAGCCATGAAAATGGAAGTTCCGATTATTGCTCATCAGGCAGGTCGATTAATTATCACTATTGCATGTCAAACCAATTTGCAAGCAGATGATGTTATTGCGTGTATTGAGCAATAAATGAACCTCCTGCCTGTGCATGAATTGCACTTGCAGGAGGTAAAAAATAAATTAATTCACAGCTTTAATGCCGTATTTATCAAGTAGTTTTTGATACTCTTGATTGCCTTTAATGGTATCTAAGGCTTTGGTGAGACTTGCTAATGTTGCTGGGTCATCTTTACGTACAGCAATACCTAAAATTTGTGGGTATAAAGGTTCTGTAGAGGAGATCACCACCTTGCCATTGACTTTAGCCACAAAGCTTTTTGCAACATCTGTATCATCAAACTGAACATCAGATGACTTGGCAAGTAATGATTGTAATGCTTCAGGAGATGTTTCGAACTCTCGAACAGTAATCCCTTTTTTGTGGTTTTCAACACAATAGCCTTTGGATAACTCATCTAATTTAGGAACAGCTGCTGAACCTTTAATAATAGATAATGTTTTACCACATAGCTCTTTTACATCTTTGGGTGCAAACGATTCTCCAGTACGAACAATGAGTGCGTTGCCGACTTTGGCATAAGGAATAAAATTGACTTGTTTTTCACGCTCAGGCGTAATAAACATTGAAGATGCAACGGCATCAAATTTTTTACTATTTAAACTTGGAATTAAGTTTGCAAAGCGAGTGTCAATAAATTCAACTTTTTGTTGATTGGCATTGGCCAATAACTGAAGTAATTCAACGTCAAAGCCTTGTGGTGTATTGTCTTTGAAAAAGCCATATGGAGGGTAGGTTAAATCTGCGCCAATATTTAATGTGGCTGCTGCTGGTGTTGCATCAGCAACAGCAGTTTCTTTTTTTTCTTCAGGCTTACTGCATGCTGAAAGGGCAAGAACTAAAGTTGTGAAACAGGTGGTAATACTGATTTTTTTAAGCATGTGTAATCTCCGAAAATGGGGTAATTAATTAATCTTTTAAAGTAAGGCCATGTTGGCCTGCATATGGTGAGCATTCAGGTGATGTCCAACCTTTGAGCAACTGTGGGTCTAGGTCAAAAACCTCTACCCCAAGCGGTTTACAAACAGATAGAGGGTCTTGTGCCTCTGGCCCCCACATGGGCAAAGACAGATCGCCACCAGGGCATGTAGATAGAGCACATAACACATCAATCTCTGCAAAAAATTCTAAATAGTCCCCTTGTTGAGCAGGACAGGCTTTCATGAAATATTTGCTGTCATGATTTAAGCCAGTAACCTGAAAAATATTTAAAACATCATGCACGTCAAATTCAGTCAGGCCGTGCGGTAAAACAGCTCTAGTTAAGTTGGAATGACAATGATGGTTGAAATCTTGTCCTGTTAAAATGCGGTTAATATATGGGTCACAACGTGTACCTAATAGGTCATGTATACGACCACCGTGTTCATCGATGCCATAATCTTTGAGGCTATCGTCAGTAATAGTGACCAATGGTCGCATGAAGGGGAGTGTTGACCATAAACGATCATAGATACTCACGTGCGAACCTTGTAGCTGTCTAGTGCGTGAAGCCCATAAGCGTTCTCTTGGGTCATGAGCATTCCAAATATTAAAATCACCCACTTGAGGCCCATGAGGTGCAGTAACTCTAAACACTTGTCCTGCATTTACTTTCCATGCATAACCTGAGCGAATAGGTACTTCGACTTGGCTTACACGTGTACGAGCATTGGTTGTTGTACGAATGAGATCATAAAAATCTTTATTCACATCAAACAATGAACCTTCAGATGGTTGGTAGGCTGAAGGATAATCTTTGTACATAGAGATTCCTCTTGCTACATCATGTAGCTGTCGTTGAAATGAAGTCTTGGCGCAAATCAGTGATTTGCAACATTGGCTTGCGCTGTGTGTTTCTTGCCCATGAAGTATTTTCTATGATGCGTTTGACTCTATGCCCATAAATTGCTGCAAGCGTTGATTGTCCGATGCTTTAATTTGCGCTGGAGATGCATCTACAACAATATGTCCACCTTCCATAAAAATAACTCGATCAGATACTTGCAGTGCAAAGTCCATTTCATGGGTCACAATCATCATGGTCATGCCTTCTTTGGCAAGATCTTCAATGACTTTCAATACTTCACCAACGAGCTCTGGATCTAACGCAGAAGTTGGTTCATCGAATAAAATGACCGATGGTTGCATCGCTAAAGCACGTGCGATAGCAACCCGTTGTTGTTGACCGCCTGAAAGTTGGTGTGGGTATTTATTGGCATGTTGCTTCATGCCCACTTTTTCAAGAACTTTTAACGCCGTTAATTTATGGATTAACGCATTTGATTTATTGTGATAAGACGGCGCTAAGGTGACATTTTCCAAAATTGTTTTATGAGGGAATAAGTTAAAGTTTTGAAATACCATACCCACATGAATAATATTGTTTTGATAGTTTTTACTGTCAGCTGGTGATGTGTCCGATGATAAAAAAGGTTGACCTAAAAGAGATACATGCCCTTTTGTTAAGGTTTCTAATCCATTGAGTGTACGTATAAATGTTGTTTTTCCTGATCCAGATGGGCCAATAATCGAAACCACTTGCCCCCATTTTACTTGTAAATCGATACCTTTAAGCACGTGGTGCTCACCGTATGATTTAACCACCTGATGTGCTTCTAAAGCGTATTCTCCTACATAGTCGACCGATGGTTTTTTTTGGGCTGTTGGCACTTGTGATGTGTATTGCACATGATTTAAAGGGTCATCTGCAGTAAGAAGCCCTGGTTGACGTCGTGAAAAGTCGAGCTTTTTTTCAAACCAACTTACAGCCCAACCAAATACAGTAACGATTAATACATAATAAAATGCAACAGCAACCATGGTTTCAATAACAAGGAAATTTTGCGTATATAAGCGTTGTCCGACCAGTAAAATTTCTGTTAAAGAAATAATGGAAACCAATGAGGTTAATTTTACGATCGTGACAAATTCATTGCCTAAGTTTGGCATGGCAACACGTAATGCTTGAGGAATAACAATATATTTTTGTATTCCTACATATCGTATGCCTAAAGCTTTTCCTGCTTCGATTTGACCTTTTGGAATAGAAGATAAGCCTGATCGATGTATTTCTGAAATATAGGCAGATTCACTAATGAGCATTGCAATCATGCCAGCAATAAAAGGGGAAGACAGCAGTGAACTGGTTGATGGAAACATTTGTGGTAAGTTAAATACAAATACCAATAAAACAAGCAGTGGTAAGCTTCTAAAAAACCAAATATATAAAGAAATTCCTTTGGCGATAATTGGGTTTTTTGCTTGTCTTGCAAGTGCCAAAATAAAACCAAGAATAGTGCCGAGTATCCAAACAATTAAACTTAATTCAATAACGACTAGACTGGCTTTCCAAAAAGACATATTCCACAGTTGGCTAAAGGTATAGACCCAATCGAACTGCATATTCTTCTCCTTTACTTTTTGGGTTTGGCGACCAATGTGATAAAAAAATCAGACCATTTAATGGCATTTATTTTTATTGAAGCATTTTTAATGCCAATTATGATTTTTTATAAAAAATACCGTTTTTTAGCTTTTTTGAATGGAGTGACTCAAATATATTTTCTATAAAAAAATAGTTTGCTTGTAAAAACACAATGAAGCTGTCTAAAACACCAATTTTTATCATCTATCTAAAATAAAAAAGAAATTTTTGATGACCTAAATGAGCATAGAAAAGGAATTTTGTTATGAACAAATAAACTTGTCTAATAATGGTATAATTCATTGATATGAATCATTTTTTTGATGTGATTTAGATGTATTTGAGAGGGAGTTGTCATAAATACAGGTTGAAAGATGAACCATCCCTTTAAAGGTGTATTTAATATACAATGTCTATTTACAGTTTGACCTTGGTGTTATTTTGACTTTTTCATCTTTTAGTGTTGCAGATTTGAGTACAATGCCATCGAATTCAGAGGTGGTTTTAAGATATATTCGAGAAGCGATTGTATCTGGTGTTATTGCTGAAGAAGAACCGATTCGACAAGATGAGATTGCCAAGCGATTTAACGTCAGTAAAATTCCTGTTAGAGAAGCCCTTAAACGTTTAGAGGCAGAAGGCCTTGTTGAATTTATTAAGAACAAAGGTGCAATTGTCACAAAAATTTCTGATACAGATTTGGCACAAATATTTGAAGTCAGAGTGATGCTAGAGACAAAACTAATCGCTTTAGCCATTCCGAATATGACGTTGGATACCATTGAAAAAGCAAAAGAAATTTGTCGTGCTTTTGGTCAGACCCAAGATTTGGGTCAGTGGGCTCGCTTAAACTGGCAACTTCATTCATGTTTGTATGAGCCTGCACAACGGCCGTATATGTTAGGATTAATTCGATCTATATACGATAAAATAGAACGATATTTACGTATTCAAATGAGTAATGACCAAGGTAAACGTCATGCAGATCTTGAGCATTGGAAAATTGTCGATGCGTGTAGCGAAAAAGATATTAAGCTTGCAGAGTATTTAATAGAAAAACATATAAATCATGTCTGTCACGATTTATATGTTTTATTGGGTTCTACACAGAATTCATCAACATCGCATTGAATGGGAATGGATTTATACAATTTATTTTACTGAATATAGACAAATTTAAGGCTATAAAATCCACGCATGCTTGCATGTTCGACTTGGTTTTTTAGAGTTGAGTAGACCAGTTTTTATACCATGTTTTAAATAAATTATATTGAATTTCAACATAGTTACGTTGAGAATCACTTAATATATCTGTTTCATTAAAGTGTAAACTGTATTCTAAATCACCATTTAACACCATTAAATATTTGTAGTATAAAACTAAATCTGTACCCTCATCAAAAGAAGATAATACGCGAAGGGCAGCATCTAACTCTTGTGCTAAACGGCGTGCTTGATGGTCTCCTGTGGCGGCCATTTGACTCAGTTTAACCAACTGTAAAACTTCTTTAGGCAGTGCATTGCCAATACCTGTAATGGCACCTGTAGCATTGCAATGAACAAACCCATGAAATACTTGCGTGTCTACCCCTGCCATAAGGGTAATAGATTCATCTTTGGATGTAATAAATTCAGCGGCATAACGCATATCGGCAGCACCCCCAAACTCTTTAAAACCAATGAGATTTGGAAAGGATTGACGTAATTCAAAAAACAAATCGGCACGGGTACTAAAACCATAATATGGGCTATTATAAATGACTGCAGGGAGGTGAGGTGCAGCTGCTAAAATTGCAGAAAAATGCGCTTTTTGTGCAGTTGCTGAAAGTCCTCTCGATAATACACGAGGAATAACCATTAAACCTTGTGCACCCACTCGCTGTGCATGTGTGGCATGTGAAATCGCCTCTTTGCTATTGATTGCCCCTGTACCCACAATGGTGGGAACACCAGCATCAACAAGACGTTGAACGCCTTCTTGGCGCTGTGCTTCGGTCAGTAAAGGCCAATCTCCCATTGAGCCACAGTAAACAACAGCACGCATTCCTGCATGAATAAGTTGCTGTCCTTTTTTTACCAAAGCATCAAAATCTGGCTGACGATCTTGCGTACATGGTGTCATGAGTGCAGGTATGCATCCTGTAAAAATATTTGTCATGTTTTACCTATGATATTAAATGGTGATTTCACCTCTAAAATGAAGTAAAAATTTGAGAGGGTGATTGAACGTTGTTTTATAATATCGTATACGATATACATTAATCAATGAATTATTTTTATTTTCATGGGCTTTAAATGAGCACAAAAGAAGTGCAAAAAAAATAGATTGCACCTTTTAGTGACAGTAAATTCATTGGAAAATAATTTAAAACCTAATGGATTATTTTGCTTATTTGTATTTTTCTAGTGGTTAGTTTTGAAAAAAATGAGAAATTAAAGTATTCGTGGTATTCAAAATATGGGGAGATATTTTTTACACCTATTTATTTAATAGATATTATTGTATACGATATACTAATTATTGGAATATTATGACGCTATATTGGTCAGTCGTCATGAGCATATTTCGAGTTGTTCATTAAAGAGGGTATTAAAATGCGTATAGGACATCAAAGTATTGCAGGGAAGATGAGTTGCCAAGGTGAAGCATCCTTAACGAGTAAAAATGCGATGACTCAAGAAGCATTGCCTTATACTTTTTATCAAGCAACTGAATTAGAAGTAAACCAAGCTTGTGATGCTGCCTATACAGCATTTGTAGAATATAAACAGATCTCACCTGAAAAAAGAGCAGTTTTTCTGGAAAATATAGCGGATGAGCTTGATTTACTCGGTACAGATTTTATTGATATTGTATCGCAAGAAACGGCATTGCCTGTGGCGAGAATACACGGTGAGCGGGCAAGAACTTCAGGGCAAATGCGTATTTTTGCAAAGGTATTACGTCAGGGCGATTTTTTAGGTGCTCGAATTGATACAGCAATTCCAGACAGAACGCCACTTCCTCGGCCGGATCTACGTCAAATGCGTATGGGGATAGGTCCTGTTGGTGTGTTTGGCGCAAGTAATTTTCCTTTGGCCTTTTCGACGGCAGGTGGGGATACAGCATCTGCATTGGCATCAGGTTGTAGTGTGGTTGTCAAAGCACACAGCGGTCATATGTTAACTGCACATTTTGTGGCAGAGGCCATAAATAAAGCAGTTGAAAAAAGTCATATGCCTAAAGGTGTGTTTAACATGGTGTATGGCAATGGTGTGGGTGAATTTATCGTTAAACATCCTAAAATAAAAGCCATTGGTTTTACAGGGTCTTTAAAAGGAGGGCGAGCCATATATGATATGGCTGCAGCTCGACCACAACCCATACCTGTATTTGCAGAAATGAGCAGTATTAATCCGATGATTTTGCTTCCTGAGGCACTAAATAATCGAGCAAAACAGATCGCACAGCAGTTGGCTGATTCAGTGGCGATGGGCTGTGGGCAATTTTGTACAAGTCCGGGTCTTGTGTTGGGTATTCGTTCACCACAATTTAGTACATTTATTGATACGCTCAAAATCATGATGCAAGAACAACCCACCCAATATATGTTAAATAAAAGTACACTCAACAACTATCGATCAGGTGTAGAGCATTTATGTTCACATCATGGGGTAGAACATTTGGCGGGGAAAAAACAAGACAATGAACAAGCTTCATCACAACTTTTTAAAGCCGATGTTGAGTTATTGTTTAAAGGCGATCCATTGCTCCAAGAAGAAATATTTGGTCCAACAACAATTGTGATTGAAGTAGATCATCAAGAACAATTGTATAAAGCACTGCATTGTATGCAAGGACAATTAACGGCAACATTGATTGCCGATGAGCAAGATCTGCTTGAATTTGCCAGTATTGTTCCAATACTTGAAGAAAAAGCAGGTCGTTTATTAATGAATGGCTATCCAACAGGGGTTGAAGTGTGTGATGCCATGGTTCATGGTGGCCCTTATCCTGCAACTTCAGATGCACGCGGTACATCTGTAGGGACGCTTGCGATTGATCGTTATTTAAGACCTGTTTGTTATCAAAACTACCCTCAGGCTTTGTTACCTGATGCATTAAAAGACAGTAATCCTTTAAAGATTAATCGCTTAATTAATGGTCGGCAAGAACCGTCTGTATAAAACAGTGGTGAAAAATAAAAGGACAGATACAGCGCCTTTTATTTTTCAATCTTTTGTGTTGAAATTATTTGATGAGCTGTCTGTACTGTGTTGGTGACATGCCGGTATGTATTTTAAAGTGTCTGCAAAAAGCACTGTGGTCGGTATAGCCACACTTTAAACTTATTTCAATGATGGGAATATTTTCTTTTAATAGTTCTAATGCCTGTTGTAAGCGATATTTACTAATCATTTGTCTTGGGGTGAGTTGGTAGATTCTTTTGCAATAACGTTCGAGCTGTGCAATTGACGTTTGGGTGATTTTTGTTAAATCAGACATTAAAATGGGCTGTGAGATATTTTGTTTAATATAGTTTTCGACATCAAGCACTTTATGAAAAGCACGATGTGTGTGCTCTGTTGAATGAAGATCTTTAGATATACCCGCAATACCTACCATATTTCCTAAAGGGTCAAACAAGG
Organism: Acinetobacter baretiae; assembly: GCF_015627105.1. Taxonomy (GTDB): domain Bacteria; phylum Pseudomonadota; class Gammaproteobacteria; order Pseudomonadales; family Moraxellaceae; genus Acinetobacter; species Acinetobacter baretiae. The sequence goes on along the minus strand of NZ_VTDM01000016.1, from coordinate 11,543 downwards.
GTTCTTTATGGGTCAAGCACCAACCCGATTCATAATGATGATACAAATGTAGTTCTAAATGGTTGGTCAGTTTTGATTTTTTTCTTAAAATTTCATGGTCTTGTTGTGTGTATGCATCACCTGATATGCCCTCAAAAATTTGTGCAGATGTTTTATTGAGTAGGTCATGTTTGTTGGACAAGCCACATCTTTTGACCAAGGTTTGATTCACAAATACATATTCAGCTTTGGTGTTTTTAATAAAAAAAACCACATCAGATAAAACATCTAAAAGTGGTTCAATAGCATGTAAATCTTGAATAAAATTTTCTAAATTTGAACTGAGTTTGGGTAAGAGGGATAATGACATGGTATGGATCTCATTCTGATTTACTTGCTTTGCTGAGTGAGCATTTCAATCAGTGATTTGGTGCGTATAGGTGATAATGGGACTTTAGTTTTGACAGTATCCCAACCAAATAAACACGTTGCACTCGCAGCACATATTCTTCCTTGGCAAGCACCCATGCCACAACGGGTTTGTAACTTAGTGTCATACCAATCTTTATGTTGTATGACTTGCGCGAGTGTAACATCTTCACACCGACAAAAAATGGTCTCAGATGTTGCCAAGCGTTTTACTTCAGCACGTAATGTAAATGTTGTTTTGAGAAGGTGGGAAAATTTTTGATCATGTGCTCTTTGGGCAAACAGTTGTTGTGCACGTTGGGTATCGCCTATTGCAGCATAGCCTGCAATTTGACCTTCAACGATTGATAACTCACTTCCACCAAAACCTGTACATTCACCTGCAGCAAAAATATCTTCTAAAGATGTTTGTTGCATTTCATCGACATGTACAACGGTTTCTTTAATGTTCGCTCCCAACAGTGAAGCGACTTGAGTGTTGGCAATGATGCCATAGCCACATGCGAGATAGTCACAATCGATAGTTTTTATGCCTTTTGGTGTGTGTATGGTCACAGATTGTATGGCGTGATTTCCTTGTGCTTCTATCACAAAGCTATCGGTATGATAGGAGATAATAGGCATAAAAATGGCCTGTAATATTTTTTTTGGCCAGCGCCATAATTGAAAAGCAAAATTTTTAATCTGTTTATATGGAGTTTGCTCAGCAATAAAAATAACGTGAGCACCTGCTTTTTTAGCTGTTTGAGCACTTGCTAGTAGTAATGGCCCTGTACCAGAAATGACAATTTTTTTATTTTTTACATCGAGCCCAGCTTTAATCAATGCTTGTAATGCACCTGCACCAGTTACACCGGGTAAAGTCCAACCGGGAAAGGGTAAAAAGAGTTCTCTGCCACCTGTGCATATAATAATTTTGTCATAGTGTATTTGTAGGCTTTGTCCTGCGTGTTCCACGAGTAAAATTTTGGGCTGTATTACTGCAATCACTTTTACAGATTGAATCAAATCTACATGAGGTAAGTCAGCGACAATGGCTTGCGTTTTTTGTGCGATGAGAGGTAATTTGGCACGAGGGCCGTTACGCCATATTTGACCGCCAGCGAAAATATTGTCATCAAATATTGCAATAGATTGTGCAGATTGAGCAGCTGAAATGGCTGCGTTTAATCCTGCAGGTCCTGCACCAATAATTATAATATGGTAATGTGTTTTCATGATTCAACCGTGATGTGCATGTTGGCTTCGCATAACGTTTGGCAGGCAAGTTGTCTCACACCATTAATGACTACTCGACATTCATGGCACACCCCCATACCACAAAAGGGTGAACGTGGTTCAGCAGAAACAGAGTGCCGACATATGCCATGTGTGGTATTTAATAAAGCTGCGGCAACGCTTGTACCGTACTCCACAACAGTTAAATGATCATTGATATACAATCTAACATGAGCCATGATGATCACCTATAAAGCGTTCTGCAGAAAAAGAATCGATAGCGATGTTTAAAGGTAAATCACATAGCATAGAGGCAATAATTTGGGCTGTTCCTGTGGCTGTGGTTACACCTAACCCTTCGTGACCAATTGCTAAATAAATGGACTGATAGTGTGGATGTTTACCAATAATAGGCAGTCCATCAGGGGTTGCTGCACGTAAACCCGTCCATGTTCTTAATATATTTAAGTCAGCCAATAATGGAAGATAATCCACCGCAGTGTTTAAAACTTTGAGCATGACTTCAGGTTCGATGTTGGAATCTGTATTATCGAATTGACGAGATGATCCAATAAATAATTGCCCTGTCGGTCTAGGTTGAATATTGCAAGCCACAGAAACACCACTTGAAGCATGGGTATTTGCTGCATATGCCAAAGCGACTAAAGTGTGATTAATGTGAATGTCGGGGTAGCGATCTGTAATCGCCAAGTGGCCTTTTTTAGCCACAATAGGAAATTCGGTAAAAAAATCTGTGGCATGAATACCATTGGCAACAATGATATGTTGCGTATGTAAAATACAACCATCATCAAGAATGATAGAATGTTCTTTAATTTCAGCCACTTTAGCATGAGTCACTTGGATAAGGTGAGGGTATTGCTGAATAAACCACTGTGCAGCAGCAGGCGCATATACTAGTCCATCATCTAATACTTTAAGCCCACCTAATAAGCCCTTTTTTAAATGTGGTTCTAATTGATAGAGCGCTTTTTGATTGACTAATTGACAACGAACCCCTGCTTTAATGAGGCGCTCGTATTTTTCACTGGCAATCTTTAATTCATCTTCTGAACTTGCAAGCCATAAAGTAGGCGTATGTTTAAAAGCACATGATGTGGTGAGGTCTTGAGCGAGTGAATGCCATAATCGTACAGACCACGCAGTTAATTCTAGCTCAGGCTGTAAATCATCAATAATCACTAAGTGCCCCATACCTGCAGAGGTTGCACCTCCTATTTTGGCATCAATAATGTGTACACTACGGCCATTTTTTGCCAATTCATATGCACAAGCCGCCCCAATAATCCCTGCACCGACAATAATTACATCAGGATTCATGGTTGAATCCCCCATGCAAAAGGGTCCCGTTCATCAATAATGAGGGTTGTTTCTGCACTGATATGTGCAGTACCTGTAATGGTCGGAATCAGATGGTCATCGATTGTTTCAAAACTTGCTTTAAATTGACTGCCAATAATACTGGCTTGTGTCCATATTTGATGGGGGAGTAATTTTTTATCTGCAGCCAAACAAGCAATTTTTGCGCTTGTTCCTGTACCACAGGGTGATCTGTCATAGGCTTGGCCGGGGCATAAAACAAAGTTTTTGCTGTCTGCATGTGGGTCATCTGAAAATAATTCAATATGATCAATCTCTTGCCCATCTGCACCTGTAATATTGGCCTTTTTTAAGGCACTTTTGATCGTAGATGTATACTTTGTCAGTTGTGAAATATTTTTAATACTGAGATCTTGGCCGTGTTCGGAGATTAAAAAAAACCAATTACCTCCCCACGCAATATCACCTTTGATCACACCAAGATCAGGTACAGTGAAAACAACATCTTTTTTATAGCGATATGAAATCACATTGCGAATACTAATACTCATATCTGCATGTAAGGTGGCTTGTATATCACCTACAACTGTTTCAATAATATGTGTACCCACAGAAATTTTGTTTAAATATGCAAGAGATGCAATTAATCCAATCGTGCCGTGGCCACACATATTTAAATAACCGCAATTATTGAAAAAAATAACGCCCGCACTGGCATGTGGGTTAACAGGTTCACATAAAAGTGCACCCACCAGTACATCATTCCCCCTCGGCTCTAACATGACTGACGTTCTAAAATGGTCATATTTTTCTGCCAAAATGGCTTTTCGACTGGCCATATTGCCATGGCCTAAAAAAGGAAAGCCGTTTAAAACTAATCGAGTTGGTTCACCACCTGTATGCGAATCAATAATATTTATTTTTTGCATGAACTAAACTGTCTGAGTGAATACTGTTTTAAGAATGCACTGAAGGTGTCGATTATTCTTGATTAAAATCCTACGTCTTTATGACGAAATGAGCATAGATAGATCGTATCTTTAATTCTTAAATCTCATGTAGTTTCAATGACTATGAAAGGACATAACATGCACAGAAAAATGGAAGATATTGTTTTAAGTATTGATGATAAAAATCAGCATATTTTAAATATTTGTTGAATAGTGGAGGCATGCGTGGTTTTGAAAAAATATACGGTTCGAGATTTTTTTAACAACAATAATATTGGTAAAAGTATTTTGAATATTATGTTTTAGATCGATCAATCAGAATATTCCATGAATTTTACTCATGAAGCATAGATACAAAGTATAGGCATGTTTTACAGAAATACACATAAATTGTTTCATTTTTTTAAACCCAACTGTTTTAGTAGGGATTGAAAAATATAAAAACTCTTATATAATGGCGCTAACTTCATTGGGGAGTAGCCGCTATTTACATCTCGTAAATAGATGATGGTCAACATACTTGTTCTATATATTCTGAACATGGCCATTGTAGCAAAGAACCAGTTTTTCTTTTGTTGGCAAGACCTTTGATTTACTTTCTCTGCACCTTGGCTAGCAGGAGAGGTAAGTCATAGGTATTTGTGCTGGCCAAGGAAAACATGTCATGTATGCTTTTCTCATCTCTGTCTCTATCGTTGCCCTTGCCGAAATGGGAGACAAAACACAGCTTCTTGCCCTTTTACTTGCCGCACGTTTTCGTAAACCCGTGCCAATTTTATTGGCAATTGTACTTTCGACCACCATTAACCACGGTATTTCAGCTGTTTTAGGCCAATGGCTAACCACAGTGGTGAGTCCAACCACCATGGTTTGGATTTTAGCCTTAGGTTTTGTTGGAATGGCTGTTTGGATGCTGATCCCAGATAAATTAGACGGCGATGAAGCCGAAAGTATTTATAAATGGCAACGCTTTGGTGTATTTGGTGCAACCTTTATTTTATTCTTTCTTGCAGAAATTGGCGATAAAACACAAATTGCAACAGTTGCATTGTCGGCACGTTTCGATAGTATTTTAACCGTGTTGGTCGGTACTACGGTCGGCATGATGATTGCAAATGCCCCTGCAGTATTTTTAGGCAATAAATTAGCAGGTAAGCTACCGATTGCATTAATTCATAAAATAGGTGCATGTATCTTTTTAATTGTGGGTATTAGTGCAGTTGTACAACATTATATGTCTTAATTTGACACAGAGACTTTGGCTTTTTTATACAAAATAAGCTTTAAAAAATAATCATTCATGACGTTTTTTATCCAAAATAATCGTGCAGAGGCTTATATTCGTGTTGAACAATATAAGCCTCTATTTTGATTTTACATGCCTAAAAATAAGGATCTGTCATCGTAAAACATCAGATTTTTGAAAAAAAATACAGAATAAATGAAATTTGAAAAAAAATTTGTTTATAATAGCTCACGGAATTAACCAGTGAGACTGTTATGCTGACAATCATTCAAGAAGCCCTGACCTTCGATGATGTCTTATTAGTGCCTGCCTATTCTACTGTCCTACCTAAAGATGTTTCTCTTAAATCGCGTTTAACACGTGATATCCATCTCAATGTGCCTTTAGTGTCTGCTGCTATGGATACGGTGACTGAAGCACGTATGGCAATTGCGATGGCGCAAAATGGCGGTATTGGTATTATTCATAAAAATATGGATATTGCAGCGCAAGCTGCCGAAGTACGCCGCGTCAAAAAATTTGAAGCGGGTATGGTCAAAGATCCAATTACAGTGACTCCAGAAACAACAGTGCGTGAGCTCAATGCCATTACACATGCCAATAATATTAGTGGTGTGCCTGTTGTAAAAGATGGCCAAGTCGTAGGAATTGTGACAGGGCGTGACACACGTTTTGAAACGAATCTTGAACAACCTGTAAGCCATATTATGACGACACAAGAACGCCTTGTTACAGTGCGTGAAGGTGAGTCTAAAGAAAATATTCAAGCGTTATTACAAAAACATCGTATTGAAAAAGTACTTGTTGTCGATGAGAAAAATACACTCAAAGGCTTAATTACAGTTACAGATTTTCGCAAAGCTGAATTATATCCAAACAGTTCAAAAGATCATTTAGGCCGTTTACGTGTCGGTGCTGCTGTAGGCACAGGTGCAGAAACACCATCACGCGTTGAAGCATTGGTTGAAGCTGGTGTAGATGTGATTGTGGTAGATACTGCACATGGACACTCAGCAGGTGTAATCGACCGTGTAAACTGGGTGAAAAAGAACTTTCCACAGGTGCAAGTGATTGGCGGTAATATTGCAACAGGTGATGCAGCCTTAGCATTATTAGATGCAGGTGCAGATGCTGTAAAAGTAGGGATTGGCCCAGGTTCAATCTGTACAACGCGTATTGTTGCAGGGATTGGCGTACCACAAATGTCTGCCATTGATAGCGTGGCAAATGCATTAAAAGAACAAATTCCTTTAATTGCAGATGGCGGTATTCGCTTTTCAGGCGATATGTCCAAAGCAATTGGTGCTGGTGCAAGCACCATCATGGTGGGTTCTTTGCTTGCAGGGACTGAAGAAGCGCCGGGCGAAGTTGAGTTCTTCCAAGGTCGTTACTACAAAGCATACCGTGGTATGGGGTCTTTAGGTGCAATGGCAGGATCAACAGGTTCTGCTGACCGCTACTTCCAAGATGCAAAGGCAGGTGCTGAAAAGCTTGTGCCTGAAGGCATTGAAGGGCGTGTACCTTACAAAGGGCCTATGGGGGTTATTCTCCATCAAATGATGGGTGGTTTACGTTCATCTATGGGCTACACAGGTTCAAACAGCATAGATGCTTTACGCCATAATGCAAAATTTGTAAAAATTACTGCAGCAGGAATGAAAGAATCACATGTACATGATGTGACCATTACCAAAGAAGCACCCAACTATCACATTGGTTAACGGGATGTTGAAAAATAAAAAGACCGTCAAAACATGACGGTCTTTTTACTTTTGGTGTAAAGTATAAAAATGGAAAAACAAATAAAACAGGCGAATAACTGATGGCCTGTTCAATGAGTGAATGAGAGACGCATGAGTTATTTTGGTACAGACGGTATTCGTGGAAAATTTGGTCAGCTACCCATTACGCCTGAGTTTGCGTTAAAACTTGGCTTTGCTGCGGGCAAGGTGTTAAAAAAACAAAATGTTGACCGTAAACCGGTGGTTGTATTAGGGAAAGATACTCGGCTCTCTGGTTATATTTTAGAGGCTGCTTTGCAAGCAGGACTCAATGCCGCTGGCGTATATGTACATTTATTGGGGCCATTACCTACACCTGCGATTGCTCATTTAACACGAGCTTTACATGCAGATGCAGGAATTGTTATTTCTGCATCGCATAATCCGTATTTTGACAATGGTATTAAGTTTTTTTCATCTGAAGGAAAAAAACTCCCTGAATCATTGCAAAATGAAATTAATGAAGAATTACAACATGATATTGTCATTGAAGATGCAGCTGGACTGGGTAAAAGTGTTCGTGTAAAAGATGCCAATGGGCGTTATATTGAATTTTGTAAATCAAGTTTTCCATATCACTACAATTTGCGTAATGTCACGATTGTGGTGGATTGTGCTCATGGCGCAGCGTACAACGTAGGGCCTGCGGTATTTCGTGAATTGGGTGCTAAAGTTATTGCGATACATAATGAGCCCAATGGACAAAATATTAATGAAAATTGTGGGTCAACACACCCAAGTCTCTTACAACAAGCAGTTGTTGAACATGGGGCAGATCTTGGTATTGCCTTTGATGGTGACGCAGACCGTGTTGTGTTGGTTGACCAATTTGGTCGATTACTCGATGGCGACCACATTTTATATATTTTGGCGACCAAAGCGAAGAAAAAGCCTGTAGGTATTGTGGGTACAGTCATGAGTAACATGGCTTTAGAGCTTGCATTAAAAGAGGTTGAAGTTCCATTTTTAAGAGCCCAAGTGGGTGATCGTCATGTATTACAAAAATTGGTAGATCAACAATGGGCGATAGGTGGTGAGCCATCAGGACACATTTTAACCTTAGATAAAAGTACAACAGGTGATGCAATTATTGCTGCATTACAAGTACTTACCGTGATGGTTTATCAAAATAAAGCCTTACACGAATTGGTTGAAGGGTTTGAACTGTTTCCTCAAATATTGATTAATTTACGTTTAGAAAAAATGATTGACCCGTTTGCAATACCTGCATTAGTGACATTGTTTGAAGATGCTGAAACACAGTTGAAAGGGCGTGGGCGACTGCTTATTCGTAAATCGGGAACAGAACCTATGATTCGTGTGATGGTAGAGGGTGACCAAGCCGATGAAGTTCAAGCATTGGCACATCGTTTAGCAGATGCAATTAAAAAACACGCCAATCAAGCTTAAAACCATAAGGATGGATCGTCATGAGTGATCGTATTAAAGACTTAAGTGAATTAAGACTCAGTTATGAAAAAGGTGAATTGCTTGAGTCACAGGTATCGAAAAATCCACACGAGCAGTTTTTACAGTGGTTTAATCATGCGTTAACCATCAATATGGATGAACCATATGCGATGTATTTGGCCACGGTGGATCTAACTGGACAGCCTCATGTTCGTACCGTTTTACTCAGAGGTGCAACAGAGCAAGGGTATGATTTTTATACCAATTATGAAAGTCAAAAAGGTCAAGATCTTGCGCATAATGCACGTGCAGAAATCTTATTTTATTGGCCTCATCTTGAGCGTCAAATTCGTATTTCTGGTCAAGTGTTGAAAATGACTGAACAAGAATCGACAGCGTATTATCATAAACGTCCTAGAGATAGCCAAATTGCAGCACACGTAAGTACACCACAAAGTGGAATGATTGAAAGTCGATCAGCACTACAACAGCATTTTGATGATTTTTCAGCATCTATAGATACACAGCCTGTATTAGATAAGCCTAAATTTTGGGGAGGGTATCGTTTACAAGCAACTGCGTATGAATTTTGGCAAGGTCGACCGAATCGCTTACATGATCGTTTGCAATATACTCAACAAGACCATACGACGTGGCAATTACAGCGTTTGATGCCTTAACTTAAACATGTCATTGATTCATATAAAAACTCGACCATTTTATACACACCCTGAAAACTTTCAGGGTGTTACTCCATTGATGGCGAATATTTTAGCTCGTCGTCAGATAAATACAGCTCATGAGCTCGAACTCAAACTTAAACATTTACTGGCACCATCACTCAAAAATTTACATCAAGCTGTGCAATATATTGATCAGGCTATCGATCAAAAACAAAGCATAGTCATTGTGGGTGATTATGATGCCGATGGTGCAACCAGTACGGCTTTAATGGTTTTAGTTTTAAGATCTTTAGGTGCAAATGTTCATTATTTAGTACCAGATCGATTTAAGTATGGTTATGGTTTAACTGAAAAAATTGTCGATTTAGCACAGCAAACATACAGTCCTGATGTATTGATTACTGTAGATAATGGGATTTCTAGCCATGCAGGTGTGAATCAAGCCAAACAGTATGGTATGACGGTCATTATTACAGACCATCATTTAACCACCAAGCCTGCACCATTGGCCGATGCTGTGGTTAATCCGAATCAATTGGGTTGTACATTTGCCAGTAAAGCATTGGCAGGCGTGGGCGTTGCATTTTACGTATTGGCCGCATTGGTTACAGAGCGTAAAAAATATAATAAAAGCACCACAAATATGGTGCAGTATTTAGACTTAGTTGCACTAGGTACATATGCCGATGTGGCCGTACTTGACCACAATAATCGTATTTTGATTGATGTCGGTTTAAGGAAAATTCAACAAAGCCATTGTCGGGCAGGTATTTTAGCTTTACTTCATGTGGCAGGGCGTGATGCGGCGTGTATTGATGCTAGCGATTTAGGTTTTGCGCTTGGCCCTCGTTTAAATGCAGCAGGACGTATGCAAAGTATGCATATTGGCGTGGAATGTTTATTAGCAGAAAGCTTTGAACAGGCATATCCGTTGGCACAACAGCTACAGCAACTCAATCAAGAACGTAGAACGGTTGAATCTGAAATTAAACAAGATGCATTGCAGACCTTACAAGACATTCAATTCGATCAAACAGATTTACCTTTAGCATTGGTTTTATTTGAACCTCATTGGCATCAGGGTGTCATAGGAATTGTTGCAGGTCGTCTTAAAGAACAATTTTATCGTCCGAGCATTGTTTTTGCATTAGATGAAGATGGTGTACATATTAAAGGTTCAGCGCGCTCTGTAGAAGGCATACATATTCGTGATGTGATTGAACGAGTGGCTGAAAAATACCCTGATTTAGTTCGTTTTTTTGGTGGTCATGCAGCAGCTGCAGGATTAACCATTGAACGTGCCAATTTTGAGCGATTTAAAAAGGCATTCAATGCTGAAATTTCTACCCTTGACTCACAACTCTTCCAAGCTGTTTTGTGGACAGATGGTGAGCTTGATGCTACAGACTTTACATTAGATGCTGTTAAACACATTGAATACTATGGCCCATGGGGGCAAAAATTCCCTTTGCCTGTATTTGAGGGGGTATTTCACGTTCAGCATGCTCGTTGGTTAAAAGAAAAACATCTAAAACTCAATTTAATGCTTGAATCAGGGCAATACATTGATGCAATTGCGTTTAATGCCAAAGATCATTTTGAATTTAATGCACAAAAAACACAAGTGAAACTGGTCTACACGTTAAGTAAGAATGAATTTCAAGGAAAGTTAAGCGTACAACTTAAAGTGATATATTTAACGTCTGATTTTTGATACAGCCTAAACAACGTCAAAACAATAAGTTTAAGACCATTGAAGCATAGTGATTTTGAATTCAGTGGGTAAAAGATGATGTGGTGTTTTGCTATTGATTAAATAAGCGTGTTGACCGTGTTTTAAAAGAGGGTAGTCTGCTTCTAAGTCATCGCTATACGATGCATACCACGGTTGTTGAACCCCCATGAGGTGGAGTCGTTGTACTTTTTCAATGTGTCGACAATGTGCATAACCGACCCATCCACCCCATATTTTTTTAATGGGTGTACCAATAACACATATATTAAGTCCGATAGAGCGAATTAATGTTTGAGCTAAGATTTCGGGAGCAGCAGTTGCAATAATGACCGTTTTACCATCTTGAATATGCTGTTTTAATACCACCAAAGCATCATCAAACCAGTGTATGTCTTCAAGCTGCTTATGCTTTATGGCTTGTGAAAAGTGTTCAATTTTATGCTGTAACTGAGTTTTACTTAAACCATAAGTTGCAATCCATACAAATAAAGAAGAACCAATAACTTTATATGTTTTTGTTTTCATCAGTAACATGGCAAAAGGAAAAATTAGTATTGCAACACTCCATCGAAATATATAGTCAAACAATCTAATTACTCATACAGAAATGAAAAAACATCTGAAAGAGTCGATCAATACAATCCTCTTGCCATTCTTTTCTCTTTTTCTTAATCCATGCCCAAGTCTTTTCAATAAAATTCAAATCAGGGCTATAAGGCGGTAACCATAAAATCTGATGCCCATAGTGTTCCAATAACTCCTGTATATCCG